>NZ_AP022575.1:1930294-2573725 GCF_010730055.1 Mycobacterium shinjukuense | reverse complement strand
CATTGAGCGCGCGATCGCGCCGTCGGTGCTGGCCGCTCTCGCCGACACCCCGGTCGTCGTTCTCAACGGCGCGCGTCAAGTGGGTAAGACGACACTCGTTGCGCGACTTCACTATCCAGGGTCCAGTGAAGTCGTCTCCCTTGACGACGTGGCAAACCGTGATGCTGCTCGGGACGATCCCCGCGCGTTTGTATCCCGTCCCGTGGACACACTTGTGATCGATGAGGCGCAGCTCGAACCGGGCCTATTCCGGGCAATCAAGTCCGAGGTCGACCGCGATCGCAGGCCCGGCCGCTTCCTCCTCACGGGTTCGGCGCGGCTGCTCTCTGTGCCCGACATGGCCGACGCGCTGGTCGGACGGGTCGAGATCATCGAACTCTGGCCGTTCTCGCAGGGTGAGCTGGCAGGGCTCGCTGACAACTTCGTCGATCTGCTGTTCACGGCGCCACGCGAGCTGATACACGGCTCCGATATGCGGCGTGCCGATCTGATCGAGCGGATCGCCACGGGAGGGTTCCCGGACGTCGTCGCTCGCGCGCCGTTGAGGCGTCGCCGGTGGTTCGACAACTATCTCGTCACAGCGACGCAGTCGGTCATCCGCGAGCTCTCGGCGATCGAGCGACTCGCCGAAATGCCGCGTCTGCTTCGGCTCTGCGCCGCCCGGACCGGCGCCGAGCTGAATGTGAGCGCGCTGGCTAATGAGTTGTCGGTTCCGGCCCGCACCACCGACGGCTATCTCGCCTTGCTGGAAGCGGCCTTCCTCATCCATCGGGTGCCTGCTTGGTCGACCAACTTGAGCCGCAAGGTCATTCGGAGACCGAAGCTGGTTGTGGCAGACAGTGGGTTGGCCGCTCACCTGCTCGGCGCTACCGTGGCGACGTTGGATCGTCCCGGGGGTCCACTCGGCCCACTCCTGGAAACGTTCGTGGCCAACGAGATTCGCAAGCAACTCACCTGGTCGGCCGAACGGGCGAGGCTGTGGCATTTTCGTGACCGGGGCGGTGCTGAGGTCGACCTTGTGCTTGAACATCCCGACGGCCGGGTCTGCGGGATCGAAGTCAAGGCGACCAGCACGCCGCGGGCCGAAGATCTGCGTGGCCTTCGTTTTCTCGCCACCAGGCTCGGCGATCGATTCCAATTCGGCGTCCTGCTCACCGCCGCACCCGAAGCGACGCCGTTCGGCCCGAGACTTGCGGCGTTACCGATCAGCGCCCTGTGGTCTTGTTGACTGAGCAGGCGGAGTTCGCTACTTCAGCTCGGCCGACGACAGGCCCAGCAATCGGCGGGCGACCACCAGTTGCTGGATCTGCTGAGTGCCCTCGAAGATGTCCAGGATCTTGGAGTCGCGAGCCCACTTCTCCAACAAGGACTGCTCGGAATAGCCTGCGGTTCCAGCCAATTCGACGGTCTTGCAGGTGACGTCGCTGGCCATCCGGCCGGCCTTGGCCTTGCTCATCGAGGCCTCTTTGGAGTTGGGGATGTTGTTGTCGGCCTGCCATGCGGCGCGCAGCGACAGCAGGTAGCTGGCCTCCCAGTCGGCCTCCATGCGAAGGAATTCGGCCGCGGCGGCGCTCTGGGCGTGCGCCGGCCGGTCGTAGGAGATCTCCACCCCGGCACGGGTGAGGATCGTGCGGATTTCCTCCAGCGCGGCCCGGCCAATCCCGACGGCCATGGCGGCGACGATCGGGCGGGTGTTGTCGAACGTCTCCATCACCCCGGAAAAGCCCTTGCCTTCTTCGATTTCCGGGTTGCCCAGCAGGTTTTCCTTGGGAATACGGGCGTTGTCGAACCGGATCACCGCGGTGTCCGAACCCTTGATGCCAAGCTTGTGTTCGAGTCGTTCGACGGTGACGCCGGGATGCTCGCGCGGCACGATGAACGACTTGATCGCCGCGCGGCCCTTCGATTTGTCCAGGGTCGCCCACACCACGATGTGGGTGGCGCGGGATCCGGCGGTGACGAAGATCTTCTCGCCGTTGATCACGTACTCGTCGCCGTCGAGGGTGGCGGTGGTCGACACCGCCGCCGAGTCCGACCCGAACCCCGGCTCGGTGATGGCCATCGCCGCCCACACCTTGCCCAGGCGTTGCAGCTGCTCGTCGGTGGCGACCGCGGAAATGGCCGCGTTACCCAGTCCTTGATAGGGCAGGGACAGCATCATCGCGACGTCGCCCCAGCAGGCTTCCATCGTCTGGACCACCGCGGCCATGTTGGCGCCGTTGTGGTTTCCGTCTTTGTCTTCGTCGTCGTCGCCGAGCGAGTCGGCCCCGGCGAAGTTGAACGATTCGGCGGCTCCCTCGAACAGATTGATCAGGGTGTCCAGTTCGACCGGGTAGGCATGTTCCTTCAGGTCGTACTTGCGGGCTATCGGCCGCATCATCTCGGCGGCACCCTGATGGGTCTTGACGATCACCGCTTGCAGCTTGCGTGGTAGTTCCAGATTGATTGCCATGATGGGTCTTTCAGCTCGCTCTAGATGACGACAACGCCCTCGGCGACGCCGATGGCCCGCAGGTCGCGATACCAGCGCTCGACCGGGTGCTCCTTGGTGTAGCCGTGGCCGCCCAGCAGTTGCACGCCGTCCAGCCCGATCTGCATGCCCTTGTCGGAGCCGAGCCGCTTGGCCAGTGCCGCCTCCCGGGCGAACGGCAGGCCTTGCTCGGCGCGGGACGCGCCGCGCCAGGTGATCAGCCGCAGCCCGTCGAGCTCGATCGCGATGTTGGCGCACATGAACGCCACGGCTTGACGGTGCGCGATCGGCTCGCCGAAGGCATGGCGTTCTTTGACGTAGGGGATGACGTAGTCGAGCACCGCATGCGAGGTGCCGACCGCCAGCGCCGCCCAGCCCAAGCGGGCCAGCGCGATCGCCTCGGAGTAGTCGTTGTCGGTCGCTTCGTCCTCGCCCAGCCGGGCATGCAGCGGCACCGATACCCGGGAGAGCTCGACCTGGCCCAGCGCCGCGGCGCGAATCCCCATGCTCGGGTCCGCTTTGACGGTCAGGCCGTTGGTGGCGGACTCGACGATGAACAGCGCCGGCTTACCGCCCAGTTGGGCGGCGACGATGAACAGCTCGGCCTTGGTCGCGGCCGGGACCAAGGATTTGACGCCGTCGAGCCGGTATCCCGAGGGGGTGCGCACCGCGGTGGTTTGCAGCCGGGTGGGGTCGAACAAGGGTTGCGGTTCGGCGAGGGCCACGCAGGCCTGCGGAACGTTCGCACCGGCGAACTCTTTGAGGTAGGTCGCCTGTTGATCGGCGCTGCCCCAATGGGTGAGGGCGGACGCCACCCCGCCGGGCGCCAGAATCGGCAGCGCCAACCCCATGTCGCCGTAGGCCAGCGCCTCGGCAACCAGGACGTTGGTGACGCTGGAACGGTGTTCGGCGATGCCGTCGAAATCCTCGGGGATGTTGACGGCGGTGATGCCCAGCTCGGTGGCCTTGGCGATCAGGTCGGGCGGGTAGGTGGCGGCCTCGTCGGCGTCGTGAGCCGCGGGACGCAGTATCTCGTTGGCGAATTCGTCGACGGTCTCGACGATGAGCTTCTGGTCGTCATCGGGCGTCAGGTCGAAGTAGTCCCGGCCGCTGGACTTCAGCCGAGTTGGCCCACCGCGCAGGCTCTGCACGCGCTTGAACTGACGGGTGGTGGCGCCCGCGGCGGAGAACATGGTCTTGACGCCGTAACGCAGGGATCGGTTGAGCGGATCGCGCAGGTGGTACTTGTCCAGGAACTCCTGGCCGACGAACGGGGTCAAGATCGCCAATGCGACGTCGATGCCGGTTCGTTTGTGTGGCGCCATCCCGACGGCGGTGTTGCGGCCTCGTCGGTTACGGCGTGCGCGGGCGGGTTTGTCGGTGGATGTGTCGGTCATGTCGGCGGCCTCGGTCGTTGGGGCGATGCGGATAACCGTATCTTACTCCGGAGTAAGATAGCTAGGGTCGTGTTAGCTAGTTCACACTCCAACCAGGGGCAGGCGTCGCCGGCCCCAATGTCGTGCCGGGCCGTCGTAGACGCCGGCCAGCCGGTAGTCACACGCTTGGCAGCGGCCGTCATCGGTTAACGCGTAATGCCGCATCGCATACCAGTCGCGAACGACCACCGCCAACCCGCATCCTGGGCAGAACGTGCTGCCGCCGTCGGTGTCGTGGACGTTTCCGGTGTAGACGAACTGCAGGCCCGCATCGACGCCGAGCCGGCGCGCCCGGGTCAGCGTGGTCGGCGGTGTCGGCGGCGTGTCGGTCATCTTGTAGTCCGGGTGGAACGCGGTGAAGTGCAGGGGCACGTCGACGCCGAGATTGTCGCGGATCCATGCGCATTCGGCGGCGATTTCGGCGTCACTGTCGTTTCGTCCGGGAATCAGCAGGGTGGTGATCTCCAGCCACACCTTCGTCTCGTGGCGCAGGTAGACCAGCGTGTCCAGAACGTCGTGCAGGTGGCCGACGCAGACCCGACGGTAGAAGTCTTCGGTGAACGCCTTCAGGTCGACGTTGGCGGCGTCGATGTGCCGGTAGAACTCCGCGCGGGGTGCGGCACACATGTATCCGGCCGTCACCGCGACGGCCTTGATTCCCCGCTGGTGGCAGGCGTCGGCGACATCGGCGGCGTACTCCCAGAAGATCGTCGGATCATTGTAGGTGAATGCCACACTGCGGCAACCTAATTCGTCTGCGGTGCGGGCGATGTCGGCGGGGGCGGCCCGGCTGGCCAGGATGTCGATCTCACGGGATTTGGAGATGTCCCAGTTCTGGCAGAACTTGCATGCCAGGTTGCACCCCGCGGTGCCGAACGACAGCACGGCCGACCCGGGCAAGAAGTGGTTAAGCGGCTTCTTCTCGATGGGATCGACGCAGAACCCACTGCAGCGCCCGTAGCTGGTGAGCCGCACCTGGTCGTCGATCCGGCCGCGGACAAAGCACAGCCCGCGCTGGCCCTCGTGCAGCTTGCAGGCGCGCGGACAGACGTCGCACTGGATGCGCCCGTCGTCGAGGCGGTGCCAGTGCGTGGTCGCGACGGTGAACGGGTCGTCCCGGGACAGCGGCGAGGTCATGGCGTCCTCTCGCGCCAGGCTACCCGCCTTTGAGGCGAGTCAGCACCTGGTGGTGCAGCAGGCCGTTGGTCGCCACGGCGCTGCCGCCGTGCGGGCCGTCGACGCCGTCGAGGCTGGTGAGCCGCCCACCCGCCGCACGCACCAGGATGTCCAGCGCCGCCAGGTCCCACACCGACACCTCCGGTTCGGCGGCAACATCGACGGCGCCCTCGGCCACCAGGCAGTAGGACAAGAAGTCGCCATAGGCACGCACGCGCCACACGGCATCGGTCAACCCGATGAAGCGTTCGCGCAGACCCAGCCGGGCCCACCCGGACAGGCTGGAGAACGACAGGCTCGCCGAACCCAGCTCGGAGACCGAGGACACCGCCAGCCGGCGCGGCGGGGCGCCGTTCACCGAGGCGAACGCGCCCTGCCCATGCGCGGCCCACCACCGTCGCCGCAGCGCGGGCGCGCTGACCACACCCACCGTCGGGACACCGTCTTCCAGCAACGCGATCAGACTCGCCCACACCGGCACCCCACGCACGAAGTTCTTGGTGCCGTCGATCGGGTCGACGATCCACTGGCGTCCACTGAAAGTGGTTGTGCCGCCGAACTCCTCGCCCAGGATGCGGTCGCCGGGCCGCTCCCGGGCGAGCATCTCGCGTAGCTCGGATTCCACCGCCCGGTCCGCATCGGTCACCGGGGTCAGATCCGGTTTGGTGTCGATGCGCAGGTCCAACGCCCCGAACCGGGCACACGTCACCGCGTCGGCGCGGTCGGCCAGCGCCAGCGCGAGGATCAGATCGTCGCCGGCACGGCTCATGCCAACAGTCCTACCATGGCCAGGTGGGATGGGAATTGGGCGTGCTGCTGCTGCTGATCGCGGTGCTGTTGGTGTTCCTGGCTCCGCGGTTCGTCCCGCGCGGCCCGCGCGGTGCGATCGCCAGCGGCACGCTGCTGGTGACGGGAGTGAGCCCGCGTCCGGACGCCACCGGTGAGCAGTACGTCACCATCTCCGGGGTGATCAACGGACCAACCGTCAACGAGCACGCGGTGTATGCGCGGATGGCCATTGATGTCGATCGGTGGCCGGCCGCCGGCCAACTGCTTCCGGTCGTGTACTCACCGAACAATCCGGACAACTGGAAGTTCGCGCCGGAGGAGCCGCTTGCCGACTAACGGATCGGGCTCCAACAACGTTTGCGGATAACACAATTGCCGTGACGGCGGGCTCCTGCGCGGCGTTTCGGCGGCTGCGCGGTGGTTGCTCCGCGACGAGTTTCGCGCTGGTCCGTAGGGACCAATGGCTCTGAACTGGGGACCATTGCCCCTGGGCGACCGGGATTCCCGGCCAATAACGTACGGTTGACACAGGGAAGGGAGATCCCGATGAGCGACCGCTACGCAGTCCCGTCCGTCGTCGTTGGAATCGACGGGTCAAAGGCGGCAACGCATGCGGCCCTGTGGGCCATCGACGAAGCGGTGAGCCAAGACATTCCCCTGCGACTGGTGTATGTCATCGATCCGATGGACTCGTCCGGGGCCGCTGGTCACGACGGTTTGCAGGGCGCGGCCCGCGCGGCGCTGCACGACGCCTATCGGGCCGTCGAGGCCACCGGTCGCCCGGTCAAGATCGAGACCGAGATCCTGTGGGGAAGGCCGCTGACGAAGCTGATGGAGGAGTCGAGGTCGGCGGCGATGGTCTGTGTCGGTTCCATCGGACTCAACCACGCGCGCCGTGGGCAGGGTTCGGTGGCGGCGACTCTGGCGGGGTCGGCGCTGTGCCCGGTGGCCGTGATCCACCGGGGGCCCGGAGAGCCGGCGGCCCCGCACGTCAGCGCGGTCGTCGCGGAAGTGGACAATGGCATGGTGCTGCGCCACGCCTTCGAGGAGGCCAGACTGCGAGGCGTGCCCCTGCGAGCGGTGTCCGCACATGTGGCGGAGGTAGCGGCCGACGGCGCCGACGGTAACCGGTCGGCGCAGGCGCGGCTGAGTCGCCGGCTGGCCCGCTGGACGCGGCTATACCCCGATGTGACGGTTGAGCCGACCGTGGTCCGCGACAGTGTCGGCAGCTACCTGGTCGCCAACTCCGACACCGACCAGCTGTATGTCGCCGACTCGCACACCGCCGAGGACACGTGCCTGGCCTACAACGCGGGATGTTCGGTGCTGACGGTGCGGTGCGGCAACCTGTAGCGGTGGAATCGGGAGTGCTGCCTTGGTAGTAAGAGTCTTCTTGGTCGATGACCACGAAGTGGTGCGACGCGGCCTGATCGACTTGCTGGGCGCGGATCCCGAACTCAATGTTGTCGGTGAGGCAGGCTCGGTTGCCGAAGCGATGGCCAGAATCCCGGCCGCTAGACCGGATGTGGCGGTGCTCGATGTTCGCCTGCCCGATGGCAACGGGATCGAACTGTGCCGTGATCTGTTGTCCCGCATGCCCGATTTGCGGTGTCTGATTCTGACGTCGTACACCTCCGATGAGGCGATGCTGGATGCGATCCTCGCCGGCGCCAGCGGGTACGTGGTCAAAGACATCAAGGGAATGGAATTGGCCCGCGCCGTCAAAGAAGTGGGTGCCGGGCGGTCGCTGCTGGACAACCGGGCAGCGGCCGCCCTGATGTCGAAACTGCGGGGCACCACGGAGAAGCGGGACCCGCTGTCGGGCCTCACCGACCAGGAGCGGACCCTGCTGGGCCTGCTCAGCGAGGGCCTGACCAACAAGCAGATCGCCGACCGGATGTTCCTGGCCGAGAAAACGGTGAAGAACTACGTGTCGCGGTTGCTGGCCAAACTGGGCATGGAGCGCCGGACCCAAGCCGCCGTGTTCGCAACGGAGTTGAAGCGCTCCCGTTCGCCCGGTGACGGACTATGACGGCGGGCGATCCCCCGGACGAGCCAGCCGAGGCAGCCGGCGCCGACGTGGCTCCGTTGCGCCAGACACTCTCCCAGCTCCGCCTGCGCGAGCTGCTGGTCGAGGTGCAGGACCGCGTCGAGCAGATCGTCGAGGGCCGCGACCGCCTGGACGGGCTGTTGGAGGCCATGCTGGTGGTCACGTCGGGGCTGGAACTCAACGCCACGCTGCGCTCGATCGTGCACTCGGCGACCAATCTGGTCGACGCCCGCTACGGCGCGCTAGAGGTGCACGACCGGGATAACCGGGTGTTGAACTTCGTCCACGAGGGCATCGACGAGGAGACCGTGCGGCGCATCGGCCACTTCCCCGAGGGCCTAGGCGTCATCGGGCTGCTCATCGACGAGCCCAAACCGCTACGGCTGGACGATATTTCGCGACACCCCGCCTCGGTTGGCTTTCCGCCGCACCACCCACCGATGCGGACCTTCCTCGGGGTGCCGGTTCGGGTGCGCGACGAATCCTTCGGCACCCTGTACCTGACCGACAAAACCAACGGGCAACCGTTCAGCGATGACGACGAGGTGCTGGTTCAGGCGCTGGCGGCGGCCGCGGGCATCGCCATCGCCAACGCCCGGCTTTACGAGCAGGCGAAGGCACGTCAGTCGTGGATCGAGGCCACCCGCGACATCGCCACCGAATTGCTCTCCGGCACCGAACCCGCGACGGTGTTCCGGCTTGTCGCCGAGGAGGCGCTCACGCTGACCGCGGCCGATGCGGCCCTGGTGGCCGTCCCCGTCGACGATAACCTGCCGGCCGGTGACGTGGCGGAGCTGCTGGTGATCGAAACGGTCGGCGACGCTGCGGCGTCCGCCGTCGGGCGCACCGTTCCGGTGGCCGGCACCGCGCTCGGGGACGTCTTCGTCAACGGCATTCCGCGACAAGTCGACCGGATCGATCTGGACGACGTGGACGACGGGGGTCCGGCCATGCTGCTGCCACTGCGCACCGCCGACACCGTTGCCGGTGTCGTTGTCGTGCTGCGCCGAGGCGGTCCGGGACCCTTCAGCGACGAACAACTTGAGATGATGGCCGCGTTCGCCGACCAGGCCGCGCTGGCCTGGCAGCTGGCCACCACGCAGCGCCGGATGCGTGAACTCGACGTCCTCACCGACCGCGACCGCATTGCGCGTGACCTCCATGACCACGTGATTCAGCGGCTTTTCGCCGTTGGTCTGGCATTGCAGGGCACCGTGCCACGGGCCCGGGATACCGAAGTGCAGCAACGACTGTCGGAGGCCATCGACGATCTGCAGGGCGTCATCCAGGACATCCGGACGACCATTTTCGACCTGCACGGAGCATCCCAGGGCATCACCCGGCTGCGGCAACGAATCGATGCGGCGGTAGCCCAGTTCGCCGGCTCGGGGTTGCGCACCAGCGTCCAATTCGTCGGGCCATTGTCGGTGGTGGGCGGCGCGTTGGCCGATCACGCCGAGGCGGTGGTCCGCGAGGCTGTCAGCAACGCGGTGCGACACGCCGATGCCACCACGTTGACGGTGCGGGTCATGGTCGCTGACGACTTGAGCATCGAAGTCAGCGACGACGGTCGCGGCATGCCCGACGAGTTCACCGGTAGTGGCCTGACGAATCTGCGGCGGCGCGCGGCGCAAGCCGGAGGGGAATTCACGGTCGGGACCACGCCCGGCGGGGGCGGAACAGTGTTGCGCTGGTCGGCGCCGCTGGTGCAGTAACTGCCCCAGGCGAGCGGGCTGCTACCGGGCGCCGGCCGGCCACTCGACGACGTCGGCCAGTTCGCGTCGCGGTGTCGCCGGTAGTGGGTCGGCGTTGATCGGGGCCCAACCCACCCGCAGCAGCATCTGCGGGTAGCCGCTGGCGCCGAACACGTCGGCGCGGACCGCGTCGCGGGTGTCCGGTATCTCCAGGGGTTCGGTGATTGGGCAGCAGGCCAACCCCATTGCCGTCGCGGTCAGCAGGACGACGCTGGTCGCCTCACCGGCGCGCAGCCGGGACAATCGGTCGTCTTCTTCGGTGCCCAGGGCCAGGATCGCGGCGTTGTCCTCGGCGGGTGCGACACCGGCCGGCTGAGCGAGTCCGGGTCCGGCGAACACCCGTCCGGGAATCGGAGCGCTGGGGTCGGGCGGCGGCACGTTGCGGGCCGGAATCCCGGCCACCGAGCCGTACCGTCCGCTCCACGCGGTGAGCTCGCGCAGGTACTCGTCACTGCCGATGTGATCCCGGACAGCTTGTGCCACAATCGCTTTCATCCGGTCGACGGCGTCGACCTGGCGCAGCATCACACCGCAGCGAGCCGCCCGGGCGGCCATCAAGGCGATGTCGCCCCCGGCGACCGGCCAGGAACTGTAGGCCCGACGGTCGGTTCGCCGGCGCGGTATGGCCGCCGCCAACGCGATGTCGGCCTGATCGGGGGTGTGCCGCTGGGCTTCGACGGTGGCCAGGTGGCGGGGATCGTCCGGATCGGGGAAGCGATTCACCCTGGCTTGCCAGCCCATCGCCGCCAACGCGACCACGCAGTGGTGCAACGCGACACCGCAGCTGATGATCAGGTCACGTCCGTCGGGATCGGTGCTGCGCAGCTGCAATTCCGGTTCGGAGAACAGGTCCAGGCTCGCGGCGTTGACTCGCCAGCGCCACGGTTGCGTGTTGTGGATGGAGGGCGCGCGGGTTGCCAGCGTCAGGACCGTTTGAAGGGTGCCGGTGTCCGGGAAATCGGCGATCATGGCTGCCATTGTGGTCCGACCAGCCCTCCTCTCGACAACTGCGGCCATACGTCTAGCATCGGCCGACGACACCTGCCACAGCAGAGCACGAAGCCACCCGCAGACAAGGACTTTTGGCCCTGCCCCCCAACCACCCTGACGGCCGACAGTGGTACCGAGGGTTGCAGATAAACCTCGGATCGTCGGGAGGTCGTTGATGATGGACCAGTTGACGACACTCGATGCCGGGTTCCTCAAGGCGGAGGACGCCGATCAGCGAGTCAGCTTGGCGATCGGTGGCTTGGCGATCATCGAAGGCCCCGCACCCGACCAGGAAGCCCTAGTGTCGGCGTTTGCGCACCGGATACGCGCCTGCCCGCGGTTCGGGCAGCGATTGCGCCTGCACCCGCTCGACCTCGGTGCGCCCGAATGGGTGGACGATCCCGACTTTGACATCCACCGGCATGTGCGCCGGGTGGCGGTGCCGCATCCCGGCGACGACGGTGAGCTGTACCGGTTGATCGCCGACCTGATGGCGCGGCGGCTGGACCGGCATCGGCCGCTGTGGGAGCTGTGGGTCGTCGAGGGGCTCGCCGATGGCCGGTGGGCGATGCTGACCAAGGTCCACCACTGTATGGCCGATGGCATCGCGGTCACCCACATGCTGGCGGGGTTTTCCGATGACGGTGTCAGCGACGGCTCCGTCTACCGGATCCGCCCCGTCCAGGAGCCGAAAAAGCCGGCGGCCAACCCGTTGAGCGTGCTGGGCGGGCTGTGGCAGGCGTCGGCCGCCGTCATGGCCGGCGCCGTCCGCGCGGCCCAGGGGGTGGCCGAGATCGTCGCCGGCCTGATGAGCCCCGCCGAGTCGCCGCTGAACGGGCCGATCAGCGATCTGCGTCGCTACAGCGGGGCGCGTGTCCCGCTGGCCGACATCGAGAAGGTGTGCCAGGCGTTCGATGTCACCATCAATGACGTTGCCCTGGCGGCGGTTACCGAAAGCTACCGCAACCTGCTGGTCAAGTGTGGCGAGCGGCCCCGGCGTGATTCGCTGCGGACGTTGGTGCCGGTGTCGGAGCGGTCCGACGACGCGTTGCACACCACCGACAACCGGGTGTCACTGATGCTTCCCTACCTCCCAGTTGACGAAGAGAACCCGGTCCAGCGGCTGCGCACCGTGCACGCGCGACTGCGGCGGACGAAGGTGGGCGGGCAGCGTGCGGCCGGAAATGCGTTCGTGTCCATAGCCAATCGCATTCCGTTCGCGCTGACCGCGCGGGTGGTCGGGTTGCTGACTCGGCTGCCGCAGCGTGGTGTCGTGACGGTGGCGACGAATGTGCCCGGGCCACGGCAGCCGCTGCGGGTCATGGGCCGGCGGGTGGTTGCGGTATTTCCGGTTCCGCCGCTCGCCATGCAACTGAGAACCGCCGTCGCCATGCTCAGCTACGCCGACGACCTGTACTTCGGGATCCTCGCCGACTACGACGCGGTGGACGATGTCGACGAGTTGGCCCGGGGAATCGAACGCGCGGTGGCGCGGCTGGTGGCAATCAGCAAGCGGCGCAAGAATCCTCCCACCCGCGGACCGCTTTCCCTGGTGGTGTGACCACGCGCGGGGCTGGTCATGCAAAGGTGTCGGTGCGGTCTGGCTCCGGTCCGAAGGTGAAGTGCCGGCCGGTGATCTCGGACGGGATCACCCGCACATAGTGGGTTTTCAGCGTCGCGATCCACGGCCGCAGCTGAGCATCTTCGGCTTTGCGGATCTCCGCGTCGGTGTTGAGCACCCGGGCATGACCCTTGACGATCACGCTCCAGCCTTCGGTGACGTTGTGGTCGTCGGCCTCGAAGGCCACCTTGGGGTTCGTCACCGCGACAAACAGCTTGGTGCCCTCGGCGGTTCGAAACAGTACGGTGCGGTCTTGCACGACGTAGTTGACCGGGAAGATCTCGGGCTCATCGGCGATGCTGACCACCAGCCGGCCCAGCGCGACGCTACTGAGCCGCTGCCAACTCTGGTCGGCTGAAAGGACGGTAACGGGCTCGTCGTTCATGGCTCAACCTTTCTTGGAGCGAATGTCGAGCACGCTGTCCAGCGGCCGACGAGGTGTCGGAGCGGGAAGTTCTTCCATCGCCGGTGTTATCCCGACGCGGATCAGGACGTGCGGCTCGCCGCGCCGACCGATCAGGTTGCGCACGATGTCGCGGCTCTGGCGCGGCTCGATCAGATGGGTCAGCGTGCAGGTGGCCATGCCGGCCATGGTGCACTCCAGCAGGACGGTCGACAGCACTTCGCCACACCTCAATACGTCGGTCCGGGTGTCCTCAGGTGTCGACAGCACAAGGATTTTCGACCAATCCACGGTGCCCGGGCGGCGATCCTGGTGGCCGCGCACCGGGAAATCCCGACCCACGGCAACGCGGCGACGTTCGGTGTCCGATGCCAGCGCACTGGGCGGCACACCATCGGCCAACGCGAATGGCGAAGTCCACCATTGGAGTTCGGCGTGATACGACGAATCGTCGTGGCGAAGGACTTCGCTGAGCCGCGACGCCTCGACCAGTCGACCCCGTTGCTCATCGGCTAGCACATCCAGCGTCACCCCAGTGTCGTCGATCGTGTCGCGCAGGGCCGGTTCGAAGACGTCCCAGTAGGTGGGCCGGTCAAATGGAAGTCGATCGGTTCGGCGCTGCAGAATCGCCTGGGCGCGGTTTCGCTGCGCCGCGGTGACGTGGTCGACGGCGCTGAATTCGACCGTGGCGAGATGGTCGGGGTCGTTCGGGTTGGGAAAGCGAGTGATGTGTGCGTGCTGCAGTGCCGCGAGCATGGCGATACGAAGGTGGTCGAGGGCCGCGCCACAACTGAGAAGAGCCTCCCGGCCGGAATGATCTGTAGCCCGGACAATTCGGCGACGATCGACGAACAGGTGGACGGTATCGTTGTCGGCGATCCAATGCCAGGGCTGGCTGTTGTGCACCGATGGCGCCCGGCACGCGAGCAAGACCGCGTTTTTGAGAACCCCGATGTCCACGAGTCGACGCTATGGCGAGTTGACGCGCGTTGCCTAGAGCACTTGGTCCCTTTGGTCAAATGCCGTGTGTCACTGTGCTTTCAAGATCTTCAAAGGACAATCGTGTCGGAGGGTCGAAACGGACTTGGTGCTGAAGCTCGTGTTCAACCTGCTCTAATGACGGGCTGGTGGGTTTGCCGGAGTTCGCAGGTGAGGTCCGTTCGATGACCTCGTCGGTCAATCGCTTGCGGGTGCCCGCTGACTGGAGCCGGTTCCCGCGGCATTTCTAGCCGCCGTCGCACCGAGGCTGTAGTTGGCGCGCAAAAACGCGAGTGGGGGCCACGCCAGCTACAGGCTCGGTGAACCTACCCTTCCCGCGAGCAAGACTCCGCCACGTCGCGACTGCCGGTCAACCGACCCCCTGTACCGCCATCTCGGGAACCGCTGTGCGAAGACGACGAAAACAAAGGCGCCGATCGCGGCGTTGTCTGGCATCCTGAACGAATGGCAGGCAAGGAAATCGATCGGATCCGGGCGAAGAGTGCGGTCGAAGTGATCAAGCAGCACCCGGTGTTGGCGCTCTTCGCGTTGTCGCCGGCGCTGGCACTGTTGGGTGTCATCTGGTGGCTCGCCGGCGCCGGCTGGGCCATCTTTTTGGCCCTCGTGCTGGTGGTCGCCGGGGGAGCGTTCGTCGTCGTCAAACGCTGACACCCGGTGCGTTCGTGGTGGGGTTGGGGCACGGTCGAGGACGCGCTGTCCGGCCCGGAGACCAGCGCCCTGGCGGCACGGGTCGCCGCACTGCTGCCCGGCCATGACCTGATCGAGCATCAGCCGCCGGACCCGACCGCGCTCGGGTTGACGGCGCCGCGGATCACCCCGCCGGCATCACTGGCGGCGCTGTGCTCGGGCGACCCGGTGGATAGGGTCGGGCACGCGCGCGGCAAAGCGTATCGTGACGTCGCGCGCAACCTGCAGGGCCGGCTCGGAAACGTCCCCGACCTGATCGTCCGACCGCGCAGCGAGCAAAACGTGGTCGACGTGCTGGATTGGTGTACCCGACAAGGGATTCCGGTCATCCCGTACGGCGGCGGCAGCTCCGTGGTGGGCGGGGTCGAGCCGCGCTTCCCGGAGCCCGCGGTCACGCTGGACGTCGGCGCCATGGGCGCGGTGCTCGAGATCGACCGGGCCAGCCGGGCGGCACGGATCCAGGCGGGCGCCCTCGGGCCCGCCATCGAAGACCAACTACGCCCGCACGATCTGACGCTGCGCCATTTCCCGCAGTCCTTCGGGTTCTCCAGCCTGGGCGGCTGGTTGGCCACCCGCTCCGGCGGCCACTTCGCCACGCTGTACACCCACATCGACGACTTGACCGAATCGCTGCGGGTTGTCACCCCAGCCGGGGTCAGCGAGTCGCGGCGGCTGCCCGGATCCGGCGCCGGGCCATCCCCCGACCGGCTGTTCCTCGGCTCGGAAGGCACGCTGGGCATCATCACCGAGGCGTGGATTCGGGTGCAGGATCGTCCGCGCTGGCAGGTCACCGCGTCGGTGACGTTCGACGCCTGGGCCGCCGCGGTCGCCGCCACCCGGACGATCGCGCAGGCCGGGCTGTACCCGGCCAACTGCCGACTCTTGGACCCAGCCGAGGCGTTTCTGAACGCCGGCACCGCGGTCGGCGGCGGCCTGCTGGTGCTGGCTTTCGAATCCGCCGACCACCCGATCGACCCGTGGCTGGACCGGGCCATGGCGATCGCCGCCGACCACGGCGGCACCGTCGCCTCCCGGCGCGGTCGCGAGACCGCAAGCGGCACAACCGAAAACGACGCGTCACAGAATTGGCGCGCGGCGTTTCTGCGGATGCCGTACCAACGTGACGCCCTGGCTCGTCGCGCCGTCATCGCCGAGACCTTCGAAACCGCCTGCACCTGGAACGGATTCGATACCCTGCACGCCGCGGTGACCGACGCCGCGCGGACCGCGATCGACAAGGTCTGCGGGACAGGCGTGGTGACCTGCCGGTTCACCCATGTCTATCCCGACGGCCCGGCCCCGTACTACGGCATCTACGCGGGCGGGCGCTGGGGCTCGCTGGACGCGCAGTGGGACCAGATCAAGGCCGCGGTGTCCGAGGCGATCAGCACCGCCGGCGGCACCATCACCCACCACCACGCGGTGGGTCGCGACCACCGGCCCTGGTATGACCGGCAGCGGCCGGAGCCGTTCGCAGCCGCGCTGCGCGCGGCCAAAGCGGCGCTGGACCCCGCCGGGATTCTCAATCCCGGAGTGCTCATCGACTAGACAAGATGGTCGCGGCCCGCTTCGCCCGGCTCCGCCCTATAGTGGCGACCCGCTTCGCCCGGCTCCGCCCTATAGTGGCGACCCGCTTCGCGCGGCCACGGCCGCGCTTGCGATCGCCACGGCCGCGCTTGCGACCGCGACGGACTAGATGGTCGCGGCCCGCTTCGCCCGGCTCCGCCCTATAGTGGCGACCCGCTTCGCGCGGCCACGGCCGCGCTTGCGACCGCGACGGACTAGATGGTCGCGGCCCGCTTCGCCCGGCTCCGCCCTATAGTGGCGACCCGCTTCGCGCGGCCACGGCCGCGCTTGCGATCGCCACGGCCGCGCTTGCGACCGCGACGGATCAGCCGTGCCCGACGCGCAACAGCTCGGCGATGTTAGGCAGCTTGACACGGGGACGCCCCTGCGGCTCGCCGGCTGCCCGCTCGAAGGCGTCGATGACATTCCAGTGCGCCGACGTGACCAGCTTCGGCTGGCGAGATGCCAGCCAGTCGACCAATCGGTCCGCGTGGTCCTGCGGGAAGTCGGCGAGCCTCGCCGACGCCTGAGCGGCGGCCAGATCGGCCATCAAGGTGTCCACGGTGTCCTGGGCGTCCTTCTTGTTGGTGCCGATCACCCCGGTCGGTCCGCGCTTGATCCACCCCACGACGTATTCGTTGCGGCTGCCGTCGATCCGGCCGTCGGTGTTGGGGATGGTCCCGCGCCGGTCGTCGAACGGCAGCCCGGGAGTGGGCACGCCGCGGTAGCCGACCGACCGCACGATCAGCTGTGCCGGCAACTCCTCGCGCTCGCCGGTGTCCTTGGCCGACACCCACCCGCTGTCGTCGGTGACCAGTTCGTTGTGGCCCAGCACGATTCGTTCCACCTTGCCATCGCCCTTGATTTCGATCGGGGATGTCAGGAATCGAAACACGATGCGACGATGGCCCGGACGAGGCTCGCGGTGGGCGTAGTCGCGCAGCACCTTGATGTTCTGCTTGGTGGTCTTGCCCACGGCCGCCGCGTCGTCGTCGCTGATGCCCGCCAGCTGCGCGGGATCGACGATCACGTCGACGCCGTCGAGGTCTCCCAGCTCACGCAGCTCCAGCGTGGTGAACGCGGTCTGCAACGGGCCGCGCCGGCCGATAATCACCACCTCCTCGACGCTGCGGGGGCGCAACGACTCCAGCGCGTGGTCGGCGATGTCGGTGAGCGCCAGCACGTCGGGATCGGTGACCAGGATGCGCGCCACATCGAGGGCGACGTTGCCGTTACCCACGACGACCGCCCGGGCACCCGACAGATCGGGTGTCTTGTCCTCGAAGTGCGGGTGTGCGTTGTACCAGCCGACGAAATCGACCGCGGAAATGCTGCCCGGCAGATCCTCGCCGGGAATGTTCAGCGTGCGATCGGACTGCGCCCCGACGGCGTAGATCACGGCGTCATAGCGCTCGGCGAGGTCGGCGGGCTGGACGTGCTCGCCCACCACCAGGTTGCCGAAGAAGCGGAAGCGGGGGTCTTCGGCGGTCTTTTCGAATTGCTTGCTGATCGACTTGATCTTGGGGTGATCGGGAGCCACCCCGGAGCGCACCAAACCCCAGGGGGTCGGCAGCATCTCCAGCATGTCGACGGCCACGTCGATCTCGTCGGAGGTGTCGGCGGCCTTCAACAGCGACGCGGCGGCGAAGAACCCCGACGGTCCGGAGCCGACGATGGCGACATGATAGGGACGCATACTCAAGCCTTCTGTTGGGTGCCGGCTGCTCGCAAGGGGCTGTCGCGGGCGCACGTGCTGGTCACCTGATGCTAAACGCAGATGGCGGTAACGTGGGCGGCTGTGGAGCCTGACCGTCAAGCCGATATCGCCGCCCTGGACGCCACCCTGACCACGGTGGAGCGGGTGCTCGACGTCGAGGGTCTGCGCAGCCGCATCGAGAAGCTGGAGCACGAGGCCTCCGACCCCAAGCTCTGGGAGGATCAGGCCCACGCGCAGCGGGTGACCAGCGAGTTGTCTCACGCACAGGGCGAGCTGCGCCGGGTCGAGGGGTTACGGCGCCGCCTCGACGACCTGCCGGTGCTCTACGAGCTGGCCGCCGAGGAAGCGGGCCCGACCGCGGTCGACGCGCTCGCCGAGGCCGACGCCGAGCTCGAGGCGCTGCGCGCCGACATCGAGGCCGCCGAGGTGCGCACCCTGCTGTCGGGCGAATACGACGAGCGTGAGGCGCTGATCACCATCCGGTCCGGCGCCGGCGGGGTGGACGCCGCCGACTGGGCCGAGATGCTGATGCGGATGTATATCCGCTGGGCCGAGCAGCACAAATACCCCGTCGAGGTGTTCGACACCTCCTATGCCGAGGAAGCGGGCATCAAGAGCACCACCTTCGTGGTGCACGCGCCGTTTGCCTACGGCACGCTGTCGGTCGAACAGGGCACCCACCGGCTGGTGCGGATCAGCCCGTTCGACAACCAGAGCCGGCGACAGACGTCGTTCGCCGAAGTCGAGGTGCTGCCGGTGGTGGAGACCACCGACCACATCGACATCCCCGAAGGAGATATCCGCGTCGACGTCTACCGTTCCAGCGGGCCCGGCGGCCAGTCGGTGAACACCACCGACTCCGCGGTGCGGTTGACCCACCTCCCAACCGGTATCGTGGTCACTTGCCAGAACGAGAAGTCGCAGCTGCAAAACAAGGTGGCGGCGATGCGGGTGCTTCAGGCAAAGTTGTTGGAACGCAAGCGTTTAGAGGAGCGCGCCGAGCTGGATGCGTTGAAGGGCGAGGGCGGCAGCTCCTGGGGCAACCAGATGCGCTCCTACGTATTGCACCCGTATCAGATGGTCAAGGATCTGCGCACCGAGTACGAGGTGGGCAATCCCGCGGCCGTTCTGGACGGCGACATCGACGGATTCCTGGAGGCGGGGATCCGGTGGCGCAACCGAAAAGATGACGACTAACAGCACGATTCTTGGCTTAGCCGCCGCCTCGGCGACGCAGCGCTGGCACGACTTTTGGCGCGGCGAGATCGGTGAATGGATCATCACCCGGGGGCTGCGGATCGTCATGCTGCTGATCGGGGCGGTGCTGGCGGCCCGCTTCGTCAGCTGGGTGGCCCAACGGGTGACCCGCAGGCTCGACGTCGGCTTCGCCGAGAGCGACGCGTTGGTGCGCTCGGAGGCGACCAAGCATCGCCAGGCCGTGGCGTCGGTGATCTCCTGGGTGTCGATCGCGATCATCTGCGTCGTCGTCGCCGTCCAGATCACCGACATCATGAGCTTCTCGGTCGGTTCGCTGGTGGCACCGGCTGCCGTGCTGGGCGCCGCGTTGGGCTTCGGTGCCCAGCGGGTGGTCCAGGACCTGCTGGGGGGGTTCTTCATCATCATCGAGAAGCAGTACGGGTTCGGTGATCTGGTCGCGTTGACCATCGCGGGGATCTCCACCGAGGCGCGCGGCACCGTCGAGGACGTCACGCTGCGGGTGACCAGGTTGCGCTCTAGCGAGGGGGAGGTGTTCACCATCCCGAACGGCCAGATCGTCAAGTCGGTCAACCTCTCCAAGGACTGGGCACGCGCGGTCGTCGACATCCCGGTCTCGACCACCGTCGACCTCGGTCGGGTCAATGAGGTTTTGCATCAGGTGTGCGAGCATGCGCGTGACGACGCGGCGCTGGGCGAGGTGCTGCTGGACGCGCCCACGGTGATGGGCGTGGAGAACATCGCGATCGACACCGTCACCTTGCGGTTGGTGGCCCGCACACTGCCCGGCAAGCAGTTCGAGGCGGGCCGGCAATTGCGTGTGCTGGTCATCCGGGCGCTGGCCCGTGCCGGCATCATGACCGCGGCCGACGCGACGGCGGGCCTTGTCGGCGACGAGCAGACAACTCCTGGATCGGTGCGACGGCGGTGAGGCTGCCGGCCAACCTGCTGGGGAAGCGCCACCCCGATCCCGGGCGGCGCTGGCCGAGCTACGTGTTGGGTGGCCGAGTCCGCACCTCGACGTTGGCCCTGCTCGTGGCGTTTCTGGTGGTGTGGTGGGTCTACGACACCTACCGCCCCCTAGAGCCGGCGCGTGGTGGCCCCCCGCCCGTGCAGGTGGTGCCGCCGGGCTTCGTGCCGGACCCCAACTACACCTGGGTGCCGCGGACCCGGGTGCGACCGCCAACCACGGTCGCGCCGACGACGACCACCACGGAGCCGACCACCACCAGCGAACCTCCGGCGGCCACCACGACGCCCGTCCCGCCGCCGTGCCTGCTGCCGCCGCCGTTGTGTCCTGCCACCACGACGCCGGCCACACCGTCGACGTCACCGTCCCAGCTACCCCCGCCGGGACCAGGCCCATCTGCCACCCCGACGCCGCCGGCCAGCTGAATGTCGGTGCCAGCGAAACTCACCGCTACACTGGCGTGCCGTGATGATCACCCTGGACCATGTCACCAAGCAGTACAAATCGTCGGCGCGTCCGGCGTTGGATGACATCAACGTCAACATCGACAAGGGTGAGTTCGTCTTCCTGATCGGCCCGTCGGGGTCGGGCAAGTCGACGTTCATGCGGCTGCTGCTGGCAGCCGAGACGCCGACCAGCGGTGACGTCCGGGTCTCGAAGTTTCACGTGAACACGCTGCGCGGTCGCCACGTGCCGAAGCTGCGTCAGGTGATCGGCTGCGTCTTTCAGGACTTTCGGTTGCTGCAGCAAAAGACGGTGTACGACAACGTCGCCTTCGCGCTGGAGGTCATCGGCAAACGCGCCGATGTGATCAACCGGGTGGTGCCCGAGGTGCTCGAGACGGTCGGCCTGTCGGGCAAGGCCAACCGGTTGCCGCACGAGCTGTCGGGTGGTGAGCAGCAGCGCGTTGCGATCGCCCGTGCCCTGGTGAACCGGCCGCTGGTGCTGCTGGCCGACGAGCCCACCGGCAACCTCGACCCCGACACCAGTAAGGACATCATGGATTTGTTGGAGCGGATCAACCGCACCGGGACGACGGTGCTGATGGCCACGCACGACCACCACATCGTGGATTCGATGCGGCAGCGCGTGGTCGAGCTGTCGTTGGGCAGGCTGGTTCGCGACGAACAGCGCGGCGTCTACGGGATGGATCGCTAAGTGCGCTTCGGCTTCCTGCTCAACGAGGTCCTGACCGGCTTTCGTCGCAATATCACCATGACGGTCGCGATGATCCTGACCACCGCGATCTCGATCGGCCTGTTCGGCGGCGGTCTGCTGGTGGTGCGGTTGGCGGATAGCTCCCGGGCCATCTATCTCGACCGCGTCGAAACCCAGGTGTTCCTCACCGACGACGTCTCCGCCAACGACCCGAACTGCGACACCGACCCGTGCAAGGCGTTGCGGGAGAAAATCGAGGGGCGACAAGACGTCAAGGCGCTGCGGTTCCTCAACCGGCAGCAGGCATACGACGACGCCATCCGCAAGTTCCCGCAGTACAAGGATGTCGCCGGCAAGGATTCCTTCCCCGCGTCGTTCGTCGTCAAGCTGAACAACCCCGAGCAGCACAAGGACTTCGACACCGCGATGCAGGGCCAGCCCGGGGTGCTGTCGGTGCTCAATCAAAAGGACCTGATCGACCGGCTGTTCGCGGTGCTGGACGGTCTGAGCAATGCCGCGTTTGCGGTTGCGCTGGTCCAGGCGATCGGGGCAATCCTGTTGATCGCCAACATGGTTCAGGTGGCCGCATACACGCGGCGCACCGAGATCGGCATCATGCGCCTGGTCGGCGCGAGCCGCTGGTACACCCAGTTGCCGTTTCTGGTGGAGGCGATGCTGGCCGCGACCGTCGGCGTCGCCATCGCCATCGTCGGCTTGATCGTGGTGCGCGCGTTGTTCCTGGAAAACGCGCTGAACCAGTTCTATCAAGCCAATCTGATCGCCCGCGTCGACTATGCCGACATCCTCTACATTTCCCCGATCCTGCTGGCGTTGGGCGTGGCGATGGCTGGATTGACGGCGTACGTGACGTTGCGCATATACGTGCGGCGATAGCCATGGCCAACAAGGCTCCCAGCGGTAGGAAAATCATCGCCACCAATCGCAAGGCCCGGCACAACTACTCGATCGTCGAGGTGTTCGAGGCGGGCGTGGTGCTGGTCGGGACCGAGGTGAAAAGCCTGCGGGCGGGCCACGCGTCGCTGGTCGACGCGTTCGCCACGGTTGACGACGGCGAAATCTGGCTGCGCAACCTACACATCCCGGAATATCAGCACGGTAGCTGGACCAACCACGAACCGCGGCGCAACCGTAAGCTGCTGTTGCATCGCCGCCAGATCGACACCTTGATCGGCAAGATCCGCGAGGGCAACTTCGCGCTGGTGCCGTTGTCGCTGTATTTCGTCGACGGCAAGGTCAAGGTCGAGCTCGCGTTGGCACGCGGCAAGCAGGCACGCGACAAGCGCCAGGACATGGCCCGCCGCGACGCCCAGCGTGAGGTGCTGCGCGAGCTGGGGCGCCGCTCCAAGGGCATGCGCTGAGCCCTGGGTGAGCAATTCTCAACTTGGTCGGTGGTCGTCGGCGATCGTGATCGTCGATCGTCACACGCCGAACGTGCAACCAGGGCGGCATCGCCCGGCGTATCCCCGCCACCAATGCACATTCGGCGCGGCCAGCGCAGCTTGGGGATCTGCACCTCGATGTCACCGGCGGTGGTGGACACCGTCTTGGGACGATGCCCGTTGCGGTGCGTGCCGCGACCGTCAGTGCGTTCATAGCGGCCCGCGCCGATCGCCTCGGTGGCCTCGGCCGCGATCAACGCCTGCAGCCCGGCGCGGATCAACTCGGCGAACACCGCCCCGGCATCGGCAGACTTCAGCGCGTCGAGCTGGGCAAGCAAGGCAGAATGGTCCTGGGTCATCGCGTGGTGCGTACTTTCGTGAGTCACTTTTTGTCGGTAACTCACTGACCACCACGCGATGCCCCACCCCACAGCCCTCAACGACACGCCCGAGACATCCCCGGACCGGTCGACCTCAGGCCCCAAACCCCACCACGCCAGGGTCTTACCTGCCAAGGAAGGATCCCTAGAGCCGGGGCTGTGGGTCGGCTGCCACGCCCGAAGTCGGCCGGCCTAGTATCCGACCATGGCCACCCGCCCCCTCACCGAGCTCGACAAGTCCGACGTGCTGGCGGGGCTTTTCGCGGTATGGGACTCCCTCGATGCGCTGCTGGACGGATTGGCCGAGTCGGACTGGCGGGCGAGAAGTCCGCTGCCCGGTTGGGATGTCAAGGCCGTGGTGTCGCACATCGTCGGCACCGAGTCGTTCCTGACCGGCATCGGCGCTCCGGAGCCCGACATCGACGTCACGACGCTTGAACACGTGCGCAACCCCATCGGAGTGATGAACGAATGCTGGGTGCGCCATCTCAGCGGAGAATCGGGCGGTGCTCTGCTTGCGCGGTTCCGCGAGGTGACCCACACTCGGCGCGAGGCCCTGGCGAGCCTCTCGGATGACGAGTGGAACGCGCCGACCCAGACCCCGGCGGGCGCTGATAGCTACGCGCGTTTCATGCGCATCCGGGTCTTTGACTGCTGGATGCACGAGCAGGACATTCTCCAGGCTTTGCACCGGCCGTCGGCCGACCACGAGCTCGGCGGGCGCGCCGCACAACTGGCTCTCGATGAAATCTCGGCCAGCATGGGGTACGTCGTCGGCAAGCGCGCCAACGCGCCCGACGGCTCACGCGTCCTGTTCGAGCTGACCGGCCCGCTGGCCCGCGACATTCACGTCAGCGTCGACGGTCGGGCGCGGGTGGTCGACGGCTTCGCCGGGCTGGGGCCGACGGCGATGATCCGGCTGGACGGGCTGCAGTTCACCAGGCTGGCCGGCGGTCGTCCGATGAGCCCGGCCCGCAGCCAGGACATCGAGCTTGGCGGCGACAAAGACCTGGCCACACACATCGTCGGGCACCTTAACTTCGTGATCTGATCGGGAAGGTAATGGCGTTGCCGGTTGTTGATAGCGGCGTACCATTGATTATCCCGCCGAAGGTCGGCGGGCGATGCGAGGGGCTGAACGGTTTCGACTTCGCGCATCGAATCAAGGGAAGCGTGCCGGTGCAGGCAAGAGACCACCGTAAGCGTCGCTGTAACCAAATAAGCGCCGATTCACATCAGCGCGACTACGCTCTCGCTGCCTAAGCGACGGCTAGTCTGTCAGACCGGGAACGCCCTCGACCCGGACCCTGGCATCAGCTAGAGGGATCCACCGACGAGTCCGGTCGCGGGACTCATCGGGACACCAACAGCGACTGGGATCGTCATCTCGGCTCGTTCGCGTGACCGGGAGATCCGAGCAGAGGCATAGCGAACTGCGCACGGAGAAGCCTTGAGGGCATGCCGTAGGACCCGGGTTCGATTCCCGGCAGCTCCACCAAGAAATAGCTGGTCATGTCATAGGTTCGGACCGGTTTCATCGCCATCAGCATCGCCCGCTCCCAGCGCGCGCGTCCACGCCTGCCCGTTGGCTTCGATGACCGAAACGGCGGCTCCGGAAACGCTTCCTCCGAGACGGGGAGGAGGTACGTTGCTGCAAGGGGCTGCGGAACGGCTGATAAGGGGGAGCAGTGACGAGCTTTCTGGCGTGGCCGCCTGAGGTCAATTCGCTGCTGCTGCTTGATGGACCGGGTGCGGGGCCGATGCTGGCGGCGGCGGCGGCCTGGGACGGGATCGGCAGTGAGTTGAGCTCGACGGCGAGCGCATTCAGCTCGATAACCTCAGGCCTGGCGGGCCAGGCTTGGCAAGGCCCGGCGTCGGCGTCCATGACGACGGTGGCCGCCCGGTATGTGGATTGGCTGGCAGGGGCGGCCGCTGAAGCCGAACAGTCGGCTGCCCAAGCCCGGGCGGCGGCGGCCGCCTATGAGGCAGCGCTGGCAACGATCGTGCACCCCGGATTGATCACGGCCAATCGCGGGCAGCTGGTGTCGCTGGTGATGTCGAACCTGTTCGGCCAAAACGCCCCGGCGATCGCCGCTGCCGAGGCCGCCTATGAGCAGATGTGGGCTCAGGATGTCGCCGTGATGAGCGGCTATCACACCAGTGCGTCGGCAACGGTCGCGCAGTTGGGGTCGTGGGGGCAAGCGCTGGAAAATCTGCCAGGCGAATTCGCCAAAGCTGTCGACAACGGTTTCGCCGCGGTTCAGCAGGAAATTCGGCTGGCCCCCACGACGGTGGCCACCGGATTCGCCCGGGTGTCCACCACGCTGCTCACTGAGATCTTGGGGGCGCCGGCCGCCCCGGCCTTCCCGGCAACGCAGGATGGGACCTTCACCGGCACGCCCTCACTGGCAACCAGATTGGAAATCGCTGCGTTGTACCCGGTGAAACCCCTGATGGGTTTGTCCGGACTCGAAACTCAATTATCCGGGCCAGGTTCGCCACTGTTGGCGCTGATTGCCAGCGACATCCCGCCGCTGTCGTGGTTTCTCGGTAACTCCCCGCCACCGTTGTTGAACGTGCTGCTGGGACAGACCGTTCAGTACAGCACATACGACGGGATGAGCGTGGTGCAGATCACGCCGGCTCATCCGACCGGCGAATATGTGGTTGCCATTCACGGTGGCGGGTTCGTCTTACCGCCCTCATTCCTGCACTGGATCAACTACTCGGTGATGGCCCACCAGACCGGCGCGACCGTGCAAGTGCCGATTTACCCGTTGCTGCAGCAAGGAGGCACCGCCGGCACGGTGGTACCCGCAATGGCTGGCCTGATCTCCACACAAATCGCTCAACACGGGGCATCCAACGTCAGCGTGATCGGCGACTCCGCCGGCGGCAACCTCGCGCTGGCGGCCGTCCAACACCTGGTGGTCCAGGGTGAGCCCGTACCGGAGTCGATGGTTCTGCTGTCCCCGTGGCTGGACGTCGGAATGACCAATCCACACATTGCGTTCGTCGCCGATCCACTGCTCCCGGTTGGGCCCGCGCAACAGATCGGCAGGGTGTGGGCCGGCAATCTTCCGGTGAACGACTACCGGGTGAGTCCGCTGCATGGGTCACTGAGCGGACTCCCGCCGACGTATGTCTACGCGGGCAACCTGGACATCCTCGCACCCGACGTGTTTGTCCTGCAGCAAGCGGCCGCAACCCAAGGGGCCCCGATCAGCTTCGTGCTGGCCAACGGCCAAATTCACGACTGGGTTCTGCTCACGCTGGACGGTGTGCGATACCTCCCGCAGATCAACCAGCAACTCGGTATTGCCTGATCGCGTGTCCGGCAAGGCCGACCGCGCACGCGACTTCCCGCCCGGTTAGGCCTGTAGCCGGGCGCGCACGCTGGCGAGCCGTTGTTCCAGCTCGGCCTCGTCGATGACACCGCGGGCGACGAGGGAGTGAGCCAGCGAGACCAGCTGGTTCTCCGGATAGGGCAGCCTGGAATAGATGGTTGCCGACAAGACATCCTCCTCATCCCGACGCTGCTTGACGTCGGGGATGTCGAAGTTGCCTGCGGCGCGGTCGAGGGCGTCGCAAAGACCATCCAAACTGGTCTTCCAGGGCGGCAGGGGATTCTCGACGCCGTACTTGGCGGCCACGCGCGGCCAGACCTGGTCGCTTGCGGCGATGTTGCGCAATGACGCGATCGTGATCTGCTCGATCGGGCCGGAGTCCGCGGTCTCGCTCATGACGGTTCCTCGATCGGCAATCAATCGGCGGCCGGGTGGATCGCGGGACGGGTGTCGGTGATCACGTTGGTGGTGACGCCCGCCTTCGGCAGTGCGACGCCGATCAAACAGTCACGCGTGACAATCTCGGCCAGCCGGTCTTCGTCCCAGCCGTCGGTGCCCTCCGGGCGCATCGGCATCACCATGAACCGGTGTTTCTGGTTGGAATCCTCGACCCGGATAGCGACGTCATCGGGCAGATAAAGCCCGAATTCCGCGAGCACCTGACGCGGCCAACGCACCATGCGGCGGCGGTAGTTGGGAGTGCGGTACCACTCCGGAGAGTTGCCTAGAATTGGCCGGGGGTAACACGAGCACAGGGCACAGACGATCACGTGGTGCACAGTGGCGGTGTCTTCAAGGATTTGGAACGCGGTGAAGTCGCTGGGCGTGCCGAAACCGGTGGGTTCGAACCAGTCGACGCCGACCTCTTTGCTGGCGGCCAGCGCGTCGGTGAGTGCGAGCTTCTTGAATTCGGGGTCGAGCCACGCCCGCGCCACCAGGCGGGCGCCGGGAGCGGGATTGATCTGCTCTGCGAACTCGGTGAAGCGCCGGTGCTCCTCGGCGGTGAAAATACCTTTCTCGATGCACAATTCGCGCAGCGCGATCTCCAGTACTTCGAAGTCGGTGATCTCGTCGACCACGGGGGCAACCGTGCGCTCATGGTCGTGCTCGTGGTCAGTCATGTGAATCCCTCTTCGGACGGTGTCAGTTGCGGGAAGCGTGTGGGCCCGGTTCAGCCGGCTGCTTCCAGCCAGCGTTCGGGAATTTCGGTCTGCAGGGTGTCGGTTGTCGTGCCGGTGTAGCCGTGCCATAGCTGGGAGAGGTTGAACCGCACGATGTAGAACCATTCCGGCTTTGCGTCGGGACGGTCCCAGGTCTCGTCTTCGGCCGCGGGGCTCTCGTAGGCGACGGATGCTATCTCGCCCTGGGCGCCGCGGCAGTATTCCGGGGTGCGGGTATAGAAGAGGACGGGCAGCTCGCGCACTACCACGGGGTCGCCCACCGCGAATTTCGGCTTCCCGGCCTGACCGGCGTATACCTGTGGGTCACCCTTTCCGACCGCGTGCCGGTGATGCGCGTTGCGCTTAACCCGCGAACCGTCACCCTCGAATTTCGGCTTGGCCTCCAAGGTTTTTCCGTGGAGCCCACCCGCATAACGGGCCCTGACCTCGGCCATCCGTTCGGTTAGCTCACCCAGGCTGATGTGATGCTTCTCCACCAGCACACGCGCGACGGCCAACAGCCAGCGACCGTAGTACGGCAACCCCAGATAGATTGCCCGCCCCACGTCGACGTTGCCGATCCGGCGACGCTCCTCCGACAGCCAGATGCCCCGCCACGCAAGGACTTCACAGGTCACATAGGTCATGTGCTCCCAATGCTCGTACTGCTTGTTTTCGTACGTCATCGGGGCATCGGGCTCACCGCCAACGTCATGGACGGTCTTCAGATATGCGGTGAAGCGCTCGTGATCGAGCAGATCGGGAGTCGGCGCATCGGGAAGTTCGGGATAGGCCGACTTGAGTCGGGCCACCAGATCGAGGTGAGCTGCGCGCTCTGCGGCGGTAGGCATGAGACCTTAGCAAAGTTGTGTGGACGGGGGTGACGCGGGTTGCGTTGCTTCGATGGTCGGACCGAGTAATCATACGCGGCGTCAACGACATTGAGGTAGAACAGACGCTTCGCGCCAGGACACCGGTTCGGCAACGCCGTGCGCCAGGGCGCTTGGCGCGCACGGCGTCGGGATGCGGGTGCCGTTCAATCCTGGCTTTGCACGCCGGTCAGCCCCCGGATGGTTTGCATTTCGCTGTCGCGGTAGGGCCGCCCGTCGGGTTGGAGGAGGTCGCTGAACCAGACCTTCGGGGGCGCCGGGTACGGGTGATCCCACGAATCCCACGGCAGGTACGTCTGCGTCTTACCGGCCACCAAACCCCAATTGAATGCACCGACGTTGTGCCGCTTGGCAATCGGCAGGATCCCCTCAACGGTGCTGCCCCGCGACCGCGCTAGGTATTCGGTGCACAGGATCGGCCGCCCCAGCGGGGCCAGTTCGGCGATCCGGGCCTCGAAGTCCGCCGGTGGTCCGTAGCTGTGGAAGGTGATCACGTCGGCGTTGTCGAGTTGAATGCCGCTGATCGTGCTGCGGCGCCCGGGATCGCCCCAGTGTCCCTGCCAGACGCCGCTGGTCAACGGCTGACTCGGATCCACCGCACGCGCCCATCGGAACACCTGGGGCAGTAGCTCCGCGACCCGCTCGAGCTTGTCCTTCCGCTCCACCTTGCGATACACCCGCGCGGGATTGTCGGGTTCGTTCCACAGATCCCAACCCAGCACGCGATCGTCGTTGCGGAACTGACTCAACACTCCCGTGACATAGCCGTGCAGAACGGCGCCGTAGCGGCGGTCGTCGAGGCGTTCGGCGCCCGGGCTTTGCACCCAACCGGAGTTGTGCACCCCGGGTCGCGGCGCGCGCTGACGACCCGGCCTGGGTAGCGGATCCCAACAGGAGTCAAACAAGACGAAGAGCGGTTTGATGCCGTGCCGCGCGGCGACGGCGACGAACTGTGCGAGACGGCCCTGGAAGCCGTGGGCGTCTTGGGCCCACAACTGATCGTGCAGGAAGACTCGCACCGTGTTGAACCCGTGGGACCGGGCGACACCCAGCTCGGCGTCGATGCGCCGGGGGTCATATGTGCCCGGCTGAAACATCTCCAGCTGGTTGATGGCGGTTGAGGTGATGTAGTTCGCGCCGACGAGCCAACCGTGCGCTTGATACCAGCTATGGGCGCGATCAGCCGACCACCGGCCCGCCTCGGCCGAGGCACGTGGCGCTTGGGTCAGTGCCGTTCCCGCCGCCAACAGCAGCGGCAGCTTGAGTGCCGTTCGACGGTGCACGAGGTGACGATAAGTTTCGCGAGCTATCTGTTCAGCCTAGCTTCGCGACGTGTTCCGCGTTGCTTATTGATTCGCAACAATCCGAGGTTGCGAATCGTTATCGCCGGCCGGCTTCCGGGCTCGCCCGCCCAGGCCGGATTGTTTTGTGTCACAGCGCTTACGGCCATGGGCATTGAGCAGGCGTGGATCGGCGAGCTCGCCGGAGATGTGGTGGCGCGCGGCCGGCCTTGGTGAGCCGGTGCCCGCGGTGCTCGGGAAGCGGTGGGACAGATCGTCGGGATCGGCGGCGGCATGGTTCACTGAGCCGGTCACCGTTACCAGGAGCCCCGATGAATCAGCCGGACCCGATCGCCGCGCCGCCCAGCACAGCCGACAGCGACGTCGAGATCGTCGCCGCGCGGATCGCGGTTTCGGCCCACGAGTTGTCAGCGCAGATCGACCGCGACCGCCGACTTCCCGACCAGCTGGTGGCCCGGCTGCGCGAGGCCGGGCTGCTGCGCGCCACCATGCCGCGCGAGGTTGACGCGCTGGAGCTGGCGCCCGGGTCGGCGCTGCGGTGCGCCGAAGCGGTGGCCCGCGGCGACGCGTCGGCCGGATGGTGCGTGTCGATCGCGATTACCAGCGCACTGCTGGTCGCCTACCTGCCGGCGTCCAGCCGCCAGCAGATGTTCGGCGGTGGGCGGGGTGTCGCCGCGGGGGTGTGGGCGCCGCGCGGCGCGGCGAGATCGGTCGACGGCGGGGTCGTGGTGTCCGGGCGCTGGCCGTTCTGCAGCGGCATTGACCACGCCGACATGATGTTCGCCGGCTGTTTCGTCGACGAGCGGCGGGTGCCGTCCGTCGTCGCGCTGCCCAAAGACGAGCTGTCGATCCTCGACACCTGGCACACGCTGGGCCTGCGCGGCACGGGCAGCCACGACACGATTGCCGACGACGTCTTCGTGCCCGCCGACCGCGTGTTCTCGGTGTTCGACGGGCCGACCGTGGACCGGCCGCTGTATCGCTTCCCGGTGTTCGGGTTCTTCGCGTTGTCGATCGGCGCGGCCGCGCTGGGCAATGCGCGCGCCGCCATCGACGACCTCGTCGAGCTGGCCGGCATAAAGCAAGCGCTGGGGTCCACGCGCACCTTGGCGCAACGTCCGGCGACCCAGGCGACGGTGGCGACGGCCGAGTCGGCGCTGGGCGCCGCTCGCGCGCTGTTCTACGAGGCGATCGCGCAGGCCTGGCAGGCCAGCCACGATGCCGACCCGGTGCCGCTGGCGATGCGCAACAGGCTGCGTCTGGCGGCCACGCACGCGGTGCGGACCTCGGCCGACGTGGTGCGCGCCATGTATGACCTGGCGGGCGGCAGCGCGATCTACGACAGCTCACCGCTGCAGCGTCGGTTCCGTGACGCGTTCACCGCCACCGCCCACTTCCAGGTCAACGAGGCATCGCGGGAACTGCCCGGCCGCGTCCTGCTCGACCAGACCGCCGACGTGTCGACGCTGTGAGCGGCGTCGAACTCGCCGTCCCGTTCTGGCTTGACCGGCCCGGCCTGGAGGCAATCGATGTGGCGCGCGCGGCGTCGGACGCCGGCGTCGATGCGGTGTGGATCGGCGAAATGGCCACCTTCGACGCGTTCGCGTTGGCGACCGCGATTGGGCTGCGCGCGCCCGAAATGCCGCTGAAGATCGGGCCGTTGGCCGTTGGCGTTCGCGGCCCGGTGGCGCTGGCGCTCGGGGTGAGTTCGGTGGCCGCCCTGACCGGCAACCGGGTTGACATCGCGTTGGGAGCCTCCAGCCCGGCCACGTGACCGGTTGGCACGACCGGCGATGGGCGCACCACCTGTCGGTCATGCGCGAAACCATCGAATGCCTGCGGGTGATGTTGGCCGGCACCCGGGTCGACTACCTCGGCCGGACCGGTTGGGTGCCTACCGCCAAGCCGGCGCCGATTGCGTGGCGGTGGTGCCCGCCACCGCCGAAGATCCGGGGGGCCACGCGAGCCTGCGCGCGGTGACCACCGCGGTTGGCGGCCGACCGGGCTGATCGGCTCGGCTCGACGGGGCGGCCGGTAACCTCGATCGCGATGACGGGGACGCGATGAGTGCGGGTCTGTTCGGACTGCTGGACGATGTCGCGGCCCTGGCGCGGCTGGCCGCCGCCTGCGTTGACGACCTCGGCGCCGCCGCCGGTCGCGCCACCGCCAAGGCCGCCGGGGTGGTCATCGACGACACCGCGGTGACGCCGCAATACGTCCACGGGATCACCGCCGACCGCGAGCTGCCGATCATCCGACGCATCGCGATCGGCTCGCTGCGCAACAAGCTCGTGTTCATTCTGCCCGGCGCATTGCTGCTCAGTCAGTTCGTCCCGTGGCTGCTGGCCCCGATCTTGCTGCTCGGGGCCACCTACCTGTGCTATGAAGGCGCCGAGAAGTTGTGGGGCGGCATCGCCGGTCATGACACGCCCGCGGTGCCGCCGGCCACCGAGCGCCACATGGTGGCGGGGGCGATCCGGACCGACTTCATCCTGTCCGCCGAAATCATGGTGATCGCCCTCGACGAGGTGGCCGACCAGCCGTTGCTGCCGCGGCTGGTGATCCTGGCCGTCGTCGCCGTGGCCATCACCGCCGCGGTGTACGGCGTGGTGGCCGCCATCGTCAAGATGGATGACGTCGGGCTGCGCCTCACCCAGACCGCCTCCCGAGTCGGGCGGCGAGCCGGCCGGGGCCTCGTCGCGGCGATGCCCAAGCTGCTCTCGGCGATTTCAGCGATCGGGATGGTGGCGATGCTGTGGGTGGGTGGCCACATCCTGCTGGTGGGCAGCGACCGCCTCGGCTGGCACAGCCCGTACGGCTTGGTTCACCACGCCGAGGATCGGGTCGGCCACGCGTGCGGGTCCGTCGGTGACGTGCTGGCCTGGCTGGTCAACACCGGGGTGTCCGCGGGGATTGGAGTGGTCGTCGGAGCGGTGGCGGTCGCGCTGGCGCACCTGTTCCAGGCCGCTCGGACTACGGGCAGTACGCGCGGATCGAGATATCCACGTAGGCAGTGGCATCGTCACTGAGCGCGGGGTTGCTCGCCCGAAACTCCGCCACCACCTGCGCCACCGTCATCCCTTGGCGAATGTTCTGGCAGACCACCTTGCCGTTGTGGATGGCCGCCTCGGGATTGGCCACCGAGATGCCTCGGTCGTTGAGGGCCTGGATGTACTGACCGTCCTGGTCTGGTGTGGAGCTGATGGTGGCGGCCGACGCCGACGATGTCGCCGACGCGGTGGGACCGACCGGCGGCGGCGCGGCCTCAGTGGGAGTCGGTGATCTCGTGAGCGCCCAATGCCCGGCAATGATCGCCCCCGCCAACCCCAGACCCACCAGGAGCAGGGCAGCGGCTCGCCCCATCGTGGAGCGCCATGACTCCGGGGCCGCCACCGGCTCGGCCGGGAAGTCGCGGCCATCGTCGCGCGACCATGCGACCTCAACGGCATCCGTGGGTGTGGGATTGGGCACCGCAGCGGTTTCCCCGCCGTGCAGTGCGCTGGTGTCATCGGCAGCCGAACCCGGCTCGACCATGCCGTCATGGTAGCCAGCGTCGCGAAAACCGGCCGGCTCGCCTCAGGTCAGGCGACGGTCGCGCCACCGTTTGAACCGGCTTGTCGGCACCTGAATCGCGGCCATCACAGAGCTCATCGACGAGGCCACCGACGTCGCCCGAACCGCGGGGGCCGCGGCGGGGACCGGCGGGGCATTGCCCTCCCACCACGTCGGCTCCAACAGCGCCGCGGTAATCGGAATCGCCTCCTCGACGCTGTTGCGCCCCCACTCGCACGCCCGATCGATGGCTGCGACCGACGGCGCCAAGTTGATCGGCGACAGGGTCGGCTCGAATCGCACCAGATGATCGACGTAGGGCAGATTGCGCACCATCTGCAACTGGACCGCCTGGGTGATCGGGGCCAGCCACATGTGCCGCGAATCCCATTGCGGGTGCAGGCAGTCGAACGCCAGATAGCAGGCATTGCGGGTGCCGAGTTTGCCGTCGCGTATTCGCTTCCACGCCAGCTCGATCGGGACATTGCTGGCCGCGCCACCGTCGACCAGTGCGGCGATCTCCCGGTCGGCGCACAGGTCGTCGAGGATTGCGACCATGCGTGGGTCGCTCGTTTCGTGGTGCAGCACACCGGGAATGGCCGATGAGAAGGACGCCGCGTCCAGAACGTCGAAGTCAACTGCCGGGTCGTCGCCGCTGACGACGATGGGCTTGACCACCCGCAAATCGATGAACGCCGCCACCTGCCACATGCGTGCCCCGACCCGTGGCCCGATGCCGATCGGAAGGAACGGAAACGAACGTCCCTGCAGTGCCGCCAGTTCGGGGTGGCGGAACCGGAACGGCAATGCCGCATAAGGCTGCTTGCGCACACCGGCGATCACGATGTCAAACGGGATTGCCAGGTCCGACATCCGCATCCGGGCGCCATCTTCACGGCTGAGCAGGGCGCGAGCGAACTGGTCGAACCGCAGCGCAAAGACGCCGGCCAGGCCGTGCCGGCGGCGCAGCCGCTCGGGTCCGAGGATGGCGCGGTATGACACCGTCTTGGCCCACTGCACGTACTCCTCGATCGGCACCGGGAGCGCCCGGGCCACCAGGCTGCCAATGATCGACCCGAACGACGAACCCATCATGTAGTCGGGCAGCTGGCCGGCCTCGAGTAGCCGCTGCATGCCGCCGATGTAGACGAAGCCCGCCCCCCCGCCCCCGCCGAGGATCGTGACGAGCTTCTTGTAGCCCACCTCGGCATCCAGTTCGGCGGCGGAGAAGTCATTCCCGTGCCGCTGGATGAGCACTTGCCGCTGGTCGTCCTGGTCGGCGGCCAAAGCGTCCAGCACGTTGCGTGCCGCCTTGAGCGCCTCGACCGGATCCGGCTCCTCGCGCAGCGGACCGTAGAGCGCGTCGGTCACCCTGGACCGCCACGGCGCAACTTCGGGGCCCACCGAGATGTCGCCGCGCCCGCGCCTTGAGCCCGGGCCCGCGGCACCGGGTTCGAAGTCGGCGAGCCGGGCGAAGTTGAGGATGTAGCGCAGCTTGCGCAGGTCGTCGTCGCTGAGCACGTCCGGGTGGGCCAGGTGGTGCCGGACGAGGCGGTTCTCCATCTTCTGCAGCAGCAGCGCCGGCTCGGCCGCCGGCAGGTCGACGGTGTCGAGCGAGGCGTCGGTGTCCCGGGTCTCGTCATCGATCTCGTCGATCTCCTCGAACGGCTGGAGCGCGGCCTGGCGGCGGCCGAAGCGGTCACGCATCGCGTCGGCGAACGGAATCTGCCTGCCCATCAGCGTCCGGGGACCGAAACGGTGGGCAGCGCCGAGCTGCCCGGCCAGCAACCCAGCGGGCTGATCCCCTTGTTGATCGTGGCGGTAATGCAGTTTTGCACCACGACGTTGGGGTCGTTGCTGATCGAGCGGGACAGGATCTCGTTGGCCTTGGCCTGGGCCTCGGCGGTGCGCTGGGCCTCGATCGCGATCGAGGTCTGGGCGCGTTGCTGGTTGAGCTGGTTGATCTTGTCCTCGGTGCCCTGGTCGTACTGGATCGTGGGCACGTTGACGTCGAAGATGTCAACTTGGCCACCCACGTCCTGGCGCATGATGTCGGCGGCGCGCTTGGCCAGCGAGGGCAGCGGAGACACGTCGAGGTTCTGCGGGTCTAGGGGATTGAACGCGGCGAACACCTCGTTGAGCGCGACCGACAAATTCCGTTCGATCAGGTTGACCCGCACGTTGTCGAAGGTCTTGTACTGCTGGAACAGTTCGGGTGCGGCGTGCTGCTTGAGTTGCCATCGGATGCTGACGTCGGCCAGCGCGGTGGATTGATTGCCCAGCCGCACCATGATGCGCTCGTCATGGTTGCCCATTTTGACGTACTTGTCGATCTGCACCGCACCGTCCATTTGGTGGGTCATCTGCCAGGGCCACTTGCCGTGAAAACCGTTGTTCAGACTCACCCCGGTGGGGCGGCCGAAGGTGGTGACGATCGAGATTTGGCGGGTGCCCACGATGGTGAAGCAGCCCAACAGAAAAAACAGCACCGCCGCTGACAGGGCGGCAAGTGTCACCGTCTTCCCGCGGCGGCGCGTGGTGTCATTCTCGGTGAATACCCACAGCAATGCCGCGACCCCGGCAGCGATCAAGCACATAGCGAACAAGACGATCTGCCACGTCATCCCTAGACTCCTTCTGCTGCCGTTGGGTCTAGGGGAAGACTAGGCGGGCCCGGGTGCCGCAGTTGTCTCGGCTTGGCGCGACCGCTCAGGCGGCTAACTCCGCGCCGAGCGTGCACTGGCTGCGCCGAATGTGCACTGGTGGCGGGGACACGCCGGGCGATGCCGCCGTGGTTGCACGTTCGGCGTGTCACGGTCACCGATCGCCTACGCCCACTGACCAGGTTGGGAATTCATCCAAGGGTCGCTAGGCTGCCCGCCATATCGATCGACCGTGCCGCGCGGCGACCAACCCGCCGGTCCGGCCTCGATCACGGCGACGCTTCCTCGTCATCCTGGAAAGCACGGCTCCAACCCGACCCTCACTGCCCGAGCGCTTGGTCAATCAGTGTCTCGGCTGCCGTTCGAGCTTGCGGCCACGGCGATGGGTCGTCTAGCGATGTGGCCAGTGCGGCCGCACCTTCGTAGAGCACGGCCAGCTGGTTGCCCAGTAGTCGCGGGTCGACGGCGCCTGCCTGCTTGGCCAACTCAGCAAGTCCATCGATGAAGTTGCGCTTGTTTGCGCGAACGATTTGTTGAACGCCCGGCATGGCTCCGGCTGCCTCGACGGCCGCATTGTGGAAAGGACAGCCTCGCACCGGCGCGTGGCCGGCACCGGGAACGACGAAGAGGGCCAGTAGTCGCTCGCGTGGCGTTTGATGGCCACCGTGCGCCCCGAGTTGGACGAGAGCCCCGACACGTGGCTCGATGCTGCGCAGATATTCCTCCACCATTGCGCTCTTACTTGGAAAATGTTGGTAGAGAGTCCGTTTGGACACCGACGATTCGGTCGCGAGCCGTTCAACGCCGGTGGCGTTGATGCCCTCCCGGTAGAACAACTCGGCAGCGGCGTCCAGGATGCGCTGGCGCGCGCCACGGCCGCCCTTATTCGTCGCCCGCTGCTTGCCCATCACCAGAAGTATACCGAGCGGTTTACATTGGCTGTCAAGTGGGGTAGCGTTGCCCGGGGCAGAAGTACACCGTTCGGTCTACTAGGAGCAGAAATGAATCAACGATCACCCGTGGTTTTGGTTACCGGCGTTTCCTCGGGAATCGGCCTGGCCGCGGCGAATGCCTTCGCGGCAAAGGGCTTTGAGGTCTTCGGCACCAGCAGGAATCCAAACAACACGGAACCTATCCCCGGGGTGGAGATGGTACGGCTCGATGTCACCGACGCCGCGTCGGTTACCGCAGCCGTCTCAACCGTTGTCCAGCGGGCGGGTCGCATCGACGTCTTGGTCAACAATGCCGGTGTTGGGGTCATCGGTGCCGCCGAGGAGAGTTCGATCACCCAGGCGCAGCAGCTCTTCAACACCAATTTCTTCGGGCTGGTGCGTCTGACCCGTGCGGTGCTGCCGCATATGCGTGCGCAAGGCAGCGGTCGCATCATCAACATCGGCTCGGTGCTGGGATTCCTGCCGGCGCCCTATGGTGCGTTATACGCAGCCTCAAAGCATGCCGTCGAGGGGTACTCGGAATCCCTCGACCATGAAACCCGCGACTTCGGCGTGCGAGTCGCAGTCGTCGAACCCGGCTACACCAACACCTCCTTCGAGGCCAACGCGGTCGATGCCGATTCACCGATCGACAGCTACGCGACCACTCGGGAGCACGTCCGACAAGTCCTCACCGAAGCGGTGCGCCTCGGGGATGATCCAGCGGTGGTTGCCCACGTCGTGCTGAAGGCGGCGACCAGCGGTACGCCGAAGTTGCGGTATCCGGCCGGACCCCTAGCGCGTCGGCTGTCGCTGCTGCGAAAGTTCGCCCCCGCCGTGTTGCTGGACAAGGGAATTCGCAAAGCGAACAAGTTGTAGCCTAGCGGCCGTCACCCGAGGGCAGGGTGGTCAGTTGTTGCGCCTGGCATCGGTACGCTCGGCCTATGGCGAACGCGTCGTCGAGCAACGAGCCGCCCATTATGGTCCGCGGGAGGGCATCGCGTTAGTCGGAGTCAAAATTGGGAGCAAGCATGCGTTTCGGTGTCCTGACGTTCGTCACCGACGAGGGAATCGGCCCGGCGGAGCTGGCTGCCGCGCTCGAGCAGCGGGGGTTCGAGTCGCTGTTCCTCGCCGAGCACTCGCACATCCCGGTCAACACCCAGAGCCCCTATCCGGCGGGCGGCCCGATTCCGGCGAAGTACTACCGCACCTTGGATCCGTTCGTGGCGTTGACGGCGGCGGCGGTGGCAACGCAGACGCTGGTTTTGGGCACGGGTATCGCGTTGATCCCCGAGCGCGATCCCATCCACACGGCCAAACAGGTGGCCTCGCTCGATCTGGTATCGGGGGGACGGGTTGTCTTCGGTGCCGGGGTGGGCTGGTTGCGCGAAGAGGTTGCCAACCACGGAGTGGATCCCGCGGTGCGCGGCCGGGTGGCTGACGAGCGGCTGCGCGCGATGATCGAGCTCTGGACCCAGGAGCGGGCCGAGTTCCATGGGGAATTCGTCGATTTCGACCCGATCTTCTGTTGGCCGAAGCCGCTGACCAAACCATACCCGCCGCTGTATCTGGGCGGCGGCCGGGCAAGTTTTCAGCGTATCGCCCGGCTGAATGCCGGCTGGATCGCGATCAGCCCGTCACCGCACGCGCTCTCGGCTGCGCTAGCGGATCTGCGCGCCATGGCCGGCCGCGAGGTGCCGGCGACCGTCTGCCAAATGGGCGAACAGACGGCGAAAGCCGTTGCGGGCTACCGGGATCTGGGGGTGGAGCGAGTGCTGCTGGAGCTGCCGACCCTGCCGCGCGACGAGACGCTGCGCTATCTGGACCAGCTCACGGCCGAACTCGGGTAGTCACCCGTCGCAGCCCGACGAGGACGATGCCCACGCCGCCACGATCGCCACCGCAAGGGACAACAACAGAAAACTGACGAATCCGTCCTTTGCCGCCGACGCCCGGTGGTCGCCCGTCGCGATCCGCGCGAGTTTGCGGCCCGCCCCAGGCCGCGGCCAGCAGCGTCGCCAGCCAGTTCGCATACCGGGCGTACACGATGAACACCACCGCGGTCACCTCCCATGCGTTGGCAGGCTGATGTGCGACCAGAGCAGGCCCGGCAGCACCAGGAACATGCCGTTGAGGACCGCTTCCAGGTGGCTCGACAGCGCCATCCGTGGGTTCTGCAGTGCCGGGACGATGCACCCGGTGAGCAGGCCGAGCCGGAACAGGACCAATCCCAGGGTGAATAGCAGTGTCGGCATGGCAGAACTCTGTCGGCGCGGGCCGGCGTGCGGGTCTGCGATCAGCGCCCGAAGCGCCCCAACACCCGGCCGATCACGCCCTCCCGCTCCCCGGTTGGCGGCTGCCGCTCGGCGTACGGCCACGGCCGGTTGCGCTCCGGCACCGACGCTGCCCGCCGCTGTTTGAGCAGCATCCTCAAGTGCTGTCGCAGCTCGTGCAGGTCGGGGTCGGTCCACCGGTTTTCGGCCTCGGTGGGGTCGACGCTCAGGTCGTAGAGCTCCCACTGGTCGTCCACCGGATCGGTGCGATACGCCTCACCGCCGATGCCGTTGCTGGCCAGGTGGCGCACACCGGGTTCGGTCCAGGTGGCCGGGTCATCGAAGGTGCGGACCAGCTTCCACACATGCCCGGCGCCGCCCACGACGTTGGCGTCGTCGACCCGCACCACCAGCCCCTCGAAGTTGGCGGCCACGTGTGCGGGCACCCTGATGCGGAGCGGCGCGGGCGGGTTCACCGTGCGCCCCAGCTGGCGGGCAACCGCCGACGCGCCGGTGTCGCCTTCGAGCACGTTGTCGCGCGTCATGAGATATACGGCCCGATGCGCGTCGGCCGGCGCCCCGGCCACCACCGGCATCAGGTCGCGGCCGGGCAGCGGGTGCACCTCGGAGAACGACTCCGCGAGGGTTGCGCCCACGACGTCTACGTCAACACCGGCCGCGGAGAGCAGCGTCGGCACCAGGTCCACATGTGACGTCGGCGCGTCGACCGTACGCGGCTCGGTGGCGTTGTCCCCGATGCGGGCGATGACGAACGGCACCCTGGTCGCCTCGTCGTACAGGTTGAACCATTTCTGGTGCAGGCCGCCGTGCGCCCCGAGCAGCTCCCCGTGATCGGACGTGCGCACCAGCACGGCGTTGGTCGATCCGCCGTCGGTGACCGCCCGGCGCACCCGGTCGATCGGCCCGTCGACCTCGGCGTGCAGCCGGTAGTAGAGGTCGCGGTAGCGCTGGGCGTTGCGCTGGTAGCTGCGGCCGATCGCGCGCGCCGGTCCGTACCCGGAGTAGTACGCCTCCCGGAAGGCGATCTGTGCGGCCGGTTTTGTTGACAGGTCCTCACCGGCGGTGGGCGCCGCCGGTACGTGCGGCGGGTCCAGCGGGCCGGGCCGCAGCGGGCTGCGGCGCACCCAGGCCGGGAACAGCACGATGTCGTGCGGGTTGACGAAGCTGGCCACCAGCAGAAACGGTCGCAGCGCCGCGGGGTCACCGGCTCGACGCCGCGCGTACCGGTCGTTCAGCCACGCGACGACGCGGTCGGCGATCAGCGGGTCGCGCCGATATCCGCTGTTGGCCAAACCCGCCCCGTGCGGTTCGGGGCCCACCCATCCGGCGAAGCCGTAGGGCTTGAGCGGGTCGGCGTCCAGGTAGCGCCGCACCGCGGCCGGGTCGATGACGCCGTCGTCATCGTTGGTGGCCAGCGATCCGCCGGTCGCCGGGTCGAGCAGGTCGGCGTGCGAGATGTGCCATTTGCCGTCGTAGTGGGTGTCATACCCCGCCGCGCGGAACCAGTTGCCCAGGGTCGGCACCTCCCCGGCGCGCAGCCAGCGCATCCGCGAATCGTCGAATCGCTTGCCGATGCCGTCGGTCTGGGTGACCCCGTGCAGGTCCGGGTACTGGCCGGTGAAAATCGTCGGGCGGCTGGGCACACACGCCAGCGACCCGGTGTAATGCCGCGTGAAGTTGACCCCGTGCCGGTCGAACCAGCCGCGGCCGGTCAGGGTGCGCTGCCGCCAGGCAAGCACCTCGGCCGACTCGTAGGGTGGCACGGCGCGTTCCTCGTCGGTCATCAGGACGACGATGTCGGGGCGGTCAGGCATGGGCATTCTCCAATCGGTGTGCCAGTCCGGCGAGCATGGCGTCGGACCGGTGGGCCAGCACGCGCAGCGCGACCCATGCGGCCATTCGAGCGGGCGGGCCGGCGCCGATCTCGACCATGCTGGTCAACGTCACTAGGGTCACCGCGCCCGCGGCACCCGCTGGGCGCAGCGTCCACCGGTTGGCGGCCTTGCCCAACCGGGCGGGCAGGCCCTCGATGGCGTAGGCCAGCGTGACGGGCGGATCGAACTCGGTGATGCGCTCCACCAGCGCGGTGCGGCCCACCTGGACGCGGCGGGTGGTGCCCACCGGTGTGCCGTCGGGGCCGTGATTGAGCACGCAGGAATGGTCGACGCCGCCGGCCCACGAGGCCAGCGCGCCGAAGTCGGCAAGGATGTCCCAGACGGCCTGCGGCTCGGCCGGCACCGTCCGGCTGCGGCTGATGTCTGCCACTCCGCCATCCAACATCATCACCAAAGGCAGGTGGCCGTGACGGTCGGGTTAGGTCGCCGCTACGGTTTAGGAATACCAGCACCACCGACGGAGACAGACCACCTCAATGTATGACCAGGTCAACATCGCCGATGCGGCGGATCCCACCGACGTCGGCTCACGCCTCGATCCGGTTCTCGCCCGGAGTTGGCTCTTGGTCAACGGGGCGCATCCCGACCGGTTCGAGGCCGCCACGCGCTCTCGCGCCGACATCGTCGTTCTTGACATCGAGGACGCGGTGGCTCCCAAGGACAAGAACACCGCCCGCGACAACGTCATCCGGTGGCTGGGCGCTGGCAACGCGGACTGGGTTCGCATCAACGGTTTTGGCACCCCCTGGTGGGCCGACGATATCGCCACGCTGGCCGGTAGCTCGGTGGGTGGGGTGATGCTGGCGATGGTGGAGTCGGTGGACCACGTCACCGAGACCGCCAGGCGGCTGCCTAACGTGCCGATCGTGGCGCTGGTGGAAACGGCCCGGGGTCTGGAACGCGTTACCGAGATCGCCGCCGCCAAGGGCACCTTCCGGCTGGCGTTCGGCATCGGAGACTTCCGCCGGGACACCGGCTTCGGCGAAGATCCGGGCACCCTGGCCTACGCGCGGTCGCGCTTCACCATCGCTTCCCGGGCGGCCAACCTGCCCAGCGCGATCGATGGGCCGACCATCGGCTCCAACGCGCTCAAGCTCATCGAGGCCACGGCGGTGTCCCTCGAGTTCGGGATGACCGGCAAGATCTGCCTTTCGCCGGACCAGTGCGCCGTGGTGAATGAGGGACTGTCCCCCTCACAGGACGAAATCTGCTGGGCGAAAGAGTTTTTCGCCGAGTTCGAACGCGACGGGGGAGAAATCCGCAACGGGTCGGATCTGCCACGCATCGCCCGGGCCACCAAGATCCTGGATTTGGCCCGGTCCTACGGCATCGAAGTGTCCGACTTCGAGGACGAGCCGGTGCACATGCCCGCTCCGACAGACACCTATCACTACTGAGGCACTATTCATGAGTGCCAGCCGGATCCGGGTCGCTCGGGTCTATGACGATGTCGATCCTCTGGTGCCGGGAGGTCGCGCCGTCCCAAGAGCTGCGCGAGTGGTACCACCACGAGCCCGAACGGTTCGACGAATTCGTGTCGCGATACCAGGCTGAACTGGCCGGCAACCCGGCGTTCGACGAACCGCGCACGCTGACCCGGCGCGGCGTCATCACCCTTGGTCACCGCCACCCGCGTGGACGCCCGACGTGCTGGCCGTCAGTAGTCGTACTGCGCCAGCGTGGCTTCGCCGGTCCGTTGGGGTCCAGCCGGCGACCCGGTGACCGACATCGCCGCCGGGACCATCTCACTGGTTACCAGCCCGTGGCGGGTCGTCAGCTCGTCGACGACGGCGAAACTACGCGCGATGGCCTCGGGTGTATCGACGATGATGGTGGTCGCCGGCACCCTACGGACGAGTTGAAACAGCTTGTCCCCGTGCGGTTGATGATCACCATGAAAGCCCCAAATGCCGCGCAGCACGGTCGCGCCGCGCGCCGTCTCGGACTGCAACAGCCGATCGACCAGCGCGCGGTGGATCGGCTGCCCCTGATGGCGGGTTGCTTCGGCGGTGTGCACCATGAGCTTCTGCCACAGGGCGCGCCCGTGGCTATCGGTCGGCGGCAGCTCTTGTGGGCGGGCGAACAGCTCGCCGTCGCGTTTGCACAGCCGCACCCGTTCGACGGTCAGCAGCGGGTTGGGCAGCGTGGCGGCGAGTTCGGTCGCGGCGGTGCGAACCTGCGCCGCCGTCCCGATGGCGATGATCATCTGCGGGACGTTGACGTTGCGGCCGAAGAAACGGGCCCGGTAGCGCTCGCCATGGGCGGTCCCGTCGACTCCGAGAAGCACTGTGGCACCGGCGAATCCGTGACGGTGGCACAGCTCGCAGACGGCGTAGTAGGCCGGCTTGCCGGCCATCCGCACCTGGCGGCCGACGTAGACCGTGAGTTTGACCGCGTCGCCCGTCCGGTCGTCGACGTCGTTGAGCGCGTCGGCGCCGATGTCCCGGGTGACCAGGCGCGCCCGTTCCAACGTCACCAGCCCGCGGTCGACCAGCCCGGTCGCCTCGTCGACCAGGGAGCGAATCTTCGACTCGACGTCGACGGCGGCGATGGTCACCGGTGGATCCTCGGACAAGCTCAGCGACTCGTCGGAGCGCAGCACGTGTTTGCTGCCGAAACCGGTGGTGCCGCGCAACATCACGCTGGTCGCGATGTCGTGGGCGCCGAACAGATCCAGCATCGCGTCGGCGAGAAACCCCCGGGCTCGTCCGCCCGCGCGTTGCCGCTCGCCGAAGTACGCGGTCAACTTCAGGCAGGGCTGGTTCATAGCTGCTCCGCGATCCATTGCCCGAGTAGCGCCGCGGCCAGACCGAGCAGCACGCTGACGGCGATGTTGGCGAACGCCGCCGGCAGTTGACGCTCTTCGGTGAGGCGCTGGGTTTCCAGCATCCAGGTGGAAAACGTGGTGTAGGCGCCGACGAACGCGGTGCCGGCCAGCAAGGTCACGTCCTTGGACAGCAGCAGGCCGCCGAGAAACCCTAGCAGCGCGGCGCCGCTGATGTTCACCGTCAGCGTGCCGTACGGAAACGCGCGCGCCATCCGGCGGGCGACCGTGCGATCGACCAGAAAGCGCGCCACCGACCCGATGCCGCCGATGAGCATGACGCCCACCCAGACGAGCGCCGTTGCCGCCGTCATCCGCGCACTCGGACCCGACGCACCAAGACCGTGGCCAGATGGACCGCCAGCAGGCCCAACGCGATGCTGATCACGGTGTAGCAGGTGGCCAAGGCCCAATGGCCGTGTTCGATCATCTTGAGCGTCTCGACCTGCATCGTCGAAAAGGTGGTCAGCCCGCCGCACAATCCGGTGCCCAGCAGCGGGCGTCGATAACTCGACACCGGCAACCGCTCCAACAATCGGGTGGTGAAGTAACCCACCAGAACCGCACCCACGATGTTGACGGTGAACGTCGGCCACGGCCACCGCGCCGGGTCGGGGACGGCGAGGGTGGCCAGCGCCGCTCGGGCCAGGGCGCCCACCGCTCCGCCGGCGAAAATCGCCGCCAATTCCCGGTAATCGTGGTTTGCCACTGGTGAATTCCCTCCGGTCTGCCGTTGGCGCGCCTTCGCAGCGTAATGCCTGGGTTGGACCGACGTGTCACCGAGGAAGCCCGCGGCAGCCACTACGGGGCAGAATGGGTAGCCATGGTGGCCCACCCGCGAGCCGGCCAGCCGGCCCAGCCCGAGGACCTGGTCGATCTGTGCCACCTGGTCACGGCGTACTACACGCGGCAACCCGACCCCGACGACGTGGCCCAGCAGGTGGTCTTCGGCACGTCGGGGCATCGCGGCTCGGCGCTGAACGGAGCGTTCAACGAAGCCCATATTCTGGCCATCACCCAGGCCATCGTCGAGTACCGCGCGGCGCGGGGCATCACCGGTCCGTTGTTCATCGGCCGGGATACGCATGGGCTTTCGGAGCCGGCATGGGTGTCGGCGCTGGAGGTGCTGGCCGCCAATGAAGTGCTGGCGGTGGTGGACTCCCGCGACCGCTACACTCCGACACCGGCGATCAGCCACGCCATCGGGACCTACAACCGCGGGCGCAGCGCGGCGCTGGCCGACGGGATCGTGGTGACCCCGTCGCACAACCCGCCGTGCGATGGTGGCTTCAAATACAACCCGCCCAACGGCGGCCCGGCAGGCAGCGACGCGACCAACGCGATAGCCAAGCGCGCCAACGAGATTCTGCGTGCCGGCTCCGCGGTGAAACGGGTATCGCTGGCCCGCGCACTGCAGACTGCGCACCGCCACGACTACCTGGCCAGCTATGTCGACGACCTGCCGAACGTGGTCGACGTGGCCGCCATCCGCGAGGCCGGGGTGGCCATCGGTGCCGACCCGCTGGGCGGGGCCAGCGTCGACTACTGGGGAGAGATCGCCCAGCGCCATGGTCTGGAGCTGACGGTGGTCAATCCCTTGGTGGATGCGACGTGGCGGTTCATGACGCTGGACACCGACGGCAAGATCCGGATGGACTGCAGCTCGCCCGACGCGATGGCCGGGCTCATCCGAACGATGTTCGGCAACCGCGACCGCTACCAGATCGCCACCGGCAACGACGCCGACGCCGACCGGCACGGCATCGTCACCCCCGACGAGGGCCTGATGAACCCGAATCACTATCTGGCGGTGGCCATCGACTACCTCTACACCCACCGGCCGTCCTGGCCGGTGGCCTTGGCCGTCGGCAAGACCGCGGTCAGCTCCTCGATCATCGACCGGGTTGTCGCCGGCATCGGACGCCGGCTCATCGAGGTCCCGGTGGGGTTCAAATGGTTCGTCGACGGCCTGATTGGCGGCACGATCGGCTTCGGCGGCGAGGAGTCGGCCGGGGCCTCGTTTCTGCGGCGCGACGGAGCGGTGTGGACCACCGACAAGGACGGCATCATCATGGCGTTGCTGGCCGCCGAGATCCTGGCCGTCACCGGCGCCACACCGTCGCAGCGGTATCGGGCGCTGGCCGGCCACTACGGCACGCCGTCGTACGCGCGGATCGATGCGCCCGCCGACCGTGCGCAGAAAGCCCGGTTGGCCACGCTGTCGGCCGAGCAGGTCACCGCCACCGAGCTGGCGGGGGAGCCGATCACCGCAAAGCTGACCGCCGCGTCGGGCAACGGTGCGCCGCTGGGCGGGCTCAAGGTGACCACGCCCAACGCGTGGTTTGCCGCCCGACCGTCGGGCACTGAGGACGTCTACAAGATCTACGCGGAGTCGTTTCTGGGGCCAGAGCACCTGGCCCAGGTGCAGCAGACCGCCCGCGAGGTGGTCTGTCGAGTGATCGGGTGCGGGCCCGGTTGACCTGAGTCGAGGTGCCTCACGTAATTGTGAGCGCGAAGGGTGGGCTGATGCCTCACGCATGCTGAGTGCGTGGGGCTTGCGTCACTTCGCCTTGGCCAATCGGTTGGTTGACGGGACCGATGCTTGCAGGTCGATGTGGCGGGCGGCGGCGAGGGCCTGGGTCTTGGCCTTGGCCAGGTCCAGCAGCCGCATTTGGATGGTGTGGATCTGGCGGGTCAGGCCGGCCTGGTTGATCCCCTCGATTCGAGCAGCCCCGCCCTGTGTACATGTGCCGGCCACATGAAAGCTGTTGGGCATCAAGGACGCCGGATGCCTGCAGGCGCTGCCACCGGGTGGCCGGCTGGTCATAGACACGCTTGCGGCGACCGGTCGCGGTGGTGGTAGTCGACGGGCTTTTGGTCGGGGTGAAGAAATTCAGGCGCGGCGACACCGGCACCAATACACGGTGGCGCGCTGCGGCATGTGCCCTCGAGGCAAGGTCAACATCGCCTGGATGTGTGCTGCGCTGTTGGCCGCTGACATCGCCGCGAGGTCGCACCAACGCCATCCCGGCCTGTGGGGTGAGTGACGGGACTCGAACCCGCGACACCCAGGATCACAACCTGGTGCTCTACCAACTGAACTACACTCACCATGGCCGCCGGCCCCGTGGGGTCAACGAGCGGCGACGTCGATATTAGCCGCTCGGGGGCGCCTCGGCCGAATCGACATCTTCCGGCGCGCCGGCCCCGTCCGAAAGTTCGGCGACGATCGCCGCGATGTCGCTGGTAGAGGGCCCTGGTAGCGGCACGAATGCGGTGCGCCGATAGTACTGCAGTTCACGGATGGATTCGTGGATGTCGGCCAGCGCCCGGTGGGTAAGCCCCTTGGCCGGCTGGCCGAAGTAGATCCTGGGGTACCAGCGTCGGCAGAGTTCCTTGATCGAGCTGACGTCGATCATCCGGTAGTGCAGAAACGAGTCCAGTGTGGGCATGTCGCGGGCGATGAACGCGCGATCGGTGGCGATCGAGTTGCCCGCCAGCGGGGCCGTCTTGGGTTGCTTGACGTGCTCGTTGATGTAGTCGAGCACCATAGTCTCGGCGGTCGCTAGGTCGACCGTCGACGCCTTCACCTCGTCGATCAGCCCGGAACGCGCGTGCATCTCGGCGACCACGTCGATCATCGACGACAGGACGGCGTCGTCGGCGTGGATCACCACGTCGACTCCGTCGCCGAGAATGTTCAGATCGGCGTCGGTGACCAGGGCTGCGATCTCGATCAGCTGGTCGCAGCGCACGTCGAGGCCGGTCATCTCGCAGTCGATCCAGACCAGTTCGTCACGCACAGCGCTCAAGCGTAGGCCCACGTCAGCCGTCGCCACTGCCACACCCTGGCAAGTAGTGTGATGCGGTGCCGGTACGGCACGGGTGGCCACCCGGGAAGGGGGACGCGGCACGATGAGCACCGAATCGGCTGAGAGTGGGCGTGGCGGGCCCGCGCAACGGATCTCGGCCGGCTACGCCGTCGACGGCCAGGCTTTGGAGCTGGGCACGGTCGTCGTCGACGGCCAGCCCGACCCGACCGCGCGGATCCGCATTCCATTGGCCACCATCAACCGCCATGGCCTGGTGGCCGGGGCCACCGGAACCGGCAAGACCAAGACGCTGCAGCTGATCGCCGAGCAGCTCAGCGCGGCCGGTGTGGCGGTGCTGATGGCCGACGTGAAGGGCGATTTGTCCGGTTTGGCCCGCCCGGGGGAACCCAACGTCAAGACCGCCGCGCGCGCGACGGACACCGGCGACGATTGGTCGCCGACGGCGTTCCCGGTGGAGTTCCTGTCGCTGGGTACCGGTGGGGTTGGGGTTCCGGTGCGGGCAACCATTTCCAGCTTCGGCCCGATTCTGCTGGCAAAGGTGTTGGGGCTCAACGCTACTCAGGAATCGACGCTGGGGTTGATCTTCCACTGGGCAGATCAGCGGGGACTTCCGCTGCTGGATTTGCAGGATCTGCGTGCGGTCATCAGCTATCTGATCGGTGACGAGGGCAAAGCCGAGCTGAAATCCCTTGGGGCGGTGTCTGCTACCACGGCAGGCGTCATCCTGAGGGCCTTGGTCAACCTGGAAGCCGAGGGCGCTGACACGTTCTTCGGCGAGCCGGAACTCAAACCCGAGCACCTGCTGCGTGTCGATGGCGACGGCCGCGGCATCATCTCGCTGCTGGAGTTCAGCGGCGGCCAATCCCTGCGCCCGGTGATGTTCTCCACCTTTCTGATGTGGGTGCTGGCGGACCTGTTCACGTTCCTACCCGAGGTGGGCGACCTGGACAAACCCAAGCTGGTGTTCTTCTTCGACGAGGCGCACCTGTTGTTCACCGACGCCTCCAAGGCTTTCCTCGAACAGGTCGAGCAGACCGTCAAGCTGATTCGCTCCAAGGGCGTGGGGGTGTTCTTCTGCACCCAGTTGCCCACGGATCTGCCCAACGACGTCCTTTCCCAGCTGGGCGCCCGCATTCAACATGCGCTGCGGGCATTTACCCCCGATGACCAAAGGGCGCTCGGCAGGACCGTCCGCACCTATCCGAAAACCGATGTCTACGACCTGGGGTCCGCGCTGACGTCGCTCGGCATTGGCGAGGCCGTCGTCACCGTGCTCTCGGAGAAGGGTGCGCCGACACCGGTCGCCTGGACCCGCATGAGGGTGCCACGGTCGCTGATGGGTGCGATCGGCGCCGAGGCGATTGGCGCTGCGGCCCAGGCAAGCTCGTTGCAGGCCGTATATGGCCAGACCATCGACCGCCCATCCGCCCACGAGATACTGAGCGCCAAACTCGCGCCGGCGCAGGAGGCCCCGGCCCCGGAGGCCCCGGCCCCGGAGGCCCCGGCCCCGAGGGGGCAGTACGATCCGCTGCCCTGGCCGGACGATTTTGAAGTTCCGCCGATGCCCGCTCCGGCGGAGCCCCAGGGCCCCCGGGTGTGGGAGGAGATACTCAAGAATCCGACGGTCAAGAGCGTCCTTAACACCACCGCACGCGAGATCACCCGCAGCATCTTCGGCACCGGGCGCCGCCGCCGGAAGTGATGCCTAGCCGCTCCCAAGCTTCTTGTAAAAAGCACCCACGATTGGCGCCACGATGGCGCGCGGAGCGTATTGGCTGGCCACCGACATCGCCTTTGACGTCAGACCCGGAACGACGCGCATCTTGTTGCGCTCCAAGGCATTCAGCGATACCCGAGCGGTGTGCTCCGTGGAAATCCACAGGAAGTCCGGCACCAGCTTCTCGACCAGTGACGCTTCGGAGGCATCCGGTAGCTCGGTGCGAACCGGGCCCGGGGCCAGCAGCGTGACGTGCACGCCGGAGCCGCGTAGCTCACCGCGCAGAGATTCACTGAAGGTGTTCACGAAGGCCTTGGTGGCGGCATAGGTGGCGTTGTAGGGAATCGGTGAATTGCCTGCTGCCGAACCAGAAATCAATATGCCGCCGGCCTTGCGCTCGATCATGCCCGGCAACACCGCCAACGTAAGGTCGTGCACCGCCACGGCATTCAGCTGCACCTGCGCCTTTTCGCCGGCCGGATCGAGCGATGCGATCGGGCCGAATGTCGCGGTACCCGCGTTGGCGCACAGGATCGAGATGGGCCGGGCGGCCAGCTCGTCGGCCAGTTTCGATCGTTCTTGCGGATCGGCCAGATCGGCCGGTCGCACGTCGACCGTGACGCGGTACTTGTCGGCCAGCCGGGCAGCCAACTCGGTCAACACGTCCTCGCGCCGCGCGGTGACGATCAGGTGGTGCCCGCGTGCGGCCAGTTCGGTGGCCAGCGCCGCGCCGATGTTCTGCGAAGCCCCGGTGACAACGGCACGTGCATCGGGGCTGGGCGCGGGTATCGGCATGCGCCAATCGTAGACACGGCGCGATCGCAAGCGCGGCGTAGCCGGGCGCAGCGGGTCGCTACCAATGCACATGCGTGGCGATCGCAAGCGCGGCGTAGCCGGGCGCAGCGGGTCGCTACCAATGCACATGCGTGGCGATCGCAAGCGCGGCGTAGCCGGGCGCAGCGGGTCGCTACCAATGCACATAGAGTGCCGGGCATGAACAACCCGGGTTCAGGTGCGGGCCTCCTGCCGCAGTTCCGGGTGGTGGCCTGGGCGTTGTGGGATGGCGGTTCCACCGGTCTCAACGCCATCGTGACGACGTTCGTGTTCTCCGTCTATCTGACCAGCACCGTGGGGGAGGGAATGCCCGGCGGCAGCTCACCGGCGAGTTGGTTGGGTCGTGCGGGGGCCGTGGCCGGGTTGACCATCGGGGTGTTGGCCCCGGTCGTCGGCGTGTGGGTGGAATCCCCGCACCGTCGTCGCGGAGCCCTGGCCGTGCTGACCGTCACCGCGGTTGTGCTGACTTGCGCGATGTTCCTGATCCGCGACGACCCCCGCTACCTGTGGGCCGGGCTGGTGCTGCTGGCGGCCACGGCGGCATGCAGCGAACTGGCCAGCGTCCCGTACAACGCGATGCTGCGCCAACTTTCCACCCCGCAGACCGCGGGCCGGATCTCCGGCCTCGGGTGGGCGTCGGGGTATGTCGGCAGCGTCGTGTTGCTGCTGGTGGTCTATCTGGGTTTCATCTCAGGCACCGGCCCCGAACGTGGGCTGCTGCACCTGCCCGCGGCGGACGGCCTCAATGTGCGGGCGGCGATGTTGATGGCAGCGGGATGGCTGGCGATGTTGGCGATGCCGTTGCTGTTGCTGGCACACCGGCTACCCGATCGTGGGGAGGTGGCCCAGCCGCCGACCAGCATGCTGGGCGGTTATCGCAAGCTGTGGGCGGAGATCACCGCGGAGTGGCGACGCGACCGCAACCTGGTCTATTTCCTGGTGGCCAGTGCGGTCTTCCGCGACGGGCTGGCGGCGATCTTCGCCTTCGGTGCGGTGCTGGGCGTCAACGCATTCGACCTCACCCAGGCCGACGTCCTGATATTTGGTGTGGCCGGAAGCGTGGTGGCGGCGCTGGGCGCCGCGCTGGGCGGGTTTGTCGACCACCGGATCGGATCCAAACCGGTCATCGTCGGGTCCCTGGCGGCGATCATCACCTCGGCGCTCACGTTGATGACGCTGTCGGGCCCGAAGGCGTATTGGGTGTGCGGACTGCTGCTGTGTCTGTTCATCGGCCCGTCGCAGTCGTCGGCACGCGCGCTGTTGCTGCACATGGCTCAGCACGGCAAGGAGGGGGTGGCCTTCGGTCTCTACACGATGACCGGCCGCGCGGTGTCGTTCGTGGCGCCCTGGTTGTTCTCCGTCTTCGTCGACGTGTTCCACGCGGTCCGCGCCGGCCTGGGCGGGATATGCCTGGTGCTGACCGCAGGCCTGCTGCTCATGCTGCGAGTACGGGTTCCGCGGCACGGTGGCGCGGTGGCAGTCGATACGCCTTAGGCCTTTAGTTTTCGGGGACGTCGCAGAACGTCAAGCCCATTCCGGTGCGCTGGCGTACCTGAACCCCGGCCACGGTGATCGAGCAGGTGACGTTGTGGCCGATATTGACGATGGTGACGTTCGCCGGGTGAGCGGCCGTCGTCGGCAGGCTGACTGCTTTGCTCCACGGCAGCGACACGTTGAACTCGGTTTGGATGACACCGCCGGTATCCAGGTAGGTGACGCTGATCGCGCGGCCCTCGCCGGTCACGGTGTAGACAACGGTCTGCAAGGCGCCGGCGACGGTGGTCTCGGTGGTGGTCCCCGAGCCGCTCGTCGTGGGCGCCGGCGCGGCGCTGGGTGCGGGCGATGTCCTGGTGGTCAGGGTCGGGAGTGTCGAACTCGGTGCGGGCATCGGGGGCAGCGGCTCGAGCGCGGTCTGGTTTTTCGCCGAACCGTTGGCGACGACCAGCGCAATGACCAACCCGACAACCAGCAACACCGCGGCGCCGGCGGCGACCCACAACCAGCGCGGCGCTCCCGAGGCGTGCGGCGGCGGAGCCAGCCCGTCGGGAGGAAATTCGCCGGGCGGCGTCTGGTCCTGCTGCCAGTACTGCGGTAGCCATTGGGTCGGGTTCGGCGCGTTCGGGTCCCGTGCCCACGGCGGAAGATAACCGCTGTAGGTGGGTGCGTAGGGTGCTTGGCCGGCATAGGCCGGGTCGGTGGGCGGCGGATTCTGCGAACCGTGCGGTCCCGACGGTCCTGTACCCGACGGTTGGGGATCAAACCGTTGGGGTCGACGTGGATCGTTCATGTCCACCTCATGGGTTGCAGGGTACCGTCGCCGGGCCATCGGGCGGATGTCTGCCCCGACGACCTCCGCCCGCGGAAATCTTCAACAAGTGTTGACATCAGCGGGCTGGCCCGCGCAGTTTCCTCAACAAGCGCTGACGAACCGTCTACTTCAACGCGCGGCCATGCAGGAGCGGGGTGGGGGCCATGAAATTTGGCGTTGCTGTGTCGATCAGATGCGCCTTTCGCCCAATATGTCATTCCTGCATTTCCGGGCAGATCGGCAGGTCTACTCACCGGCGGCCATGAGCGCGGCGATCGTCATCGCTCTCATGACGGCGCGGGAACGCGCCATGCGCGCCGGCTTGGTATCGGCCGATTTCATGCTGTGCGGGGTGGAGTTCAACAGCCCGAACGCCGCATGCGCCATCAGGCGCGCGTCAGCCTCGGCCAGATCGGGTTTCAGCTCGCGCAGCACGCCGACCCACACCTCCACATACTGCCGCTGTGCCCTGCGCACCTGCCGCTCGGCGGCCGCGGGCAAATGCGCAAGGTCACGGTCTTGGATCCGGATGAGATCCGGCTCGCCCAGCGCAAAGTCGAGGTGAAAATCGATCAAGCCGGCCAGGGCCGTCGCGGCGTCAGAGCTGCGGGCCGTCACCTGGCGGGCACCGGCAAGTAGCCGGGCGCTGATCCCCACCAGCAGCTCGACCAGCAGCGACTCCTTGTTGGGGAAGTGCCGGTAGATCGCTGGGCCGCTGACGCCGGCCGCGGCGCCGATGTCCTCCAGCCGCACCGCCAGAAATCCACGTTCGGCAAAGAGCCGTTCGGCGGCCGACAGAAGTTGCAGCCGCCGGTTGGACTTCAACTGGCTGCGACGATTTGGGGCCTCCGGCTGGCCCAACCGGCCGTACGAGTCGGACACTGTCATGACGGCCTCCGTACCCAACTCGTCCTGGACACTTCGGTTAACCGTCACTAACGTAGCACGAGTTATTGACTGTTAACTCCGTACGGGCGGAGAAGCTGTGGCAGACCTTTCCTATGACCGCGGTCCGACAACACCCGGCCTGCTCGAGATGACGATCGGCGCCAACTTGGCGGTCACCGCCGGCGCATACCCACAGCGGGACGCACTCGTCGACGTCGCGGCGGGGCGGCGGTGGAGTTACGCCGAACTGCTGGCGGACGTGCGCCATTTGGCGACGGGGTTGATCCGGGCGGGGATCGGCGCGGGCGATCGGGTGGGGATCTGGGCGCCGAACCGGTGGGAGTGGGTCCTTGTCCAATACGCGACCGCGGAGATCGGCGCGATCTTGGTGACTATCAACCCCGCCTATCGAGCCCGCGAATTGGAATACGCGCTCCGGCAATCCGGCGTCGTGATGGTGATCGCCGCACAAGGTTTCAAGGATGCGGACTACGCGACGATGCTGACCGAGGTGGCGCCGAATTGCCCGGACCTAGAACATACGGTGTTGCTGGGCAGCGATCGCTGGGAAGCGCTGGTCGGCGCGGATACCGACCTGCCGGCATTGCGGAAGATAGCGGCGTCGCTGGACAGCCGCGATCCTGTCAATATCCAATACACCTCCGGCACAACGGGATATCCCAAGGGCGTCACGCTGAGCCACCGCAACATCCTCAACAACGGCTACCTGGTAGGTGAGCTGCTCGGATACACCGCACACGATCGGATCTGCATCCCGGTGCCGTTCTATCACTGCTTCGGCATGGTGATGGGCAATCTGGCTGCCACCAGCCACGGTGCCTGCATGGTGATTCCGGCGGCCGGCTTCGATCCCGCCGCCACCCTGCGGGCGGTGCAGACGCAGCGATGTACCAGCCTCTACGGGGTGCCGACGATGTTCATCGCCGAACTCGGTCTGCCGGATTTCGCCGACTACCAGCTGAGCAGCCTGCGCACCGGGATCATGGCGGGCTCGCCGTGCCCGGTCGAGGTGATGCGCCAGGTGATCGAGCGCATGCACATGCCCGAGGTGTCGATCTGCTACGGCATGACCGAGACATCACCCGTTGCCACCCAGACACGCACCGACGATTCGCTTCAGCAACGCGTGGGCACGGTCGGCCGGGTGGGCCCGCATCTGGAGATCAAGGTGGTGGACCCGGCCACCGGTCAGACCGTGGCGCGCGGAGTGCCCGGAGAGTTCTGCACGCGCGGCTATTCGGTGATGGCCGGCTATTGGAATGACCCGGCCAAGACCGCGGAGGTGGTCGACGCCGAGGGCTGGATGCACACCGGAGATCTGGCCGCGATGGACACCTACGGGTACGTGCGGATCACCGGTCGGATCAAGGACATCGTCGTTCGCGGTGGTGAGAACATTTCGCCCCGCGAGATCGAGGAATTCCTGCACACCCATCCCGATATCGTGGACGGCCACGTCATCGGGGTGCCCGATGAACGCTACGGCGAGGAGCTCATGGCGGTGGTCAAACTGCGCGACGGGGCACCGGAGCTGACCGTTGAGCGGTTGCGCGACTTCTGTACAGGCCGGATCGCCACGTTCAAGATCCCGCGGTATCTGTGGATCGTCGACGAGTTCCCGATGACCGTGACGGGCAAGGTGCGCAAGGTGGAGATGCGCCGACAGGCGATGGAGCACCTGCGCGGCCAGGCCTGAGCGCTGCGTGCTGCCGCCGTCTCTGGACGCGTCCGGCGGGCGGTGGTATTGTCACCTCCGGTTAATGGCCATTAACTGAAAGCCCGACGGCGAGGAGACTCTGCGGTAATGGACAAGGTGGTGGCCACCGCTGCGGAGGCGGTTGCGGACATAACCGACGGGTCGTCCCTGGCGGTCGGGGGGTTCGGGCTGTGCGGCATCCCCGACGCGCTGATCGCCGCGTTGGCCGAAAGCGGGGTGAGTGATCTGGTGACGGTGTCCAACAACTGCGGTATCGACGGCGTGGGCCTTGGAGTATTGTTGGACCGCAAGCGCATTCGCCGGACCATCTCTTCTTACGTGGGCGAGAACAAAGAGTTTGCTCGCCAGTTCCTCTCCGGCGAACTCGAGGTGGAACTGACCCCGCAGGGCACCTTGGCCGAGCGGCTGCGCGCCGGCGGCATGGGCATACCGGCCTTCTATACCCCGGCCGGGGTAGGTACCCAGATCGCCGACGGAGGATTGCCGTGGCGGTACGACGCCTCCGGTGCGGTCGCGGAGATGTCGCCCCCCAAGGAGACCCGCGAGTTCGACGGGGTCACCTACGTTCTCGAACGGGCGATTCGCACGGACTTCGCCCTGGTGCATGCCTGGAAGGGTGACCGGCACGGCAACCTGGTGTACCGGCATGCGGCCGGCAACTTCAATCCCGAGTGCGCGGCCGCCGGGCGGATCACCATCGCCGAGGTGGAACACCTTGTCGAGCCCGGGGAGATCGACCCGGCCGCGGTGCACACCCCTGGCGTGTTCGTGCAGCGGCTGGTGCATGTGCCCAATCCCGCCAAGCGGATCGAGAAAGAAACGGTGCGCCAATGAGCGGCATCGGCTGGAGCAGGGAAGACATGGCCGCGCGGGTGGCGGCCGAGTTCAAGGACGGCCAATACGTCAACCTCGGCATCGGCATGCCCACCCTGATTCCCAACCACATACCGGAGGGCGTGCATGTCGTCTTGCATTCGGAGAATGGGATCCTCGGTGTCGGCCCCTACCCTCGGCGTGAGGACGTGGATGCCGACCTGATCAATGCGGGCAAGGAGACGGTCACCACGCTGCCGGGTGCCGCGTTCTTCAGTTCGTCGACCTCGTTCGGAATCATTCGCGGCGGCCATCTCGACGTCGCGGTGCTTGGGGCCATGCAGGTTTCGGCTTCCGGTGATCTGGCCAACTGGATGATCCCGGGCAAGATGGTCAAAGGCATGGGCGGCGCGATGGATCTGGTGCACGGTGCCCGCAAGGTGATCGTGATGATGGAGCACACCGCCAAGGACGGCAGCCCGAAGATCCTCGAACGCTGCACCCTGCCGCTGACCGGCGTGGGCTGTGTCGACCGCATTGTCACCGAGCTCGCGGTCATCGACGTCTGCATCGACGGCCTGCGCCTGATCGAGACCGCCCCCGGCGTATCGGTCGACGAGGTCGTCGCGAAAACCGAACCGCCGCTTGTGCTTGAGGACGTGGCGAGTCGGTGAACACTATCGCGCCCTCGTTCGCCGACGAGCATCGCCGGCTGGTGGCGGAGTTGAACGCCAAGCTGGCGGTCGCGGCCCTGGGCGGCAATGAACGGGCCCGGGAGCGACACGTCAGCCGCGGCAAGCTGCTACCCCGCGAACGGGTGGACCGCCTGCTCGACCCGGGCAGCCCGTTTTTGGAGCTCGCCCCGCTGGCCGCCGGTGGCATGTACGACGACGAATCCCCGGGTGCGGGCATTATCACCGGGATCGGCCGGGTGTCCGGTCGCGAGTGCGTGATCGTCGCCAACGACGCGACCGTCAAGGGCGGCACCTACTACCCGATGACGGTCAAGAAGCACCTGCGCGCCCAGGAGGTTGCGCTGCAGAATCGGCTGCCGTGCATCTACCTGGTGGACTCCGGCGGTGCCTTCCTGCCGCGCCAGGACGAAGTGTTCCCGGACCGCGAGCACTTCGGGCGCATCTTCTACAACCAGGCGACGATGAGCGCCAGGGGTATCCCGCAGGTGGCGGCCGTGCTCGGCTCGTGCACGGCGGGCGGGGCCTACGTGCCGGCGATGAGCGACGAGGCCGTCATCGTCCGCGAGCAGGGCACGATCTTCCTCGGCGGTCCGCCCCTGGTGAAGGCGGCCACCGGCGAGATCGTCACGGCCGAAGAACTGGGCGGTGGCGACCTGCACTCGCGAATATCCGGCGTCACCGATCACCTCGCCGCCGATGACGAGGACGCGCTGCGCATCGTCCGCGCGATCGCGGCCACCTTCGGCCCGCGCGAGCCCGCCCAGTGGGAGGTGGGCCCGTCGGTCGAACCCAAACACGCCCAGACCGAGCTCTACGACATCGTGCCCCCGGATCCCCGGGTCCCCTATGACGTCCACGAGGTGATCGTCCGGATGGTCGACGGCAGCGAATTCAGCGAATTCAAAGCCAAATACGGCACGACCTTGGTGACCGCGTTCGCCCGCATCCACGGCCACCCCGTCGGGATCGTCGCCAACAACGGGGTGTTGTTCGGCGAATCCGCGCTCAAGGGAGCACATTTCATCGAGCTGTGCGACAAGCGAAAGATCCCGCTGCTGTTCCTGCAGAACATCGCCGGCTTCATGGTCGGCCGTGACTACGAGGCCGGCGGCATTGCCAAGCACGGCGCCAAGATGGTCACCGCGGTGGCGTGTGCCCGCGTGCCGAAGCTGACCGTCGTGATCGGCGGATCCTATGGCGCGGGCAACTATTCGATGTGCGGCCGGGCGTACTCGCCCCGCTTCCTGTGGATGTGGCCCAACGCGCGCATCTCGGTGATGGGTGGCGAGCAGGCGGCGTCGGTGCTGGCGACCGTGCGCGGCGAGCAGCTGGCAGCGGCTGGCACACCCTGGTCGGCCGACGAGGAGGAATCGTTCAAGGCGCCCATCCGTGCGCAGTACGAGGACCAGGGCAACCCCTACTACTCGACCGCGCGGCTGTGGGACGATGGCATCATCGACCCCGCCGATACCAGAATGGTTGTCGGACTTGCTCTGTCGGTGTGCGCCCACGCCCCGATGGAGCAGGTCGGCTACGGCGTTTTCCGGATGTGAGATGTTTGGCACCGTACTAGTGGCCAACCGCGGCGAGATCGCGGTGCGGGTGATCAAGACGTTGCACAGGATGGGCATCCGGTCGGTCGCCGTCTACAGCGATCCCGATGCTGGTGCGCGGCACGTCCTGGAGGCCGACACCGCCGTGCGGCTGGGTCCCGCCGCCGCGCATGACAGCTACCTCGATATCACCCGCGTGCTCGACGCCGCACACCGCACTGGGTCCCAGGCGATCCATCCGGGCTACGGTTTTCTGTCCGAGAACGCCGAATTCGCGGCGGCGTGTGACCGTGCCGGGGTGGTGTTTCTGGGCCCGCCGGTGCGCGCGATTGAGGTGATGGGCGACAAGATCACCGCCAAGAACGCGGTCGCCGCCTTCGATGTGCCGGTGGTGCCGGGCGTGGCCCGGCCCGGGCTGACGGACGACGAGCTCGTCGCCGCGGCCGACCGGATCGGCTATCCGGTGCTGATCAAGCCGTCGGCCGGGGGTGGCGGCAAGGGCATGCGGCTGGTGGAAGACCCGGCGCGGCTGCGCGACGCGCTGACCAGCGCTCGCCGCGAGGCGGCGTCCTCATTCGGTGACGACACGTTGTTTGTGGAGCGGTTTGTGATGCGGCCCAGGCACATCGAGGTGCAGGTGCTCGCCGACGCCCACGGCAACGTGGTGCACCTGGGTGAGCGTGAGTGCAGCCTGCAGCGGCGCCACCAGAAGGTCATCGAGGAGGCGCCGTCGCCGCTGCTGGACTCGCGGACCCGTGCCCGGATCGGGTCGGCGGCCTGCGACACCGCTCGCAGCGTGGACTATGTCGGGGCCGGCACCGTGGAGTTCATCGTGTCCGCGCAGCGCCCCGACGAGTTCTTCTTCATGGAGATGAACACCCGGCTGCAAGTGGAACATCCGGTCACCGAGGCGATCACCGGCCTGGATCTCGTCGAGTGGCAGCTGCGGATAGCGGCCGGCGAGAAGCTGGCGTTCGCCCAGGACGACATCGAACCGCGCGGGCACGCGATCGAAGCCCGGGTGTACGCCGAGGACCCAGCACGGGGGTTTCTGCCCACGGGCGGCCCGGTGCTGGCGGTGGTCGAGCCGTCGGGGGCCGGGGTGCGGGTGGATTCGTCGCTGTTGGCGGGCACCGTGGTCGGCAGCGACTACGACCCGATGCTGAGCAAGGTGATCGCGCACGGCGACGACCGTGCGCAGGCGCTGCAGCGGCTCGATCACGCGCTGGCGCACACCGCCGTCCTGGGCGTGCAAACCAACGTCGAATTCCTGCGCTTTCTGCTGGCCGACGAGCGGGTGCGCGCCGGTGATTTGGACACCGGGTTGCTGGACGAACGGCTGGCCGCCTTCGCGCCGGTCCCCGCGCCCGACGACGTGCTGGCCGCGGGCGGCCTCTACCGGCAATGGGCCCTGGCCCGTCGGGCCGGTGGCAATCTCTGGGCGGTGCCGACCGGATGGCGTGTCGGTGGCGGTGCGGCCCCGGTGCGTACCGCGATGCGCACTCCGCTGCGCACCGACACGGTATCGGTGTGGGGGCCGCCGGATGCGGCCAGGGTGCAGGTTGGCGGCGGAGAGATCTGTTCTGCGAGTGTGCAAGTCAAGCAAGGCACGATGAGTGTCACACTGGGCGGGGTGCGTCGTGACTATCGGTGGGCGGAGGCCGACCGGCATCTGTGGATCGCCGACGAACGGGGAACCTGGCACCTACGTGAGGCCGAGGAGCACAAGATTCACCGCGCGGTAAGCGAGCGACAGGCGGAGATCCTCAGCCCGATGCCCGGCAGCATCATCGCCGTTCGGGTGGCCTCCGGCGCCGAGGTCTCCGAGGGCGACGTGGTGATGGTCGTCGAGGCGATGAAGATGGAACACCCGTTGGCCGCGCCGGTTTCGGGACGACTGGAGGTCTTGGTGTCGGTGGGCGATCAGGTCAAGGTCGACCAGGTGCTGGCCAGGATCAAGGATGAAAAGGATCATGACAACGATTAACGCGGGGACGTTACCCAAGGAATACCAGGATCTTCGCGACACGGTGGCCGACTTCGCGCGTACCGTGGTCGCCCCGGTGTCGGCCAAACACGATGAGGAGCACAGCTTTCCGTATGACGTCGTTGCCAAGATGGGCGAGATGGGGCTGTTTGGCCTGCCGTTCCCCGAGGAGTACGGTGGCATGGGCGGCGACTATTTCGCGCTGGCCCTGGCGCTGGAGGAGCTGGGCAAGGTCGACCAATCGGTGGCGATCACGCTGGAGGCCGCGGTGGGCCTGGGCGCGATGCCGATATACCGCTTCGGGACCGAGGAGCAGAAGCAAAAGTGGCTGCCCGACTTGACGTCCGGCCGGGCGCTGGCCGCGTTCGGCCTGACCGAACCCGGGGCTGGCTCGGACGCCGGCAGCACCCGCACCACCGCGCGGCTCGAGGGTGGCGAGTGGATCATCAACGGCAGCAAGCAATTCATCACCAACTCCGGCACCGATATCACATCACTGGTCACAATCACCGCGGTCACCGGAACCACTGGAAACGCGGCCGACGGCACGAAAGAGATCTCGACGATCATCGTGCCCAGCGGCACACCCGGATTCATCGTCGAATCGGTGTACAACAAGGTCGGTTGGAACGCGTCGGACACCCACCCGCTGACCTTCACCGACGCCCGTGTTCCGGAACAGAACCTGCTGGGCGGCCGCGGAACCGGGTACGCGAACTTCTTGTCCATCCTGGACGAGGGCCGGATCGCCATCGCCGCGCTGGCCACCGGGGCGGCGCAGGGCTGTGTGGACGAGAGCGTCAAATATGCCAAGCAGCGTCAGTCGTTCGGCCGGCCGATCGGCTCCTATCAGGCGATCAGCTTCAAGATTGCGCGGATGGAGGCACGCGCACACGCCGCCCGCATGACCTATTACGATGCGGCCGCAAAAATGCTGGCGGGCAAGCCCTTCAAGAAGGAGGCTGCGATCGCGAAGATGATCTCCTCGGAGGCGGCGATGGACAATGCCCGGGACGCCACCCAGATCCACGGCGGATACGGCTTCATGAACGAGTACCCGGTGGCGCGTCATTACCGCGATAGCAAGGTGCTCGAAATCGGTGAGGGCACCACCGAGGTGCAACTGATGCTCATCGCGCGATCGTTGGGGCTCTCATGACCGGCGACGTGACCGGCCCGACCGGCCACCGTGAATCCGGCGACGCTGAATCGGCGTGTCGTGACGCAGGATTCACAGTCGGCAAAAAGATTCTTCAAAGAGGTTTGTGGTTTGAGGAGTTCGAGGTCGGCACGACCTACCTGCACCGGCCCGGCCGCACGGTCACCGAGGCCGACAACGTGTTGTTCACCACGCTGACGATGAATACCCAGGCACTGCATCTGGACGCGGCCTGGGCCGCGCGGCAGCCGGGCTTTCGCGGCGAGCGGCTGGTGAACTCGATGTTTACCCTCTCGACCCTGGTCGGGCTTTCGGTTGCCCAGCTGACGCTGGGCACCATCGTGGCCAACCTGGGCTTCTCCGAGGTGTCGTTCCCCAAGCCGGTGTTCCACGGCGACACGCTGTATGCCGAGACCGTGTGCACCGCCAAGCGGGAGTCCAAAAGCCGCCCCGGCGAGGGCGTCGTCACCCTCGAGCACACCGCCCGCAACCAGCACGGCGAGGTGGTTGCGCGCGCGGTGCGGACGACGTTGGTGCAGAAACGCCCGGCCCGCGAAGCAGGCGCGGGGGACACCCGATGAACCTGCGCGCCGCGGGTCCGGGGTGGCTGTTCTGCCCGGCCGACCGACCCGAGCGGTTCGCCAAGGCGGCCGCCGCCGCGGACGTGGTGATCCTCGACCTGGAAGACGGTGTGGCTGTTGGCGAGAAGTCCGCGGCGCGCCGGGCGCTGCGCGATAGCCCGTTGGATCCCAAGCGGACCGTGGTGCGGATCAACGCGGCCGGCACCGATGCGCAGGCCCGCGACCTGGAGGCGCTGGCCGATACCGCGTACCCGACGGTGATGCTGCCCAAAGCCGAGTCGGCCGCGCAGGTGGCAGCGCTGGCGCCGCGCGATGTCATCGCGCTGGTGGAGACCGCGCGCGGCGCGTTGTTCGCCGGTGACATTGCGGCCGCCGATTCCACCGTGGGGATGATGTGGGGCGCCGAGGACCTGGTGGCGGGCCTGGGCGGCGGCTCCAGCCGACGGGCCGACGGTGCCTATCGGGACGTGGCCCGCCACGTGCGGTCGACGGTCTTGCTGGCGGCGTCCGCGTTCGGCCGGCTCGCGCTCGATGCCGTGCACCTCGACATCGGCGACATCGAGGGGCTGGAGGCGGAGGCGATCGACGCCGCGATGGTGGGTTTCGACGCGACCGTGTGCATCCACCCGAGCCAAATCCCGGTGGTGCGCAAGGCCTATCGACCCAGCGATGAGAAGCTGGCTTGGGCGCGACGGGTTTTGGCCGCGGCGCGCGGCGAACGTGGGGTGTTCGCGTTCGACGGGCAGATGGTCGACGCCCCGGTGCTCAGGCACGCCGAGACGATGTTGCGACGGGCTGGGGAAGCCACCCCCGGGTGACGGTTGCTGGTGAGCGGCGGGTACCGCCGGCGGTGGACGCGCCGAAGCCACCCGCGTGGCCAACCGCGGTGGCTGCCACACGGCATCGAGGGTTTTGCTATCAGCGCCGCGTCTTCGGATTTGAGGGCATAATGGCGAGTGCGCCAGTGTTCCGGCGAGCGGAGCCTATCGCGGGGGCTGGCGATCGACTTCGGCTCGCAGCGGGTCTCGGCCGGGGATTTTGCTGTGGCCCGCCGCGCCGACCCTGAGGAGGCGGTATGGCGGAGAGTTCTCCAAAGCCGATGGCTGTTGCCCTAGAGCCGGTGCAACTGGTCGCTTCGGATGGGACGGCGACGGCCGAACGCCGTTACAGCCGCGATCTTCCCGCGGAGACGTTGTGCTGGCTCTACGAGACGATGGTGGTCACCCGCGACCTGGACACCGAGTTCATCAACCTGCAGCGCCAGGGTCAGCTGGCGCTGTTCACGCCCTGTCGCGGCCAGGAGGCGGCCCAGGTCGGCGCGGCGGCATGTCTGCGCAACACCGACTGGATTTTTCCGCAATACCGGGAATTGGGCGTCTATCTGGTGCGCGGAATCCCACCGGGCCACGTGGCTGCGGCCTGGCGCGGGACCTGGCATGGCGGCTTGGAATTCACCAAGAAGTGTTGTGCCCCTATGTCGGTACCGGTTGGCACCCACACCTTGCATGCGGTTGGCGCGGCGATGGCCGCACAACGCCTGGGCGAGGACTCGGTGACGGTGGCATTCTTCGGCGACGGCGCCAGCAGCGAGGGTGACGTGCACGAGGCGCTGAACTTTGCCGGGGTGTTTCGCGTGCCGTGCGTGTTCTACGTGCAGAACAACCAGTACGCGATTTCGGTGCCGGTGCGTAAGCAGACCGCCGCACCCTCCATCGCGCACAAGGCGATCGGCTACGGGATGCCCGGTGTCCGGGTGGACGGTAACGATGTGCTGGCGTGCTACGCGGTGATGGCCGAAGCCGTGGCCCGGGCTCGATCCGGCGGCGGCCCGACGTTGATCGAGGCGGTCACCTACCGCCTCGGCCCGCACACCACCGCCGATGATCCCGCCCGGTATCGAAGTCAGCAGGAAGTGGACCATTGGCTCGCCCTGGATCCGATCCCGCGCTACCGGGCCTACTTGCAAGGCCAGGGCCTGTGGTCGCAGCGCTTGCAGGAGCGGGTTGCCGCCCGGTCACAGCGAATGTGTGCCGAACTGCGCGACGCCGTGTTCGGCGCGCCGGACATCGACATCGACGAGGTGTTCACCACGGTATATGCCGAAATCACGCCCGGACTGGAAGCGCAGCGCCGACAGTTGCGGGCGGAACTGGCCCGGACCGACTAGGAAGGCGCCATGACCCAGATCGCCCATCGCCCGGCCCCACTGTCGGTGGCCACGCCAACCGGCGCCCGTCCGTTGACCATGGTGCAGGCGCTCAACCGCGCATTGCACGACGCGATGGCCGCCGACGACCGAGTCCTGGTGTTCGGTGAGGACGTCGCGGTCGCGGGTGGGGTGTTCCGGGTAACCGAGGGCCTGGCCGAAACGTTCGGCGAGGATCGGTGTTTCGACACGCCGCTGGCCGAGTCGGCAGTGATCGGGATCGCGGTGGGGCTGGCGTTGCGCGGCTTGGTGCCGGTTCCCGAAATCCAATTCGACGGGTTTACCTACCCCGCTTTCGACCAAGTGGTCAGTCACCTCGCCAAGTACCGGACACGTACCCGCGGCGAGGTCAACATGCCGGTAACCGTGCGGATCCCGTCGTTCGGCGGTATCGGCGCGGCCGAATGCCATTCGGACTCGACCGAGTCCTACTGGGCACACACCCCGGGGTTGAAGGTGGTCGTCCCGTCGACCCCGAGTGACGCATATTGGTTGCTGCGGCACGCAATCGCCTGCCCGGACCCGGTGATGTTTCTGGAGCCCAAGCGGCGCTATCACGGTCGCGGACTGGTCGACACCAACCAGCCCGAACCCCCGATCGGGCAAGCGATAATACGCCGGCCCGGCACCGACGTGACCGTCATCACCTACGGCAACCTGGTGAGTACCGCACTGTCCACCGCGGACGACGCTGAACAGCAACATGGCTGGAGCATGGAGATCATCGACCTGAGGTCGCTGGTGCCACTGGATTTCGACACCATCGCCGCCTCCATCCACCGGACCGGGCGGTGCGTGGTGCTGCACGAGGGCCCCCGCAGCTTGGGGTACGGCGCCGGACTCGCGGCCCGCATCCAGGAAGAGATGTTCTACGAGCTGGAGGCACCGGTGTTGCGCGCCTGCGGTTTCGACACCCCGTATCCGCCGGCGCGGTTGGAGGGACTGTGGCTACCGGGCCCCGACCGGCTGCTGGATTGCGTCGAGCGTGCTCTTGGACAGCCATGATCGAGGATCGCGTGAAGTCCTTCCAGGTCCCCGACCTCGGCGAGGGACTCGAAGAGGTGACGGTGACGTGCTGGAACGTCGGCGTGGGTGACGATGTCGAGCTGAACCAGACGTTGTGTTCGGTGGAGACCGCCAAAGCCCAGGTCGAGATCCCCAGCCCGTATGCCGGTCGGATCGTCGAAATCGGCGGCGCCGAAGGCGATGTGCTCAAAGTCGGTGCGGTGCTGGTGCGCATCGACACCGAGCCGACGACAGCGGTGGCGCAAGCGGAGACGGCGCCGGCGACGGATGGTGACGCCGCGGTACCCACGCTGGTCGGCTACGGCGCGGATTCGGGCATCGACAGCGGCCGACGTGCGAGCCGCCCGCTTGCCGCGCCTCCGGTGCGCAAGCTGGCCAAGGAGCTGATGGTTGACCTGGCGGCGTTGTCACGGGGATCCGGCACCGGCGGGGTGATCACCCGAGCGGACGTGCTGGCGGCCGCACATGGCGCCGACACCGAGGTACGGCCCGTGGGCGGCGTGCACGCCCGGATGGCCGAGAAAATGACACTGTCCCACAAGGAAATTCCAGCCGCGACGGTCAGCGTGGAAGTCGTTTGCGGCCAGCTGTTGGGGCTGCGCGACCGGCTCCGCGTGGCGGTACCGGAGATCACGCCGTTTGTGCTGACGTTGCGTCTTGTAGTAATTGCGTTGAAGCACAACGAGATTCTCAACTCGACCTGGGTCGAAACGGGACAGGGACCACGGGTACACGTCCATCGTGGCGTGCATCTGGGCTTTGGCGTGGCCACCGACCGTGGGCTGTTGGTTCCGGTCATCGCCGATGCCCAGAACAAGACGACCCGTGAACTAGCTTGCTGTACAGCTGAGTTGATCACCCGTGCACGCAACGGCAGCCTGGCGCCGGCGCAACTGCGCGGCTCGACGTTCACCGTGACGAATTTCGGCGCGCTGGGCGTCGACGACGGCGTGCCGGTGATCAACCATCCCGAAGCGGCGATCCTGGGGATGGGCGCGATCAAGCCGCGCCCGGCAGCGGTTGGCGACGAGGTTGTCGTGCGGCCGACGATGACGCTGACCTGTGTTTTCGACCACCGTGTCGCCGACGGCGCCCAAGCGGCTCGGTTCATGTGTGAGCTGCGCGATCTGATCGAGTCGCCCGAGACCGCGCTGCTAGACGTGTAGCTCATCGGCTGGCGCGACGCGTGTGGGTCAGAGGGTGCTCAGCAGCTCCACATCGTGTCCTTGGGCCAGGGCCGACACGGCGGTGTCGAACGTGACCAGCCGGACGCCTCTGCGGCGGGCCAGCGTCAGCAGATGCGCGTCGGTCACCTGGCGGTGACCGACGATCACCGGAACGTCGTCATCGACCAGCGATACGTCATCAGCCAGGAAGCGGTGACCTTCCAGGGCGCGCAGCGCTGTCAGCACCCGTCGGGCGTCGGCGATCCCGATCGCGTTGGGAAGCACTTTCGGGTTGCTTGACACGCGCACGAAGCCGCTTTCGGTAACCGGACAGGTCGCCCAGCCTTGCGCGGCGTTGGCGGCGAACCACTCACGGATCCGCGCGTGGTGGATGTGCGAGTCCCAGGCCAGCGCGACCAACGCGTTGACGTCGAGCAGCGCCACCGGGCGTCAGTCCTCGTCGAGCGCGCGGCGGACCATGTCGGGTGTGATCGGCGGGGTCCCGGGCGGCACGCGGATCACGGGTAGCCCGTCGTCGGCTTCGACACGACCCGGCGTAAGACCTCGGCGCGCGAGCTCGGAGATCACCGCACCGAGTGATCGGCGCTCGGCGAAGGCGATTTCGCGAGCTGCGGCGATGACATCGTCGGCGATGTCCAGCGTCGTTCGCACGATCTTGATGCTACCGCATCAACGCATCACCGGGCCCGGATTGCCGGCGGCCGGCGGTGCTGACGGGCCGGACCTGCCCTGCCCTCGCCACACGCCATGCTGTGCGGAAAGGCGACATGCCGCGGCGGCGGCCGGTTGACGTCACACCCGTCACACCCATCACAACTGTCACGTTGGGTGCCCCCGGCACGACTCGAACGTGCGACCTAGGGATTAGAAGGCCCTTGCTCTATCCACCTGAGCTACGGAGGCAATGTGCAGGTCAGTCTATCTAACGATGCCTGTGGATCGATTGCGGCGACGCAACGCGCGCGAAAGGTCTTCCGCTGCGCCGAATATCGGTTATTGTGTGAGCCTCGACACACGTACAACATCGGCTGGCAATCAGCCGTTAACCGCAACGACGCGTGTGCCTGACGTCGAGGGGTGGACTCTGTGATGTTCATAGCCAGCGTGACAGCGCGCTGTTCGCGCGTCGGCGCCCAGGCGCTGCACCAGGGAGCGCAATTGGCGGCCGATGTCAGGGACACCTACCGGGCCGGAGCCCTGTTGCTGCGTGGCTCACCATTCGCCGTTGGATGGGTCGCCGGTTGGCTGGCCACGGAATTTCATCCACAGGTCCTGACCGGGCAGGCGTTGTCGCGGGTATCCCCGCCCGTGATCAACCGGGTCGCGACCACGTGGGCGGCGCAGCGCGCGGACCGCACCCTCACCGCCGCCCTCGAAGAGTCGTTTGGGCCAGACTTCCGCGACCTGGTGTGCCACCCGACCGGGGATCCCTGCGGGGGTGCGCGCCGGGGCGGGCTGCTGCCGGCCGGGCCCCACCGCCGGTACGCGGCGCGCACGTCCGACATCTCCTACGGTCCGGGTGGTCGCGAGAATCTGCTCGACATCTGGCGGCGCCCCGATTTGGCACCCGGGCGCCGGGCGCCGGTGTTGATTCAGGTTCCGGGCGGGGCGTGGGCGGTCAACGGCAAGCGCCCGCAGGCTTACACGTTGATGAGCCGGATGGTGGAGCTCGGCTGGATCTGTGTCTCGATCAACTACAGCAAGAGCCCGCGCGCCAAGTTCCCGGCGCACGTCATCGACGTGAAGAGGGCGATCGCCTGGGTCCGCGAGAACATCTGCGACTACGGCGGCGATCCCGACTTCATCGCGATCACCGGCGGGTCAGCGGGAGCGCACCTGGCTTCCCTGGCCGCTTTGACCCCCAACGATCCCCAGTTCCAGCCCGGGTTCGAAGGCGCCGACACCACGGTCCAGGCGGCGGTGCCCTACTACGGCGTCTATGACTTCACCGATTTCGAGAACATGCACGAGATGATGCTGCCGTTCCTCGAGCAGTTCGTGATGAAGGCCCGGTATGCCGAGGAGCCCGACCGATTCCGGGTGGCGTCGCCGATTTCGCATGTGCACCGCGACGCGCCGCCGTTCTTCGTGCTGCACGGCGACAAGGACCCGATGGCGCCGAGCGCGCAGGCGCGGGCCTTCTGCGCCGCGCTGCGCGAGGCGGGGGCTCCGACGGTGGCCTACGCCGAACTCGCCAACGCCCATCACGCATTTGACATCACGCCGACGGTCCGATCCCGCCTGGCCGCCAATGCCGTCGCCGACTTCCTGGGCATCGTCTACGGTCGGCGGGCAACCTTTCTGCTGGATTCGCTGGCGCTGTCGGCGTCCCCGGCCAGCTGAATCGGCCGGCGTCACAAAGTTTTGTCGCCGCTGCGGTGGCAGCGGTGCACTGCGCTGGCTCTCACTTTCACCGCCGCGTCAACCGGACTAGCGTTGTGTTGGCATGCTGGTGGGCGTTGGCGGTCTGAAGCAGGAGGCTTGATCGGCGGTGACAGGGTTGGCGCGCGCTGCACGGGGTCATGACCATGGCTGAGTTCGTCGAGGCGACGCGGTTGTCCGATGAGCTTGGACCGGTCGACTATTTGATGCACCGCGGCGAGGCAAATCCGCGGACCCGTTCGGGGATCATGGCGCTCGAAGTCCTGGACACCACACCCGACTGGGAGCGTTTCCGGACTCGATTCGACAACGCGTCCCGGCGGGTGTTGCGGTTGCGGCAGAAGGTCGTCGTGCCGACGTTGCCGACGGCGGCGCCGCGCTGGGTGGTGGATCCCGACTTCAACCTGGACTTCCATGTGCGCCGACTGCGTGTCGCCGAACCCGGCACCCTGCGTGAAGTATTCGATCTCGCCGAGGTGATGCTGTCCTCACCGTTGGACATATCCCGACCCTTATGGACGGCCACCCTGGTCGAGGGACTGGCCGACGGCAAGGCTGCGACGCTGCTGCACCTCAGCCACGCCGTCACCGACGCGGTGGGCGGTGTCGAGATGTTCGCCGAGATCTATGACCTGGAGCGGGACCCACCACCTCGGCCGATGCCCCCGCAACCGATTCCGGAGGATCTGTCCCCCAACGACTTGATGCGGCAGGGCATCAACCACCTGCCGATGGCGATACTCGGTGGCGTCTTGGGCGCGGTGTCCGGGGCGGTGTCGGTGGCCGGGCGCGCGGTGTTGGACCCCGTGTCCGCGATGTCCGGAATCGTCGGCTACGCCATGTCGGGCGTGCGGGTGATCAACCGCGCCGCCGAACCGTCGCCGCTGTTGCGTCGGCGCAGCCTGACCACCCGCACCGAGGCAATCGACATCCGGCTGTCCGACCTGCACAAGGCCGCCAAGGCCGGTGGCGGGTCGATTAACGACGCGTACCTGGCGGGGCTGTGTGGCGCGCTGCGGCGCTACCATGAAGCACTCGGCGTCCCGATCAGCACGCTGCCGATGGCGGTGCCAGTGAACGTGCGGGCCGAGGCCGATGGCTCGGGGGGCAACCGGTTCACCGGTGTCAACCTGGCCGCGCCGGTGGGCACGGTCGACCCGGTGGACCGCATGAGAAAGATCCGGGCGCAGATGACGCAGCGCCGTGACGAGCCCGCGATGAACATCATCGGGTCCCTTGCCCCGGTGCTGAGCATCTTGCCCACGGCGGTGCTGGAGGGGATCAGCGGCTCGGTGATCGGTTCTGATGTGCAGGCCAGCAACGTCCCGGTCTATCCGGGCGATACTTACATCGCCGGTGCAAAAATATTGCGGCAGTATGGCATTGGCCCCTTGCCGGGTGTGGCGATGATGGTGGTGCTGATTTCCCGCGGCGGATGGTGCACCATCACGGTGCGCTACGACAGGGCATCGGTGCGACACGACGAGCTGTTCGCTCGTTACCTGCTCGAGGGTTTCGACGAGATCCTCGCGCTGGCAGGTGATCCGGCGCCGCGTGCGGTGCCGGCCTCGTTCGCCGCCCCGGCGGCTTCATCGCCTCGATCGGTGTCGGGCTCGTGAGCGTCGCTGAAGAACCGGGCAAGGGAAGGCAGACGCGGGATTTGCGGTTGCCCGGTTCGGTGGCCGAGATCATGGCCAGCCCACCAGGGCCGAACGTGGGCGCATTTTTCGACCTGGATGGAACGTTGGTGGCGGGCTTCACCGCGGTCATCCTCACCCAGGAGCGACTGCGGCGACGCGACATGGGTGTGGGGGAGTTGCTCAGCATGGTTCAGGCGGGTCTGAACCATACCCTGGGGCGTATCGAGTTCGAAGAGCTCATCGGTAAGGCCGCCGCGGCGCTGGCCGGGCGACTGTTGAGCGACCTGGAGGAGATCGGCGAGCGGCTGTTCGCCCAGCGGATCGAGTCCCGGATCTACCCGGAGATGCGGGAACTGGTGCGGGCTCACGTCGCTCGCGGTCACACGGTGGTGCTCAGCTCGTCGGCGCTGACCATCCAGGTCAACCCGGTGGCGCGCTTCCTGGGGATCAACAACATGCTCACCAACAAGTTCGAGACCAACGACGACGGGATACTCACCGGGGGCGTGCTAAAGCCGATCTTGTGGGGGCCCGGCAAGGCCGCTGCGGTACAACGCTTCGCGGCCGAGCACGACATCGATCTCAAGGACAGCTACTTCTACGCCGACGGCGACGAGGACGTCGCCCTGATGTATCTGGTCGGCAACCCGCGGCCGACCAATCCCGAAGGCAAGATGGCCGCCGTCGCCAAGCGCCGGGGCTGGCCGATCCTGAAATTCAACAGCCGCGGCGGCGTGGGCATCCAACGGCAGCTGCGAACACTTGCCGGCTTCGGTTCGATGGTCCCGGTGGCCGCCGGCGCGGTGGGGATCGGTTTGCTCACCGGCAGCCGCCGGCGTGGGGTGAATTTCTTTACCTCGACCTCGTCACAGTTGTTGCTGGCGACCTGTGGCGTGCGCCTGGACGTCATCGGGCGGGAGAACCTGACCGCACAGCGTCCAGCCGTGTTTATCTTCAACCACCGCAACCAGGTTGACCCGGTCATCGCCGCCGCGCTGGTGAAGGACAACTGGATCGCCGTGGGCAAGAAGGAACTGGAACGCGACCCGATCATGGGCACGATGGGCAAGTTGCTGGACGGGGTGTTCATCGATCGGGACGATCCGGTCGCCGCGGTGGAGACGCTGCACACCGTCGAAGAGCGCGCCCGAAACGGGCTGTCCATCTTGATCGCTCCCGAAGGCACCCGGCTGGACACCACCGAAGTCGGGCCGTTCAAGAAGGGTCCGTTCCGGATCGCCATGGCGGCGGGAATTCCCATCGTGCCCATCGTGATCCGCAACGCGGAGATCATCGCCTCGCGGAACTCCACCACGTTGAATCCGGGCACGGTCGACGTCGCGGTGTTCCCGCCGATCCCGGTCGATGACTGGACCCTGGACACGTTGCCGGAACGCATCGCCGAGGTCCGCCAGCTGTACCTGGACACCCTGGCGGATTGGCCGGTCGACGAGCTGCCCCATCTCGGTCTGTACGACCGGGCAAAGAAATCGGCGCCCAAGAAGGGCGGACGAAGCCGGGCGGCCAAGGCCACCGCGAGGAGGACCACCACCACGCCCGCGAGGAAGACCACCCCGAAGACGGCCACCGCCAAGGGCGGGCAAGCGGTGGCCAAGGCGCCCACGAAACGCCCGGCAAAGGTAAAGCCCAACCAGTCCAAGGCTGCGCTCAAAGATGTTGTGGCGCAACAGCCTAGCTGCGACCCCACCGTCCAGAACGAATCGTCGAGTTCAAGGCCTCGAGGACGGCCGTGACCGAACCGGTGGCCGATACCAGCGCGGTCCTCACCGCTGAAGACACGCTGGTGCTGGCTGCGATGGAGTCACCGGTCGAAATGGAATTGGTCATGGCGTGGCTGGGCCGGCAGCGTGCCCGCCATCCGGCGGCGAAGTTCGACATCTTGCGGCTGCCGCCCCGTAACGCCCCGCCCTTGGCGCTGACAGCGCTTGTCGAGCAGCTCGAGTCCGACTCCCACACCGACCGTTCCATCGTGCCGGTGCGGGTGTTCTGGCAGCCGCGGCCGGATCGCGGCAGGGTGGCCAAGGTGGCCGGGTTACTGCCCGGCCGGGATCCCTACCACCCCAACCGACGTCAGCAGCGTCGAATCCTGCACACCGATCCGCGGCGGGCGCGGGTGTTGGCCGGCGAGTCGGCCAAGGTTTCCGAGCTGCGCCAGCTATGGCGCGATACCACCATCAGCGAGAACAAGCGCGATTTCGCCCAATTCGTCACCCGCCGGGCGATCCTGGCGTTGGCCCGCGCCGAGTACCGGATCCTCGGACCGCAATACAAGTCTCCCCGGCTGGTGAAGCCAGAGATGTTGGCGTCCGCGCGGTTTCGGGCTGGCCTAAAACAGATACCGGGTGCCACGGTGGAAGAAGCCGGCAAGATGCTCGACGAACTCGCCACCGGCTGGAGCCAGGTGTCGGTTGACCTGATTTCCGTGCTCGGCAGGTTGATCAGCCGAGGATTTGACCCCGAATTCGATTACGACAAATATCAGGTCGCGGCGATGCGCGCCGCCCTGGAATCTCACCCGGCAGTCCTGTTGTTCTCCCACCGCTCCTATATCGACGGCGCGGTGGTGCCGGTGGCCATGCAGGACAATCGGTTGCCGCCGGTGCACATGTTCGGTGGCATCAACTTGTCATTCGGTGTGATGGGACCCCTGATGCGGCGCGCGGGGATGATCTTCATCCGGCGCAATATCGGCGAGGACCCGCTGTACAAATACGTGCTCAAAGAGTACGTGGGCTACATCGTCGAGAAACGGTTCAACCTGAGTTGGTCCATCGAGGGCACTCGGTCGCGCACCGGCAAGATGTTGCCGCCCAAGCTCGGCCTGCTGAGCTACGTGGCCGACGCCTATCTGGAAGGTCGCTGCGACGACATCCTGCTGCAAGGGGTTTCGATCTGCTTCGACCAGCTGCACGAGATCGCTGAATACGCCGCCTACGCGCGCGGTGCCGAGAAAACACCCGAGGGCTTCAGCTGGCTCTACAACTTCATCAAGGCCCAGGGTGAGCGCAACTACGGCAAGATCTACGTCCGCTTCCCCGAAGCGGTCTCGATGCGGCAGTATCTCGGTGCGCCGCACGGTCCGATGGTCCATGATCAGGCCGCGAAACGGCTCGCGCTGCAGAAGATGTCGTTTGAAGTCGCGTGGCGGATATTGCAGTCGACGCCGGTGACGGCGACCGGTCTGGTGTCTGCGTTGTTGCTCGCCACCCGTGGGGTAGCGCTGACGCTCGACCAGCTGCACCACACGTTGCAGGACTCACTGGACTACCTCGAGCGCAAACAGTCCCCGATATCGACAAGCGCGTTACGCCTGCGCTCGCGCGACGGTGTGCGGTCAGCGGTGGACGCGCTGTCCAACGGCCACCCGGTCACTCGGGTGGACAGCGGCCGGGAGCCGGTGTGGTACATAGCTGCCGACGATGAGCTCGCCGCGGCGTTCTACCGGAACTCGGTGATTCACGCGTTCCTGGAGACCTCGATCGTCGAACTTGCGCTCGCGCACGCCAGGCACGCCGACGGCGACCGGGTGGCCGCGTTCTGGGACCAGGCGATGCGATTGCGCGATCTGCTGAAATTCGATTTCTATTTCGCCGACTCGGCGTCATTTCGGGCCAACATCGCCGAAGAGATGGCGTGGCACCACGATTGGCAGGTCCATCTTGCGGCTGGGGGCGACCAGATCGACGCGATGCTGCGCGCCAAGCGACCGTTGATGTCGGATGCGATGTTGCGAGTGTTTTTCGAGGCCTATGAGATCGTCGCCGACGTGTTGCGGGATGCGCCGGCGCATATCGGCCGCAAGGAACTCACCGACTTGGCGCTTGGGGTTGGCCGTCAGTATGTGGCGCAGAACCGGGTTCGCAGCAGCGAATCCGTGTCGACGTTGCTGTTCGCCACCGCGCGCCAGGTCGCCGAAGATCAGAACCTGATCGCGCCGGCGCCAGATCTCACCGAACGCCGGATCGCCTTCCGCCGGGAGTTGCGCAATATTCTGCGCGATTTCGATTATGTCGAGCAGATCGCCCGCAACCAGTTCTTCGCCCGTGAGTTCAACGCGCGTCGGCTACGGCCGCAAGACCAAGCTCAGGTGCGCTGAAAGGCCCGTCCACCAAGCATCTGGTGGCTCGCCATTGCCTGGTGCTCGTCGTTGCGCACACCCGCCTGGGGACTGCCGCTGTCGGTTGACTCGGACGCGGGCGCCACCTCGGCCCATTCCGGCGGGCCCAGCAGGTAGCCGAGGCGTGCCCGCCACGTCCGTGACCGGCGAATGTCACCCAGCATCGTCACGAACTCGTGGTAGTTGAGCTTGATCGGATTGTGGGTGTCAATGTTCTTTGTCAACCCGAAACTGACGGGTTCGCGCTCCTCGGCGTAGCTGCCGAAGAGCCGGTCCCACACGATGAGGATGCCCCCATAGTTTTTGTTGAGGTACGGGTTGTTGGCTCCGTGATGCACGCGATGGTGGGAGGGCGTGTTGAACAGGTACTCGATCGGCCTGGGCAGTCGGTCGATGCGCTCTGTGTGGACCGGAAATTGGTAGAAGATCACGATGGTATGGCAGGAGAAGATCATCCAGACGGGGAACCCGACCAGCGCCAGCGGCACATATACCGCCGACGACAGGAACAACCACCCAGGGACCAGCCAGGGGGTGCGTACCCCCGTCGACAGATTGAAGTACCGGCTGGAGTGGTGCACGCTATGGGCGGCCCAGAACAGTCGGATGCGATGCGCCATCCGGTGTTTGACGTAGTAGGCCAGGTCGGTCAGCACCAGTGCCGACAACCACACCCACCACCGCGACGCGGGCAGGTGAACCGGTGTCAGCGCACCCGCGATCAGCACGACCGGCACCGCGGTGAACTGGCCCACCGGCCGGGTGATGAGGGCGAGGGTGTAGACCGACAAACTGGCTGCGGTGTCGCGAGCCGAAAAGCCCGCCCGGGGCTGGGCGCGCTCCGTGCCCAGGCGGTAGCTGAGGAACTCGATCCCCATCAGCACCATCAGGCCGATCAACAATATTGGGAAGGCACGTTCCATTGGTCACCCACTAGCGCGAAACCCGCTCCCGGCGGTCTGAACGAATCGTCTTGACGCAATCGGTTAGCCGGTGATGGGCGCTGGCGTCACGATCGCAGCGGTCAACGCCGATACCGGTGCCAGCTCACCCGAGCAGCCGGGATTCGGAACAGGTGTAGCGACCAACTGGCAACCCGTTGCCAGCAGCGCAAACGCCGCGATGAGCAGTACGCCGACCAGCCAACCCGCCAGCCCCCATACGTTCAGAATCTTCGTCGGCTGCACGCTCATCGATGGCACCTTTCTCTTGCTGGTGTTTCGCCGGTTTCCACACCACGATCACTGGATGCTATCGCCGGTGGCCCGCCGAGTTGGCACGTTTCTGATCAAGAGTCGGTTTCGGCGGGTCGAGTCTGCTCCGACTTATCCACAGTCATGGCCTTACCCACAAGTTGCTGGTGCGGCGACCGGCTCGTCGGGCAGTTGTCGGTGCCGTCGAGGTGAATTGCGGCCAGCAACAAAGACTGGCGCAGCAACTACGAAAGGACTGCACACATGTTTGAAACGCCGCTGACCGTCGTCGGTCATATCGTCAACGACCCCCAACGCCGAAAGGTGGGGGACCAAGAGGTGATCAAGTTCCGGGTAGCCAGCAATTCGCGTCGACGCACCGCCGACGGCGGATGGGAGTCGGGAAACTCGTTGTTCGTCACCGTCAACTGCTGGGGCAGGCTGGTCACCGGTGTGGGCGCGGCGTTGGCCAAGGGCGCGCCGGTGATCGCGGTGGGCCACGTGTACACCAGCGAGTACGAGGACCGCGATGGCAATCGCCGTTCGTCGCTGGAGTTGCGGGCGACGGCGGTAGGGCCGGATTTGTCGCGGGTGTTCGTGCGCATCGAGAAACCGGCCTACACCGGCCCGAGCGGCGATGAGGTCGCCGCCGGCGCAACCACCGCGGTCGCTGGTGCCGACGAGGACTGCGGGTCCGGGGTCGACCGGGTTCTCGATGCCGCCGCCGGTGAGGTCGTTGCCGGCGAGCACGCGTTGCCGCTCTCGGCCTAGCCCCGTTGGGCGGTGCCTAGGATGGGCCGCGGGGCATTCCGGGAAACCAGAAAGGCGATATCGCGGCATGGCTGAGTTCATCTACACGATGAAGAAGGTCCGCAAGGCGCACGGCGACAAGGTGATCCTCGACGACGTCACGTTGAGCTTCTTTCCCGGCGCCAAGATCGGTGTCGTCGGCCCGAATGGGGCCGGTAAGTCGAGCGTCTTGCGGATCATGGCCGGCCTGGACAAGCCGAACAATGGCGACGCGTTCCTGGCCACCGGCGCCACCGTCGGCATCCTGCAACAGGAGCCGCCGCTGAACGAAGGGAAAACGGTCCGTGGCAACGTGGAAGAGGGCCTGGGCGACATCAAGGTCAAGCTCGACCGGTTCAACGAGATCGCCGAGTTGATGGCCACCGACTACTCCGACGAGTTGATGGAGGAGATGGGCCGGCTGCAAGAGGAACTCGACCACGCCGACGCCTGGGACCTCGACTCCCAGTTGGAGCAGGCGATGGATGCGTTGCGTTGCCCACCGCCCGAGGAGCCGGTCACCAACCTCTCCGGAGGCGAACGTCGCCGTGTCGCGCTCTGCAAGCTGTTGCTGTCCAAACCCGACCTGCTGCTGCTCGACGAGCCGACCAACCACCTGGACGCGGAAAGCGTGCAGTGGCTCGAACAGCATCTGGCTAGCTATCGCGGCGCGATCCTGGCGGTCACCCACGACCGCTATTTCCTGGACAACGTCGCCGAGTGGATCCTGGAGTTGGATCGCGGCCGCGCGTATCCCTACGAAGGCAACTACTCGACGTATCTGGAGAAGAAGGCCGAGCGGCTGGCGGTGCAGGGCCGCAAGGACGCCAAGCTGCGGAAACGGCTGCAGGACGAGCTTGCATGGGTCCGATCCGGGCCCAAGGCACGCCAGGCCAAGAGCAAGGCGCGGCTGCAGCGCTATGAGGAAATGGCGGCCGAGGCGGAACAGACCCGCAAGCTCGACTTCGAGGAGATCCAGATCCCGGTCGGTCCCCGACTGGGCTCCGTGGTGGTCGAGGTGTCTCACCTCGACAAGGGCTTCAACGGACGCACCCTGATCAAGGATCTGTCCTTCACCCTGCCCCGCAACGGTATCGTCGGTGTCATCGGACCCAACGGGGTCGGCAAGACCACGCTGTTCAAGACCATCGTCGGGCTGGAGGAGCCCGACAGCGGCACCGTCAAGATCGGCGAGACCGTCAAGCTGAGCTATGTGGACCAGGCCCGCGCCGGGATCGACCCGACACGGACCGTATGGGAGGTCGTTTCCGACGGGCTGGACTACATCCAGGTCGGGCAGACCGAAGTGCCGTCGCGGGCCTACGTGTCGGCGTTTGGGTTCAAGGGGCCCGACCAGCAGAAGCCCGCTGGCGTGTTGTCCGGCGGCGAACGCAACCGGCTGAACCTGGCGCTCACGCTCAAGCAGGGCGGCAACCTGATCCTGCTGGACGAGCCGACCAACGACCTCGACGTGGAGACCCTGGGATCGCTGGAGAACGCGCTGGTGAACTTCCCCGGCTGTGCGGTGGTGATTTCGCACGATCGCTGGTTCCTCGACCGGACGTGCACACACATCCTGGCGTGGGAAGGCGACGAGGACAACGAGGCCAAATGGTTTTGGTTCGAGGGCAACTTCGGCGCCTACGAGGAGAACAAGGTGGAACGGCTCGGCGTCGAAGCCGCCCGCCCGCACCGCGTGACCCACCGCAAGCTGACTCGCGACTAATGTCAGCTGGCAGCGCCCCTCGACGATGCGGCCGCCACCGCCGCCGCACAGCGGGGCGAGCCGGGCTAGTGGTACCTGCCGTGAGTTGGGAGCAATCGGCATGACGATCGATCGCGGAGCCAAGCAGGATGTTCAGGCGTGGACCACGTTCACCGACACCGAGGGTATTCCCGGCTGGGTCTGCAAGGCGTACGCGGACAGCTGGCGTGGACCGCGCGACGACGAAACACCAGATTCGGCGGCGTCGCTGATAACGCCGGCGCTGCTGGGTGCACATTGTCGACTTGGTCAGCACCGTCCCGCCGGCGAAAGCCGCGTGGCGGTCTATTCGGCAGACGATCCCGCGGGTTTCGGGCCGGCGCTGCAGGTGGTCGCCGAACACGGCAACATGCTGATGGATTCCGTCACGGTGCTGCTGCACCGGCTGGGGGTTGGCTACACCGCGATGATGACCCCGGTCTTCGAGGTGAGGCGCGGCTCGACCGGAGACCTGTTGCGCGTCGAACCGAAAGCGGACGACAGGTCGCCATACGCCGGCGAGGCCTGGATACACGTCCAGCTGTCGCCCTCGGTTGATCGCAAAGCCCTCGCCGAGGTGGAACGGCTGCTGCCCAAGGTCCTGGCGGATGTGCAGCGGGTCGCCACCGACGCGGCGGCGATGATCACCACACTGAGCGAGCTGGCCGAGGTCGTCGACAGCGACCCCGAAGGCCACTACCGCGCTCCGGACCGCCAGGAGGTTGCGGCCCTGCTGCGCTGGTTAGGGGATGGGAACTTCCTGCTGCTGGGCTACCAGCCCTGCCGGGTGGACGACGGGCAGGTCATCGGCGAGGGCTCCAGCGGCCTGGGCGTGCTGCGCGGCCGTACCGGTTCCCGTCCCCGGCTCACCGACGACAGCAAACTGCTGGTGCTGGCCCAAGCGCGCGTTGGCAGCTACCTCCGGTACGGCGCGTACCCGTATGCGATCGCGATCCGCGAATACGTGGACGGTGACAGCGTTGTCGAGCACCGCTTCGTCGGGCTCTTCACGGTCGCTGCCATGAACGCCGACGTCCTGGAAATCCCCACGGTTTCGCCCCGGGTTCGCGAAGCGCTCGCCCTGGCCGGCAGCGACCCTAGCCACCCGGGCCAGCTCCTGCTCGACGTCATCCAGACCGTTCCGCGCCCGGAGCTGTTCACCCTCAGCGCCGAACGGCTGTTGACCATGGCCAAAGCCGTGCTGGATCTGGGATCGCAACGACGCGCACTGTTGTTCCTGCGCGCGGACCGGCTGCAATTTTTCGTTTCTTGCCTGGTCTATGTGCCCCGCGATCGCTACACCACCGCGGTGCGTTTGCAGATCGAGGACATCCTGGTCCGTGAATTCGGTGGTACCCGACTGGAATTCACCGCCCGCGTCAGTGAATCACCTTGGGCACTCATGCATTTCATGGTTCGCTTGCCCGAAGATTCCGCGCCTGGTTCGGTCGACGTCTCCGAAGCCAACCGGGTCCGAATTCAAGCTTTGCTGAGCGAAGCCGCGCGAACCTGGTCCGACCGGCTGATCAGCGCCGCGGGCACCGGCTCCGTCGGGTATGCCGACGCCGAGCACTACGCGACGGCGTTCTCCGAGGCCTATAAGCAGGTGGTAACCCCCACCGATGCCATCAACGACATCGCCAGTATCAACCAGCTGAGCGACGATTCTGTCAAGCTGGTGCTCTCCGAACGCGACGAGGGCAGGGTCGCCAAGTTGACCTGGTATCTCGGTGGCCGGAGCGCATCGTTGAGCCAGTTGCTCCCGATGCTGCAAAGCATGGGCGTGGTGGTGCTCGAGGAGCGCCCGTTCACCGTGACCCGCCCCGACGGATTGCCGGTGTCGATCTACCAGTTCAAGATCTCGCCGCACCCCACAATTGCGCTACCGCCGGCCGGTCCCGAGCGGGACGCGACCGCAACCCGATTCGCCGACGCGCTGACCGCGATCTGGCAGGGACGCGTCGAGATCGACCGGTTCAACGAGCTGGTGCTGCGCGCGGGGCTGACCTGGCAGCAGGTGGTGTTGCTGCGCGCCTACGCGAAGTATTTGCGGCAGGCGAATTTTCCCTACAGCCAGTCCTACATCGAATCGGTGCTCAACGAGCATGCGTCCACCGCGCGGTCACTGGTTGCCTTGTTCGAGGCGCTTTTCGATCCCAGGCCCACGGGTTCACCGGCGCGGCGCGATGCGCAAGCGGCCGCGGCCGCGGTTGCTGCCGACATCGACGCGCTGGTGAGCCTGGACACCGACCGCATCCTGAGGGCATTCGCGTCACTGGTGCAAGCCACCTTGCGGACCAACTATTTTGTGACCCGCGACGGTTCGGCCCGCAGCAAGGACGCGCTCGCACTGAAACTCAATGCCCAGCTGATCGACGAGCTGCCGTTGCCACGACCCAAGTTTGAGATCTTCGTGTACTCACCGCGGGTCGAAGGTGTGCACCTGAGATTCGGTCCGGTCGCGCGTGGCGGCCTGCGCTGGTCGGACCGCCGCGACGATTTCCGCACCGAGATCCTCGGTCTGGTCAAGGCGCAAGCGGTGAAGAACGCCGTCATCGTGCCGGTGGGGGCCAAGGGCGGGTTCGTCGTCAAGCGGCCGCCGCTGCCCACCGGCGACGCGCTCGCCGACCGCGACGCCGCCCGCGCCGAAGGCGTCGCCTGCTACCAACTGTTCATCTCCGGGTTGCTTGACGTCACCGACAACGTCGACCATGCGACCGGCAAAGTCAACCCGCCGCCGGAGGTGGTCCGGCGGGACGGCGACGACGCCTACCTGGTGGTGGCCGCGGACAAAGGCACCGCCACGTTCTCCGACATCGCCAACGACGTCGCCCAGTCCTACGGGTTCTGGCTGGGCGATGCGTTCGCGTCCGGCGGGTCGGTGGGCTACGACCACAAGGCCATGGGCATCACCGCCAGGGGCGCGTGGGAGGCCGTCAAACGACACTTCCGGGAGATCGGGGTGGACACCCAGACGCAGGATTTCACCGTCGTGGGTATTGGCGACATGAGCGGCGACGTGTTCGGCAACGGCATGCTGTTGAGCACGCACATCAGGCTGATCGCCGCCTTCGATCACCGGCATGTCTTCCTGGACCCAAACCCCGATGCCGCGGTTTCCTGGGCGGAACGCCGCCGGATGTTCGACCTGCCGCGGTCCAGCTGGGACGACTACGACAAGTCGCTGATCAGCGAGGGCGGCGGGGTGTACAGCCGCGAGCAGAAGGCCATCCCGATCAGCGCGCAGGTCCGTGCCGCGCTCGGCATCGACACTGACGTCGCGGAACTGGCCCCGCCCAACCTGATTCGGGCGATTCTGCAGGCGCCGGTGGATCTGCTGTTCAACGGCGGCATCGGCACCTACATCAAGGCCGAATCGGAGTCCGATGCCGACGTCGGTGACCGTGCCAACGATCCGGTGCGGGTCAACGCGAATCAGGTGCGCGCCAAGGTCATCGGCGAAGGCGGCAATCTCGGGGTGACCGCCTTGGGCCGGGTCGAATTCGATCTGTCGGGGGGTCGGATCAACACCGACGCGATGGACAACTCGGCCGGCGTGGACTGCTCCGACCACGAGGTCAACATCAAGATCCTGATCGACTCGCTGGTCACCGCCGGCAAGGTCAAGGCGGAGGAACGCAAGCAGCTGCTGGAGTCGATGACCGACGAGGTCGCCCGGCTGGTGCTCACCGACAATGAGGACCAGAACGACTTGATGGGTACCAGCCGTGCCAACGCGGCCAGCCTGTTGCCGGTGCATGCCGATCAGATCAAGTACCTGGTGGCCGCCCGCGGGATCAACCGGGAATTGGAAGCGCTGCCGTCGGAGAAGGAGATTGCCCGCCGCTCCGAGGCGGGCATCGGGCTCACCTCACCCGAGCTGGCCACGTTGATGGCGCACGTCAAGCTGGCGCTCAAAGAGGAAGTGTTGAAAACCGAGCTGCCCGACCAAGACGTCTTCGCATCCAGGCTCCCCCAATACTTCCCGAAGCCGCTGCGGGACCGGTTCACCCCGGAGATCCGCGCCCACCAGCTGCGTCGCGAGATCGTGACCACCATGCTGATCAACGATCTGGTGGACACGGCCGGCATCACCTACGCCTTCCGCATCACCGAGGATGTCGGCGTGGCGCCGATCGACGCGGTGCGCACCTACGTCGCCACCGATGCCATCTTCGGGGTCAACCACATCTGGCGGCGGATCCGTGCGGCCAACCTTCCCGTGGCCCTGTCGGACCGGCTGACGCTGGACACCCGCCGGCTGATCGACCGCGCCGGACGCTGGCTGCTCAACTACCGTCCCCAGCCGTTGGCCGTCGGCGCCGAGGTCAACCGCTTCGCCGCGAAGGTGAAGGCCATGACGCCGCGCATGTCGGAGTGGTTGCGCGGGGACGACAAGGCGATCGTGGAAAAGGAAGCCGCGGAATTCGTGTCATTGGGTGCACCCGAAGACCTGGCCTACCGGGTCGCGGTCGGCCTGTATCGCTACAGCCTGCTCGACATCATCGACATCGCTGACATCACCGAGATCGACACCGCCGAAGTCGCCGACACCTATTTCGCCCTGATGGACCGGCTGGGCACCGATAGCCTGCTGACGGCGGTGTCGCAGCTGCCCCGGAACGACCGCTGGCAAGCGTTGGCGCGGTTGGCGATTCGTGATGACATCTACGCGTCGCTGCGGTCACTGTGCTTGGACGTGCTGGCCGTGGGGGAGCCCGATGAGAGCGGCGAACAGAAGATCGCCGAGTGGGAACACATCAGTGCCTCCCGGGTGGAGCGGGCACGTCGAACGCTCGACGAGATCCGCGCAAGCGGAGCCAAGGATCTGGCCACGCTGTCGGTGGCGGCGCGCCAGATCCGCCGGATGACGCGCACCAGCGGACGGGGATCTTCGGGGTGAGCGTCGGGTTCGTCGTGCCGGTGCCGGTGCGCTGGTCTGACATCGACATGTACCAGCACATCAACCACGCGACCATGGTCACCATCCTGGAAGAGGCACGTGTCCCGTTTCTCAGGGACGCGTTCGGCGCCGACATCACCACGGTCGGGCTGCTGATCGCCGATGTCCGCGTCACCTACAAGGGTCAGCTGCGGCTGTCCGATTCGCCGCTGCAGGTGACGATCTGGGTGAAGCGGCTGCGGGCGGTCGATTTCACGCTGGGCTACCAGGTGCGGTCGGTCAACGCGGAGCCGGAATCGCGGCCGGCCGTGATCGCCGAGTCGCAGCTGGCCGCATTCCATATCGAGGAGCAGCGGCTGCTGCGCCTGTCGGCACACCATCGGGAGTACCTTCAGCGGTGGCTCCGGCAATAGCGGGGGGAGCCGAGCGCGGACTGTGGCTGAGCGACCCGGCCGAGCGAGCGGATCTGGCCACGTTCGTGCGGCATGCGAAGCGGCTCGACGATGCCGCGGTGATCCGGCTCCGCGCGCGATCGTCGGGTTTGGTGGCGGCCTGGGTGGCAACGGGATTCGACGTGCTGGCCAGCCGGGTGGTGGCGGGCACGGTGCGGCCCGAGGACTTGTCCGTCGGCGCGGACGGATTGGCCGACGGTCTGGCCGCGATGGACACGTCGGGCTACGTCGATCCCGGCTACCCGATGGACTCGGCGTGGCGGGGCGCGTTGCCCCCAGACTCCGGATTCGCTCACGTCGATGACGTGCCGGCCCGGGTGATGCTGGAGCTGGCGCAGCGCGGAGCGCGATTGGCCAAGGAGCACGGCAGCTCCCACGGCCCGCCGGTGTCGCTGCTCGACCAGGAGGTCATCCAGGTCAGCTCGGCCGACGTGGCAGTCGGGCTACCCATGCGCTGCGTGTTCGCTTTGACCGCAATGGGTTTCCTGCCGCAGTCACCGATCGGCGCCGGCGAAATGATCCGGATCCGGGTTCGGCCGGCGTGGTTGCGTCTGGACGCCCGGTTCGGCTCGGTGTACCGGCGGCGCGGCGATCCGGCGCTGGTGCTGCGGTGAACGGTTTTGTGGCCGCGCTACTCGAGGTCGAATGCCGCGCGGATCGCTTGCGAGAGGGCCGGTTCCTGATCGGGTAGCAGATAGCCGAGCTGGCGTCCCAACGCACTGGTTGGAATGGTAGCGATGTTGTCGCAGCTGATTACCGAAGTCTGCTGCAGCCCATTGGCTGGACCGACAATGACCTCGGTGGACAGACCGCGAATGGTGCCGGTGATGGGTGCCACGGTTACCCGGGCGAGGTGAGGTCTGACGAGTTCGCGGGTCAGGATCACGACGGGCCGGGTCTTGTCGAGATGAGCCAGCTGGATGGGCCGCATCAATCGATGTCAACGGCTAGCTTCGCGACGTGTTCGGCGAGTTTGTCGAGGTCGCGATCGGGTTCGGTGACGGCGAGAATCGCGGCGTCGCGGGCGGCGATTTGGCGGCGCCGTTCGCGTTCGAGGGCTCGCAATACGACCGCGGCGCGGCTGGGTGCCCGGTCCTCGCTGACCTCGCGATCGATGAAGGCGACGACATCCTCGGGTAGCCGCACGGCGATCTGAAGGCTCATACCAAAACGGTACCATCTTGGGATGCAGTGTCTCGTTTGCCCTGGGATGTCTAGGTGGCCAGCCAGGCCGCGGAGTCGGGCGGCAATTGGCCGTCCACCGACGCTGTGCTGGCAAGGATGAGTTCGCCGTCCGGCAGCGCCAGCGGGCGCTTACCGGCGTTGAGTGCGCACACCAGCCCGCCGGGACGGCGGAATATCACGGCGGTGCGCGGCGCGGTGAGCCACTCGATGTCGTCGCCGTCAAATTCGGCACGCCCGCTGCGCAATTGGAGGGCGCGCCGAAAAAACGACAAGGTCGAGCCACCATCGGCGCGCTGCTTTTCGACGGTCAGCCCCGCCCAATCCGCCGGCATCGGCAACCAGGTTTCGGCACTGGTCGAGAACCCGAACGGCGGGCCCTCGCCCGACCACGGGATCGGAACCCGGCACCGGTCGCGGCCGCGTTCGGTATACCCCGAGCGTTTCCATGTCGGGTCCTGCAGCACCTCGTCGGGCAGGTCCACATCCGGCAAGCCCAGCTCCTGCCCGTTGTAGAGGAACACCGCGCCCGGCAGGCCCAGCATCACCATCGCCATGGCCCGCGCCCGGCGCAGCCCGAGCTCGCCGCCGCCGTACCGGGTGACCTCCCGGCCCACATCGTGGTTGGCCAGTGTCCAGGTCGGGGTGGCGCCGGCCAGCGCCGCGGCCCGCAGCGAGTTGTGCACCGCGTCGTGAATGGCGGTGGCGCTGAATTCGGCCCGTGCCAGCCGGAAATTAAATCCCAGGTGCAGTTCGTCGGGCCGCACGTACTCGGCCCAACGGGCGTTGTCGCGCACCCACACCTCGCCGATGGTGACCGCACCGGGATAGTCGTCGACGACCGCGCGGATGTCGCGGTGGATCGCGTGCACCTGCGGCCGGTTGAAGCGTGGGTCATCATCGGTGTGGCGCAACACCCCGGTTGCGCCGCGGGCATCCGGCAGGCCCGGCGGCTTGGCCATCCCGTGCGCCACGTCGATGCGGAAGCCGTCCACGCCGCGTTCCAGCCAGAACCGCAGCGTCTTTTCGAAGTCGTCGAAAACTTCGGGATGGTCCCAGTTCAGATCGGGCTGTTCGGTGTCGAATAGGTGCAGATACCACTGGCCAAGGGTGCCGTCCGGTTCCACCACTCGTGTCCAGGCCGGCCCGCCGAACACCGACTCCCAGTTGTTCGGTGGCAGCGCCCCTCCGGTGCCGCGGCCGTCACGAAAAAAATAGCGATCCCGTGCCGCGCCGCCGGGACCATCGATGAGCGCCGCCTGAAACCACGGATGCGCCGAACTGGTGTGGTTGGGCACCACGTCCATGGTGACCTTGATCCCCCGCCGGTGCGCCGCGGCGATCAGCCGATCGAACGCCGACATCCCCCCGAACAGTGGGTCGATGTCGCGGGGGTTGGCGACGTCGTAGCCATGGTCGGCCATCGGCGAGACGGTGACGGGGTTGATCCAGATGGCGTCAACACCGAGCGCTTCCAGGTACCGCAGCCGGCCCGTGATTCCGTCGAGGTCGCCGACCCCGTCACCGTTGCTGTCGGCGAATGACCTCGGATACACCTGATAGAAAACCGCATCCGACCACCACGGCTCCGGTCGACGAGCGCGTGCGCGAGGGGAGCCGGGGCCCATCGGCCACGGCTCACTGCGCTGGGCGGGCATCACAACGAGTTAACCAGCGAGTGGGCCGCCATTTCCAGGTAGTCGAGCAGCTGGCGACGGTGCTCGTCGTCGAGGATTTGCGAGTCGATGGACGCCACCGCGGTGTGCATGCAGCGCAACCAGGCGTCGCGCTCCAGGGGCGTGATCCGAAACGGTGCGTGTCGCATCCGCAGCCTCGGATGGCCACGCTGTTCGGAGTAGGTTCGCGGGCCGCCCCAATACTGCTCGAGGAACATCCGCAAGCGCTCCTCGGCATCCGACAGATCTTCTTCGGGGTACAGCTGACGCAGTATCTCGTCCTCGGCGACCTGCGCGTAAAACCGTGACACGATCGCGTCGAAGGTCTTGGCGCCGCCGATAGCGTCGTAGAACGTCTCTGGCTTCTGCTCCATCCCCTCCATTGTGGTCCAATTGTTGCCGCAGCGTGGTCAGCCCCGCTGTGCACCCGGCCGGACCAGGCAAGCAACGGCGATTTGGCGTGCGGTCGGCAGCAAATCATGGTGGACTGTTGCGCGGAGGTTTTATGGCACAGCGCAAGAAGCGCGGCGGCCACCACAGTTTCGGTGCCGCGGCAGGCGGTACGGGACCCGCGTCATGCCTGCACGGTGTTGTCCACTCCCACCGACCCGCCCCGGGTGTCGACACCCATCCGCCCAACCGCCACGAATTCGCCTCGATCTGGAATCGCAAACGGGTGCTGCTGCTGAATTCCACCTATGAGCCGCTGACCGCGCTGCCGATGCGGCGAGCGATCGTCATGGTGGTCTGCGGTAAGGCCGACGTCGTGCACGACGACCCGACCGGGCCGGTCATCCACTCGGCGACCAGCTCGATCGTGGTGCCGTCGGTGATCCAGCTGCGGTCCTATGTCCGGGTTCCCTACCGGGCCCGGGTGCCGATGACCCGCGCCGCGCTGATGCACCGCGACCGGTTCTGCTGTGCTTATTGCGGCGGCAGGGCCGATACCGTCGACCACGTGGTGCCGCGAAGCCGCGGCGGTGACCACTCCTGGGAGAACTGCGTGGCGTGCTGCTCGACGTGCAACCACCGCAAGGGCGACAAGCTGCTCACCGAACTGGGCTGGGCGCTGCGCCGCGCGCCGCTGGCGCCCACCGGACAGCACTGGCGACTGCTGTCCACGGTCAACGAACTCGATCCGGCGTGGGCCCGCTATCTCGGCGAAGGCGCGGCCTAGGGTTGTTTGCCCAATCGGGTCCTGGGTGCACCGATAGCACCTCCGGTGGGATACGGTTTGGGTCGTGACCGCGTTGGAGATTCACCTGTTCTTTGTCGGAATCCCGTTGTTGCTGGTGGTCGTGTTGGGGTTGGCGATCTTTACCCGCAAGGGTCCGCACCCGGCGACCTACCAATTATCGGAGAAGTGGACGCATCCACCGATCCTGTGGGCCGCCACCGACGAGGTGGTGGGCGACTCCCACGGCTCCCATGGCGGGCATGACGCGCAGTTCACCGTGGGAGGTGGCGCCAGTGGCACTTGGTGACGTCGCAACGATTGAGCCTACCGAGCTCCCGAAAGGCTGGGCGCTGACCTCCAGTGGACGCCTCTCCGGCGTCACCGAGCCCGGGGAACTGTCGGTGCACTACCCGTTCCCGATCAAAGACCTCGTCGCCCTGGACGACGCGTTGACATACAGCTCGCGGGCGTCTAACGCGAGGTTCGCCGTCTACCTCGGCGACCTGGGCGGTGACACCGCAGCTAAGGCCCGAGAGATCCTTGCCAAGGTGCCGACGCCGGATCACGCGGTGCTGATAGCGGTCTCACCCAACCAGTGCGCCATCGAGGTGGTCTACGGCTCGAAGCTGCGAGGTCGCGGCGCCGAGTCGGCCGCTCCGCTCGGGGTCGCGGCCGCGTCGTCGGCGTTCGAGCAGGGTGAGCTGATCGGCGGGTTGATCAGCGCGATCCGTGTCCTCAGCGCGGGAATCTCACCGGCCTAGGTTCCTGACCGCGAGGGTCCGCAACCGCACGCCCGAGGCGGCGTGTCGCCGTACCGACATGGACGCTCGGGGACCACTTAAGTCTCGGCGTCGAACCGACGGGCCTTAAGCGCCCGCTGCACCCCGGCTTGGCCCTCCAGCACGAGTCGGCGCAGCGGCGGGGGCACCGCCGACTCCGGGGCGGCCAAGAAGGCGTCGGCGGCCGCGATGCCCTCCTCGCTGATATCCCAGGAGGGGTACAGGCCCACCACCACCGACTGGGCGACTTCGCTGGACCGGCGCGCCCAGACTCCCGGGATCGCCTCGAAGTAGCGCGCGGTAAAAGGCTTGAGCAGCTCACCCTGCCCCGGCGCGGCAATGCCGGCGATGATCGCGCGCCCGACGGCATTGGCCAGGGTGTCGTCCTCGACCACCGTCGTAAACGCCTTGTCCTTGACCGCGAATTGCGGACGTGCCGCGCTGGCCTGGGCGCCGTGCCGCTGGCCGGCCGCGGTCGGGTCCCGTCGTACCTCGGCGTCGATCCTTGGGGTGTCGGGCCCGTCGGCGTCGACGGCCCCGGCGGTCGCCAGCGCGGTCACGATGCGCCAGCGCAGGTCGGTGTCGACCGTCAGGCCTGCCAATCCCAGCTCGGCCGGGTCACCGTCGAGCAGCGCCGCCAACGTGTCGACGTGCCGCGGCGACAACACCGACGAACACAGCGTGTTGACGAAGGCGAGCTGGCGATCCGATCCGGGCCGGGCGTCGCGCGCCAATTCCAGCAGCCGGTCGGCATACCGCGGCCAGCCGTGCTCGCGGGCCCAGCCGGGCTCGGCATAAGACCCCAGCGCCGTCTGCGCCTGCAGCAGCAACCGCTGCAACACCGCGACTTCGGTTTCGGCATGCACCCCGGCCGACACCAAGGCCACGAAGTCGCGCGCGCGCAGTTCGGCTTCGCGGGTCATCTCCCAGGCCGCCGACCACACCAGCGTGCGCGGCAGCGGGTCGGCGATGTCGGCGATGCGGTCCAACGCGGTCTGCAGCGACCGCTCGTCCAGCCGCAGGGAGCAATAGGTGAGGTCGTCATCGTTGACCAGGATCAGTTTGCCGCGTGAAACACCAACCAGTGCAGGCACTTCGGTGACCGACCCGTCGACGTCGAGTTCCTCGCGGTGCACCCGAACCAGCTTGCCGGACCCGCCGGAAACATCGTCGTCGTAGATTCCGACCGCCAGCCGATGCACCCGGGTCTCACCCGCACCTGGCGCCGCCCCGCTCTGGGTGACCGCGAACCGGGTGAACCTGCCGTCCGCATCAACCTCGAAATCCGGTCGCAACGTGTTGAGCCCGGTCGTTTTCAGCCACTGCTGGCCCCAATTCGACAGGTCGCGGCCGGACGCCTTCTCCAGCGCGGCGATCAGATCGTCGAACGTGGCGTTGCCGAAGGCGTGGGTGCGGAAGTAGTCACGCAGCCCGGCCAGGAAGTGTTCCAGTCCGACGTAGGCGACCAGCTGCTTGAGCACCGAGGCGCCCTTGGCGTAGGTGATGCCGTCGAAGTTCACCTCGACGGCGGCCAGGTCGGGGATGTCGGCGGCGATTGGGTGCGTCGACGGCAACTGGTCCTGGCGGTAGGCCCACGACTTTTCGACGGTGGCAAACGTGGTCCAGGCCTGCGTGTACTCGGTGGCCTCGCTTTGGCACAGCACCGACGCGAAGGTTGCGAACGATTCGTTCAGCCACAGGTCGTCCCACCAGGTCATGGTGACCAGGTCGCCGAACCACATGTGGGCCATCTCGTGCAGCACCGTTTCGGCCCGCCGCTCGTAGGAGGCCCGGGTGACCTTGCTGCGGAAGACGTAGTCTTCGAGAAACGTCACCGCACCGGCGTTCTCCATGGCGCCGGCGTTGAACTCGGGGACGAACAGCTGGTCGTACTTGCCGAACACGTACGGCATGCCAAAGTGCTTGTGGTAGAAGGCAAATCCCTGCTTGGTTTCGGTGAACAACCGCTCGGCGTCCAGGTGGTCGGCCAGCGAGGCCCGGCAGTAGATGCCCAGCGGGATGTCGCCGTGGTCGTCGCTGTAGGTGTCGTTCCACGCCGCGTACGGTCCGGCGATCAACGCCACCAAATAGGTGCTCATCCGTGGGGTGGTGGCGAAGGTATGCACGCTGTTCCCATCGCTGGCCACGACGGCCAGCGGCGCGCCGTTGGAGACCACCTTCCAGTGCGTGGGCGCGGTCACCCGCACGTCGAAGGTGGCCTTGAGGTCGGGTTGGTCGAAGCAGGCGAACATGCGCTTGGCGTCGGCGGTTTCGAATTGCGAGTACAGGTAGACCTCGCCGTCCACCGGGTCGACGAAGCGATGCAGGCCCTCGCCGGTATTGGAGTAGCGGCAGTCAGCGTCAACCACGACGAGGTTTCGGGCGGCCAGTCCGCGCAGCGGGATCCCGGTCGATTCGTCATACCCCGAGACGTCCAGGTCGCGGCCGTTGAGGGTGGCGCTGCGCACGGTGTGGGCGGCGATGTCGATGACCGTGTCGGCCCCGGGGAGCGCGTCGAACACCACGGTGGTGAGCGACCGGAATGTGTGTTCGCCGGGAGCGCCGTTACCGTCGGTCACGTCGAGATTGATCTGGTAGTTGTCGACGGTGATCAGGGCTGCGCGTTCGATCGCCTGGTCGCGAGTCAGGTTTGGAAGTGCCACGCGCTCCAACATATCGGCCGCGGCGCGGGTAGCGAGGACCATGGCGGCGGTCGTCAACCGCAGGGGGCCGATATTCGGGCGATCGTCGTCGCGACGGGAACAATCCGGGCGCGGCCGCAGTTGCGGTGTGTGACCGTCAACGAGAGGACCCACAGATGCCCGCAACGGCCTCCGAAAAGTCTGTCGCCGATTTCTGGTTCGATCCGCTGTGTCCGTGGTGCTGGATCACCTCACGCTGGATTCTTGAGGTGGAGAAGGTTCGCGACATCGAGGTCAACTTTCACGTGATGAGCCTGGCGATACTCAACGAAAACCGCGAAGACCTGCCCGAGCAATACCGCGAAGGCCTGGCCAAGGCCTGGGGACCGGTGCGGGTGGCGATCGCGGCCGAACAGGCCCACGGTCCCGGCGTGCTGGACCCGCTGTACACCGCGATGGGCACCCGGATACACAACGAGGGCAACATGGACCTCGACGAGGTCATCGAGCTGTCCCTGGCCGACGCCGGACTGCCCGCAGAGCTGGCCGCGGCCGCAACCAGCAACGCCTATGACGACGCGCTGCGCAAGAGCCACCACGCCGGAATGGACGCGGTCGGAGACGACGTCGGTACGCCCACCATCCACGTCAACGGCGTGGCGTTCTTCGGCCCGGTGCTGTCCAAGATTCCGCGCGGCGAGCAGGCCGGCAAACTCTGGGACGCCTCGGTGACCTTCGCGGCCTATCCGCACTTCTTCGAGCTCAAGCGGACCCGCACGGAACCTCCCGAATTCGACTAAGCCTGGATCCGTGGATGGCCCGGTGTCTTGATCGGCGTGAACACCGAAAACGTCTGTGCGGAGGCCACGCTGGCCAAGGAGGGCACCCAGTTTCGGCCCGAACAGCTGGTCGGGCTGGCCGACAAACTCGCCGATTGTCTGAACCCCGACGGGAATTACAGCGATGAGGACCGGGCCCGCCGGCGCGGCATCACCCTGGGCAAACAACAGGCGGCGGGCACTTTGTATGCCGACGGTACCGGGTACACGTGGGGCAGATGAGGAAGGTGTGACGCCTGGAGCGGCCTGTCAGAACGCCGAGACCCCCGAGGACCTTATGGGCAAGACCACTTAGCGGAGTCAGTGGTCGTCGGCGATCAGCGATCGTTTCGCGTCTGCGTTGATGGTCCAGTTGCGCCAGTGGCGGCGGCGAGCGCCAGTAAAGGCGCCGCGATGCGGGGGTGGACACCGGTGGCGGTGCGGCCACCGTGACGCTTGAGTCCGAGCTGGTCTTTGCAGTGTCGTAGACGGCTTGGATCCATTGACCCATGCCGGCGAGGTTGGCACAGCGGCGCTTGTTTTCGTCCTTGCGGTCGGGCGCACCAGCAGCGGGTTCAGTTCTTCGGCGCAGTAGCGCTGCAACTCGGCGCCGGACGGGGCATCGAGGTTCGTCGTCACCAGCGTCCATCGATGCCCTCCAGCCACATCCGCCACAAGCCCACACGCCAAGTGGACTCCTACCGTCGGTCCAACAATCGGCAACCGACCCCAAGAGCCCGTCCGGTGCGCCACAGTTGGGTCTAGGCTGGCGGCGTGTTTGAATCGCTGTCCGACCGGTTGACCGGCGCCCTACAGGGGCTGCGTGGCAAGGGCCGACTGACCGACGCCGATATCGATGCCACCACCCGCGAGATCCGGCTGGCGCTGTTGGAGGCCGACGTCTCCCTGCCGGTGGTCCGGGAATTTGTCCACCGGATCAAGCAACGCGCCCGGGGCGCCGAGGTGTCCGGTGCCCTCAACCCGGCACAACAGGTCGTCAAGATCGTCAACGAGGAACTCATCGGCATCCTCGGCGGCCAGACCCGCGAATTGGTGTTCGCCAAGACCCCTCCGACCGTGGTGATGCTCGCGGGCCTGCAGGGATCCGGGAAGACGACGCTGGCCGGGAAATTGGCTGCGCGCCTGCGCAATCAGGGGCACACACCCCTGCTGGTGGCCTGCGACTTGCAACGCCCGGCCGCGGTGAACCAGCTGCAGGTCGTCGGCGAGCGTGCCGGAGTGCCGGTGTTCGCGCCGCATCCGGGTGCGTCGCCGGAGTTCGGTCGCGGTGACCCGGTCGCCGTCGCCGCGGCCGGGCTGGCCGAGGCCCGGGCCAAGCACTTCGACGTCGTCATCGTCGACACCGCCGGACGACTGGGCATCGACGAGGAGTTGATGGCCGAGGCCGCGGCCATCCGTGACGCCATCAAACCCGACGAGGTGCTGTTCGTCTTGGACGCCATGATCGGCCAGGACGCCGTCACCACCGCGAGGGCGTTCGGCGAAGGCGTCGGATTCACCGGTGTGGTGCTGACCAAGCTCGACGGCGACGCCCGCGGTGGGGCCGCGCTATCGGTCCGCGAGGTGGCCGGCGTGCCCATCCTCTTCGCCTCCACCGGGGAGAAGCTGGAGGACTTCGACGTCTTCCACCCGGACCGGATGGCCAGCCGCATCCTGGGCATGGGTGATGTGCTGAGCCTGATCGAGCAGGCCGAGCAGGTCTTCGACGCCCAGCGGGCCGAGGAGGCGGCCGCCAAGATCGGCGCCGGCGAGTTGACGCTGGAGGATTTCCTCGAGCAGATGCTTGCCGTGCGCAAGATGGGCCCGATCGGCAACTTGCTGGGTATGCTGCCCGGCGCGGCTCAGATGAAGGACGCGCTGGCCGAGGTCGACGACAAGCAACTCGACCGCATCCAGGCCATCATCCGCGGAATGACGCCCGAAGAACGGGCCGACCCCAAGATCATCAACGCGTCGCGGCGGCTGCGTATCGCTAACGGCTCGGGCGTGACCGTGTCCGAGGTCAACCAGCTCGTCGACCGCTTCTTCGAGGCACGCAAGATGATGTCATCGATGCTCGGCGGCATGGGCATACCGGGCATGGGGCGCAAGTCCGCGACACGAAAGTCCAAGGGGGGCAAAGGCAAGAAGGGCAAGAAGGGGGCACGGGGCCCGACGCCGCCGAAGGTCAAGAGCCCGTTCGGGATGTCGGGCATGCCCGACATCCCGGGCATGCCGGCCGGCTTCCCCGACCTGTCGCGGATGCCCGAGGGTCTCAACGAGCTTCCCCCCGGGCTGGCCGACTTCGACCTGTCCAAGCTGAAGTTCCCGGGCAAGAAGTAGTGGCGATGACGAGCGCGGCGGGGCCGGGTGAAGCGGATCGCCACCGTCGGACGTAGCCCCGTCGTGCGCCTGCACGTGCGAGGTGTGCGCCTGCCCGACGAGACCGCCATCGAATTGTGGATCGTCGACGGCCGCATCAGCACGGAGCCGGTCGCCCATGCCGACACCGTCTTTGACGGCGGCTGGATCCTGCCCGGGCTGGTCGACGCGCACTGCCACGTCGGGCTGGGCCAGCATGGCGCCGTCGAACTCGACGAGGCGATCGCGCAGGCCGAGACCGAACGTGACGTCGGCGCGCTGCTATTGCGGGACTGCGGCTCCCCGACCGACACCCGCAGCCTCGACGCCCGTGCCGACCTGCCCCGCATTATCAGGGCCGGCCGGCACCTGGCCAGACCCAAGCGCTACGTGGCCGGTTTCGCCAGTGAGCTCGAAGACGAGTCGCAGCTGCCGGCCGCGGTGGCCGAGCAGGCGCGCCGCGGCGACGGCTGGGTCAAACTGGTCGGCGACTGGATCGACCGCCAAATCGGCGACCTGGCCCCACTGTGGTCCGATGACGTGCTCAAGGCCGCCATCGATGCCGCACATGCGTGCGGGGCCCGGGTCACCGCGCACGTCTTCGGCGAGGACGCGTTGCCCGGCCTGATCAACGCCGGCATCGACTGCATCGAGCACGGCACCGGGCTCACCGACGACACCATTGAGCTGATGCTCGACCACGGCACCGCACTGGTCCCCACCCTGATCAACCTGGAAAACTTCCCCGGGATCGCCGACGCCGCGGTGCGCTACCCTGCCTACGCCGCGCACCTGCGCAACCTCTACGCCCGCGGCTATGCGCGCATCGCGGCGGCCCGGGAGGCGGGCGTGCCGGTGTATGCCGGCACGGACGCCGGCAGCACGATCGAGCATGGGCGGATCGCCGACGAGGTGGAGGCCCTCACGCGCATCGGGATGAGCGTCACCCACGCGCTGGGCGCGGCGTGTTGGGATGCGCGTCGCTGGCTGGGTCGCCCGGGTCTGGACCATGGCGCGTCGGCCGATCTGTTGTGCTACCGCGAGGACCCGCGGCAGGGTCCCAAGGTGCTGAACCGCCCCGATCTGGTGATCCTGCGCGGCAACACGTTTCGGCCCTGGTAGCCCGGCCCAGTGGCGCTCTCGGTGACGGCAGCCGAGCGCAGTCTGCCCATGGTGGTTACGATCGCGAGATGGCGTTGGCCAGCGGCGCGACCTTTGCCGGTTACCCGGTCGTGCGGATGCTGGGTGCCGGCGCGACCGGTGAGGTCTACCTGGTCCAGGACCCGCGGTCGCCGCCATGGGCAGCCCTGAAAATCCTGACCCCGGCGCTGTCGGCGGACGACGAATTCCGCCGGCGCTTTCACCGCGAGACCCCGATCGCTGCACAGCTCTACCACCCGCACATCGTGGAGGTGCGCGAGCGCGGCGAGGTCGATGGGCGACTGTGGATCGCGACGGACTACATCGACGGAATCACCGCCGCGCAACTGATGCGGCAGCGGTTTCCGGCGGTCCTACCCGTCGGCGAGGCACTGGCGATTCTGGCTGCCGCCGCCAGCGCCCTCGACCATGCGCACCGGCGCGGACTGCTGCATCGCGCGGTCAAGCCCGCCAACATCCTGCTGACAAGCATCGGCGAACCGCGGATTCTGTTGACCGACTTCGGAATAGCGCCCGCGGCCGGTGGCGGCAAGGGCGCGGCCGCCTATCTCGCGCCCGAGCAGTTGATGGGCGATGAGGTCGACGCGCGTGCCGACCAGTACGCGCTGGCGGCCACCGTCGTGCACCTGCTGACCGGTGCGGCGCCGGCTGACCGGTCCCGGCCCGCCACGCTCAGCGACGCGCGTCCGGACCTGGCGCGTCTGGACGCGGTGTTCGCCAAGGCGCTGGCCCAACAACGCGAGCACCGGTTCGGCAGCTGCCGCGAGTTCGCCGACGTGGTCAGCGCACGTGCCGGCCCGGGGTTCGGTGAACGCAGCCCCCAGGTCGTGGGGCCGCCGACCCAGGGGGTCACCGAGGTGGTCGACTACCCGGCCTACGGCTGGCCCGACGCCGACAACGCTGAGCGGCAACCCGCCGCCCCGGTGCAGTCGGCACCCGCGAAGTCGCGCGGCACGTCGCTGCAGTCCGTGGCCGGGTTGGCACGGCGCTTGGCGGACTCCACGGCGACCGTGAAACCACAAAGGCGTGCGCCGCGCCGCATCGTGGTCGGCGCCGCCGGCGTGGCCCTGATCGTCGCCCTGGTCGCCGTCAGTTTCGTGATAGGGCGCAAGACCAGCACGACGTCCACGCCGGTTGCCGGCCCGCCGACAACCGCGTCGGCTGCCCCAAGCACCCCAACCGGCGGCGCCCCGGCCACCGCGCCGGTGTCGCTTGACGGGACCTACCGCATCGAGGTCCAACGCTCCAAGCAGACCTACGACTACACCCCCAGCCCGCAGCCGCCGGACGTGAACACCTGGTGGGCGATCCGGTCGTCGTGCACACCGACGGGTTGCCAGGCGGTCGCGACGTTGCTCGACGACAACGACCACACTCGAGCCAAATCACCGACCGTTCGTCCGCTCGTGCTGCAGTTCGGTGACGGCCAGTGGACCTCTCGCCCGGAAACGGTGCCGTTCCCGTGCATCGGGCCCAACGGCTCGGCAAGCACCCAGTCCACGACGCAGCTGCTGTCGCTGCGTCCACAACCGCAGGGCGACCTCGTCGGTGAAATGGTCGTCACCGTCCATAGCGATGAGTGCGGCCAACAGGGAGCCGTGATCCGGATCCCGGCGGTGGCCAGCCGCAGCGGGGATCTGCCGCCGAGGGTCACCGTGCCGGACCCGGCGACGCTTCCGCCGGCCCTCACCGAGGCGCCGCCGACGCCGACCACCACGGCGTCAGGCCCCGGCCGCTGACCCCCAACCGACCCCCAGAAAAAGATTGCGAGCGGTCGCTATCTATGCTAGCGTTGGCGCCGCTCACGACTGGAGGAAACCGTGATCTACGACGTGATCATTCGCGACGGCCTGTGGTTCGACGGCACGGGTGCCGCTCCGCAGACCCGGACACTGGGCATTCGCGACGGAGTACTGGCCGCGGTGGCCGCACCCGGTGAGCAGCCGCTGGACGAGGCCGGCTGCCCGGAGGTGATCGATGCGGCGGGCAAGTGGATCGTGCCCGGCTTCATCGATGTGCACACCCACTACGACGCCGAGGTGCTGCTCGACCCCGGTCTGCGGGAATCGGTGCGCCACGGCGTCACCACGGTGCTGCTGGGCAACTGCTCGCTGTCGACGGTGTACGCCAACTCCGAAGACGCCGCCGACCTGTTCAGCCGGGTCGAGGCGGTGCCGCGCAACTTCGTCCTGGGTGCGCTGGAAACCAGCCAGACCTGGTCGACGGCCGCGGAATACGTCCAGGCGATCGACGCCCTGCCGCTCGGACCGAATGTCTGCTCGTTGCTGGGTCACTCGGACCTGCGGACTGCCGTGCTGGGCCTGCAGCGCGCCACCGACGCCACGGTCCGGCCCACCGAGGCCGAGCTGAAGCGGATGGCCACACTGCTGGACGCGGCGCTCGACGCCGGGATGCTGGGCATGTCCGGGATGGACGCCGCGATCGACAAACTCGACGGCGAGCGCTTCCGGTCGCGCGCGTTGCCGTCTACCTTCGCGACCTGGCGGGAACGGCGCAGGCTGATCAACGTGCTGCGCGCGCGTGGCCGGATTCTGCAGAGCGCACCCGACGTCGACAACCCGGCCTCGGCACTGCTGTTCTTTGTGGCCAGCAGCCGGATGTTCAACCGGCGCAAGGGAGTCCGGATGAGCATGCTGGTCTCTGCCGACGCCAAGTCGATGCCTTTCGCCGTGCACGTGCTCGGGCGGGGCACCCGCGTGCTCAACAAGCTGCTGGGCTCGAGCGTGCGATTCCAGCACCTGCCGGTCCCGTTCGAGTTGTACTCCGATGGCATCGACCTGCCCGTCTTCGAGGAGTTCGGCGCCGGTACCGCGGCTCTGCATCTGCGTGACCAACTGCGGCGCAACCAGCTGCTGGCCGACACGACCTACCGTCGCCAGTTCCGGCGCGAATTTGACCGCCTCAAGCTCGGACCGTCGTTGTGGCACCGCGACTTCCACGACGCGGTGATCGTCGAATGCCCGGATGAATCGTTGATCGGCAAGAGCTTCGGGGCCATCGCCGACGAACGCGGGCTGCACCCGCTCGACGCGTTCCTGGATGTGCTCGTGGACAACGGCGAGCGTAACGTCCGCTGGACCACCACCGTCGCCAACCACCGGCCCAAGCAGCTGAACAAGCTGGCCGCCGAACCCAGTGTCCACATGGGCTTTTCCGACGCCGGCGCGCACCTGCGCAACATGGCCTTCTACAACTTCCCGTTGCGGCTGCTCAAACGAACGCGCGACGCCGAGCGGGCCGGCAAGCCGTTCCTGTCCGTCGAGCGTGCGGTGCACCGCTTGACCGGCGAGCTGGCCGAGTGGTTCGGCATCAACGCGGGCACGTTGCGGCTGGGCGACCGCGCCGACTTCGTGGTGATCGACCCGGCCCACCTTGACGAGTCGGTGGATGGCTACCACGAAGAGGCGGTGCCCTTCTACGGCGGCCTGCGTCGCATGGTCAATCGCAACGATGCGACGGTGGTCGCGACGGGTGTGGGCGGCGCGGTGGTGTTCCGCAGCGGTCGGTTCCGCGACGGCTATGGCCAGACCGTGAAGTCGGGCCGGTACCTGCGCGCCGGCGAGCGCGAACGGCGCGCCCTGAGCCTCAGCGTCTGACATGGCCAGGACCCAGCAGCAACGCCGGGAAGCTACCGTCGCCCGGCTGCTGCAGGCCAGCATCGACACCATCCTCGAGGTCGGCTACGCCCGGGCGTCAGCTGCCGTCATCACCAAACGCGCTGGGATGTCCGTCGGCGCCCTGTTCCGGCACTTCGAAACGATGGGTGATTTCATGGCGGCCACGGCATCGGAGGTGTTGCGCCGTCAGCTGGAGACGTTCACCAAGCGAGTCGCCGAAATACCGGCCGACCGGCCGGCGCTAGAGGCGGTGCTGACGATTCAGCGGGATATCACCAGCAGCCCTACCAACGCGGTCCTGTACGAACTGATGATCGCTGGCCGCACCGACGAGAAGCTCAACGCCCACCTGCAAGACGTGTTCGGGCAGTACACGGCAAAGATCCACGATACCGCACGCGCACTGCGCGGGGCCGAGGCCTTCTCGGAGGAGACGTTTCCGGTTCTGGTGGCTTTGTTGACCAACGTGTTCGATGGAGCGGCCCTGGTGCGGGGGTTGCTGCCGGACTGGGATATCGAGGATCGACGGATCCAGCTGCTGGCGGCGTTAATCACCACGGCATGGGCGCATCTGGACGGATTGTCCGCCCAGGCCGCCCAGTCAAGGCCTTCACCCCACGCTCGACGCGAGTCGGGTAGCCGGCAGCGAAAGCCACCAAGGGGAGCATCATGACCATGCGCGAGTATGGGGTGACCGCCGCCTCCTCGGACGCCGTTGGCTCGGTCGGGACGCTGTCGGCGTTCCTGTGCGCGCTGTACGCCCTGTTCATGGGCACGGCCCAGGAGCCCGGCTGGCGCCACGGCGTCTTGGCAACCGTCATGCTCGGCAAAGGCGCGTCCCACATCTATCTCGAAGCGGCCGCGGGCGTGACGTTGTTCGTCTTGGCCGGCCGCCATCTCGACGTGGCCCGACAACGGGCACGAGTTCATGGGCATCGAACTGATGCGTGCAGGGGAGTTTGAGGGTCACCATGGAGCTTTATCAGCTGCGCTACTTCCAAACGGTCGCCGACGTTGGCACCTTGCGCGATGCCGCCGAGCGGCTGGCGGTGTCGCAATCGGCGGTGAGTCGGGCCATCGCGATGCTTGAATCCGAGATCGGGGTTGAGCTGTTTACCCGGCGTGGCCGGGCCAACGAACTCAACCGGTTCGGGCTGGCGTTCTTGCGCTCGGCAAGGGCGGTGCAGCGCAGCCTCGAGGCAGCCGTGTCTGACGTGCGCCAACTCGCGGGGGCCGACGCCGGCACGGTGGCCCTGGGATTTCCGAGCTCCTTGGGCGTGGCCACGGTCCCCCGGCTGATCCGACGTCATCATGACCGCTACCCCGCGGCCCGATTCGAACTGCGGCAACGGGTCGGTGCCGCGCTGGTTAACGATCTGGTAGCGGGGGGCATCGACATCTGCCTCACCAACCCCATGACATTCGACGAATCAGCCAACGTGCAGTGGCACCCGTTGTTCATCCAACCCCTCTACGCCGTGGTCGATCGAGCTCACCCGCTGGCCCGCCGGGAGGTGATCGGCTTCGAAGAGCTTGCCGGCCAACCCATCGTGGCCCTGGACCGGGATCACACGGTACGCAGGATCTTCGATGACGCCTGCCACCGTTATGGCATCTCTCCCACGATCGCCTTCGAGGGCACCGACATCACCACGCTGCGCGGGCTGATCGCCGCGCGGTTGGGGGTCGGTGTGCTGCCCAAGGCGGCCGAGCCAACGCCGAACATTGTGGAGATCGCTTTCGACGACCAGCGATTGGTTCGTCCCATTGCGATCGGGTGGATGGCCAATCGGTATCTGCCGCCGTCGGCCGCCGCGTTCCGTGACACCGTGATCACCTCGTGTGGACTGCCGGAGCAGGATGTGCGGGGCATCGCGGGGTCATCGACCGTTGCCTGACGACACGGGCGGGCCGGTGACCTGTCCGGTGAGGCTTGCTGCCGCCACCCTGATCGGAAGTGGGGGCGGGCGCTGCGTATGAGCCCGCGACGTCGCTCAGCCTTCGCCACCGCGGGCTGCGATGGCGCTCGCTGCAGTGCGGTCGCCGTGCCCAACGAAGCCGCACCGCCGACACCCGAACTCCCCTTGGCAGCGGCGATTCCTTTTGTCCACCGAGCGCCGCAGGCGCCGCACGCCGCGACGCGTGACCCGCTTACAGCGAGCCGATGCCGGCCTGCGGATTGACCGCGAAACCCCAATCCAACAGGCTCGCGGCCTGATCCCAATATGTCGGCCCGCCCTCTTTGACCAGCCCGTACATCATCGCGATCACCAACCGCCGGCCACCGCGGGCGGCAGCGCCGACGAACGTTTTCCGCGCGGCCTGGGTAAAACCCGTCTTACCGCCGATCGCCCCCGGGTACCGGTGCAGCAGCTCGTCTTGATTGACGATCGGCTGGTCACCGTTGTCGCTCGGGAACATCGCCGACGGCTCGGCGGTGATCCGCGCGAACACCGGATTGGCCATCGCTGCCCGGAAGATGACCGCCAAGTCATGTGCCGTCGACCACCCCGAGCCGCCGGGACCGTCCAGCCCGGACGGGGTCGCCGCGTGGGTGTTGGCCGCCCCCAGCGTCGCGGCCTTCGCGTTCATTTTGTCCACGGCGACGTCCTGGCCGCCCAGCATGTGCGCGAGGGTGTTGGCGGCGTCGTTGCCCGACACCAGCAGCAGGCCGTCGAGCAGTTGGCGCGCGGTGTAGCTGCGGCCCGGTTTGACACCCACGCAGTTGCACTCGACCTGGGTGTCGGCGGCGTCGGCGACGACCGTGGAGTTCAAGTCCAGCTCGTCGAGGACCACCAGCGCCAACAGCACCTTGATGGTGCTCGCGGGCGGATGAGCCACGTTCTGGTCGCGCCCGGCCAGCACCTGACCGCTGTCGAGATCGGCCACGATCCAGCTCTGGGCCGGACCGTCGGGGATCGGTGCTGAACCGGCCGGCTGTACATCGGTGTCGGCCCATGCGGTGGCCGCGCCGGCGGTGACACCGCAAGCACCGAACGTGAGCGCCGCAGCGGCTGCGGCCATGAGCCTTCGCATGGAGGCAGAGTCTAACTTCCGCACTCGCCGGTCGCCCATTTCCAGACGGGCGGGCGGTGTTGAATCAGGGCATGTTGAGCCTTGCCGATATCTCCGACCGGTTGGAAATCCAGCAGCTGCTGGTGGACTACTCGACCGCGATTGACCAGCGCCGATTCGACGACCTTGACAAGGTGTTCACCCCCGACGCCTACATCGACTATCGAGCCCTGGGTGGCATCGACGGCAGGTATCCCGAGGTCAAGCGGTGGCTGTCGGTGGTCTTGCCGAGCTTCCCGGCGTATGCCCACATGCTGGGCAACTTCTCGGTCCGCGTCGACGGGGACACCGCGTCGTCGCGGGTGCTCTGCTTCAACCCGATGGTTCTCGCCGGGGACCCGCCCGCCGGTCAACAGCGGGTGCTGTTCTGCGGGCTGTGGTACGACGACGAGTTCATGCGCACCCCCGAAGGCTGGCGGATGACGCGAAGGGTCGAAACCAAGTGCTTCCAGAAAGTGATGTGAGGGGCCCGATGGTGGCGACCCGTCCCCCGCAAGCGGGAGGTACCCCCAGCGCCCGGCTGCGCCGCGCTTGCGATCGCCACGGGGCCGAGTTTCTGCGGTGGCGCCACGTTCTGGCACAATATGCGGCTGTCCGCCGCGCGGTCAGGCCTTGTTCGGGGTGCTGTTCGGGCCTGCAGCCGGTGGTCACACACGCGAGGCAAAACCGGATCCTGGCATCCCGCCCGGATCGCTGAATTGCAGCGTGACCACACAGGAGAACCGCTTAACCATGGCTGTGAAGATCAAGCTCACCCGGCTTGGCAAGATCCGCAATCCGCAGTACCGCATCGCCGTCGCCGACGCCCGGACCCGCCGCGACGGCCGTTCCATCGAGATCATCGGCCGCTACCACCCCAAGGAAGAGCCCAGCCTCATCGAGATCGACTCCGAGCGCGCCCAGTATTGGCTCTCGGTGGGTGCGCAACCCACCGAGCCCGTCCTCAAACTGCTGAAGATCACCGGCGATTGGCAGAAGTTCAAGGGTCTGCCCGGTGCCGAGGGCCGGCTGAAGGTCGCCCCGCCCAAGCCCAGCAAGCTCGAGTTGTTCAACGCCGCGCTGGCCGCCGCCGACGGCGCTCCCACCACCGAGGCCGCGAAACCGAAGAAGAAGTCTTCGGCCAAGAAGGCCGCGAAGGCCACCGAAGCCGCCGCCGAGCCCGCCCCGGAGGCTGAGCCGGCCCAGGCGCCGGCCGCGGGCGGCGAGCAGCCCGAGCCGACGGCCGAACATTGACCGGCGCAATGAGCACCGTCGTGGTTGACGCCGTCGAGCATCTGGTCCGCGGGATCGTCGACAACCCCGACGACGTCCGGGTGGACATGGTGACCAGCCGCCGTGGACGCACCGTCGAAGTCCATGTGCACCCCGACGATCTGGGCAAGGTGATCGGACGCGGGGGACGCACCGCGACCGCGTTGCGCACGCTGGTCGCCGGTATCGGCGGGCGCGGTATCCGCGTCGACGTGGTGGACACCGACCAGTAGCAGAACCCACGCTCAATGCCCATGGAGCTGGTAGTCGGGCGGGTGGTCAAGGCGCACGGGGTCACCGGCGAGATCGTCGTCGAAATCCGCACCGACGACCCGACTGCCCGGTTCGCGCCGGGTACCCGCTTACGTGCCAGGCCAGCCCGCGAAAGCGATCAGGGACGCGACTACGTCGTCGACGGTGCCCGCGACCATGGTGGCCGGCTGCTGGTGCGATTGGCCGGAGTGGCCGACCGCGACACCGCCGACGCGCTGCGCGGCAGCCTGCTCGTCATCGATTCCGCCGACCTGCCGCCCATCGATGAGCCCGACACCTTCTACGACCATCAGCTCGAAGGCCTGCGGGTCCGCACGACGACGGGTCAGCGGGTCGGTGTCGTCGCCGAAGTGATCCACACCGCCGCCGGCGAGTTGCTGGCGATCCGCGGCGATGACCGCGAGGTGCTGGTTCCGTTCGTCGGGGCGATCGTCCCGTCGGTGTCGCTGGATGACGGCACCATCGTGATCGACCCGCCCGAGGGCCTGCTGGATCTGGGGTGACCGTGCGCATTGACATCGTGACGATCTTTCCGGCCTGCCTGGACCCCTTGCGGCAGTCACTGCCGGGCAAGGCGGTCGAGTCGGGACTGGTTGACCTGCAGGTGCACAACCTGCGGCGATGGACCCACGATGTGCACCATTCGGTGGACGACGCGCCCTACGGCGGCGGTCCGGGGATGGTGATGACGGCGCCGGTGTGGGGTGCAGCCCTCGACGACATCTGTTCGGGCGAAACGCTGTTGGTTGTTCCCACTCCCGCCGGCGCGTTGTTCACCCAGGCGACCGCACAGCGCTGGAGCACCGAGACGCATCTGGTGTTCGCCTGTGGCCGGTACGAGGGCATCGACCAGCGCGTCATGGAGGATGCCGCCCGCCGAATGCGTGTGGAAGAAGTCTCGATCGGCGACTACGTGCTGCCGGGTGGGGAGTCGGCGGCCGTGGTGATGATCGAAGCCGTGCTGCGGCTGCTGGCCGGTGTGCTCGGCAATCCCGCGTCACACCACGAGGATTCCCACTCGCCCGGCCTGGACCGGCTTCTTGAGGGGCCGAGCTATACCCGCCCGCCCAGCTGGCGTGGGCTCGACGTCCCGGAGGTCTTGCTCTCCGGTGACCACGCCCGAATCGCCGCCTGGCGTCGAGAGGTCTCGCTGCGGCGCACCCGCGAGCGTCGACCGGAACTGGCCCCACCCGAATAGCGGGTCTAGATCCGGCCGTTGGGAAATATCGTCTGGACGGCCTGGGTGATCGTCGCGCGGGCGGTGGCATCATCGGAGGGCTGCAGCGACTCGATCACCATGACGTAGCGACGATCCGAGCCGATGACCCCGGTCGACAGATGCATCCAGTCGCTGCCGATACAGCACATCCAGCCCTGTTTGACCGCAACCGGTTCGGCGTACAAACCGTCGGGGATGCCGAACCGCTGCGGGTAGCCGTCAACACCGGTCGGCGTGGACCTCGCTAGATCGTTGACGATGACCCCGGCTCCTGCTGGCGGGAGTCCGCCCGAGCCGTCGAGCAGCATGTCGTAGTAGCGGATCAGGTCGGCCGCCGAACTGGTCGTGTTCCACCAACGCCCATCGCTGGGCGGCGCCGTCGAGGTCAGGCCGTACCGGCTGGCGACCCCCGTGATGATGCTGCCTCCGCCGTCTTGACCCCAGAATCGTTCCGCCGCACCGTCGTCGGACGACTGCAACATGACGTGCAACGCCCGCTGGTCCTCCAGGGAGAGTGTGGTCTTGCCCTGGGATGCCCGCAGCAGCAGATCGTCGGCGATGAACAGCTTGGCCACCGACGCGGTGGCGATGATTCGGGTGTTGCCGTTGGAGACCAGCTGGTGGGTCGCGCGATCGAGGATGGCCACCGACAGGGTGGCACCCTTGGCGGCGGCCTCGTCGGTTGCCTGTTGCAGGCGTGCCTGCACCCCGCTAAGCCCACGGCCGGGCGGTGCCCCGATCGCCCCGGACGGCGTGATCGCCCGCAACAGCAGGTCGATCAGCTGCTGTTGTGGTTGGGTCTGCCGTGGGGTCGAAGGGGTCGGACGGCCGTATGCCTGCGCCTGGACCTTGGCCTCGCAACCCGCGACCACCACCAACGTCACCACCGCCACGGCGGTGAGCAGCGTCAGCGGCCGTGCTCGCATTGCTCTCCTCCAACATCGCGAAGGCGTGTAGGCGGGCGGCTGCAACGTCATCTGCCCCGGGCATCGTGTACAGCGTCGGGTCGGGCTCGCTCGGTTTGACCCCAATCATCGGTTGACCTCAGTCATATGTACCATTTGCCGGCGCGTTCGGGTGGCCGCGAACACCGGAGATTTCCTGTGATTTTCACTGCATGCGCACCGTCTGGCACAATTGACCGGTTGTCTCCAGCGGTTGCCGGCGGCGTCCCGCCCGCTGCGAGATGCGCCCCGAAGCCCGAACCATCGGCTTGGTGGCTGCCGCACGTGGGTGTGGGAAGTTGACCGGGCCGCGACCCCGAGGATGTGCCATTCCCATGAACAGGCTGGTCCCATGAACAGGCTGGACTTTGTCGACAAGACGGCGCTGCGCGACGACATCCCGGCCTTCCAGCCGGGAGACACCATCAACGTGCACGTCAAGGTGATCGAGGGCGCCAAGGAACGTATCCAGGTGTTCAAGGGCGTGGTGATCCGACGGCAAGGCGGCGGCATCCGCGAGACGTTCACGGTGCGCAAGGAAAGCTACGGTGTCGGCGTCGAACGGACCTTTCCGGTGCATTCGCCCAACATCGACCACATCGAGGTGCTGACCCGTGGCGATGTCCGCCGCGCCAAGCTGTACTACCTGCGGGAACTTCGCGGGAAGAAGGCCAAGATCAAGGAGAAGCGCTGACCGGCACCGTGGTGGCGGGCGCGCTCGGCGGCGTTCCGGGCGGCGAACCGTGCTGGTTACGCTGATCCGGTGACCGAAACCACCGACTCCCCGTCTGAGCGCCGGTCCGACGCTGATCGGTCGGAGCCCAAGCTCACCGCGCCCGACCCGAACACCCGGGAGCAGGCAGCAGACGCCGGCCTCGAGGCGGACTCCGGGGAAGTCGACCGGGCCGAGTCGAAGCCCCCGAAACGGTCGGCGCTGCGGGAGTTCGCCATCCTGGCGGTGATCGCGGTGGTGCTCTACTACTTGATGTTGACGTTCGTGGCACGGCCCTACCTGATTCCGTCGGAATCGATGGAACCGACACTGCACGGGTGCTCGTCCTGCGTCGGCGATCGCATCCTGGTAGACAAGCTCAGCTATCGCTTCGGCGCACCCAAGCCGGGCGACGTCATCGTCTTCAAGGGACCGCCGTCGTGGAACGTCGGGTACAAGTCGATCCGGTCGCCCAACACCGTGGTGCGCTGGCTGCAGAACGCGCTGTCGTTCATCGGTTTTGTACCGCCCGACGAGAACGACCTGGTCAAGCGTGTCATCGCGGTCGGCGGGCAGACGGTTGCGTGCCGATCCGACACCGGGTTGACGGTCAACGGCAAGCCAGTCAAGGAGCCTTATCTGGATCCGGCCACCATGATGGCCGACCCGTCGGTGTACCCCTGTTTGGGCAGCGAATTCGGGCCGGTCACCGTCCCGGCGGGGCGGCTGTGGGTGATGGGCGACAACCGGACCCACTCGGCGGATTCCCGCGCCCACTGCCCCTTGCTGTGCACCGGCGACCCGACGTCGGGCACCGTGCCGGTGAGCAACGTCATCGGCAAGGCGAGGTTCATCGTGTGGCCGCCGTCGCGGTGGGGTGGTGTGGGTTCGGTAAACCCGCAGCAGGGACCGTAGCGATGGCCACGGCCTGGCCGCCGCGGACCGTGATCCGCAAGTCTGGGGGTTTGCGAGGGATGCGCACCCTGGAGTCGGCGCTGCATCGCAGCGGGCTGGGGCCGGTGGCCGGGGTGGACGAGGTGGGTCGCGGCGCCTGCGCCGGCCCGCTGGTTGTGGCGGCCTGCGTACTCGGCCCTGGACGGCTGGATAGCCTTGCCGCCCTTGATGATTCGAAGAAGCTCAGCGAACCGGTGCGGGCGCGGTTGTTCCCGTTGATCTGCCGCTACGCGCTGGCTTACCACGTGGTGTTCATCCCGTCGGTCGAGATCGACCGCCGCGGTGTGCACGCGGCCAACATCGAAGGGATGCGGCGCGCGGTGGCCGGCTTGTCGGTGCGGCCCGGTTACGTGCTCAGCGACGGCTTCCGGGTGCCCGGACTCGCGGTGCCGTCGCTGCCGGTGATCGGCGGCGACGCGGCGGCGGCCTGCATCGCCGCGGCCAGCGTGCTCGCCAAGGTCAGCCGGGACCGCGTGATGGTCGCGATGGACGCCGAGCACCCGGGATACGGCTTCGCTGAGCACAAGGGCTATAGCACCCCTGCGCACAGCCGCGCGTTGGCCCGGCTGGGTCCCTGCCCGCAGCACCGCTACTCGTTTATCAACGTTCGGCGGGCCGCGACCGGGTCTCGCGCCACGACGGTGGCCGAGCGCAAACTCCACCCTCCGGGCGAAAGCGGCGAATACTGGTGAGGAAAGATGGGACACGAGTTCCCACCCGGCGACGATGTGGGTCACTGGTGGCGCTGCGGACCGCACCGGGCCGTGAGCGGGGAGTCGGGCAAATTGGCTGGGAGAAGGACGTCTGAGCAGATGAGTGCCGAGGATCTCGAAAAGTATGAGACCGAGATGGAGCTCTCGCTGTACCGCGAATACAAGGACATCGTCGGCCAGTTCAGCTACGTCGTGGAAACCGAGCGGCGATTCTATCTGGCAAACAGCGTGGAGATGGTGCCACGGAACGCCGACGGCGAGGTGTATTTCGAGCTACGGCTGGCCGACGCCTGGGTGTGGGACATGTACCGGCCGGCGCGGTTTGTCAAGCAGGTGCGGGTGGTCACCTTCAAGGACGTCAACATCGAAGAAGTCGAAAAGCCCGAGCTGCGGCTGCCCGAATAGGCTGACCCGGGCGGCCGCGGGCGCCGCGCGGCGACCGCCGACGGGCGGCGGGCAAGCGAGGTACGTTGAGGCCGTGAGGTTACACCGCCCCGCGTCCCGCGACTTCCACGCCGACTATGACGAGCATGCGGTAACGGTCTCGCCGCGCAAGCACGAGGCGGCCGGCGTGCGTGCGGTGCTGGTGTCGGTGCAGCGAGGACTGCAACAGATGGGCGCGCTGCGCACCGCGGCGGCGCTGGCTCGGGTGAACCAGCGCACCGGCTTCGATTGTCCCGGCTGCGCCTGGCCGGAAGAACACGGCGGACGCAAGTTGGCCGAGTTCTGCGAGAACGGCGCCAAGGCCGTCGCCGAGGAGGCCACCAAGCGCACGGTCACCCCGGAGTTCTTTGCCCGGCACTCGATCGGCGAGCTGTCGGCGAAACCCGAATACTGGCTGGGCCAGCAGGGCCGGCTTACCCACCCGATGGTGTTGCGCCCCGGCGACGACCACTACCGGCCGATCGGCTGGGATGCCGCCTACCGGCTGATCGCCGACCACCTCACCGCCCTGGACAGCCCCGATGAGGCCATCTTCTACACCTCGGGACGCACCAGCAACGAGGCCGCGTTCTGCTATCAGCTGTTGGTCCGCAGTTTCGGCACCAACAACTTGCCCGACTGCTCCAACATGTGCCACGAGTCCTCGGGCTCGGCGCTGACCGAGTCGATCGGCATCGGAAAGGGGTCGGTGACCGTCGACGACGTCGAGCATGCGGACCTGATCGTCATCGCCGGACAAAATCCGGGCAGCAACCACCCGCGCATGCTGTCCGTGCTGAGCAAGGCAAAAGCCAACGGCGCCAAGATCATTGCCGTCAACCCCCTGCCCGAGGCCGGCCTGATCCGGTTCAAGGATCCGCAGCGGGTGAACGGGGTGCTGGGACATGGCATCCCGATCGCCGATGAATTCGTGCAGATCCGCGTCGGTGGGGACATGGCCTTGTTCGCCGGGCTGGGCAGGTTGTTGCTGGAGGCCGACGAGCGGGCCCCGGGCAGCGTGATCGACCGTGCGTTCGTCGACGCCTACTGCGCGGGGTTCGACGAGTACCGCCGCGCCACGTTGCGGGTCGACTTCGACACCGTGGCCGATGCCACCGGCATCGAACGCCGCCAACTCGAGCGGGTCGCGGCGATGTTGATGGCGTCGCAGCGCACCGTGGTCTGCTGGGCGATGGGCCTGACCCAGCACACCCACGCGGTGGCCACCATCGGCGAGATCACCAACCTGCTGTTGCTGCGCGGCATGATCGGCAAGCCGGGCGCGGGGCTGTGCCCGGTGCGCGGGCATTCCAACGTCCAAGGCGACCGCACCATGGGCATCTGGGAAAAGATGCCCGAGCCGTTCCTGGCGTCCCTGGATCGCGAGTTCGGCATTGTCAGCCCCCGCAAGCACGGTTACGACACCGTGGCGGCGATCCGCGCCATGCGCGACGGGCGGGCCACCGTTTTCCTGGGTATGGGCGGCAACTTCGCGTCGGCCACCCCGGACACCGCCGTCACCGAGGCGGCGCTGCGCCGGTGCGCGTTGACCGTGCAGGTCTCGACCAAGCTCAACCGCAGCCACCTGGTGCACGGCGCCACCGCGCTGATCCTGCCGACGCTGGGCCGTACCGACCGCGACATCCGGGGTGGGCGCAAACAACTGGTGTCGGTGGAGGATTCGATGTCGATGGTGCACCTGTCCCGGGGCAGCCTGCGCCCGCCCAGCGACCTGGTGCGCAGCGAGGTGGAGATCATCTGCCAGCTGGCCCGCACGCTGCTGGGGCCGCAGCATCCGGTGCCGTGGGAGCGGTTCGCCGACGACTACGACACCATCCGCGACGCGATCGCCGCCGTGGTCCCCGGCTGCAGCGACTACAACCGCAGGGTGCGTGCGCCGGACGGGTTTCAGTTGCCGCACCCGCCCCGGGATGCGCGCGAATTCCGCACCAGCACAGGCAAAGCCAACTTCGCGGTCAACCCCCTGCAATGGGTGCCGGTGCCGCCCGGCCGGCTGGTGCTGCAGACACTGCGCAGCCACGACCAGTACAACACCACGATCTACGGGCTCGACGACCGATATCGCGGGGTGAAGGGTGGCCGCCGGGTGGTGTTCGTCAACCCTGCCGACATCCAATCGCTGGGTTTGCGGGTGGGTGAGCGCGTCGACCTGGTGTCGGAGTGGACCGGCGCCGATGGCCGCTTGCAGGAACGGCGCGCGAAAGACTTTCTGGTGGTGTCCTATTCGACTCCGGTCGGCAACGCCGCCGCCTACTACCCGGAGACCAATCCGCTGGTTCCGCTCGATCACACCGCGGCCACGTCGAACACCCCGGTGTCCAAAGCCATCATCATCCGGTTGGAGCCGGCGTCCTAGTGGGTCACGTGACGGCTCGTCGGCGAGTCAAGCATCTGACGGCCGATCGGGCGACCACCCGACCGGAAACCCTGGCCGTCGAGGAGCCGCTGGAGATTCGCGTCGACGGCACCCCGGTCACCGTGACCATGCGCACCCCGGGCTCCGATATTGAGCTTGCGCAAGGGTTTCTGTTGACCGAGGGGGTTATTGCGCGGCGCGACGACGTGCTGGCGATCCGCTACTGCGGCGTGCACGGTGACGACGGCCGCAACACCTACAACGTCCTGGACGTGACCTTGGCGGCCGGCGTCAGGCCGCCGGAGCTGGAGGTCACCCGAAACTTCTACACCACCTCGTCGTGCGGGGTCTGCGGCAAGGCCGCGCTGCAGGCGGTGCGGCTGATCAGCCGGTTCGCACCGGGCGACGATCCCGTCACCCTGAGCGCCTCGGTGCTTCGGGCCTTGCCGGACCAACTTCGGGGCGCACAACGGGTTTTCGCCAGCACCGGCGGGTTGCACGCCGCGGCACTGTTTACCGTAGACGGCACCATGCTGGCCGCGCGGGAAGACATCGGCCGACACAACGCCGCGGACAAGGTCATTGGCTGGGCGCTGGAACACGACCGGATACCGCTGGGCGCGTCGGTGCTGCTGGTCAGCGGGCGGGCATCATTCGAATTGGCCCAGAAGGCGTTGATGGCCGGGATTCCGGTGCTGGCAGCGGTTTCCGCGCCGTCGTCGCTGGCCGTCTCGCTGGCCGAGGAGTCCGGGATCACGCTGGTGGGGTTCCTGCGCCAGGACTCGATGAACGTCTACAGCAGGGTCGACCGCATCACCTAGCGGACCCGGGTGGTGCGCTGTTGATGAGTGCGCGACTGTGCACAACCCGGCGGTTGCGGTGTCCGCCGGCGCCGGCCGGGTCCCGCGTTGTCGGGGTCGGCGGGCAGGGTGGCCGCATGACGACCCTCAAGACGATGACCCGGATCCAACTGGGGGCGATGGGCGAGGCGCTGGCGGTGGATCACCTGACGCGGCTGGGGTTGCGGATCGTGGACCGCAACTGGCGCTGCCGCTATGGCGAGCTCGACGTGATCGCCTGCGACGACGCCACCGGCGCGGTGGTGTTCGTCGAGGTCAAAACCCGCACCGGGGACGGCTATGGCGGGCTGGCGCACGCGGTGACCGAGCGTAAGGTCCGCCGCCTGCGCCGCCTGGCCACGCTGTGGCTGGCCGGTCAGGACGGGGGCTTCGCCGCGGTCCGCATCGATGTGATCGGCGTGCGGATCGGCCGGCGGCGCACCCCCGAGCTCACCCATCTGCAGGGGATCGGCTGATGGCGCTGGGGCGGGCGTTCTCGGTCGCGGTGCGCGGACTCGACGGTGAGATCGTGGAGATCGAAGCCGACATCACCTCCGGGTTGCCCGGCGTGCATCTGGTGGGGCTGCCCGATGCGGCGCTGCAAGAGTCTCGGGACCGGGTGCGCGCGGCGGTGACCAACTGCGGAAACAGCTGGCCGATGGCCCGGCTCACGCTCGCGCTGTCACCGGCGACGCTGCCGAAAATGGGATCGGTGTACGACATCGCGCTGGCCGCCGCGGTGCTGTCGGCGCAGATGAAAAAGGCATGGCACCGGCTGGAGAAGACGGTGCTGCTGGGGGAGTTGTCGCTAGACGGCCGGGTCCGGCCGGTGCGCGGGGTGTTGCCGGCGGTGCTGGCCGCCAAACGCGACGGCTGGCCGGCCGCGGTGGTTCCGGCCGACAACCTGGCCGAGGCCAGCCTGGTCGACGGCATCGACGTCTGGGGTGTTCGCACCCTGGGGCATTTGCAGAGCTGGCTCAATGGCTCGGCCGACCTGATCGACAGAATCACCGCGGCCGCTACGACCGCGGAGCCGGCCGCGGACCTGGCCGATGTGGTGGGACAGTCGCAGGCGCGTTTCGCCGTCGAGGTCGCGGCCGCTGGGGCCCATCACATGATGCTGACCGGCCCCCCGGGAGTGGGCAAAACGATGCTGGCGCAACGCCTTCCCGGGTTGCTGCCGAGCTTGTCGGACAGCGAGTCGCTGGAGGTCACCGCCATCCACTCGGTGGCCGGCCTGCTGTCCGGGGACACCCCGTTGATCACCCGGCCGCCGTTCGTGGCCCCCCACCACAGTTCCACCGTCGCGGCGCTGGTCGGCGGGGGTTCGGGAATGGCCCGGCCGGGCGCCGTCAGCCGGGCGCACCGTGGGGTGTTGTTCCTCGACGAGTGCGCCGAGATCAGCGTCAACGCGCTGGAGGCGTTGCGTACGCCGCTGGAGGACGGCGAGATCCGGCTGGCCCGCCGCGACGGCGTGGCCTGCTACCCGGCACGGTTCCAGCTGGTCCTGGCCGCGAATCCGTGTCCATGCGCGCCGGCGGATCCGCAGGATTGCCTGTGCGCGGCGGCGGTCAAGCGACGCTATCTGGGCAAGCTGTCCGGGCCGTTGCTGGACCGCGTCGACCTGCGGGTGCAGCTGCACCCGGTGCGTGCCGGGGCGTTTTCGGCGGCCGACGGCGAGTCGACACCGCAGGTGCGCCGCCGGGTCGAGCGGGCACGAGACGCCGCCGCGCAGCGTTGGCGACCACACGGATTCCGCACCAACGCCGAAGTCAGCGGGACGTTGCTGCGGGGCAAGTTCCGGCCCAGCAATGCCGCGATGGTCCCGCTGCGCGCGGCGCTGGACCGCGGTTTGCTCAGCATCCGAGGCGTCGACCGCACCCTGCGGGTCGCGTGGAGTCTGGCCGATCTGGCCGGCCACGTTTCGCCCGGGCCCGACGAGGTGGCCACCGCGTTGAGCTTCCGGCAACCGGGAGCACGGCGATGACCGCCGACGGCGCCGCGCTGCTGCGGGCGTGGGCCTATCTGTCCCGGGTGGCCGAACCGCCGTGCGCCGACCTCGCCGCCCTGGTCGCTCGGGTCGGCCCGGTGGAGGCGGCCGAGCGGGTGCGGCGCGGGCTGGTCGACGCTGATGTGGCCCGGCACACCGAGGCCAGGCGCGACATCGATCGGGCCGCCGAGGATGTCGAGCTCCTCGTCCGCCGGGGCGGACGGCTGATCACCCCCGACGACGACGAGTGGCCGGTGCTCGCGTTCGCCGCCTTCGGTGGTGTGGCGGCGCGGGCCAGGCCAGGCGGTGAACCGCCCCTGGTGTTGTGGGCGCTGGGTCCGGCTCGTCTGGACGAGGTCGCGCAGCGCGCCGCCGCGGTCGTCGGAACCCGGGCCGCGACGGGCTACGGCGAGCAGGTGGCGGCCGATCTGGCGGCCGGGCTGGCCGAGCGCGACATCGCGGTGGTCTCCGGGGCCGCCTACGGCATCGACGGCGTGGCCCACCGGGCGGCGCTCGGCTGCGACGGCATCACCGCGGCGGTGCTGGCGGGCGGGTTCGATATCCCGTATCCGAGTGGGCATTCGGCGCTGCTGTATCGCATCGGTCAGCACGGGCTGCTGTTCACCGAGTACCCGCCGGGCGTGCGCCCCGCCCGGCACCGGTTCTTGATCCGCAACCGGCTGGTGGCCGCCGTTGCGGGCGCGGCGGTGGTGGTGGAAGCGGGCCTGCGCAGCGGTGCCGCCAATACCGCCGCCTGGGCCCGGGCCCTGGGGCGGGTGGTCGCCGCGGTGCCCGGGCCGGTGACGTCGTCGGCGTCGGCGGGTTGTCACGAGCTGTTACGCACCGGCGCGCAGCTGGTCACCCGCGCCGACGACATCGTCGAGTTGGTCGGTCGCATCGGCGAGCTGGCCGCCGACGAAACGCGACCTGCCAGTGCGCTGGATGGGCTGAGCCAGGCCGAACGTGTTGTCTACGAGGCGTTGCCGGGCCGCGGCGCCGCGACGATCGACGAGATCGCGGTGGCATCCGGGTTGGTGCCCGCTCAGGTGTTGGGGCCGCTGGCCATGCTCGAGGTGGTCGGGTTGGCCGAGCGTCATGACGGCCGCTGGCGAATACACCGCGCCGATCCCGGCCAGGCCGGCCGAACGGCTCAACTCGTATAGTCGACGCAGGTCGGGCTGGGCAGGCGGAGACGTGGCGGGTCGCTTCCGGCAATGGAAGAGGGAACTGGCCCAGGCCGAGGCCGCGGGCCGAGCGCAGGCCACCCCGGGCGAAGGTCTCACCCTGGACACGCCGCGGCGCGTCGGCTGACATCCGCCGCGCCACGTCTGCGAGCGTGGGGGCATGCCGGATAGCTGTGACCCCATCCTCGAGGAGTTCGACCAATACCTGGCACTGCAGTGCGGCCGTTCCGCGCACACGCGCCGGGCGTATCTGGGCGACCTGCGGTCGTTGTGCGCCTTTCTCGCCGACCGCGGATCCGGTCTGGACGCGCTGAGCCTGCCGGTGCTGCGGTCCTGGCTGGCCGCTGGTGCCAGCGCCGGTGCCGCCCGTACCACGCTGGCCCGCCGCACCTCGGCGGTCAAGGCATTCACCGCGTGGGCGGTCCGGCGGGGCCTGTTGTGCGGCGACCCCGCCGCGCGGCTGCAAATGCCGAAGGCCCATCGCACACTGCCCGCCGTGCTGCGCCGGGATCAGGCCCTGGCGGCCATGACGGCCGCGGAATCCGGCGCCGAGCAGGGTGATCCGGTGGCCCTACGGGACCTGCTGATCGTCGAACTGTTGTACGCCACCGGCATCCGGGTGAGCGAGCTGTGCGGCCTCGACGTCGACGACGTCGACACCGGACATCGCCTGATCCGTGTCCTGGGCAAGGGCAACAAGCAGCGGACCGTGCCCTACGGACAACCGGCCGCCGAGGCGCTGCACGGCTGGCTGTCCGGCGGGCGCCCGGCCCTGGTTACCGCGCAGTCGGGGCCGGCGCTGCTGCTCGGCGCCCGGGGCCGGCGGCTCGACGTGCGTCAGGCGCGCACGGTCGTGCACCAAACCGTCGCCGCGGTGGATGGCGCGCCCGACATCGGGCCGCACGGGCTACGGCACAGCGCGGCCACCCATCTCCTCGAAGGTGGGGCCAACCTGCGCGTCGTCCAAGAGCTGCTCGGGCATTCCAGCCTGGCAACCACCCAGCTGTACACCCATGTCGCGGTCGGGCGGTTGCGGGCGGTGCACGATCAGGCCCATCCGCGGGCCTAACACCCGGCCGGTTGCGCCCGCCCACGCAACGCCGGTGCGCGCGCCGACAATCCAACGGCGGCTTACCGGCAGTCGATGCGCGGATGAACGCTGCGTGGCAAGCGATCGATCAACCTGGCGCAGGATGCCGGCCCGACCGTCTAATCGTTACCAACAAGCGATTGTGCTTGACGCGCCGCGGCGGGCGAGCCGGTTCGCTTGTCACCACAACCGGAGACGCTGCGCGGAACCGCAGCCGCCAGCCGTCCAGCTAACAGCGATGAGGCACAGGCTTGCGCACCGACCGACGTGGTTGCCCCCGCGGGATCCGTCCCGACGGCCGGCAAGCGGTGCGCGCCCCGGTGCTACCCAACCACATGCTTGACGACCCGCCGGTGACCACGGAGCGTGCCGACAACGCTGCCACGATCCTTTCCCCCTAAAGCAGATGGTGCTCGACTTCGGGGTGCTGCCGCCGGAGATCAACTCCGGTCGGATGTACGCCGGTCCGGGATCGGGGTCCATGGTGGCCGCCGCGGCGGCCTGGGAAGGGCTGGCAGCCGAGTTGGGCTTGATGGCCGCCGGGTACCGGTCCGTCATCTCGGAGCTGACCAGTGCGTGGTGGGTGGGGCCGGCGTCGGCGGCGATGGCGGCCGCGGCCACGCCCTATGCGGCGTGGCTCAGCACCACCGCCCAGCAGGCTGAGCAGGCAGGTTGGCGGGCGCGCGCGGCCGCGGCGGCCCACGAGCTCGCGTTTGCCATGACTGTGCCTCCGCCGGTCATCGCCGCCAACCGCGCGTTGTTGACGGCGCTGATCGCGACCAACTTTTTCGGTCAGAACACCCCGGCGATCGCCGCCACCGAGGCGGACTACGCCGAGATGTGGGCCCAGGACGCCGCCGCCATGTACGGGTACGCGGCCGCGTCGGCGGACGCCACGCGACTGACCCCGTTCACCCCACCGCCGGACACCAGCGATCCGACCGGCCCGGCGCGGCAAGCCGCGGCGGTCGGCCAAGCCGTCGCCACACCGGCCGGCGCCTCCGCGCACACGGTAGCTGCCGCGATCCCGCAGCTCGTCGTCGGCACCTCCGTGCCGTCGGCGCTGCAGCAGCACCTCGCGTCGCTGGGGTGGAACCCGTGGGCGTGGTACATGGAATTCGTCGCCTGGCTCGAGGCCCACATGCCCAACCTGACCACCGCGAACCGGATGACGATCGTTCGGTTCCTGGCCGTCTCCTATTTCGACGAGGGGCTGCTGCAATTCGAGGCTTCGATGGCACAGACCCTGCTGCCCGGCAGCCCGAGCAGTGGTGCGGGCGACTCCGGGTCCTCGGTTCTGGACTTCTGGGGCCCGACCATCTTCGCCGGCCCCAAACCGGCTCCGATCACCACCGGTGCTATCGATGTGGCCCGGGCGTCGGCGGCCCAGATGTACTGGGCACACCCGGGCGCTCCCGGCGAAGGTGGATCGGTCTCGGCCAGCGTCGGCAAGGGTGGTTCGGCGGGGTTGTTGTCGGTGCCGCCGGATTGGGCGGTGCGCGCCCGACTGGGGGGCACCGGGAACACCCCGTCGTTCGTGTCGGCCGAGGACGTCGCCGTTCGCGGACCGGCGGAAAACGCGCTCCTGCAGGGCATGCCGGCGAAGGGCGCGGGTTCGGCCTCCGGCGGCGGCTATGCCAACAAGTACGGCTTCCGTTACGCGGTGATGCAGCGCCCGCCGTTTGCCGGATAGCGACGCCGCGACAACGGTTTGAGCCGCACCGGGGTGGACTTCAGCAGGCCCAGCGGATCGACATAGTCGGCGCCCGACGCCGGACCCCACATCGCACCCCAGTGCAGACACGCCTTGGCCGGGCAGCCGGGGTGCCCGGCCACCAAGTGGCCGATCACGGTCTGCGCCGTCACCTGTTGCCCGACCCGCACCACCGCGCGCACCGGCTCGTAACTGGTACGCAGACCGCCGGGATGAGCCAGTGACACCACCGGTCGTCCGGCCAGCAGCCCGCCGAACACGACGGTCGCGCCGCCCGCCGCATACACCGGCTGACCTGGGCCACCGGCCAGGTCCACGCCCCGGTGCCCGGGATGCCAATCCGGTGACGGTGCGTCAAAGCCGCGCAGCACGGCCGCGGGCGGGCGCAACGGCCACTCGAGCCGGGCGTCGTCGGCGCGCGCGGGTGCCACGCTGAGCAACGGCCAGCACACGATTAGCGCGACCCACCGCATCCGCTCAGTGCAGCGCGCCGGCGACCGGCGGGCCACTCACGGCCGCCGATTCTGGGGAGCAGCCGTCAGCTGTGGAGTGGGTGGGTCAACCCGACTGCCGGTGCGGTGTAGACTGCTCGTCGCAGCTCGCCCGGGCGGGCTGACTTCGCGCGCCTGCACCGCGGCCCCCTTCCGGGGCCACGCACCAGCATGTCGGGGCGGTCCCGTGCGGGGCCTCCCCTTGCGGGGGTTGCCCAGACGGGTTCGGCATCGCAGCAGGCGCCAGGGCCCGCTTCACCCGATGGCGGGCGACAACCGACAACAAAAGGACATGGGCCCAATATGGCTGTTGTCACCATGAAGCAGCTGCTAGACAGCGGCACCCACTTCGGGCATCAGACCCGTCGCTGGAATCCCAAGATGAAGCGGTTCATTTTCACCGACCGCAACGGCATCTACATCATCGACCTGCAGCAGACGCTGACCTTCATCGACAAGGCGTACGAGTTCGTCAAAGAGACCGTCGCCCACGGCGGGTCGGTGCTGTTCGTCGGCACCAAGAAGCAGGCGCAGGAATCCGTGGCCGCCGAAGCCACCCGCGTCGGCATGCCGTATGTGAACCAGCGCTGGCTGGGCGGCATGCTCACCAACTTCGCCACCGTGCACAAGCGGCTGCAGCGCCTCAAGGAGCTCGAGGCGATGGAGCAGACCGGTGGCTTCGAAGGCCGCACGAAGAAGGAAATCCTGGGCCTGACCCGGGAGAAGAACAAGCTGGAGCGCAGCCTCGGCGGCATCCGTGACATGGCCAAGGTGCCGTCGGCGATCTGGGTGGTCGACACCAACAAGGAGCACATCGCCGTCGGTGAGGCCCGCAAGCTGGGCATCCCGGTCATCGCGATCCTGGACACCAACTGCGATCCCGACGAGGTGGACTACCCGATCCCGGGCAACGACGACGCGATCCGCTCGGCCGCCCTGCTGACCAAGGTGATCGCTTCCGCGGTCGCCGAGGGCCTGCAAGCCCGCGCCGGTTTGGGCCGCGGCGACGGCAAGCCGGAGGCCGAGGCGGCCGAGCCGCTCCCCGAATGGGAGCAGGAGCTGCTGGCCAGTGCCGCCGCCAGCGCCAGCCCGGCGGCTCCCACCGACGCCGCCGCGGACACAACCGAATCCACCGCAGATGCATCCTAGGAAAGGCTGACCATTGGCGAACTACACGGCTGCTGACGTCAAACGACTTCGGGAGCTGACCGGTGCCGGAATGCTGGACTGCAAAAATGCGCTGGTCGAGACCGACGGCGACGTCGACAAGGCCGTCGAGGTGCTGCGGATCAAGGGCGCCAAGGATGTGGGCAAGCGTGCCGAGCGGGCCACCGCCGAGGGCCTGGTCACGGCCAAAGAAGGCGCGCTCATCGAGCTGAACTGCGAAACGGACTTCGTCGCCAAGAACGCGGAGTTCCAGGCACTGGCCGACCAGGTGGTGGCGGCGGCGGTGGCGGCTCGGCCGGCCGACGTCGACGCGCTCAAGGCGGTCAGCATCGGTGACAAGACCGTCGAGCAGGCGATCGCCGAGCTGTCGGCCAAGATCGGCGAAAAGCTCGAGCTGCGCCGGGTCGCGATATTCGACGGCACCGTGGAGACGTACCTGCACCGGCGGTCGGCCGACCTGCCCCCCGCGGTGGGGGTTCTGGTCGAATACGGTCCGGGCGATGACCCGGACATCAGCACGGCGGCGGCGCACGCGGTGGCCCTGCAGATCGCCGCGCTCAAGGCGCGCTACCTGTCCCGCGACGACGTGCCCGAAGACGTCGTGGCCAGCGAGCGTCGCATCGCCGAAGAGACCGCCAAGGCCGAGGGCAAGCCGGAGCAGGCGCTGCCCAAGATCGTCGAAGGGCGGCTCAACGGCTTCTTCAAGGACTCGGTGCTGCTCGAGCAGCCGTCGGTGTCCGACAACAAGAAGACCGTCAAGGCCCTGCTCGAGGAGGCGGGCGTGAGGGTGACCCGGTTCGTGCGGTTCGAGGTGGGCCAGGCCTAAGCCGGCCCGTGCGAGGCCGCGCACGCGGGCTAACGTCGTGGTATGCCACGCGTACACGCTTTCGGCGACGATGCCCTCGGCGACCTTGACGCGGTCGCCCTTGCCGACGCCATCCGATCCGGCCGATTGAGCCGCGCCGATGTCGTGGAGGCTGCCATCGCGCGCACGGAAGCCGTCAACCCCGCGCTCAACGGCTTGGCTCATGCGGCCTTCGATCGGGCGCGGGCCGCGGCCGGCCGCTTCGACAGCGGCTTCTTCGATGGTGTGCCGACCTTCATCAAGGACAACGTCGACGTCGCCGGGCAGCCGTCGATGCGGGGCACCGACGCGTGGCAGCCACGGCCGGCCCGCGCCGATAGCGAGGTAACTCAGGTGTTGCTGGGTACCGGGTTGATCGCGCTGGGTAAGACGCAGATGTCGGAATTCGGGTTCAGCGCGGCCGCCGAGCACCCGCGGCTGGGACCGGTCCGCAATCCGTGGAACACCGACTACACCGCGGGTGCCTCGTCGTCGGGATCGGGTGCGTTCGTCGCCGCCGGGGTGGTGCCGATCGCGCACGCCAACGACGGCGGCGGCTCGATCCGCATTCCGGCCGCCTGCAACGGGCTGGTCGGGCTCAAGCCGTCGCGCGGGCGGTTCCCGCTGGACCCGGAGCACCGCCGGCTGCCGGTGGGAATCGTCGCCAACGGTGTGTTGACCCGGTCCGTGCGTGACACCGCCGCGGTGTACCGCGAGGCCGAGCGGATTTGGCGTAACCACCGGCTGCCACCGGTCGGGGACGTCACGCGGCCCGGTCAGCAGCGGCTGACGATCGCCGTGGTGACCGGCTCGGTGCACCGCGATGCCAGCCCCGACGTGCGGCGGCTGACGCTGCGGACGGCCGCGCTGCTGCAGGACCTCGGGCACCGCGTCGAACACGTCGACCAGACCTGGGTGCCGGCCAGTTTCCTGGATGATTTCGTGCTCTATTGGGGATTTCTGGCGTGGATGCAGGTGAACACCGGCCGCCGCGCGTTCGGGCGGAGCTTCGACCGCACCCGGCTGGACAACCTGACGTTGGGGTTGGCCCGCCACGCCGCGCGCAACCTGCACCGACTCCCGCTGGCGATCACGCGGTTGCGCAGGCTGCGACGGCGCAGCGCGGAGTTCTTCGGCATCTACGACGCTTTGCTCACGCCAACGCTCGCCGAGGTGACGCCGCGAGTGGGATACCTTGCGCCCACCGACTATCAGCAGGTCATGGACCGGCTGACCAATTGGGTCGCGTTCACCCCGCTGCAGAACGTCACGGGCGAGCCGGCGATTTCGTTGCCGCTGGCCCACTCCGCCGATGGCATGCCGGTCGGGATGATGCTCTCGGCAGACATCGGGCGGGAAGCGCGACTGCTGGAGCTGGCTTACGAACTGGAAGAGGCTCAACCCTTTGCCCGGATTCAGGCCAACCGGCCGTCGGCTACCGAGGAGGCGCGCTGACGGCCCCGATGCTCGCCTGACAAGAAGGCCGTAGCCAGTGGCGAGCGGGCTGCATTTCACTGCCGGCGTGGGCGTGTTTTCGGTCAACCACGCACCGATTGCCAACCGTTGCCGGTCGCCGGCTCGTGGTTCACCTTCAGCGGCCTGAGCAGGTTCGCCGTCGTCATCGGCGCAGCCGAGCCGGCGGCGTGGCCGCCTGGCCGCCCGCCCGCATCGACCATCACTGCCCCTGTCGCTCAGCCCGCACGCGGTGGTGGGCCCGCCGGACAACGCCGGGCCAACCGCTGGTGGAGCCGATACCCGGGCCGGCAGGCGGGTAAACGTGCGCGGCTCAGCCGGGCTACCGCGCGATCGCGCCCTGAGCTGGCGTTGTCGCCGCCCACGGGGGACCGAGTATCGGCTCGCTGACAATCCATCGCGGTTGCGGCGGCGTCACCGCCATATAACCCACACCGCGAACGGTATCGACCATCGATTCATGCTCGGGTCCGAGCTTTGCGCGCAGCCGTCGAATGTGAACGTCGACGGTTCGGAGGTGACCTTTGCGGTCATCACCCCACACTTCGCGCATGAGACGCGTGCGGGAGAACGCCCGACCGGCGTGCTGCACAAGGAAACTCAACAACTTGAACTCGGTGGGCGTCAGGCCCAACTCCCGGTGGTGAAGGTAGCCGGTGAAGCTAGCCGGGTGCAGGACCAGATCGCCGAACTGCAGCGTGCCCTCGAGTGCGCTGCGCCGACGACTAATCGCCCACCTCAGCCGTGCCTGCAGCTCATCGGCGCCGGCCGCCGCCAGCAGCACGTCGTCGAACTGCCAGTCGACGTCGACCTCGACGAAGTCGGCCGCCGCAACGACGGCGACCACGGCCAACGCAGGCGCGTTGGCCATCAGCTGCCGACACGCCCGGCGAGCCGCCGCCAGGTTCGCGCGCGCGTCGATGATCGCCACGTCCGCGCCGGTGTTGACCTCGACGTCGTGGCCCCGGAGCGGGGCGCGCCGCAATTGCTCGAACGAAGCCAACGCCGGCAATGCCGATTCACAACCGGGGTCGTCGGTGAGCAGGAGAACCTCCAACAACCACCCCTCCGTCGAAGATGTCCGTCCAGCGCGGCCTGCAGGGCCCCCGAAAGTGCGCAAGCGTGCCAACCGTGTTAGCTACGCCCTCGTCGATGGGCCCGGCCCGTTGCCACGGACCGGCCCCATCCTGTCGACGAGCCCAGATATGGCCGTTGAGGCCGTGGATTTTCTCGCCAGAGCGGATTCCCACGCCGCCGGACGGTCAAACCTCGACAGCGACGGAATGTCGTTGCGCGGCCGTCCGGCGCCCGGCACGGTTGCCGGCCAGCCCCCGAGTGCACCCCGCCCACGCCAGAGCGTGGCGATGAGGCAGGATGTGAGATGCCGTCCCGGGTGGTTTGCCGGGATGGCACTCTCATGCGAGGAGTCAGATGACCGAGTCCGAGCCGACGAGCATCAACGGCGCGCCGAGCACTCCAGGACCCGGCCGGCGGTCGAAGTATTCGCGAGTGCTGCTCAAGCTCGGCGGCGAAATGTTCGGTGGCGGGCAGGTGGGGCTGGATCCCGACGTGGTGGCGCAGGTGGCCCGCCAGATCGCCGATGTGGTCCGTGGGGGCGTGCAGATGGCTGTGGTGATCGGTGGTGGCAACTTCTTCCGCGGCGCGCAGCTTCAGCAGCTGGGGATGGAGCGCACCCGGTCGGACTACATGGGCATGCTGGGCACAGTCATGAACAGCCTTGCGCTGCAAGACTTTCTGGAAAAGGAAGGCATTGCCACCCGGGTCCAGACCGCGATAACCATGGGTCAGGTGGCCGAGCCCTACCTCCCGCTGCGGGCCGTCCGCCACTTGGAGAAGGGCCGCGTGGTGATCTTCGGCGCCGGCATGGGGCTGCCGTATTTCTCCACCGACACGACCGCGGCCCAGCGGGCGCTGGAGATCGGCGCGGATGTGGTCTTGCTGGCCAAGGCTGTGGACGGCGTGTTCGCCGAGGATCCGCGGGAGAACCCCCACGCCGAACTGCTGACCGCGATCAGCCATCGCGAGGTCCTCGACCGCGGGCTGCGAGTGGCCGACGCCACCGCCTTCAGTCTTTGCATGGACAATGGCATGCCGATCCTGGTGTTCAACCTGTTGACCGATGGCAATATCGCCCGAGCGGTCGCGGGTGAGAAAATCGGGACGCTGGTCACCACCTGAGGGGAAGATTGCGATGATCCGCGCCGGCGACGATGCAGAGCGCAGCGATGAGGTGGGGGCACCTCCCGCTTGCGGGGGAGAGCGGCGCACATGATCCGCGCCGGCGACGATGCAGAGCGCAGCGATGAGGTGGGGGCACCTCCCGCTTGCGGGGGAGAGCGGCGCACATGATCCGCGCCGGCGACGATGCAGAGCGCAGCGATGAGGTGGGGGCACCTCCCGCTTGCGGGGGAGAGCGGCGCACATGATCCGCGCCGGCGACGATGCAGAGCGCAGCGATGAGGTGGGGGCACCTCCCGCTTGCGGGGGAGAGCGGCGCACATGATCCGCGCCGGCGACGATGCAGAGCGCAGCGATGAGGTGGGGGCACCTCCCGCTTGCGGGGGAGAGCGGCGCACATGATCCGCGCCGGCGACGATGCAGAGCGCAGCGATGAGGAGGAGCGGCGCACATGATTGATGAGGTCCTCTTCGACGCCGAAGAGAAAATGGAAAAGGCCGTGTCGGTGGCGCGTGACGATCTGTCAACCATCCGTACCGGTCGGGCCAACCCCGGCATGTTTTCCCGCATTGTGATCGACTACTACGGTTCGCCCACCCCGATCACACAGCTGGCCAGCATCAATGTCCCGGAGGCGCGGTTGGTGGTCATCAAGCCGTACGAGGCTAACCAGCTGCGCGCCATCGAGACGGCGATTCGCAATTCGGACCTGGGAGTGAATCCCACCAACGACGGCACCCTCATCCGGGTAGCCGTACCGCAGCTGACCGAGGAGCGCCGACGGGAGCTGGTTAAGCAGGCCAAACATAAGGGTGAGGACGCCCGGGTCTCGGTGCGCAACGTCCGGCGTAAGGCGATGGAGGAGTTGCACCGCATCCGCAAGGAAGGCGAGGCCGGAGAGGACGAAGTGGGCCGCGCGGAGAAGGATCTCGACAAGACCACGCATCAGTACGTCGCCCAGATCGACGAGCTGGTCAAACACAAAGAAGGCGAGCTGCTGGAGGTCTAGCGGCCACCCAGCAGTTACGTGCGTTTAGGTCCGTGCCAACCACCGATGCCAGCACCGGCGCCCCGCCCGATGAGCCGGCGCGCACGGCGTCACAGCAGTCGGCCCCGAAGATGTCCCGAGCCGGACGCGACCTGCCGGCCGCGATCGCGGTGGGGCTGGGCATCGGCCTGGTCCTCATCGCGACGCTGATTTTCGTCCCGCGTGTCTGGGTGGCCTTGTGCGCCGGGGCGATCTTGATCGCCAGCCACGAGGTGGTGCGCCGGTTGCGTGCAGCCGGGTATGTGATTCCGGTTGTTCCCTTGCTGATCGGCGGCCAGGTCACCGTCTGGCTGACCTGGCCTTATGGCGCCAGTGGCGCGGTGATGGGCTTCGGCGGCATGGTCGTGGTCTGCATGATCTGGCGACTGTTCATGCGTGACGGTCGCGACGACGGCGAGCCGGGCGAAAGCTCCGGCCGGCCACCGCCGGCGAGCAACTACTTGCGCGATGCGTCGGCTACGGTCTTTCTGGCCGCCTGGGTTCCGCTGTTTGCATCCTTCGCCGCGATGCTGGTCTATCACGGCGCCGCGTGGGTGTTCTGCATGATGATCGCCGTCGTGTGCTCCGACGTCGGCGGTTACGCGGTGGGTGTGCTGTTCGGCAAGCATCCGATGGTTCCGAAGATCAGCCCGAAGAAATCCTGGGAGGGGTTCGCAGGTTCGTTGGCTTTCGGTATCACGGCAACGGTCCTGACCGTGACGTTTCTGGCCGGCAAGACACCGTGGGTCGGTGCCCTGCTAGGTCTGCTTTTCGTATTGACCACCACGCTCGGTGACCTGGTGGAGTCGCAGGTGAAGCGTGACCTGGGCATCAAAGACATGGGCCGGCTGTTGCCCGGTCACGGTGGGCTGATGGACCGGCTCGACGGCATTCTCCCGTCCGCGGTGGCGGCGTGGATTGTGCTGACGCTGCTGCCGTGATGAGGCCGATACTGGATAGGCCATGGTCGGTGAGTTGATCTTTGCGGCGCCCCAGCGGGAGAAGCCGCCGCGGCACCTGGCCGACCTCGATGCCGCGGGCACGGCTTCGGCCGTCGCCGAGCTGGGCCTGCCGGCGTTTCGGGCCAAACAGCTCGCGCATCACTACTACGGGCGGTTGATCGCCGATCCTCGGCAGATGACCGACCTGCCCGCGGCCGTTCGCGACCGGATCGCCGAGACGATGTTTCCCAACCTGCTCACCGCGGTGCGGGAAGTCAGCTGTGATGCTGGCCAGACGCGAAAGACGTTGTGGCGGGCCCTGGATGGCGCGACCGTCGAGTCGGTGCTGATGCGTTATCCGCGGCGCGACACGGTGTGCATTTCGTCGCAGGCCGGTTGTGGTATGGGCTGCCCGTTCTGTGCCACCGGCCAGGGCGGGTTGACCCGCAACCTGTCCACCGCCGAGATCCTCGAACAGGTGCGTGCCGGCGCCGCGGTGTTGCGCGACGACTTCGGTGATCGGCTGACGAACGTGGTTTTCATGGGCATGGGCGAGCCATTGGCCAACTACGCCAGGGTGCTGGCCGCGGTGCGACGGATCACCGAGCCGCCGCCGTGCGGTTTCGGCATTTCGGCGCGCTCGGTGACGCTGTCAACGGTGGGTCTGGCGCCGGCCATCCGCAAGCTGGCCGATGAACGGTTGGGCGTGACCTTGGCGCTGTCACTGCATGCGCCCGACGACGAACTGCGCGACACGCTGGTTCCGGTCAACAACCGGTGGAAAATCAGCGAGGCGCTCGCTGCCGCGCGGTATTACGCCGACACGACGGGTCGCCGGGTTTCCATCGAGTACGCGCTGATCCGTGATGTCAACGACCAACCGTGGCGGGCCGATCTGCTTGCTAGGCGACTGCACCGAGCCCTCGGCCAGCTGGTGCATGTGAACCTGATTCCGCTCAACCCGACACCGGGCAGTGCGTGGGACGCCAGCCCCAAGCCGGTACAGCGCGAGTTCGTCAAGCGCATCCGGGCCCAGGGGGTTTCCTGCACGGTGCGCGACACCCGCGGCCGTGAGATCAGCGCCGCCTGCGGACAGCTGGCCGCCGCAGGCGGGTAGCTGGAGCGCGGGCGCATCGGGCCCAGCCTGCGGACAGCTGGCCGCCCGGGGGCGGCTGTGCGCCGTAGGCTGAGTGCGCGTGGTGAACCGCGACGGCGGGTATTGCGTCATCAAGGTCATCCAGGCAACACCAGCAAACGAGGTCTGTCATGAGTCTTCGCCTTTTGTCTCCGCTCAAAGCCCTCGCCGTGGGTGTGACCGCGGTTGTCCTGTTGTTGGGCCTGGCCACCGCGCCGCGCGCGGTGGCCGCCGACGAGCGTCTGCAGTTCACCGCGACCACCCTCAGCGGTGCCCCCTTCGACGGGGCCAGCCTGCAAGGCAAGCCGGCGGTGTTGTGGTTCTGGACGCCGTGGTGCCCGTTCTGCAACGCCGAGGCGCCGGGGGTCAGCCAGGTGGCCGCCGCCAATCCGGGGGTCACGTTCGTCGGGGTCGCGGCCCGTTCCGACATCGGGGCGATGCAGGGTTTCGTCTCCAAGTACGGCCTGAATTTCACCAACCTCAACGACGCCGACGGCGCGATCTGGGCCCGCTACAACGTGCCATGGCAGCCGGCCTGGGTGTTCTATCGCGCGGACGGCTCATCGACGTTCGTCAACAACCCCACCTCGGCCATGTCCCAGCAGGAGCTGTCGGACCGGGTGGCCGCGCTGACGTCCTAGTGGATCGGGCCCTTGTCGGTCTGGCCTTTGCCGCCGGTTTGGTGGCGGCACTGAACCCCTGTGGGTTTGCGTTGCTGCCCGCGTACCTGCTTTTCGTGGTGCGCGGGCAGCACTCCGGCGCGCGTCGCGAACCGGTCTCCCCGCTCGGCGGGGTTGGCCGCGCGCTGGCCGCCACCGTGGTGATGGCGCTGGGCTTTGTGACGGTGTTCGGATTGTTCGGGGCGCTGACCATCTCGGCGGCCGCGACCATGCAGCGATACCTGCCGTACGTGACGGTGCTGATCGGCGCCGTGCTGGTTGGCCTTGGGGTGTGGTTGTTGTCGGGTCACGAGCTGACCGCGCCGCGGCCATTGCGCGCGCGCTGGGCGCCGACGGTTCGGCTGGGCTCGATGTACGGCTACGGCGTCAGCTATGCGCTCGCCTCGCTGTCGTGCACCATCGGGCCGTTTCTGGCGGTTACCGGGGCCGGTCTACGGGGCGGTTCGGTCGTCGGAAGCGTGGCGATCTACCTCGCCTACGTGTCGGGCCTGACCCTGGTAGTCGGGGTACTGGCCATCGCCGCCGCGGCAGCGAGCTCGGCCCTGGTCGACCGAATGCGGCGAATTTTGCCGTTCGTCAACCGGATCGGCGGTGGCCTGCTGGTGCTGGTCGGGTTGTATGTCGGCTACTACGGTCTGTACGAGCTGCGGTTGATCATGGGCACCGGGGCCAATCCGCAGGACTGGGTGATTCACGCGGCCGGCCGGCTGCAAGGCGCGCTGGCCGGCTGGGTCCACCGGCACGGCGGGTGGCCGTGGGCGTTGGCACTGGCCGCGCTGGTGACCGGCGCGCTCGCCAGCACCTGGTACCGACGAATGCGGCGGTAGCCGGCTACCTAATCCAGCCGCGGCGCCGGCCCCACAGGTCGCGCACCAGGACGGCCAGCACCAGCGCGGCAAACCCGATCAGGAACCAGTCCTCGACGTGACCGACGTGGTTGCCGTGCAGCATCACCAGCAGGAATCCAAAGATGCACAGCCCAACGATGTGCCAGGTGCGGTGATTGATCCTGCTCCAACCCCATTGCGCGGATGGCACGTCAGCGATGTCGACGCCGCTGAATTGCTCCACCTCGGTACTGGCCACGGCGACTCCTCCGGTTGGCTGGGACTGCGGATGCACCAGACATTCTGGCACACGTGAGTTTGCCCGTGAGCCTGCCGGACTGCTACGCAGGTGGCGTCCGCACCGTGTCGATCAGGTAGACCGTCGCGTTGGCGGTGGATACCCCGCCGCACACCACGCCCGCGTCGTTGACCATGAGGTTGTTGCCGTGCCCGGTCACGCTCACGTTGGCGCCCTGCAGACGCTCGGCGTCAACGCCATCAGCGCCGCCGCTGCGAAACCAGGTGCCGCAATGGTGTTTTGAGATTTCATGTGGTGCGCTCCTTCGTTTGGTGCCAGGCGTGCGTACCGCGATCGCACTCAGCCGTACGTGAAGGAGAACACCTGTAACCCCTTGCTGGGCCGCAGCTCTAGCGTTGTGGACACCAGCCGATCGCCGGCCACGATCTGGTGGGCGGTCGGTGGCCCGCCGATCGGCAGCGTGGTCGACTTTCCATCCCGGACCACCGTGAGGGTCCCGGTTCCGCCGACCACGACGTAGACGCTCTTGGCGTGGTAGTTGAGTCTGATGGCGGAGTTGTCGCCGTTTGCCGTCGCACCTTCGTAGTCCAGCGACCACGGTCCGCGCAGCGCGAACGTGTCGGCCGCCAGCTGCGGCGGGTACTCAAACGTCGCCGTTCCCTCGTCGTAAACGCCACCGCCGCCGTAGTTGATCACCTTGCCGACGCCGAAGTACGTCTCGGGGGTGAGGGTGGTGCGCGGGGTCAGGTCGGGTGCGCCTTGTGGTTGGAGGGGTGGGGGGAGTGTGACGCCGGGTTTGGCGTCGATGAGCAATTGCCGGATCAGCTGCTCGGTGCCGTCGTAGTCGCCTTCGCCGAACTTGATGTGGCGCACCGTGCCGTTGGCGTCAATCAGGTACTCGGCGGGCCAGTACCGGTTGCGGTAGTTCGTCCACGTCGAATAGCCGTTGTCCAGCGCGATCGGATACGTGATGCCGAGGTCGGCCGCACCCTTGGCGACGTTGTTGGTGACCTTTTCGAAGGCGTACTCGGGCGTGTGCACGCCGATGACCTCGAAGCCGCTGTCTTTGTAGGTCCGATACCAGCCGACGACGTGTGGGATGGCCCGCTGGCAGTTGATGCAGGAATAGGCCCAGAAGTCGACCAGTACGACCTTGCCGCGCAACGAATCCAGGGTGACCGGCTGGTTGCCGGGGGTGTTCAGCCAGGCGGAGATGCCTTTGAGATCGGGTGCGGTGCCGCAGTTTTCGAGCTGGGTGGCCCCGTTGCTGCAGTTCGACAGCTGCGCGTTCTGGTCGTTGATGATGCCGCCGAGGTTCAGCCTTTCCCGGATCGTGTCCGAGCCGCCGACCTTGGCTTGCAGCGACGCGGTGTAGTCGGGAATGGCGCGCTGCAGCATGGCCGGCAGATCGAACACCAGCGCCACCGCGAGCAGGATCGTCACGATCCCCGCCCCGATCCGGATTTGACGTTGCCGACGCCGAAACGCGCTCACCCGCTCGGCGATGCGTTGCCCGGCCAGCGCGAAGAACAGCAACGGCAACGCGGCCCCCAAGGCGAACGTGGTGGTGAGTACGATGGTGCCCGCGCCGATGGTCGCGGTGGCCCCGGCCACGACGATCGCGGCCAGCACCGGGCCCGCGCACGGGACGTACAGCACACCCAGGGCCAGTCCCAGCCCGAAGCCCCCGAAACCGTCGCCGCCAACGCCGAATTGCTTCTGCGGGATCAGGGAAAACGGCCGCTCCAGCAGTTGCTCGAACCGGGGAAAGATCAGGCCGATCCCGATCGCCACCAACGCGACCAGAGCGACCCAACGAATCGCGTCCTGCGGCAGGTGCAGCGCCGACAGCACCGCCGAGCCGAGCAGGGTGACCACGCTGAAACTGAGCACCAGACCGCCGATCACCAGGTAGGGGCGCACAGTGGCTGAGAATGCACGCTTCTTCATGACCGCCACGGCGCCTTCGGATTTCGCTGCGGTCGTGGCGTCGGCGCTCTGCGCGCCGGAGAAGAAGATCACCGGCAGGACCGGCAGAATGCAAGGTGATATTCCGGTGATGAGGCCCCCGAGGAAGCCGATCAATGCGAGGGTAAACACGTCTACTATTCGGCGCGGCCTCGGTCACGGATTGGCCTGAGCGGCAAGAGGTTTTCCCGTGTCGCCGACCGAGGCACAGCACGGCGAGGCGGCCCGCCAGGACGGGCCGCCTCGCCGCGACACAGCGGTGTTACTGGGACGGGGGCATCAGCACCGTGTCAATCATGTACACCGTCGCGTTGGCGGTATGCACTCCGCCGCAGACCAGGCCGGCGTTGTTGACCTTGAGCTCGTTGCCCCCGCCGGTCACCGTCACCTCGGCGCCTTGCAGTGTCTTGTGGGCGCCGGCGACCTTGTTGGGGCTGGCTTGGCCGCTGACCACGTGGTAGGTCAGGATGCTGGTCAGCAGCGTGGAGTCGGTCTTGAGTTGGTCGATGGTGGCCGCCGGCAGCTTGTCGAATGCGGCGTTGGTGGGCGCGAAAACCGTGTACTGGCCGCTGTTGAGGGTGTCGACCAGGTTCACGTTAGCGTTCAGCTTGCCGGACAACGCCGCGGTCAGCGTGGTCAGCATCGGGTTGTTCGACGCCGCCGTCGCGACCGGGTCCTGCGCCATGCCGGACACCGACCCCGGGCCGCTGGGGTTCTGGGCGGCGTACTGCGCACATCCGGGACCGATCAGGTCGGCGGCGGGATCGGCCATGGTTGGGGTCGCGGCGGGCGCCGCGGTCATGCTCGTAGGTGGGGCGGTGCTGGTGTCTTGCGCCGTGGGTTTGGTGCTGGAACACCCTGCCACGCCCGCGATCGCGATTGCCGCGAGGCCGGCGGCGGCGGCTGTCTTGGCCTGAAGGTTCCTCATCGCGCTTCCATTCCTTTGCTAGCGACGGCGGCTTACGCCGTCCTGTGGGTCGGACAGCAGGGATTCGGAGCGGCCGCGGCCATGGATGGATCGGAAAGCAATTTCGGTTGCGTGCATCGGTGATGCCCGCGGGCCGCGATAAGGGCTTGCCCAAGCGGCACAATGGGTGGGTGACTACCCCCGGTGACGGCCACGCCGACGGTCGCCTGCGTGTGCTGGTGTTGGGCAGCACCGGCTCGATCGGCACCCAGGCGCTGCAGGTCATCGCCGCTAACCCGGATCGGTTCGAGGTGGTCGGGCTGGCCGCCGGCGGCGCGAATCTGGACACGTTGCTGCGGCAGCGCGCCGAAACCGGGGTGACCAATATTGCCGTCGCCGACGATCATGCCGCCCGGCTGGCCGGCGACATCACCTTCCGCGGACCCGACGCCGTCACCCGGCTGGTCGAGCAGACCGAGGCGGACGTCGTCCTCAATGCCCTGGTCGGCGCCCTGGGCCTGCGACCGACGTTGGCCGCCCTGGAATCGGGTGCCCGGCTGGCCCTGGCCAACAAGGAGTCGCTGGTCGCCGGGGGTCCGCTGGTGCAGCGGGCTGCCCGGCCGGGTCAGATCGTGCCGGTCGACTCCGAGCATTCCGCGTTGGCCCAATGCCTGCGCGGCGGCACCCCCGACGAGGTCGCCAAGCTGGTGCTGACCGCCTCGGGTGGGCCGTTTCGGGGCTGGTCGGCCGCCGAGCTGGAGCGCGTCACTCCCGCGCAGGCCGGTGCGCATCCCACCTGGTCGATGGGCCCGATGAACACCCTCAACTCCGCGTCGCTGGTCAACAAGGGGCTCGAGCTCATCGAGACCCATCTGTTGTTCGGCATCCCCTATGACCGCATCGAGGTCGTGGTGCACCCGCAGTCGATTGTTCACTCGATGGTGACGTTCATCGACGGGTCGACGATTGCCCAGGCCAGCCCCCCGGACATGAAGCTGCCGATTTCGTTGGCGTTGGGCTGGCCGCGTCGGGTCAGCGGAGCGGCTCATGCCTGTGACTTCCGCACCGCGTCGACCTGGGAGTTCGAGCCGCTGGACAGCGACGTTTTCCCCGCGGTCGAGCTGGCCCGGGGCGCCGGAGAGGCCGGCGGCTGCATGACCGCGGTCTATAACGCCGTCAATGAGGAAGCAGCGGAGGCCTTCCTTTCTGGCAGGATCAGGTTCCCGGCCATCGTCGACACCATCGCCGAGGTGTTGCACGTCGCCGACCAATGGGCCGCGCCACCGGCTACCGTGGATGACGTACTCGACGCGCAGCGCTGGGCCCGTGAGCGGGCGCAGCGCGCGATATCCGGAATGGCTTTAGAAAGGTCGTAACCGCTCGATGATGTTCGTAGTCGGCCCATGTTCGTAGTCGGCCCATGTTCGTAGTCGGCATCGTGCTGTTTGCGCTGGCCATCCTGATCTCGGTGGCCCTGCACGAGTGCGGCCACATGTGGGTCGCTCGGGCCACCGGCATGAAGGTGCGGCGCTATTTCGTCGGGTTCGGCCCCACGCTGTGGTCCACCCGGCGCGGGGAAACCGAATACGGCGTCAAAGGCATCCCGTTGGGCGGCTTCTGCGACATCGCCGGCATGACCCCGGTCGAAGAGCTCACACCCGACGAGCGGGAGCGGGCCATGTACAAGCAGGCGACCTGGAAGCGGGTCGCGGTGCTGTTCGCCGGGCCCGGGATGAACTTCGTCATCTGCCTGGTGCTGATCTATGCCATAGCGGTGGTCTGGGGGCTGCCCAACCTGCACCCGCCCACCCGGGCCGTCATCGGTGAAACGGGCTGTGTCGCAACGGAAACGGTGCAGGGCAGACTTGACCAGTGCACCGGCCCCGGTCCGGCGGCGGCGGCTGGAATCCGCACGGGCGACGTCGTCGTCAAGGTCGGCGGCACCCCGGTGTCCACGTTCGACGAGATGGCCGCCGCGATCCGCAGGCTGCATGGCACCGTTCCGATCGTCGTCGAGCGCGACGGCGCCACGATCACCACCAACGTCACCATCGAGTCCACCCGGCGCTGGATCCCCAACGCCCAGGGCGATCGGCTCGAGCCGGTGACCGTCGGCGCCATCGGGGTCGGCGCTGCCCGCGTCGGGCCCACGCACTATGGAGTGGTCTCAGCCGTCCCCGCCACCGTCGCGTTCACCAGCGACCTGACCGTCGAGGTGGGCAAGGCGCTGGTGGCGATCCCGACGAAGGTGGGTGCGCTGGTGCACGCGATCGGCGGCGGCCAGCGTGACCCGCAGACGCCGATGAGCGTGGTGGGTGCCAGCATCATCGGCGGCGACACCGTCGACCACGGGCTGTGGGTGGCGTTCTGGTTCTTCTTGGCCCAGTTGAATCTCATCCTGGGTGCCATCAACCTGCTGCCGTTGCTGCCGTTCGACGGCGGTCATATCGCCGTGGCGGTCTTCGAGAAGATCCGCAACATGATCCGTTCGGCTCGCGGCAAGGTGGCCGCCGCGCCGGTGAACTATCTCAAACTCATGCCCGCGACGTACGTGGTGTTGGTTTTGGTGATCGGGTACATGCTGTTGACCGTCACCGCCGATGTGGTCAACCCCATCCGGCTCTTCCAGTAGCAGCCGGCAGCCAGAGAGAAGGGTTAGCAGTGACTCCCACCAGCGACGATGCAGAACGGAGCGATGAGGTGAGGGTGCCACCCGCTTGTGGGGGAGAGTGGCGCACATGACCATTGGGTTGGGCATGCCGGAGCCTCCGGCGCCCGCGCTTGCCCCCCGGCGCAGCACGCGTCAGCTGAGGGTCGGCAACGTCGGGGTGGGCAGCGACTATCCGATCTCGGTGCAATCGATGTGCACCACCAAAACCCATGATGTGAACTCGACGTTGCAGCAGATCGCCGAGTTGACCGCAGCCGGCTGCGACATCGTCCGGGTGGCGTGCCCCCGGCAGGAGGACGCCGACGCGTTGGCCGAGATCGCCCGGCACAGCCAGATCCCGGTGATTGCCGATATCCACTTCCAGCCGCGCTACATCTTCGCCGCCATCGACGCCGGATGCGCCGCGGTGCGGGTCAACCCGGGCAACATCAAGGAGTTCGACGGCCGCGTCGCCGAGGTCGCCAAGGCGGCGGGTGACGCCGGAATCCCGATCCGGATCGGCGTCAACGCCGGTTCGCTGGACAAGCGGTTCATGGCCAAGTACGGCAGGGCCACGCCGGAGGCGTTGGTCGAGTCCGCGCTGTGGGAAGCCTCGCTGTTCGAGGAGCACGGCTTTTCCGACATCAAGATCAGCGTCAAGCACAGTGACCCGGTGGTCATGGTCACCGCCTACCAGCAGCTGGCCGCCCAATGCGACTACCCGCTGCACCTCGGCGTCACCGAGGCCGGTCCCGCGTTTCAGGGCACCATCAAGTCCGCGGTGGCCTTCGGAGCCCTGCTGTCGAAGGGCATCGGCGACACCATCCGGGTGTCGTTGTCGGCCCCGCCGGTCGAGGAAGTCAAGGTGGGCAACCAGATTCTGGAGTCACTGAACCTGCGACCGCGCTCGCTGGAGATCGTGTCCTGCCCGTCGTGCGGTCGTGCGCAGGTCGACGTGTACACCCTGGCCAACGAGGTGACCGCGGGCCTGGACGGTCTGGACGTGCCGTTGCGGGTGGCCGTGATGGGGTGCGTCGTCAACGGTCCGGGCGAAGCCCGCGAGGCCGACCTGGGCGTTGCCTCCGGCAACGGCAAGGGCCAGATCTTCGTTCGCGGCGAAGTGATCAAGACCGTGCCCGAAGCGCAGATCGTCGAGACGCTGATCGAGGAGGCCCTGCGGCTGGCCGCCGAGATGGGCTCGGAAACCGGTGGCGATCCGGGTGCGACGGCGAGCGGTTCGCCTATTGTGACCGTAAGCTGATAGGGGCCAAACTCACTGGCCCTGGCACCACAGAGAGTTCTTCGGATGTCGGCTGTGCCCATCATGCGCCTCGTCGGCGAGCGTCGGGTCTCGGTGGTGCGTGACGCCGCCGCGGTGTGGCGGGTCCTCGACGAGGACCCGGTCGAATCGTGCATGGTCGCCGCGCGGGTGGCAGACCATGGCCTCGAGCCCAATTCGCTTGGCGGGGAACTGTGGACGGTACGCGGCGTGGACGAGTCGCTGTGCTTCGCCGGGGCCAACCTCATCCCGCTGCGCGGCGGGCTGATCGACCTGAATGCGTTCGCCGACGAGGCGATGAGCACATCGCGGCGGTGTTCGTCGCTGGTCGGCAGGGCCGACCTGGTGTTGCCGATGTGGCAACGGCTGGAGCCGGCCTGGGGTCCGGCGCGGGACGTGCGGGACCACCAGCCGCTGATGGCACTGGACACCTACCCGAGCTGCGCGATCGACCCGGGGGTACGTCAGGTCCGGCCGGAGGAGCTGGACGCCTACCTGGTTGCCGCCGTGGACATGTTCATCGGCGAAGTCGGTGTCGACCCGCGGCTCGGCGACGGCGGCCGCGGCTACCGACGCCGGGTGGCCGGCCTGATCGGCGCCGGACGTGCCTGGGCCCGCTTCGAGCATGGCCAGGTGGTCTTCAAGGCGGAGGTGGGATCGCAGTCCCCGACCGTGGGGCAGATCCAGGGGGTCTGGGTTCATCCCGAGTGGCGCGGCCACGGTCTGGGCACCGCCGGCACCGCGACGCTGGCCGCGGTGATCGTCGGGAGCGGGCGCACCGCCAGCCTGTATGTGAACAGCTTCAACACGGTCGCCCGGGCCGCCTATGCCCGGGTTGGCTTCACCGAGGTCGGCACCTTCGCAACGGTGTTGCTGGACTGAGCGCGGGCGCACCGACGAAGCAGACGACGGGGCCAGCCGCGACACCTTAACCACGGTGAAGACAACGCCGAAAGCGGTCGCCACGGTTTACGTTTCGCGGCGCCGGCGCCTGGGTGCGTTTGCTTGCTCGAGCGGGAATCTGCTTGCCCGCGTCCGTCCGGTTGGCCGGCGTCGTCAGACCTCCCGTCGTTGGCTGCTATCTGCGGGAGATGTCCGCGCGGTGATCGACGCGCAGGACCGTCACGGTCGTGTGCTCGTCGTCAATCCGGTTACGGCGGGCGGTACGGTCCCGGCGCGCTGAACGTGCCGGTCAAGTCGCGCCGCAGCGGCTTGCCCAGCCGCGCCTTTCGACCTCGTCACGCGCCGCCTCTGGTTTGTGTCGGCGCATCAGGTCACGGTCCGGTCTCGGTGAGCCTCCGTCTCTGTGACCGCCGGATTGCCTAACATCGGCCTCAATGGCCACTCGAACCACATCAGTATCACGGGTCGCCGGTCTGTTGGCGGCGGTCGTCATCGTCGCCGCGACACAAGCCTGCACCCCGCGACCCGAAGGCCCGGGCCCGGCCGCCGAAAAGTTCTTCGCCGCGCTGGCCATCGGCGACACCGCCACCGCCGCCCAACTCAGCGACGACCCCAACGAAGCCCGCGAAGCACTCAACGCGGCCTGGGCCGGGCTGCAGGCCACCCACCTGGACGCACAGGTCCTTGGCTCGAAGTACGCCGAGGACATGGGCACGGTCGCGTATCGCTTCACCTGGCGGCTGCCCAAGAACCGGACCTGGAGCTACGACGGTCAGCTGAAGATGGCTCGCGACGAGGGGCGCTGGCAGGTTCGCTGGGCCACCACCGGGCTGCACCCCAGACTGGGCGAGCATCAGACGTTCGCGTTGCGGGCCGATCCGCCGCGGCGCGCCTCGGTGAACGAACGCGGCGGCACCGATGTGCTGGCGCCGGGCTACCTGTATCACTACGCGCTGGACGCCAGTCAGGCCGGACCCGACCTGATCGGCACGGCACGCGCGGCGGTGGATGCGCTGCGGCCTTTCGACGACACGCTGAATGACCCACAGCTGCTGGCCGAACAAGCCAGCTCCGCGATCAAGCCGCTGGATTTGGTCACGCTGCACGCCGACGACAGCAACCGAGTCTTCGAAGCGATTGGCAAGCTTCCCGGCGTGGTGATCACACCGCAGGCCGACCTGCTGCCCACCGATGCCCGATTCGCGCCGGTCGTCATGGCCGAGGTGAAGAAGGCCGTGATCGACGAACTCGACGGCCAGTCGGGCTGGCGGGTGGTCAGTGTGAACCAGAACGGCGTCGACGTCGCCGTGTTGCACGAGGTCGCACCCTCGCCGGCGCCCTCGCTCACGATCACCTTGGATCGGACCGTGCAGAACGCCGCCCAGCATGCGGTGGACACCCGCGGCGGCAAGGCGATGATCGTCGTGATCAAACCGTCGACCGGGGAGATCTTGGCGATCGCGCAGAACGCGGGCGCCAACGCCGACGGCCCGATCGCCACCACCGGGCTGTTCCCGCCCGGGTCGACCTTCAAGATGATCACCGCCGGCGCGGCTGTCGAGCGCGACATGGCAACCCCCAATACCCTTTTGGGCTGCCCCGGCCACATCGACATCGGGCATCGCACCATCCCCAATTACGGTGGCTTCGACCTCGGCGTGGTGCCGTTGTCGCGGGCGTTCGCCAGTTCCTGCAACACCACGTTCGCCGAACTGAGCAGCAGGCTGCCACCGCGGGGTCTGACGCAGGCGGCCACCGGCTACGGGATCGGGCTCGACTATCAGGTGGAGGGCATCACCACGGTGACCGGTTCGGTGCCGCCGACGGTGGACTTGGCCGAGCGCACCGAGGACGGCTTCGGCCAGGGCAAGGTGCTGGCCAGCCCGTTCGGCATGGCCCTGGTGGCCGCGACGGTCGCCGCCGGGAAAACCCCGATTCCGCAGCTGATCGCCGGACGGCCGGCGACCGTCGCGGGCGACAGCACACCGATCAGCCCGAAAGCGATCGACGCACTGCGGCCAATGATGCGGCTAGTGGTGACCAACGGAACCGCCAAGGAGATCGCCGGTTGCGGTGAGGTGTTCGGAAAGACCGGTGAAGCCGAGTTCCCCGGAGGGTCGCATTCCTGGTTCGCCGGTTACCGCGGCGATCTGGCGTTCGCGTCGTTGATCGTTGGCGGCGGCAGCTCGGAATACGCGGTGCGAATGACCAAGGTGATGCTCGAAACGCTGCCGCCGGGTTATCTGGCGTAGCGCGGGCTCCGACCCCGTCCCGTCCCGCGAGCGCGCGCGGGTTGCCGCCGACACGCCGTGCGGGGCGTACACATGCGGAGGCTTGCGCCCACACAGACGCGTCAGGATCCGAATGCGCTGGCCAGTGCTGGGTCGAACGTCTTGATCCGGGTGACACCGCGACGCTGGCAGCATGCCAGGTGAAGCAGATCGCGCGCACCGAGACCGGGGTGGCGGTTGTGCAGTGTGCGGGCGTGGACGACGTCGGCCACCTCGACGGGCCAGATTTCCGCCAGCTCCCGGGCCAACGTCAATGCCGAGTCCAGCGTCGAGATCCGGCCGACGGGCAGATACGTGTGCAGCAGTTCCTGCGCGACCTCGGCTGACGTGACAAGGCGGTCTTTGTGTTCCAGGCTGTGCTCCAGGAACTCACGGGCGGGCGTTCGCAGTGGATGATCGCGACCAACCGCATACATGAAGACGTTGGTATCGACGAAGATCATGTCGCGGCGAGGCCGCGACGGCGCGACTCCGCTACCACCTGCAGATGGGCCTCCCAATCGGGTTCTGATCCTGCTTCTTCGGGTCGCGAAGCAAAGAACTCGCGCAAGTTGCCGCAGCCATTACCAACTCCGGCGTTGCAATCACAAACGACATCTGACACCTCGCAATGCGTCATGATCGCGAGGTCATGCGATGTTTCGCCGGGGTCAGCGACAACTCATCGACAATGGTCGATCGTATCGTGATCAGGCGCCAAGGCCCTGGGTTCGGAGATCTTTGTTGCATCCGCTGATCCGGCCGCCTGTAACCTGATGTTTGCTAGCCGGCAGCGGCGGTGCGCATCGGACGTCATCGCTGGCGACAATCACCGGGCGCCGTGGAGCGGCAGCGGTAGGTTGCGAGGGTAAGCGGAACATCGCCGGCGGCAGAACATCAGGAATGGCCATGACGGAGACCGGTAGGGACATGGTGGCGTTGCGGGTGTCGGACGCCGATCGCAACGGCACCCTGCGGCGGCTACACAACGCCGTCGCGCTTGGGCTGATCGACATCGACGAGTTCGAGCAACGCTCGTCGCGAGTGTCCTACGCGCGCACCCGAACCGAGCTGGACGGTCTTGTCGGTGACCTGCCCGGGCCGGGCGCGATCGTCACATCCGCGGCCGACCGGGTGGAGCTGCGCGGCTGGGCCGGTTCGCTCAAGCGCCAGGGCGAGTGGATTGTGCCCACCCGGCTGGCGCTGGTGCGCCGGCTGGGCTCGATATACCTCGACCTCGTCAAGGCCCGCTTTGCCGGGCCCGTCGTGGTCATCGAGCTCGACATGAAGTTCGGATCGCTGGACCTTCGGCTGCCCGACGGCGCCAGCGCATCGATCGACAACGTCGAGGTCTACGTGGGCAGCGCGATCGACCGTCGCAAAGACGCACCGGCCGAAGGCACGCCGCATGTCGTGTTGACCGGTCAGGTGGTGTTCGGCTCGGTGGTCATCCGGGGACCGCGTCGTGCGCTGCTGCGCCGCCGCCACAACGGATAGCCCGGCTCGTCGCCCGGGGTGCCGGCTAAGCTAGCGGGATGCCTAGTCGTACCGCGCTTTCCCCCGGCGTGCTGTCTCCGACGTTGCCGGTGCCCAAATGGATCGCGCGCCCGGAATACGTCGGCAAGCCGACGGCCCAAGAGGGCACCGAGCCGTGGGTGCAGACGCCGGAGGTCATCGAGAAGATGCGCGTCGCCGGCCGGATCGCGGCCGGCGCGCTGGCCGAGGCGGGTAAGGCGGTCGCGCCCGGGGTGACCACCGACGAGCTTGACCGGGTCGCGCACGAGTACATGATCGACCACGGCGCGTATCCATCGACGCTGGGCTACAAGGGCTTCCCCAAGTCGTGCTGTACCTCGCTCAACGAGGTCATCTGCCATGGCATCCCGGACTCGACGGTGATCGCCGACGGCGACATCGTCAACATCGATGTCACGGCCTACTTCGACGGGGTGCACGGCGACACCAACGCGACGTTCCTGGCCGGCGACGTCTCCGAAGAGCACCGCCTGCTGGTCGAGCGAACCCGCGAGGCGACGATGCGCGCCATTAACGCCGTCAAGCCCGGGCGCGCGCTGTCGGTGATTGGCCGGGTCATCGAGTCGTATGCAAATCGGTTCGGGTACAGCGTGGTTCGCGACTTCACCGGTCACGGCATCGGCACCACGTTTCACAACGGGCTGGTGGTCTTGCATTACGACCAGCCCGCAGTCGGCACCATCATGCAGCCGGGCATGACGTTCACCATCGAGCCGATGATCAACCTGGGCACACTGGACTACGAAATCTGGGACGACGGTTGGACGGTGGTCACCAAGGACCGCAAGTGGACCGCGCAGTTCGAACACACCGTGCTGGTCACCGACACCGGCGTCGAGATCCTCACGTCGGCATGACGTACCCCGCGCGAGCAGACGCAAAAGCCCCCATTTCGGAGCGAAATTGGGGGCTTTTGCGTCTGCTCGGCGCAGGACGGTGAGTGCCCTGCCGGTGGCGAGCATGCTTGCCCGATGGATCCCCGATGCGTCGAGGCGGGCCCCGGTTCGAGGTCGGCTCGCAGCAGCCATCGACTCGTCTATGCCGATTACCGCGTCGTGGAGCCGCCCGAGGGACGCGACGCCCACCAGTCAGCCGCGCAGCAGGCCACCGAGAACGTGCGGTGCACCAGCGGCCGGCACGGCGCGGGTCGGGTTGCGGATGGTTGACTTGCCCTCATGGCTGCACGCGCTGCGAACGGTCCCGGGTCTGCGCCGTTGTCGTGGGCCGAGCTGGAACGGCTGGTCGTCGCCGGCGATGTCGACACCGTCATCGTGGCGTTCACCGACATGCAGGGTCGGCTGGCCGGCAAACGGGTGTCGGGCCGATTCTTCGTCGACGAGGTGGCCGGCCACGGCGCCGAATGCTGCAGCTATTTGCTGGCCGTCGATGCCGACCTGAACACGGTGCCCGGTTATGTGATGTCGAGTTGGGACACCGGCTACGGCGACATGGTGATGATGCCGGACCTGGGCACCCTGCGACGCATTCCCTGGCTGCCGGGCACCGCGCTGGTGCTGGCCGACCTGGGTTGGGCCGACGGCAGCGCGGTCACCGTCGCGCCGCGCGCCATCCTGCGTCGCCAGCTTGACCGGCTCCACGAGCGCGGACTGGCCGCCGACGTCGCCACCGAGCTGGAGTTCCTGGTGTTCGACGAGCCCTATCGCCAGGCGTGGGCAAGCCGCTATCGGGATCTGACGCCGGCCAGCGACTACAACATCGACTACGCGATCCTGGCGTCGTCGAGGATGGAACCGCTGTTGCGCGACATCCGGCTGGGCATGGAGGGAGCGGGTCTGCGGTTCGAGGCCGTCAAGGGCGAATGCAACCGGGGTCAGCAGGAGATTGGATTTCGGTACGGCGACGCGATGGTCACCTGCGACAACCACGCCATCTACAAAAACGGTGCCAAGGAAATCGCCGACCAGCACGGCAAGAGCCTGACATTCATGGCGAAATACGATGAGCGCGAAGGTAACAGCTGTCATGTTCACCTGTCGCTGCGTGCCAGTGATGGCTCCGCGGTGTTCGCCGACAGCGGGCACCCGCACGGCATGTCCTCGACGTTTTGCAGCTTCCTCGCCGGCCAGTTGGCCACGTTGCGCGAGTTCACCCTATTCTTTGCGCCGAACATCAACTCCTACAAGCGATTTGCTGACGGCAGCTTCGCGCCTACCGCGCTGGTATGGGGATTGGACAATCGAACCTGCGCGCTTCGGGTGGTCGGCCGCGGCCGCAGCATCCGGGTCGAATGCCGGGTCGCCGGTGGCGACGTCAACCAGTACCTTGCGGTGGCGGCCATGATCGCCGGCGGACTGTACGGCATCGAACGAGGTCTGCAGCTTCCGAATCCTTATGCCGGCAACGCATATCGAGCCGCTGACGTGCAACGGTTGCCCACCACACTAGCCGAGGCAGCCGCGCTATTTGGGGAATCGGCGTTGGCGCGCGAAGCGTTTGGTGACGATGTCGTCGCGCATTACCTGAACAACGCCCGGGTCGAGGTGGCGGCGTTCAACGCGGCGGTGACCGATTGGGAAAGGATGCGTGGCTTTGAACGCCTCTAGATCGGGGCCGATCGTGGGCCTGACCACCTACCTGGACCGCGCGCAGACCGGGGTGTGGGACGTGTCGGCGAGCTTCCTGCCCGCCCAGTACGTCCAGGGTGTCACCATGGCCGGCGGTATCGCGGTGCTGCTGCCGCCGCAGCAGGTGAGCCCCGACGCTGCCGGCAGGGTGCTCGACCGCCTGGACGGCCTGGTGATCACCGGGGGCAAGGACGTCGACCCTGCCCGTTATGGCCAGCAGCCGCATCCGGAAACCGACCGGCCGGGCGTCGTCCGCGACGCCTGGGAGTTCGCGCTGCTGCGGGGGGCGTTGCAACGGGGGCTGCCGGTGCTGGGCATCTGCCGCGGCGCGCAGCTGCTCAACGTCGCATGCGGCGGGACGCTGCACCAGCACTTGCCGGATGTGCTGGGCCACGACGGACATCGGGCAGGCAACGCGGTGTTCAGCTCGTTGCCGGTGCGCACGGTGCCGGGGACCCGGCTGGCCGCGCTGATCGGGGAGTCCGCCGAGGTTCGCTGCTACCACCATCAGGCGATCGCCGATGTCGGCGATCCCCTGGTGGTCAGCGCGTGGGACGGCGACGGCGTTGCCGAGGCGCTGGAGCTGCCCGGGGAGAACTTCGTGATTGCCGTGCAGTGGCACCCGGAGGAGACGTTGGACGATCTGCGGCTGTTCGCGGCGGTGGTGGACGCCGCCCGGTCGTACGCGGGCAGGTGATGCCATGGGCACCGTGCAGGTGATCAACCCGGCGACCGAGGAGCTGCTGCGGTCGGTGGAGCAGGTCGATGCCGCCGCCGTGGACGACGCGGTACCGCGTGCGCGGGCGGCCCAGCGCCGCTGGGCACGGCTGGCGCCGGCGCGGCGGGCGGCCGCACTGCGGGCGTTCGCCGCCGCTGTGGAAGCCCACATCGATGAGCTGGCCGCGCTCGAGGTCGCCAACTGCGGACACCCGATCGCGTCCGCCGAGTGGGAAGCCGGCCATGTCCGCGACGTGTTGACGTTCTACGCCGCCAGCCCGGAACGCTTGTCCGGCAAACAGATTCCCGTCGCCGGTGGGCTCGACGTCACCTTCCACGAACCGATCGGTGTGGTCGGGGTGATCGCGCCGTGGAATTTCCCGATGGTGATCGCGTCCTGGGGGATCGCGCCCGCGCTGGCCGCCGGCAACGCGGTGCTGGTCAAACCCGCCGAACCGACGCCGCTCACCACGATCCGGCTGGGTGAGCTGGCCGCGCAGGCCGGTCTGGACGAGGACCTGCTGCAGGTGCTGCCGGGACGGGGCTCGGTGGTCGGCGAACGCCTCGTCAGCCATCCGGACGTCGGCAAGATCGTGTTCACCGGGTCCACCCAGGTCGGTAAGCGGGTGATGGCCGGTGCGGCGGCCCAGGTCAAACGGGTGACGCTGGAGCTCGGCGGCAAAAGCGCAAACATCATCTTCGAGGACTGCGACCTGGAACGAGCGGCGGCCACCGCGCCGGCCGGGGTGTTCGACAACGCCGGGCAGGACTGTTGTGCCCGCAGCCGGATCCTGGTGCAGCGCAGCGTCTACCACCGGTTCATGGAGCTGCTCGAACCTGCGGTTCGCGGCGTCGTCGTCGGGGACCCGCGATCCCGCGACACCGAGATGGGTCCGCTGATATCGGCCGCTCACCGTGACAAGGTGGCCTCATACGTGCCCGACGACGCCCCCGTCGCGTTTCGCGGCACCGCACCGTCTGGACGTGGATTCTGGTTTCCTCCAACGGTTCTCACTCCAAAGCGCACCGACCGAACCGTTACCGAGGAGATCTTCGGTCCGGTGGTCACGGTGCTGCCGTTCGACGACGAGGCGGACGCCATCGCGTTGGCCAACGACACCCCCTACGGGCTGTCCGGATCGATCTGGACCGACGATTTGTCCCGCGCGCTGCGGGTGTCCCGGGCGGTCGAGTCCGGCAATCTTTCGGTGAATTCGCATTCGTCGGTGCGCTACCACACCCCGTTCGGCGGGTTCAAGCAGTCGGGCCTGGGTCGCGAGCTCGGGCCGGGCGCGCCGCTGCAATTTACCGAAACCAAGAACGTGTTCATCGCCATCTCGGAGGAGGGCTAGTGGCTGCGGTCGATCTCACCCGACGGCTGGCGGGCCGGGTGGCGGTCATCACCGGCGGCGGCAGCGGCATCGGCCTGGCCGCGGCCCGGCGGATGCGCGCCGAGGGCGCGCGGATCGTCGTCGCCGACATCGACGACGAGGCCGGCGCGGCGGCCGCCGAAGAGCTGTCCGGTTTGTTTGTGCCCGTGGATGTTTCCGACGAAAACGCGGTCAACGCGCTGTTCGACACCGCGGCGAAGACCTGCGGCTCGGTCGACATTGCGTTCAACAACGCCGGGATCTCCCCGCCCGACGACGACCTGATCGAACACACCGAGCTTGCGGCGTGGCAGCGGGTCCAAGACGTCAACCTGAAGTCGGTGTTCCTGTGCTGCCGGGCGGCGCTGCGGCACATGGTGCCCGCCGGCAAGGGTTCGATCATCAACACCGCGTCGTTCGTGGCGGTCATGGGTTCGGCGACCTCCCAGATCTCCTACACTGCCTCCAAGGGCGGGGTAGTGGCCATGTCGCGCGAACTGGGTGTGCAGTTCGCCCGTCAGGGCATCCGGGTCAACGCGCTATGCCCGGGGCCGGTCAACACCCCACTGCTGCAAGAGCTTTTCGCCAAGGATCCCGAGCGGGCCGCGCGCCGAATGGTGCACGTGCCGTTGGGCCGGTTCGCCGAACCCGACGAAATCGCCGCCGCGGTAGCGTTTTTAGCCAGCGATGATGCATCGTATATCACCGCATCGACGTTCCTGGTCGACGGCGGCATCAGCTCGGCCTACGTGACCCCGCTGTAGCTTGCCGCGATTGTGAACTGCGCGACGCGTTCCCGGCGTGTCGCGTCGTGCATTTCACAGTCGAATCGCCGTCAGCCCCGGAAGACGATCAACGGGATGGCCATCTCGGCGTCGGTGGCCCCGCCGTGAAAACCGATGAGGCGAGCCGTTTCCGGAGGCTCGTGGCCGGTTGCCAGCACCGCCGTCGCGGTGGTGCAGGTGACGACGACGTCACCGATCCGGGGCAGGTGTCGCGGGTGCACTGGCCCGAACACGCCGGTGGCCACGGCCTGCTCGCGACCGCACACGTTGGCCCGGCCGCCAAGCACTTCCCGCCAGGTGGCCAGCACGTCGGAGGCGGCGCCCGGCTCGGTGTGCAGGTAGCGCACCCTCGGCTCGCCGGCGACCACGCGTACCCCTGCCGTCAGCCGCGGGTCGGCGTCGAGGTCGACGCGCGCGTCGTCGGGGACATTGAGGCCGCCGTGATCGGCGGTGATCAGCAGCGCCGCCGACCGCGCCAGCCCCTCGACCAGCCGGGTCAGCAGGGTGTCGACAACCGTTGCCGCGGCGTGCCACTGGCACGACCCGATACCGAACACGTGGGCCGCGGTGTCCAGGTCGGCGATGTAGCCAAAGACCAGTCCGGGCGCCGCGGCCAGCTCGTCGGCCAGCCGCTGGGCGTAGTCCTCGCCCCTGCGCGTCGGGTGAAACTGCGCGCCCCGATAGGCGGCGGCGGTCAACCCGCTGCCGATGAACCATGCCGGCAACACGGCGCGCGCGCTGACCCCGGTGTGCGTCAGCCGCTCGAACCAGGTTGGCAGCGGCTGCCATTGGGCCTGCGGTGGGTCGTCGCGCCACCGGATGTGGTTGAGCACCCGGTTGGTGCCGGGGATGTTGACCGTGAAGCCCAGAATGCCGTGCTCGCCGGGTGTGGCGCCGGTGCCCAACGACACCAGGCTGGTCGGTGTGGTGGACGGGAAGGTGCAGACCAGCTGCCTGAGCCGCCCGGCGTCACCGGTCACGACGGAGGCGAGCAGCGGCGCATCGTCGGCCAATTCCGGTAACAGGTGCCAGCCCATCCCGTCGACGAGCACCACCGCGATCCGATCAACGTCGCCCACCCAATCCGCCAGCGCGAGCCGGTCGACCGCGCCCGGGACCTCGAGCAGCGCGGCCGCCGCGGGCAGCACATCGCAGATCGAGCCGGGCATGACGGCCAGTCTGGCAGCCGAGTCTGGTTCAGCCGTCGGCTGGTCGACCGGAGCGCGCCACCGGCCGGTGCACGCGGCCGAAGTTGTAGTAGGCCGCGCACGCCCCCTCCGGGGACACCATGCACGTCCCGATCGGAGTCTCCGGGGTGCATGCGGTGCCGAAAACCTTGCACTCCCAAGGCTTGAGCACCCCCTTGAGCACTTCACCGCATTGACACGCCTTGGGGTCGGCCACCCGCACGCCGGGCATGGCGAACCGTCGTTCGGCGTCGAAGTCCGCGAAGTCTTCATGCAACCGCAGCGCACTGTGCGCGATGAACCCCAGCCCGCGCCACTCGAAGTGCGGGCGTAACGCGAACACCGTGCCCATCAACGCCAGGGCTGCCGGGTTTCCCCGCTCGGGCACCACCCGCGTGTACTGATTTTCCACTTCGCACCGGCCCTCGCGGATCTGACGCAGCAGCATGGCCACCGCCGCCAGGATGTCCAACGGCTCGAATCCGGACACCACCAACGGTTTCCGGTACACCTCGGACACAAACCGGTACGGTCGGATGCCCACCACGGTGGACACGTGCCCGGGACCGATGAAACCCGACAGTCGCAGGTCCGGTGATTCCAGGATGGCCCTGATCGGCGGCACGATCGTGACGTGGTTGCAGAACACGCTGAAATTGGACAAGCCCAGATCGCGTGCCCGCACCAGCGTCACCGCGGTCGACGGTGCCGTGGTCTCGAAACCGACGGCGAAGAACACCACCTGCCTGCCGGGATTGTCGAGCGCGAGCTTGAGCGCGTCCAGCGGGGAATACACGAACCGCACGTCGGCGCCGCGGGCCTTGGCGTCCAGCAAGCTGCCCGCGGACCCGGGCACCCGCATCATGTCGCCGAAGCAGGTGAAGATCACGCCGGGTTGGCCGGCCAGCCACATGGCGTCGTCGATGCGGCCCATCGGGATCACGCACACCGGACAACCCGGTCCGTGCACCAGTTCGACGTTGCCGGGCAGCAGCCGTTCGATGCCGTGCCGGTAAATGGTGTGGGTGTGCCCGCCGCACACCTCCATGAACTTGACGTGTTCACCCTCGCCGGCCATGTGTTCGATGGCTGCCAGCAGTTTGCGGGCGGCCGTCGGATCGCGGAATTCGTCAACGAATTTCATTGCACATCAAGTTATTTCAGATGAATCGAAGGCCCGCATCTCGGTGGAATACGCGTCGCCGAGCTGTTTGATCGCGGCCAAGGTGAGCAACGCTTCGGTTTCGTCGATCTTGGCCATCGCGAAGCCGACGTGGATCAGCACCCAGTCGCCCGGTTCGGGCATGTCGTCTTCCAGCAGCCGCACGCTGATGGCCCGCCGCACACCGCTGACGTCAACCCTCGCCAAATAGTTTGCCGAATCGGCGATCTCGACGATCCGCCCCGGAATCCCAAGGCACATGGCACCTCCCCTCAGCAGATTCGCGGCAGCGGGTCGCCGACCAGCATGTCGACGATCCGGGTACCGCCGAATCCGGTTCGCAACGCGACGCTTTCGGCCGGCTCGGCCACGATTTCCCCGATCACGGCCGCATCGGCGCCCAGCGGATGCGAGCGCAGCGCGGCCAGCCCGGCCTCGGCCTGCTCCGGCGCGACGACGGCGACGAACTTGCCCTCGTTGGCGACGTAGAGGGGATCGATGCCGAGCAACTCACACGCACCGTTGACCGTCGGCCGCACCGGAAGTCGGGCCTCCTCGAGCAGCACGCCAAGACCGCAGGCCCGGGCCAGTTCGTTGCAGACGGTGCCCACCCCGCCGCGGGTCGCGTCGCGCAGCCAGCGGGTGGATGGGGCGGCCGTCATCAGCCGCTCCACCAGCGGGCTGACCGATGCGGTGTCCGAAGCGATGTCGGCCTCGATGGCCAGGTCGCCGCGGGCGAGCATGACCGCCATGCCGTGGTCGCCCATCGACCCCGACAGCAGCACCCGGTCGCCGGCGCGCACCGATTCGGCCGACAGCTGACGCCCGGCGGGAATGACGCCGACGCCGGCGGTGGCGACGAACATGCCGTCGGCCGCACCCTTGGGCACCACCTTGGTGTCGCCGGTGACGATCTGCACACCGGCGGCGGCGGCCGCGGCGGCCATGTCGGCGACGATCTCGCGCAGCTCGGCGATCGGGAAGCCCTCTTCGAGCACGAACGCCGCCGAGAGCCAACACGGCACCGCGCCGGTCATCGCCAGGTCGTTGCAGGTGCCGTGCACGGCGAGGGTGCCGATCGAACCGCCGGGAAAACGTCTGGGCGCCACCACAAAAGAATCGGTGGACAGTGCGATCCGCTCGCCACCGGGCAGGCCCAGGACCGCGCCATCACCGAGCGACTCCAGCATCGGGTTGCAAAACGCCTCCAGGAACACCGCGTCGACCAAGGCCGCCGAGGCTTTACCGCCGGCCCCATGCGCCAGGGTGATGTGGTCGTCGCGCAACCGGGGCCGGCGCCGACGGAACGACTCGATGCGCTCGATCACCTCGCCTTCGGTCAACCGCGGCCCGGACCGCAGGTGGTCGCCGGCCGACGTGCTCATGCCGCCCTGCCTCGGTCGCCGCGTTCGTGCACCAACAACCACAGCCGATATCCCAGCAGCGCTTGCGATTCCTGAATCCGGTGCACGCTTTGGGAACGAACGACCAAGCAGGCGTCCACGTTCGGGTTGTTGGCGAATGCGCCGCCGTCGTATCCGGCGAATCCGATGGTGTAGAGACCACGCCGGCTCGCCTCGGCCAGCGCGGCCAGCAGGTTGGGCGAACTGCCGCTGGTCGACATGGCGATCGCGATGTCGCCGGCCTGGGCGCGGGCGATCAGCTGGCGGGCGAACACCAGCTCGAAGCCGACGTCGTTGCCCAGCGCGGTCAGGATCGCCGGGTCGGCGGTCAACGACCACGCCGGCAGGGGCCTACCGATCGGCGGCCGCGCGAACAGCTGCGCCAAGGTCGTGCAATCGGTGCAGCTGCCGCCGTTTCCGAAGGTGAACATTCTTGCCCCCGAAGCGAATCGGCGCGCCATCTCGGTGGCGGCCCGATCCAGCGGCTCGGCGTTGGCTGCCAGCGTGGCGCGCCGCAGCATCAGGCTTTCGGCCGCTTTGGCCTGCGCGGACGCGGACAAATCGGCCAGCAGCGATTCGGGGTCTGCCTCCCGGGCGTCGAGGAACGGGTACAGAAAGTTGGTCGGCTCGTCGTGCGTCACGTGTCCTCCTCGTCCAGGCGGGCGATCGCCGTGCCGGCGTGCACCAGCACCAGATCCCCGGCCGTGACCGGGCCGACCAGCGTCGTCACCACGTTCTCCATGCCCCGCGCGGTGCGCACCGCGGCCAGCCCGTCGGTCGCGGCGGTGACCACTTCGCCCGGCCGGCCGTCGTCGCCGCAGGTGACACACACCTCGTCGACGCACGTGGGCCGCAGCAGCCCGGGGTGCTCGAAACACACGTGGGTCAGCTCCCACAACAGGTGATAGAACAGCACGAACCCGCCGGCGGCGGGCGCCCGCGGATCGGGGTCGTCCAGCCACAGCACGTGATCGGCCAGGCCCGCGCCGGGCCGTTCACCGCTGCCGATCCAAAGCGTGCTGACGCCCCAGGCCGGGCCGCGGCGCATCACCGCGCGCACCTCGGGATGGTCGGCGCCGGAAACCGCTACCACGACGTCGCCGGGCCGCACCGAAACGCGCACCCGATCCACCAGGTCGGGTCCGGTCAGCGCGACCGCGGGCAGCGCGCGGGTGCCCACAATCACCGGATGCACGAACTCGACCGCGATGTGCTGGGCGTGCGGTTCCCACGACGGCGCGAGGGACCACAGGGTGGCGCCCGCGGCGAACCGCTTGGCCAGCGTGAACGCGGCGGAGGCGAGATCGCGGGCCAGATCGCCGGTCAGCTCGGCACCCAGTCCGCGATCGGTCGCGGTGGGATGTGTCACCGTGGTGCCTCCTGCAGCGCGGTCAGCACGGAGATCGCGGCCTGACCCAGCGCCAGCCCGCCGTCGTTGGGTGGCACGATGTGGTGGGTCAGCACCTCAAACCCCGTCAGCTGCAACCTGGTCCGGCATTCGCGCAGCAACACCGCGTTCTGGAACACCCCGCCGGTAAGCCCCACCAGCCGCACCGGGCCGGCCACCTGGCAAACCACCTCGGTGACGGCGAGCGCGACGGCGTGGTGAAAGGCCGCCGCCAGCACCGCCGGTTGCGCACCGGCCCGCAGCGCCGACACCATCGCCGCGATCATTGGGGCCGCGTCGATGATCCCGCCGGCGCGCACCGGGAGAGGCAGCGGCTCGGGTGCGGCCGGGGCGGATTCGGCCAGGGCCTCGAGTTCGATGGCGGCCTGGCCCTCGTAGTCGATGCGGTGCCGCACCCCCAGCAGGGAGGCGACCGCGTCGAACAGCCGGCCCACGCTCGAACACGGCACGCAGCCGGCGCCACTCTTCAATTGCGAACGGATAACCCGCAATTCGTCGGCACTGGCCGCGGTGACCGGCGCCAGATCCGGGGTCCAGTCGACGCCGGCCGTCCACAGCGCAGACAGCGCCATTCGCCACGGATTGCGCACCGCGGCGTCCCCGCCGGGCAGCGCGAGCGGCAGCAGATGCCCCGCCCGCACGAACCGGTGACTGTCGCGGCCGAGCACGAGAATCTCACCGCCCCAGATCGTCTCGTCGCAGCCGTAGCCGGTGCCGTCGAACGAGACGCCGACAACCGGTTCACCGATGCGACCGTGCTCGGCCAGCAGCGACACCACGTGCGCGTGGTGGTGCTGAACCAGATCCAGCGGGCGATCGCCGGCATGACGCTCCGCCCAACTGCGGGTGTGATACCCCGGATGGCGATCTGCGGCCAACCGCACCGGCTCGCCCCGTATTTCGCTGAGCTGGCCCACCGCCCGCTCGAACGCGCGCAGCGCCTCCCAGCTGGCCAGGTCGCCGATGTGCCCGGACAGGTACGCGCGTGAACCGTCGGTGAGGCAGATCGTGTTCTTCAGCTCCCCACCCACGGCCAGCACGGCGGGGGCGGTCGGCCCCGCAAGCCCCAAGTCCACCGGCAGCGGCGCATACCCGCGGGACCGGCGGATCGGCAGCTGTCGGCCGTCGATCGCCCGCACCACCGAGTCGTCACAGGGCACGTGAATCGGGCGGTCGTGGTCGAGGACGGCATCGCACAGCGCCGCAAGTCGTTTGGCGGCATCGTCGGCGGTGAAGCAGATGGGCTCGTCGGACCGGTTGGCGCTGGTCAGCACCAACGCCTGGGGAACCCGCCGGTCGGCGCCGGGCACCGGGGCCAGCAACAGGTGGTGAACGGGGGAGTACGGCAGCATCAGCCCCAGCAGCGGGCTGCCGGGCGCAACCGACTCGGCGACCGGCGCATCGGGCCGTCGGCGCAGCAGCACGATGGGCCGGGCCGGACCGGCCAACACCGCGGCCTCGGCATCGTCGACGTGGACGTACCGGCGTGCGACGTCGAGGTCAGCAACCAGCACGGCGAAAGGCTTGGCGCCGCGCGCCTTTCGCGTCCGCAGCGCGGTGACCACCGCGTCGTCGTCGACGGCGCAGGCCAGGTGGTAGCCGCCGATCCCCTTGATCGCCACCACCGCGCCGGTCGCCAGCGCCCGCTGGGCGGCCGCCAGCGCGGCATCGGATCCGTCGACCCGCCCGGCTGCCGACCGAAACCACAGCGACGGCCCGCAGTCCGGGCAGGCGATCGGCTGGGCGTGGAATCGGCGGTCGGCCGGATCGTGGTACTCGGCGGCGCAGCGCCCGCACATGGGGAAGGCCGACATGGTGGTGGCCTGACGGTCATAGGGCAGCGCGCGGATGATGGTGAACCGCGGGCCGCAGTTGGTGCAGGTCACGAACGGGTGGCGGTACCGCCGGTCGCGCGGGTCGAACAGCTCGGCGACGCAGTCGTCGCATGTCGCGATGTCGGGCGGAATCGGGGTGGTCGCACCGGGCGCGGTGTGACTGGCGACGATCCGGAACTGGCGTGCGCGCGCGGCCTGCGCCGCGGTAGCGACACTGTGCACGGCGTCGATCCTCGCCAGCGGCGGCGCCTCGGCGCGCAGCCGTCGGGCGAACTCGTCCACCCGGGCGCGGTCGCCTTGTACCTCGAGGAAGACCGCGCCGGAATCGTTGCCGACGAATCCGGCCAGCCCCAGCTGACTGGCGACGCGGTGCACGAACGGGCGGAACCCGACCCCCTGGACGACACCGGTCACGGTGAAACGCCGCCGAACCTCGCCGGACGGCAGCGTAGCGGCGTTGGTGGCCCCGCCGCCCATCGCCTCAAGGCCGGCCATCGCCTGCTGGGCCATCCCGATCACTTACCTCGCAGCTCATGGCGCCGACCGGCCCTGCGCGAACCGGCGCAGCCAGCCGAACCAGGCGGCCATGCCCGCACCGGTGCGGGCGCTGATCGGCAGGATCGTCGCGGTGGCGTTGACCTGGCGGACGTGGGCGATATACGCGTCGACGTCGGCGTCCAGGTAGGGCACCAGGTCGATCTTGTTGAGCAGCACCACATCCACCGCACGAAACATCACCGGGTATTTCAACGGCTTGTCCTCGCCCTCGGTGACGGAGTAGACCATGGCCTTGGCATGCTCGCCGACGTCGAACTCCGCCGGGCACACCAGATTGCCGACGTTTTCGATGATCACCAGGTCCAGGCTTGGCAGGTCCAGGCCGGGGAGCGCGCGGTTGACCATCGGCGCGTCGAGGTGGCATTCGCCGCCAAACCCGTTGCTGGTGTTGAGCAGCGACACCTGGGCGCCGCGACCGCTGAGCTTGGCGGCGTCCAGATCGGTGGCGATGTCGCCCTCGATGACCCCGATCGCGAACTCGCCGGCGAGCTCGTCGAGTGTGGCCTGCAGGATCGTCGTCTTCCCCGATCCGGGTGAGCTCATCAGGTTGAGCGCGCGGATGCCGTTGCCGTCGAATGCCGCCCGGTTGATGTGGGCTCGGGTGTCGTTTTCGGCGAAGATGTCCTCGAGCACGTCGATGCGCTGGCGACCGGTCTGGTAGCCGTCGTGATCCCCGTGGTCGTGCTCATGGGCGTGCACCGTGCCGTCATCGTGCCGATGAAATCTACTCACCCTGAACACCTTTCACGAAACGTCCAACGACGTCACCAAGAATTCGTTGCCGCGCAGCACGTCGACGTCGGCGCTGGCACAGTCGGGACACCGGATCGGCCAGGCCGAGGTGATCTCCGACCGATAGCCGCACGCGCGGCAGCGCGCTTCGGCTTCGACGCATTCGAGTTCCAGCTCGGCGTCGGGCATGTCCTGCCAGTCGCGGACGAGTGTCCAACAGAACGCCAGCGACTCCGGAACCACCTGACGCAGCGCGCCGACCCGGACGCGGACCACGTCGACGTGACGGCCGTCGGCGTGTGTCTTGACCACACCGGCGATCGCTTCGCACAGCGACAGCTCATGCACCGTCGGGACAACGCGCTGGGAGACCCATGAGCACTGTTGTACACCGTCGAGCCGCCACGGAGCCATCCCGGCGCGAGACGTCTTGCGCGCGGGCGCCGTGCGGGCGATGCTGTCCGGCTGACCGCTCCTCGCTGATGACCCTGGCCGTGGACAAGACCGCGGGCAAGGAGGCGGCGTGGGGCGCCAACGACACCGGGCGCGCAACCACGCAGCGGGGCATGAAGCGCCGGGCATCCACCTCGACCCGCCCGCGGCGCTCACAGCGCCTCTGCGGCGCCTGCCCGATGGCGCTGCGCATCACCACCGCCGTGGTGGCGAAGGCCCACCGTGCGGCCACCATGCCCCTGGTCGGGGACACGGCGGCCGCCGAGCAGCTCGGCGCTGCCGATCACAAATGCGACGGCCACCGAAAGTCCGGTGATGGTGATGTTGTAGTAGATCCGGCGCACCGGGCTGGAAAACGCCCAGCCGTCCGCACAATTCATGAACGAGCCGTCGATGGTGTCCAGCAGGCACATGCCGGCGGCGAACCGGTCCGGCGATGGCCTTGAGCCCGCACGCCAGCAACACCGCGAGCCCGAGGACCACCGTGGAGTGACCCAGCGAGAAAAAGAAGCCGACGGCAAGCGGGCGATGCCCGTTGCTCATCAGCTTGCGGGTGGTGTTGTCGATGGCCGCGTCGGCACCGATCACTGCAGGCCCAGCAGCGCGTTCTCGACCACCTCGGGCAGCGCCGGATGAATCCAATACTGGCCGCGGGCCATCTCACGAGCGGTCAGCCCGAAGCTCATCGCCTGGATCAACGGCTGGATGAGCGACGACGCCTGGTGGCCCATGATGTGCGCGCCCAGAAGGCGGCCGCCGCCGCGCTCGGCGATCAGCTTGACGATCCCGGTGGTGTCCTCCATCGCCCAGCCGTAGGCGACGTCACCGTAGTCCTGTATCGCGACCGAAATATCGAGTCCCTTTGCGACGGCTTGATTTTCGGTCAGCCCGACGGCAGCGATCGGGGGATCGGTAAACACCGCCGCCGGTACGTAGCGGTGATCGGTGACGGCCATCGACTGGGTGTCGTCCCAGTCGCACAGCAGGTTGTGCTGCACGACACGGGCCTCGTGGTTGGCGACGTGCTTGAGCAAATAGCGCGACGACACATCCCCGAGCGCGAAAACCCCACGCGCGGAAGTCCGTTGGTATTCGTCGACCAGCACCCGGCCGTCCTCGACGTCGATGCCGGCCTGCTCGGCGTCCAGCAGGTCGGCGTTGGACACCCGGCCGGTCGCCACCAGCAGCAGGTCGGCGTTGAGCGTGCAGCCGTCATCGAGCGTCAGCGCCACGCCCGGGCCACGGTTCTCGGCCCGCACCACGTTGCGGTGGGTGCGCAATTCCCATTTGGCCGATGCGATGCGGGTGAACCGTTCACAGATGGTGTCGTCGCAATGTCGCAGCAGGCAGCTGCCCCGGATCAGCAACGTGACCCGCGTTCCGAAGGCGGCGAACACGTGCGCGAATTCCGCTGCGATGAAACCACTTCCGACGATCACCAGATGCTCGGGCAGCTCGGCGATCCGCATGATGGTGTCGCTGGTGTGATACTTGACGCCGGACCGCGCGATGGCCGGCGGAATCACCGGCCGCGAACCCGCGGCGATCACCACCTGTTCGGCGGTGAACTCTTCACCGGCATCGGTGCGCAACAGATAGCGCCCGTCGGGCTGCACCGGCCGGAAGCGGGTGTGCTGGCGGTACACGTCGATGTTGGGCGCGGAGCGTCGATAGTCCTCGCCGCTGAGCGCGATCGGATCGATCCGCCCGAAGACCCGGGACACGACGTCGTCCCAGCGCACCCGGTCGATGTGCGCGTCGACGCCGTACCGAGCCGCGCCCCGCACCGTCTTGGCCACCTCGGCGGCGTAGACGAACATCTTGGTCGGGATGCAGCCGACGTTGAGACAGGTACCGCCGAAGGTGCCCTGTTCGCAGATGGCCACCCGCTTGCTCGCATAGCGGTCATCGACGATGCTGTTGCCCGAGCCGGTGCCGATGATCGCGATGTCGTAGGTTTCCATTTCTGCGGCCCGTCATCCTTCCCGCGATGACGCCGAGGCATCGTTCATCGTGTTCAGGTAGTCGTCCAGCCAGCGGCCCAGGTGGTGGAATGCGATCTGGCGTGGCTGCGGCAGCGACAAGAACACATCGTGTTTTGCGTCTGGGACCACAACGATGGTGGAGCGGTTGCCGATACAGCCGGCCCATCTCGCGATGTGGCTGACGTCCAGCACCGCGTCGCCGCGGTGCAGGGCCGATGGGTCGGCGGTTTCCCGCACGGTGTGATCCGAGCGCAGGATCAGGTTGGGCACGCCGACGTCGAGCCCGCGATGCAGCGTGGCGTGGCCACGGCGAACGGCGTGCAGCCAGCCGAAGGTGACCGGGAAGCCGCCCACCGGCTTCCACTCCAGGTTGTAGTCGAACTCCCCGTCGTAGTCGCGATGCAGGCTGGTGCCGTAGCCTCCGTCAACCGGGCCGCGGACCACGCCCTTGGGGCGCCAACGCGACAGCGCCGCGATCGTGGCCGAGGTCACCCGCAGGCGCAGGATCGCCGGGCCCTGCAGATCCAGGAACGGGCTGTTGAGCACCAAACCCGTCACGCCGGCGCGGGTTGTCGCGCCGCGCCAGCGCAACCGGTCGAGCCAGAGCGCCACGATAAGCCCGCCCGCGGAATGGCCGTACACCAGGACGTTGGCCGAGCGGTTCTGCTCGCGGATGATTGCCAGGGCGTGTTCGAGCTCGACGTCGTAGTGGGTCAGGTCGGTGGTGAAGTGTGGGGTCTGGCCCGGGCGCCGTGAGCGGCCGCACTTGCGCAGATCCAGCCCATAGAAGGCGAAGCCGCGGTCGGCGAAGTGGTCGGCAAGCTCGGTGTGGAAAAAGTAGTCGGTGTAGCCGTGTACCGCCAGGACGGCGTGATCGGCCCCGGTCTCGTTTCCGCGGCGGATCAGGGTTGCGACGATGTCGCCCTCGCCGTCGGGGTCGGGGCCCAGCGGTATCGTGCACTGCCGATAGCCGGGCAGGACATCGGGCACCCAGCCAGTCACGGGGTCAGCTTAAAGCCTCCGCTCAGGGATGGGCGGTGCTGGTGCGCCGGCCCGCCCACCGGGTGCACCGGGGCGCGCCGGCGCCGCCCGCGATACCGGTGGAGCCGCTGGTGCCCGCGGAGTCGACCCGGCGCCGGTGCATCCGCTCAGCCCGCCAGCCGCTGCACACGTCTGAGTCCGCCAGGCCAACGAAACGGTGGGGCCCGGTTCGGCCGGGATAACCTTGGAAACCGGTACAGCGAAGGAAGGACCGCGGTGTCAGAGCCAACCAGGAACGCGGATGTGGTGTTGGTGGGCGCGGGCATCATGAGCGCCACGCTGGGCGCGTTGTTGCGCAGGTTGGAGCCGGACTGGTCGATCATGCTGATCGAACGGCTGGACGCGGTCGCCGCCGAAAGCAGCGGTCCCTGGAACAATGCCGGCACCGGCCACTCCGCGCTGTGCGAACTGAACTACACCCCCGAACTGCCGGACGGCTCGATCGACATCAGCAAGGCGGTGCGCGTCAACGAGGAATTCCAAGTCACCCGCCAGCTCTGGGCGTACGCCGCCGAGAACGGCATGGTGACCGACGTGCGCGGCTTCCTGAACCCGGTGCCGCACGCGAGCTACGTCCGCGGCGCCGAACGCGTGGGCTATTTGCGTCGGCGGCGCGAAGCGCTGGCTCACAATCCGCTGTTTGCTCGAACCGAGTTCATCGACGACCCGGACGAGTTCGCCCGCCGACTGCCGCTCATGGCCGCCGAACGCGACTTCGCCGAGCCGGTGGCGCTCAACTGGGCCGCCGACGGCACCGATGTCGACTTCGGTGCCTTGTCTCGACAACTCATCGGCTATGGCGTGCGCCACGGCACCACCGCGCTGTTCGGTCACGAGGTCCGCGACCTGTCCCGTCGGCCCGACGGCAGTTGGGCGCTGACCGTCAGCAACCGTCGTACCGGCAGGAAGCACAAGGTGAATGCCAAATTCGTGTTCGTCGGGGCCGGCGGTGAGACGCTGCCGCTGCTGCAGAGGTCCGGCATCTCGGAGGTCAAGGGCTTCGCCGGCTTTCCGATCGGCGGCCGGTTTCTGCGCGCCCGCAACCCAGGGCTCACCGCCGGGCATCGGGCCAAGGTGTACGGCGTTCCGTCGCCGGGTGCCCCGCCGTTGGGGGCGCTGCACCTGGATCTGCGGTTCGTCAACGGCAAGTCATGGCTGGTGTTCGGGCCATACGCCAGCTGGTCGCCGAAGTTCCTGAAACACGGTCACGTCAGCGATCTGCTCCGGTCGGTCAAGCCCGATAACCTGCTGTCACTGCTCGGCGTCGGTGTCGCCGAAACAACTCTGCTCAATTACCTGATCGGCCAGCTGCGGCTCTCCAGAGCCGACCGGCTGGACGCGCTGCGCGAATTCGCCCCCAGCGCAGTGGATTCGGACTGGGAGCTGACGGTGGCCGGTCAGCGGGTGCAGGTGATCCGGCGTGACAAGCGCAAGGGTGGGGTGCTCGAATTCGACACCACGATCGTGAGCGCCGCCGACGGCAGCATCGCCGGCCTGCTCGGCGGCTCGCCGGGGGCATCGACCGCGGTGCCGGCCATGCTGGCCGTGCTGGAACGCTGCTTTGCCGGCCGATACCAGTCCTGGCTGCCCGTGCTCAAGGAGATGGTGCCATCACTGGGGGCCACGCTGTCCGATGAACCGGCACTCTTCGACGAAGTGTGGTCCTGGGGCACCAAGGCATTGCAGCTGGCGGAGCGTCGCGGATGACCGAGGCGCTACGCCGTGTCTGGGCCAAAGATCTTGACGCGCAAACACTGTACAAACTGCTCAAGTTGCGGGTGGAGGTGTTTGTGGTCGAGCAGGCGTGCCCGTACCCGGAGCTGGACGGTCGCGACCTGCTCGCCGAGACCCGGCATTTCTGGCTGGAAACACCCGACGGTGAGGTGATCTGCACGCTGCGGCTGATGGAGGAACACGCCGGAGGTGAAAAGGCATTCCGGCTGGGGCGGCTGTGCACCAAGCGCAGCGCGCGCGGCCAGGGCCACACCACCCGGCTGCTGCGCGCCGCCCTGGCCGAAGTGGGTGACTATCCGTGCCGGATCAACGCGCAGACCTATCTCGCGGACATGTACGGCCAGCACGGGTTTGTCCGTGACGGAGACGATTTCCTCGACGACGGTATTCCGCACGTGCCGATGCTGCGGCCCGGCTCGGGTCAGGCGGCCCAGCGGTGAAGCCCCGTTGTCGGGCACCAGCGGCTGCGGCGAGCGGTGCGCGGCCCGGCCGGGCCCCCGTTGTCCCCGCGAGCGCGCGTGTTTGACAGCGACACGCCGCATTGCGCGTCATTTCGCGGACGCTCGCGGATCCGGGGCATCACGGTGACGCGCACGCCGCGGCGCACGCCGTAGCACACCACTGAAGCCCCTTGGTGGCGACCCACGGCGCCCGGCTCCGCCGCGCTTGCGACCGTCACTAAGCTTGGCCGGTGACCGAGAACCCCTATCTGGTCGGACTGCGGCTGGCCGGCAAGAAGGTCGTCGTGGTTGGCGGGGGTACGGTCGCCCAGCGTCGCTTGCCCCTGCTGATCGCCAGCGGCGCGGACGTGCACGTCATCGCCCGTACCGTCACCCCGGCCGTCGAGGCGATGCAACACCTCACCCTGGCGCTGCGCGACTATCGTGACGGTGACCTCGACGGCGCCTGGTATGCGATCGCGGCCACCGACGACGCTCAGGTGAACGTGGCCGTCGTCGCCGAGGCCGAGCGCCGCCGCATCTTCTGCGTCCGCGCCGACGTGGCCGTCGAGGGAACCGCCGTCACCCCGGCAACGTTCGGCTACGCCGGGCTGTCGGTGGGGGTGTTGGCCGGCGGTGAGCACCGCCGGTCCGCGGCGATCCGCTCAGCCATCCGGGAAGCGTTGCAGCAAGGTCTGATCGCTGCCGACATCACCGAGAACTCCGACGTCGTGCGCGGCGGCGTGGCGCTGGTGGGCGGCGGCCCCGGCGACCCCGAACTGATCACCGTCCGCGGCCGCCGGCTGCTCGCCCAGGCCGACGTCGTGGTCGCCGACCGGCTCGCGCCGCCGGAATTGCTCGCCGAGTTGCCGCCCCAGGTGGAAGTCATCGACGCCGCCAAGATCCCCTACGGCCGCGCCATGGCCCAGGACGCGATCAACGCCGTCATGATCGAGCGCGCCAGGGCCGGGAAGTTTGTCGTCCGCCTCAAAGGGGGAGACCCCTTCGTGTTCGCCCGGGGTTATGAGGAGCTGTTGGCATGCGCCGACGCCGGAATTCCGGTGACCGTGGTGCCGGGTGTGACCAGCGCCATAGCCGTGCCCGCGTTGGCGGGTGTTCCGGTCACCCATCGGGCCACGAATCACGAATTTGTGGTGGTCAGCGGCCATGTCCCGCCCGATCACCCCGAATCGTTAGTGAATTGGAATGCACTCGCAGCACTGTCGGGCACCATTGTTTTGCTGATGGCGGTCGAACGCATCGAACTTTTCGTCGACGTCCTGCTGAAAGGCGGCCGACCTGCGAATACTCCGGTGCTGGTGGTGCAGCACGGAACGACGGCCGCGCAGCGGACGTTGCGGGCCACCCTCGCCGACACGCCGGAGAAGGTCCGTTCGGAGGGGATTCGACCTCCCGCGATCGTCGTCATCGGGGCCGTAGCAGGCCTGAGCGAGGCTCGGGGTTTAAACAATTCTTAAGAATACTGTAAGGTAGCCCGCTATGACGGCTCTCAACGACACAGAGCGGGCAGTGCGCGACTGGACGTCCGAACGCCCGCACGGTCCGGCCCCGATGCGCCCGACGCGCTCGGTGGAGGCCGCCTCCGAGCGCACGAGCAGGCATTACCCCACCTGGCTGCCGTCTCGCAGCTTCATCGCCGCGGTTATCGCGATCGGCGGGATGCAACTGCTGGCCACCATGGACAGCACGGTCGCCATTGTCGCGCTTCCTAAGATTCAGAACGAGTTGAGCCTGTCCGATGCCGGCCGTAGCTGGGTAATAACGGCCTACGTGCTGACGTTCGGCGGGTTGATGCTGCTCGGCGGCCGGCTCGGCGACACCATCGGGCGCAAGCGCACCTTCATCGTCGGCGTCGCGTTGTTCACCATTTCCTCGGTGCTGTGCGCGGTTGCCTGGGACGAAGCGACCATGGTCATCGCACGGCTATCCCAGGGGGTGGGGTCGGCCATCGCCTCGCCCACCGGATTGGCCTTGGTCGCGACCACGTTCCCCAAGGGGCCGGCGCGTAACGCCGCGACCGCGGTGTTTGCCGCGATGACGGCGATCGGCTCGGTGATGGGCCTGGTGGTCGGCGGAGCGCTGACCGAGGTGTCGTGGCGGTGGGCGTTCCTGGTGAACGTGCCGATCGGGCTGGTGATGATCTACCTGGCCCGCACCGCGCTGCGGGAAACCAGCCGGGAACGGATGAAGCTGGACGCGACCGGGGCCATGTTGGCCACGCTGGCATGCACCGCGGCCGTCTTCGCCTTCTCGATCGGCCCGGAAAGGGGCTGGATGTCCGGCATCACCATCGGCTCGGGCCTGGTGGCGCTGGCGGCCGCCATCGCGTTCGTCGTGGTGGAGCGCACCGCCGAAAATCCGGTCGTCCCGTTCCACCTGTTCCGCGACCGCAACCGGCTGGTCACCTTCAACGCGATCCTGTTGGCCGGCGGCGTGATGTTCAGCCTGACCGTCTGCATCGGCCTGTACGTGCAGGACATCCTGGGCTACAGCGCGCTGCGCGCGGGCGTTGGCTTTATCCCGTTCGTCATCGCAATGGGCATCGGCCTGGGCGTGTCCTCACAGCTGGTGTCACGGTTTTCGCCGCGGGTGTTGACCATCGGCGGTGGCTGGCTGCTGCTGGGCGCCATGCTGTACGGCTCGGTATGCATGCACCGCGGGGTGCCCTACTTTCCCAACCTGGTCGTGCCCATCGTCGTCGGCGGCATCGGCATCGGCATGGTGGTCGTCCCGCTGACGCTGTCGGCGATCGCCGGTGTCGGCTTCGACCAGATCGGCCCGGTGTCGGCGATCGCGCTGATGCTGCAGAGCTTGGGCGGACCGCTGGTGTTGGCCGTGATCCAGGCGGTGATCACCTCGCGCACGTTGTATCTGGGCGGCACCACTGGCCCGGTGAAGTTCATGAACGACTTGCAGTTGCAGGCCCTTGACCACGGCTACACCTACGGCCTGCTGTGGGTGGCCGGAGCGGCCGTCATTGTCGGCTGCGCGGCGCTGTTCATCGGCTACACCCCGGAGCAGGTTGCCCACGCGCAGGAGGTCAAGGAAGCCCTGGACGCCGGCGAGCTGTAAGTCTTCCGCCGAGCTGGGGGCACCTCCCGCTTGCGGGGGAACATAAAAGCCCCCTTTTTCGGGCAGACCTGGGAGCTTTTGCGTCTGCTCGGCGAATTAGGCTTGCCGGCTGTGATCACCCGGATGTCCGAGCTGTTTTTGCGCACCCTGCGCGACGACCCCGCCGACGCCGAGGTGGCCAGCCACAAACTGTTGATCCGGGCCGGATACATCCGACCCGTTGCGCCCGGGCTGTACAGCTGGTTGCCGCTTGGGTTGCGGGTGCTGCGCAACATCGAGCGCGTCATCCGGGACGAGATGAACGCGATCGGCGGGCAGGAGATCCTGTTTCCGGCGCTGCTGCCGCGGGCGCCGTTCGAGACGACGAACCGGTGGACCGAATACGGCGACGGCGTGTTCCGACTCAAGGACCGTCGCGGCAACGACTACCTGCTGGGCCCGACACACGAAGAGCTGTTCACCCTGACCGTGAAGGGCGAATACAACTCCTACAAGGATTTTCCGCTCACGCTGTACCAAATCCAGACCAAGTACCGCGACGAGGCCCGCCCGCGCGCCGCGATCCTGCGCGCCCGGGAGTTTGTCATGAAGGACTCCTACTCCTTCGACGTCGACGCCGCCGGCCTGAAGACGTCCTACCACGCCCACCGGGAGGCCTACCAGCGCATCTTCGATCGGCTGAAGGTGCGCTACGTCATCGTGTCCGCGTTGTCCGGCGCCATGGGCGGCAGCGCCTCCGAAGAGTTCCTGGCCGAGAGCCCGGTCGGTGAGGACACCTTCGTGCGCTGCCTGGAATCGGGCTACGCCGCCAACGTCGAGGCCGTCATCACCGCCCGCCCTGACGCGCTGCCCATCGACGGCCTGCCCGAGGCCGTCGTGCACGACACCGGCGACACCCCGACCATCGCCACCCTGGTGGCCTGGGCCAACAAGGCTGACCTGGGTCGCAGGGTGACCGCCGCGGACACCCTGAAGAACGTCATGCTCAAAGTCCGCCAGCCCGGTGGTGACTGGGAGCTGCTGGCCGTCGGCGTGCCCGGCGACCGCGAGGTCGATGACAAGCGGCTGGCGGCGGCGCTGGAGCCGGCCGAGTACACGCTTCTCGACGACGACGACTTCGCCAAATACCCTTTCCTGGTCAAGGGTTATATCGGACCGAAAGCATTGCGGGACAACAATATTCGCTATCTCGTCGACCCGCGGATAGTCGACGGCAGCAGCTGGATCACCGGCGCCGACGAGCCCGGCCGGCACGTGGTCGGCCTGGTGGCCGGCCGTGATTTCACCGCCGACGGCACCATCGAGGCCGCCGAGGTGCGCGCCGGGGACCCGTCCCCAGACGGCGCCGGCCCGCTGGTCATGGCCCGCGGTATCGAGATCGGGCACATCTTCTCACTCGGCCGCAAATACACCGACGCCTTCACCGCCGACGTGCTCGGCGAGGACGGCAAGCCGGTGCGGCTGACGATGGGCTCCTACGGCATCGGGGTGTCCCGGCTGGTCGCCGTCATCGCCGAACAGCACCACGACGAGCGGGGCCTGCGCTGGCCGTCGGCGGTCGCGCCCTTCGATGTTCACCTGGTGATCGCCACCAAGGATGCCGCGGCTCGCGCCGGGGCCACCGCGCTGGCCGACGAACTGGATCGGTTGGGTGTGCAGGTGTTGCTCGACGACCGGCAGGCGTCGCCCGGGGTCAAGTTCAACGACGCTGAGCTGCTGGGCATGCCCTGGATCGTGGTGGTGGGGCGGGGGTGGGCCGAAGGGATGGTCGAGCTTCGTGACCGCTTCAGTGGTCAGACCCGAGAGCTGGCCGTGGGCGCCGCGCTGGCCTCGGACATCGCCACGGCCCTCAGCGAGCGAAGTTAGCGATTCGTCCTATTCGTCGCTATTCGTCGCCGCCCGGGAAGGGCGCGGTGATGGGCCAGGCGCCCAGCACCTTGCTCCATCGGGCCGCCATGACGGCACTTTGGGTCAGCGCCGTCGCGGCGAAGGCGCGGTCCTCGGCGCTGTTGGCGCGTTCGACCACCGCGCGCCACGCCGTTGCGCCGTCGTTTTCCATCCGCGCGGCCAGCCGGGCGGCATCGGCCGGGCTGGCGACCAGCATGGGCAGTTGGTAACCGGCGGCCGCGACCGGGGCGGTGACCTGGCGGGCGGCCAGCATCGCGATGACATCGTCGCGGCGCTGGCGGTGTTGGTTCAACGCTTCCACCACCAAGTCGTTGACGCTGGGTGGCGATAACGCCGACACGATGCCGTAGCCGTAGATGGTCGCGTGTTCGACGGCAAGCGCGTCGCTGAGCGCCGCGGTGTCGGAATCCTTCCCGGCGGGGGAGCGCTTCGGGCCGCCACCCAATGCGGGTTCAAACGAGGTCATATCGACGGCCCCCCGGGCACCAGCGCAACCGTGTAGGACGCGGTGCAGGAAGCCGCGATGGAGGCCAGCAGCCCGGCCCGATAGCCCGACGAGGTGGCCACCAGGCGACTGGCGCTTTCCGCCGACGCCCGCAACGCGTCGATCACCTCGGGTAGCGGCGGTGGCGGCGTTGCCGCGGGTTCGGCCGGGTTGGGGCTAGAGCTGACCGTGTCGCTGGTCGCGGATACCAGCTTGCCCGCGGCCCGGGCGATCTCGGTGGCCAGCGCTCGGGCATGCGCGGCGCGTTGGCTGGCGACCACGGTGAGGGCGGCGGCGATCTGCGGGGGGCTGCCGACGGCCCCGGCGGCCGCCGACGCCAGCGCGCTGTCGCGTCGGGCCTGCTCCAACGGCCCTTGTAACTCTTCCACCGCGGGCTGCTTGGGTGTCGACTCGCCGCAGGCGGTAACGACCACCCCGAGGGCGGCAAGAGCGGCACCGCCGGCGAGCACACCCCGCCTGGTGATGACGGGTACTGCTCTGGGCACAGCAACATCCTGCCATCAGGAAACACCACCACGACGGTGGGCACGATGCGGCCGGCCCCACGATCGCGCTGTCTTCGGCAGTTCCTGGCGTATCGTTGATAGCTGGGACTCGCGGAGCGCCGGCGGTTGTGCGCCGGAAGGACGCGGGAGCCGCCGTGGCGGTGACATCCCCAGTGACCGGACAACTCAAGATGAGGAGCTCGCCGTGGCCACCGGGCTACCTTCACAGACGCAGGTGATCGAGCTACTCGGTGGGGAGTTCGCGCGTGCCGGCTACGAGATCGAAGACGTGGTCATCGACACTCGGGCCCGCCCGCCGCGCATCACGGTGATCGCCGACGGCGACACCGCCCTCGACTTGGACGCGATAACCGCATTGTCGCGTTCGGCGTCGGCTTTGCTGGACGGCCTGGACACCATTCGCGAGCGCTACGTGCTCGAGGTCAGTTCCCCCGGGGTGGAACGGCCCCTGACCAAGGCAAAGCACTTCCGCCGCGCGCGCGGGCGCAAGGTCGAACTGGCGCTGCGGGACGGATCGCAACTGACCGGCCGAATCGGCGAGACGCGCGCTGACACCGTGGCGCTGGTCGTCCGCCAGGGTGGGCGCTGGGCGGTGCGCCGGATCCCGCTAGTGGACATCGTGAAAGCTGTTGTCCAGGTTGAGTTTTCGTCGCCAGCCCAATCCGAGCTGGAACTGGCGGAATCAACCGAGATGGGTCGGGCCGGTGGGACGGAGGCCGGAGCATGAACATCGACATGGCCGCACTGCACGCGATCGAGGTGGACCGGGGCATCTCGGTCAACGAATTGCTCGAAACGATCAAATCGGCGCTGCTCACCGCGTATCGGCATACCCAAGGCCACCACGCGGACGCCCGCATCGAGATCGACCGCAAGACCGGGGTCGTCCGGGTGATCGCCCGCGAGACCGATGACGACGGCAATCTCCTCAGGGAATGGGATGACACCCCGGAAGGCTTTGGCCGGATCGCCGCCACCACCGCCCGCCAGGTCATGCTGCAGCGCTTCCGGGACGCCGAGAACGAGCGCACCTACGGCGAGTTCTCCACCCGCGAGGGGGAGATCGTCGCCGGGGTGATCCAGCGCGACAGCCGGGCCAACGCCCGCGGTTTGGTCGTCGTCCGGATAGGCACCGAGACCAAAGCCTCCGAGGGTGTGATCCCGGCGGCCGAGCAGGTGCCCGGGGAAAACTACGAGCACGGCAACCGGCTGCGCTGCTATGTGGTCGGGGTGAGCCGCGGCGCCCGCGAGCCGCTGATCACGTTGTCCCGCACCCATCCCAACCTGGTGCGCAAGCTGTTCTCGTTGGAGGTCCCCGAGATCGCCGACGGCTCGGTGGAGATCGTCGCGGTGGCCCGGGAGGCCGGCCATCGCTCCAAGATCGCGGTGCGGTCCAACGTTCCCGGTCTGAACGCCAAGGGTGCCTGCATCGGTCCGATGGGGCAACGGGTCCGCAATGTGATGAGCGAGCTGTCCGGTGAGAAGATCGACATCATCGATTACGACGAGGATCCGGCGCGTTTCGTGGCCAATGCGTTGTCGCCGGCCAAGGTGGTCTCGGTGTCGGTGGTCGACCAGACCACCCGGGCCGCCCGCGTGGTGGTGCCCGATTTCCAGCTGTCGCTGGCGATCGGCAAGGAGGGCCAGAACGCGAGGCTGGCGGCCCGGCTCACCGGATGGCGTATCGACATCCGCGGTGACTCGCCGGGACATCCGGCGGGCCAGCCAGAACACGGTGCCAGCCGCGGGATGGCGCACGAGCGCTAGCGGGTGGCCTCAGCTTTTGGGGCTAGCCGGGACCAACAGGGAGGTGTGGGCGCCATCCAACCCGGGTCGGTGACCCGAATCGGCCAGGCCGACAAGGGCAAAACCCCTCTCACGGCGTTCCGTGTGGCCGCGGATCGGTAACCGAGACCGACGTCTTCCTCGGCGAACGCTGCCGGCGTTACGGCTCGGCAAGGGTATTCCTGGCCGCGGTCGGCCCGGCAGCTAGGTCAACCCGTCGAGGCCGTTTACGCCCAACAGCAACCCGCCGGTGCCGGCGGTGCCGGCACCGGCCGTTGTTGCGCCGGTCCCGCCGTTGCCGCCGTTGCCGCCGTTGCCGATCAGCACGGCGTTGCCGCCGACCCCGCCAACGCCGCCCTCCCCGGCGCCGGCTTCGCCCTGCCCGCCGGTGCCCCCGGCACCGCCGCTGCCCAACAGTTGCCCGCCGGCGCCGCCGTTCCCGCCGGGGCCCCCGTTCGAGTTCGCGCTGTCTCCACCGGCTGCGCCGGTGCCGCCGAAGCCGAGCAGCCCGGCGGCGCCGCCTGCCCCACCGGCCCCGCCCAGCAAGATGGCGAATCCGCCGGTTCCACCGGCCCCACCGCTGGAGAACAGCAGCCCGGCGGTGCCGCCGTTTCCGCCGACCCCGCCGTTGTCGAGGCCGAACCCGCCGGACCCACCAACTCCGCCGGGTCCGAACAGCAGCCCGGCGGTGCCGCCGTTTCCGCCGGCCCCCCCGCTGCCGCCGTTGGAGCCGATCCCGCCGTCGCCGCCGGCGCCGCCGGGACCGAGCAGCAGGCCGGCGGTGCCGCCAGCGCCACCGCTGCCCCCGCCGGTGAAGCCAAACCCGCCGTTGCCGCCGCCGCCACCGCCGGCGCCGATCAGCCCGGCCAGCGGCCCGCCCGCCCCGCCGGCTCCGCCGTTCCCGCCGGTCGCTTCGCCGGAGGGACCGCCGGTCCCGCCGTTCCCACCGGCGCCCAACAGCCCCCCGGCGCCACCGGCCCCGCCGTTCCCGCCGTCCCCGGTCAGGCCCGCGGCCAACCCGCCGTTCCCGCCGACGCCGCCGTCGCCGAACAGCCATCCGCCCGCTCCGCCGGGCCCACCGGCCCGGCCATCGCCGGTCGAGGAGTTCCCGCCGGACCCCCCGGCACCCCCGGTACCGAATAGCCCGGCGGCCCCGCCGGTCCCCCCGGACATATCCGGCGCGCCGGATCCGCCGGCCCCTCCGTCGCCGAGCAGCCACCCGCCGGGCGTGCCGCTGGCGCTGGATCCGGCCGCGCCGGGTGTGCCGTTGCCGATCAGCGGGCGCCCGGTGAGCGCCTGGATGGGCGCGTTGATCGCGCCCAGTGTCTGTTGTTGGAGGGTGTGCAGCGGCGCCAATGGACCAGACGCGCTCGCCGGAGCGTTGAATCCGTCCAGTCCCAGCAGCAGCCCGCTGGTCCCGCCGGCGCCGGTGGCGCCGGCGGTCCCGCCGGTGCCACCGTCGCCGCCGATGCCGGCGTTCCCGCCGTTGCCAATCAGCACACCGTTGCCTCCGGCCCCACCGGTCCCGCCGGTGCTGCCGTCGGGATCGCCGCTTCCGCCGGCGCCGCCGGCGCCGCCGTTGCCCACCAGCAGGCCGGCTCTGCCGCCGGCCCCGCCGGTCCCCCCATCGCCGGCAAAGCTGCTTCCGCCGACGCCGCCGATCCCGCCGTTGCCGAGCAGCCCGGCGTTGCCGCCCGCCCCGCCCACCCCGCCGTCGACACCGCCGGGCCGCCGGCGCCGCCGGCCCGCCGTTGCCGAGCAGCCCGGCGTTGCCGCCGGCCCCGCCGTCGCCCCCCGCGTTGTTACCGAGCCCGCCGTTTCCGCCGGCGCCGCCGGGACCGGCGAGCAGCCCGGCGGTGCCGCCAGCCCCGCCTGCACCGCCGGCCACGGCGCCGTCGCCACCGGCCCCGCCGATCCCGCCGAGGCCGAGCAGCCAGGCGTTGCCGCCGGCCCGCCGGCGCCGCCGGCCTCACCGAGCCCGCCGACGCCGCCGTCGCCGCCGCCGGCGCCGACCAGCCAGCCAGCGGCCCGCCGGCCCCGCCGGCCCCGCCGGCCCCGCCGGTGCCAAGAAGGCTGACTCCACCGGCCCCGCCGCGCCCGCCGGCGCCCAACAGCCCGCCGGCCCCGCCGACCCCGCCGGCCCCGCCGGTAAAGCCGATCCCGCTGCTGGCCCCGCCGGCCCCGCCGATCCCGCCGTCGCCGAGCAGCCAGCCGCCGGCCCCGCCGGCCCCGCCGTCGCCGGTCGAGGAGTTCCCGCCGGCCCCGCCGGCGCCGCCGGTACCGAACAGCCCGGCGGCCCCGCCGGCGCCGCCGGGCATGCCCGCCGCCCCGGACCCGCCGGCCCCGCCGTTGCCGAGCAACCACCCACCCGGCGCCCCGTTTTGCCCCGTCCCCGGCGCTCCGTTGGCGCCGTTGCCGATCAGCGGTCGCCCGGTCAACGCCACACTGTGCGCGTTGACCGCGCCCAGCAGGTCCTGCGGCAGAGCTTGGGCCGAGGCCACCATCGACGCCCCGTTGGCGGCCTCGGCTTCGCCGTAGGAGTCCGCGGCGGCGGTCAACGCCCGCACGAACCGGGCGTGAAACGCCGCCGCCTGCGCGCTGATCGCCTGATACTGCTGGCCGTGGGCACCGAACAGCGCCGCGATCGCCGCCGACACCTCGTCGGCGGCGGCGGCCGCCACCGTGGTGGTCGAACGTGCCACGGCCGCGTTGGCCGCACCGACCGCCGACCCGATCCACGTCGCATCGGCTACCGCTGCGGCCATCAGCTGTGGGGAGACGCGCACAAAAGACATCGGTTACCTCCTTGCGACCAACACGTCCCCGCCCGCGGCTTGGCAACGGGCCGACCGGTCGTGGCGATCCAGCAAACGGCCGCAGGCACACGGGCGCGGGGCAATTTTGGGCACCGCCGGCACCCCAGGCCAAGGGCAAATTCCCCCAACCAGCGCGACCACGCTATGCACAGTGCACACCCGTTGCCGAAAGATCGGGTCCACCGACCGACCGGTGAGCGCCACAGGATCGCGCGCAGTAAACCGGTGAAGTTGCGCGGTCGGCCAGCGCTGGCGTCCACGGGCTGCACGACCCGTGGCCAGGATCGGCGAGGGATCTCCGCGCACGTGGATCCCTCGTCGGGGCCGGCGCGCTCGGCACGTGGGCCAAGCATCACCCGCCAACACACAGATATCGGGATGCTGGCTAGACTGAGCCGTGATCCAGCGCGAGCCTTCGGCCTCGGCGCACAGAGATACCGATGGACCGGTGCGGACGTGTGTCGGGTGTCGGAAGCGAGAGTTGGCCGTCGGACTGCTTCGAGTGGTGGCTGAGTCGACCGGGAACGGCAGCTACGCCGTGATCGTTGACACAACCAGGAGACTGCCGGGGCGGGGTGCGTGGCTGCATCCCGAGCGGCGGTGCGTACAACAAGCGATCCGGCGGCGAGCTTTCACCAGGGCGCTGCGCATCGCCGGTACGCCGGATACGTCCGCGGTGGTCGAGCACATTGGTGGCTTGAGTGAGCTCGCGTCACCGAGCAACAGAACAGGTAGCAACGAATATGAGCACACCGTGAAGTCCCGATGACAATGCGTCATAGCTAAACCCGAGGCGCGGCCCACGACTGTCGCCTCATGGACAGGAGATGTAGTGGCAGGTAAGGCCCGCGTACACGAGTTGGCTAAGGAACTCGGTGTAACCAGCAAGGAAGTCCTCGCCCGGCTCAGTGAACAGGGCGAATTCGTCAAATCGGCATCCTCGACGGTGGAGGCGCCGGTCGCCCGGCGGCTGCGTGAATCGTTTGGTGGCGGCAAACCCGCCCCGGAGAAAGGGCCGGGGCAGGGGGCCGGCAAGGGCGCTGCCAAGGCCCCGGGCAGAGGTCCCGACACGGCGCTCGACCAGGCCCTCGACCAGGCGATCGCCAAGGCCGCGGGCAACGGTGGCCCGACCGGCGCGCCCGCCCGCGCCGACTCGGGCGGGGTGGCCACCCGCACCCCGGCCGCCCCGGGGCCCACGCCTCCGGCGGCGCCGGCGCCCGGCCAGCCGTTGCCGCCCGGGCAGCAGGCGCCCCATCCGGGCATGGCTCCGGGGGCGCGTCCGGGCCCGACGCCCAAGCCGGGGATTCGCACCCCGCGCGTCGGGAACAACCCGTTCTCCTCGGCGCAACCGGTCGATCGGCCCATTCCGCGTCCGCCCGCTCCGCGCCCCGGCGCGGCCCGGCCGGGGGTGCCGCGCCCGGGTGCCTCGCCGGGCAGCATGCCACCCCGTCCGGGAGGCGGTGTCGGTGCCCCCCGCCCGCCGCGCACCGGCGTTCCCCGCCCCGGTGGCCGTCCCGGTGCGCCCGGCGCCGGCCGCGCCGATGTGGGTGGCGGCGGCTACCGCGGCGGTGGCGGTGGTGTGGGGGCCGCCCCGGGCACCGGCTTCCGCGGCCGTCCCGGTGGCGGTGGCGGCGGCGGCCGTCCCGGGCAGCGTGGCGGTGCCGCCGGCGCGTTCGGCCGTCCCGGCGGTGCGCCCCGGCGCGGCCGCAAGTCCAAGCGGCAGAAGCGTCAGGAATTCGACTCGATGCAGGCCCCGGTCGTCGGCGGCGTGCGGCTGCCGCACGGCAACGGCGAGACGATCCGGTTGGCCCGCGGGGCGTCGCTGTCAGACTTCGCCGAAAAGATCGACGCCAACCCCGCCGCGCTGGTGCAGGCGCTGTTCAACCTCGGCGAGATGGTGACGGCCACCCAGTCGGTCGGCGACGAGACGCTGGAGCTGCTGGGCAGCGAGATGAACTACAACGTCCAGGTCGTCAGCCCCGAGGACGAGGACCGCGAGCTGCTGGAATCCTTCGACCTGACCTACGGCGAAGACGAGGGCACCGAGGAAGACCTGCAGACCCGCCCGCCGGTGGTGACGGTGATGGGTCACGTCGACCACGGCAAGACCCGGCTGCTGGACACCATCCGCAAGGCCAACGTCCGCGAGGCCGAGGCCGGCGGGATCACCCAGCACATCGGCGCCTACCAGGTCGCCGTCGACCTCGACGGCGCCCAGCGGCTAATCACCTTCATCGACACCCCGGGGCACGAGGCGTTCACCGCCATGCGTGCCCGCGGCGCCAAGGCCACCGACATCGCCATCCTGGTGGTCGCCGCCGACGACGGCGTGATGCCGCAGACGGTGGAGGCCATCAACCACGCGCAGGCCGCCGACGTGCCGATCGTGGTGGCGGTCAACAAGATCGACAAGGAGGGCGCCGACCCGGCCAAGATTCGCGGGCAGCTCACCGAATATGGTTTGGTGGCTGAGGATTTCGGTGGCGACACGATGTTCGTCGACATCTCGGCGAAGGTGGGCACCAACATCGATCAGCTGCTGGAGGCGGTGCTGCTGACCGCCGACGCCGCCTTGGACCTGCGGGCCAACCCCGACATGGAGGCCCAAGGGGTGGCGATCGAGGCGCACCTGGACCGCGGGCGCGGGCCGGTGGCCACGGTGTTGGTGCAGCGTGGCACGCTGCGGGTGGGCGATTCGGTGGTGGCCGGCGACGCCTACGGCCGGGTTCGCCGCATGGTCGACGAGTACGGCGAGGACGTCGAGGCCGCGCTGCCGTCCCGGCCGGTTCAGGTCATCGGGTTCACCTCGGTGCCCGGCGCCGGTGACAACTTCCTGGTTGTCGACGAGGATCGCATTGCCCGACAGATCGCCGACCGGCGCAGCGCCCGCAAGCGCAACGCGCTGGCGGCGCGTGCCCGCAAGCGGATCAGCCTGGAGGACCTGGACTCGGCGCTGAAGGAAACCAGCCAGTTGAACCTGATCCTCAAGGGCGACAACGCCGGCACCGTCGAGGCGCTGGAGGAGGCCCTGATGGGCATCCAGGTCGACGACGAGGTGGCCCTGCGGGTGATCGACCGCGGCGTCGGCGGCATCACCGAGACCAACGTCAACCTGGCGTCGGCCTCGGACGCGATCATCATCGGGTTCAACGTGCGCGCCGAGGGCAAGGCCACCGAGCTGGCCAACCGCGAAGGCGTGGAGATCCGCTACTACTCGGTCATCTACCAGGCGATCGACGAGATCGAGCAGGCGCTGCGCGGCCTGCTCAAGCCGATCTTCGAGGAAACCCAGCTGGGTCGTGCCGAGATCCGCGCGTTGTTCCGGTCGTCGAAGGTTGGCCTCATCGCCGGCTGCCTGGTCACCTCGGGTGTGATGCGGCGCAACGCCAAGGCGCGGCTGTTGCGGGACAACATCGTCGTCGCCGAGAACCTCTCGATCGCTTCGTTGCGACGGGAGAAGGACGACGTCACCGAGGTGCGCGAGGGCTTCGAGTGCGGGCTGACGCTGGGCTACTCCGACATCAAGGAGGGCGACGTCATCGAGTCCTACGAGCTGGTGCAAAAGGAACGCGGCTGATGGGGCGCGGTCATGGCTGACCCCGCCCGGGCGCGGCGGCTGGCCAAGCGGATCTGCACCATCGTCGCCTCGGCGATCGAGTACGAGATCAAGGATCCCGGGCTGGCCGGGGTGACCGTCACCGAGGCCAAGGTGACCGCCGACCTGCACGATGCGACGGTGTACTACACGGTGATGGGTCGCACGCTGGACGACGAGCCCGACTACGCCGGCGCCGCGGCCGCGCTGGAACGGGCCAAGGGCGTGCTGCGCACCAAGGTCGGGGCGGGCACCGGGGTGCGCTTCACGCCCACCCTGACGTTCGCCCGCGACACCACGTCCGACAGCGTGCACCGGATGGAGGAGTTGCTGGCCCGCGCGCGCGCCGCGGACGCCGATCTGGCCCGGGTTCGGGTGGGCGCCAAGCCGGCGGGGGAGGCCGATCCCTATCGGGTGAGCTGGCCCGGCGACGATGCGGGCCGTGAAGCGGCCCGAGGAGGAGACGGGCAATCGGCCGGGGAACCCGGTGACGATGCCGGCCGGGCAGTTAAGGACACCGGTGACGGCGATCGATCCGAAGGCTGAGCTGGCCGGTAGCCGGCGCCTCGCGGGATCCCGCGTGGACGCCGTCGGCGCCGCCGAGCTGTTGTCGGCCTCGACGTCGATCGCGGTGGTCTGCCATGTCCGTCCCGACGCCGACACCGTTGGCGCCGGGTTGGCGCTGGCTTTGGTGCTGGACGGGTGTGGCAAGCGGGTCGAGGTCAGCTTCGCCGAGCCGGCGACCCTGCCGGAGTCGCTGCAATCGCTGCCGGGCTGCCACCTGTTGGTCGGCCCCGAGGAGATCCGCCGCGATGTGGATCTGGTTGTGACCGTTGATGTTCCGAGTCTCAACCGGCTCGGCGGCCTGAGCGACCTGGCCGGCTCGGGCCGGCAGGTGCTGGTGATCGACCATCACGCCTCCAACGAGCTGTTCGGCTCGGCGAATTTCATCGACCTGTCGGCGGATTCCACCACGATGATGGTCGCCGACATCCTCGACGCGTGGGGGAAACCGATCGACACCGACGTGGCGCACTGCATCTACGCCGGGTTGACCACCGACACGGGATCCTTCCGCTGGGCCAGCGCGCGGGGGTATCGGCTGGCCGCGCGGCTGGTCGAGATCGGTGTGGACAATGCCGCCGTCAGCAGGATTTTGATGGATACCCACCCGTTTGCGTGGCTGCCGATGCTGTCGCGGGTGTTGGGTTCGGCGCGATTGGTGCCCGAGGCGGTCGGCGGCCGCGGTCTGGTCTACGTGGTCGTGGACAACCGGGACTGGGTCCGGTCCCGCTCCGAGGAGGTCGAAAGCATCGTCGATATCGTGCGGACCACGCAGCAGGCCGAGGTGGCGGCGGTGTTCAAGGAGGTCGAGCCGCGGCTGTGGTCGGTGTCGATGCGGGCCAAGGCCGACGTGGATGTGGCGGCGGTCGCGGCCGGGTTCGGCGGGGGCGGGCACCGCCTGGCGGCGGGATACACCACCACCGGTTCGATCGACTCCGCCGTGGCGGCGCTGCGCGCGGCATTGGGTTGATCGCCGTTGAGCGACGCGGGGCCTGACGCGGGCCGACCCGCCGCCGGTGGCCGGCAGATCGCGTCGCTGGCGCTGCCCGCGTTGGGTGCGCTGGTCGCCGAGCCGGTGTACTTGTTGTTCGACACCGCCGTGGTCGGCCGGCTTGGGGCGGTGTCGTTGGCGGGTCTGGCCATCGGCGGCCTGGTGCTGGGCCTGGTCGGTTCGCAAGCGACGTTCCTGGCCTACGGCACGACGGCGCGCGCGGCGCGCCACTTCGGGGCCGGCGACCGGGCGGCGGCGGTCACCGAAGGGGTGCAGGCCAGTTGGCTGGCGTTGGGTCTGGGTGGCCTCGTGATCGTGGTGGTGGAGGCTTCCGCGACGCCGCTGGTGGCGGTCATCGCGTCCGGTCGTGACATCACGGCGGCGGCCTTGCCGTGGCTGCGGATCGCGATTCTGGGCACCCCGGCGATCCTGGTTTCGCTGGCCGGGAACGGCTGGATGCGTGGGGTGCAGGACACCGTGCGGCCGCTGCGTTTCGTGGTTGCCGGCTTCGGGTTGTCGGCGCTGCTGTGTCCCTCGCTGGTCTACGGCTGGCTGGGCTTGCCGCGCCTGGGGTTGGCCGGCTCGGCGGTGGCCAATCTGGTCGGTCAGTGGCTGGCGGCGTTGCTGTTCGGCGGCGCGCTGGTGGCCGAGCGGACGCCGCTGCGGCTCGACCGCGCCGTGCTGGCCGACCAGCTGGTGATGGCCCGTGACCTGATCGTGCGGACGCTGTCCTTCCAGGTCTGCTATGTCTCGGCCGCGGCGGTGGCCGCCCGGTTCGGGGCGGCCGCGCTGGCGGCCCACCAGGTCGTGGTTCAGCTGTGGGGCTGTCTCGCCCTGACGCTTGACTCGCTGGCCATCGCGGCGCAGTCGCTGGTCGGTGCCGCGCTGGGCGCCGGTGACGTGCGGCACGCGAAGTGGGTCGCGCGGCGGGTGACGGTGTTTTCCGGGCTGGCGGCGGGGATGCTGGCCGCCGGGCTGGGGGTCGGCGCTTCGGTGGTGCCTCGCCTGTTCACCGATGATCGAAGCGTGCTGGCCGCCATCGATGTGCCGTGGTGGTTTCTGGTGGCCCAGTTGCCGGCGGCCGGGATCGTGTTTGCGCTCGACGGGGTGCTGCTGGGCGCGGGCGACGCCGCGTTCATGCGCACCGCCACCGTGGTCAGCGCCCTGATCGGATTCTTGCCGCTGATCTGGCTGTCGCTGGCGTTCGGCTGGGGGCTGGCGGGCATCTGGTCGGGACTGAGCACGTTTGTCGCGCTGCGGTTGCTGTTCGTCGGCTGGCGGACGCTGTCCGGACGGTGGGCGGTGATCGGGACGGCGTGACGCGACGGCGATTTCGTCGGAAAACCGGAGCTACACTGCGCCGGTGACGACGACGCGGCCCGCACCGCACCGGCCCTCGCGGCACCGGGTGCGCGATTACGCGCTGTTCGTCGGCCTGGTGGGCCCCAATGTGGCGTTGTTGCTGGTGTTCATCTATCGCCCGCTGGCCGACAACATCCGGCTGTCGTTCTTCGACTGGAACATCTCCGACCCCACGGCCCACTTCGTGGGGTTCTCCAACTACACCGAGTGGTTCACCCGGTCGGATACCCGGCAGATCGTGTCCAACACGGCGGTTTTCACCGGTGCCGCGGTGGTCGGCTCGATGGTGCTGGGGTTGGCGCTGGCCATGCTGCTCGTTCGACCGTTGCGCGGACGAAACCTGGTGCGTTCCACTGTTTTCGCGCCGTTCGTGATCTCCGGGGCCGCCGTCGGCCTGGCGGCCCAGTTCGTCTTCGACCCGCATTTCGGTCTGATTCAAGACCTGTTGCGCCGCATCGGGGTCGGGGTGCCCGACTTCTACCAGGATGCCCGTTGGGCGATGGTCATGGTGACCATCACCTACATCTGGAAGAACCTCGGCTATACCTTCGTCATCTACCTCGCCGCGCTGCAGGGCGTGCGCCGAGACCTATTGGAGGCGGCCGAAATCGACGGCGCCAGCCGCTGGGCCGTGTTCCGTCGAGTGCTGTTGCCCCAGCTGCGGCCCACCACCTTCTTCTTGTCGATCACCGTGCTGATCAACTCGCTGCAGGTGTTCGACGTGATCAACGTGATGACCCGGGGCGGGCCGGAGGGCACCGGCACCACCACCATGGTGTACCAGGTGTATGTGGAGACCTTCCGCAATTTTCGGGCCGGCTATGGCGCTACGGTGGCCACGATCATGTTCCTGGTGCTGCTCGCGGTGACGTATTACCAGGTGCGGGTGATGGATCGGGAGCAACGGTAGTGACGACGGATCGGCTCCGTAGCACGGTTGGCTACGCCGCGATGGTGGTGGTGGTCGCGCTGGTCGCCGGGCCGTTGCTGTTCGTGTTCTTCACCTCGTTCAAGGATCAGCCCGACATCTATGCGCAGCCCACCAGTTGGTGGCCGCCGCGCTGGTACCCGCAGAACTACCGCACGGCCACCGGGCAGATTCCGTTCTGGACGTTTCTGCGCAACTCGCTGATCATCACGTCCGTGCTGGCCGTGGTGAAGTTTGCTCTGGGGGTGCTCAGCGCCTTCGGCTTGGTGTTTGTCCGGTTCCCGGGCCGCACGGCGGTGTTTGTGGTGATCATCGCCGCGTTGATGGTGCCCAACCAGATCACCGTGATTTCCAATTACGCGTTGATCTCACACCTGGGTCTGCGCAACACCTTTGCCGGCATCATCTTGCCCCTTGCTGGGGTGGCGTTCGGAACCTTCTTGATGCGCAACCACTTTCTGTCGCTGCCCGCCGAGATCATCGAGGCGGCCCGGATGGATGGCGCGCGCTGGTGGCAACTGCTGCTGCGGGTGGTGTTGCCGATGTCGCGGCCCACCATGGTGGCCTTCGGCATCATCACCGTCGTCAACGAATGGAACGAATACCTGTGGCCGTTCTTGATGTCCGACGACGAATCGGTGGCGCCGCTGCCGATAGGTCTGACCTTTCTGCAGCAGGCCGAGGGTGTGACGAACTGGGGGCCGGTGATGGCGGTGACGCTGTTGGCGATGCTGCCCATCCTGGTGATCTTCATCGTCTTGCAGCGGCAGATGATCAAGGGCCTCACCTCGGGCGCGGTCAAGGGATAGGCATGGAGCCGTTGAACCGTCGGAAATTCCTGTCCCTGGTGGGCGCGGCGACGGCCGGGGTGGCGGCCGGCTGTGCCGGGATGGGCGGCAGCGTGGCTGTGAAGTCGGGGTCGGGGCCGATGACGTTCTGGTCCAACCATCCCGGCCAGTCCACCACGGTGGAACGCGAGCTGATCAGCCGTTTCGGCAGCCAGTTCCCCGACCTGCCGGTACGGCTGATCGACGCGGGGATGGACTACGACGAGGTGGCGCAGAAGTTCAACGCGGCGCTCATCGGCGCCGACGTGCCCGACGTCGTTGTGCTGGACGACATTTGGTGGTTCCATTTCGCCCTCAGCGGTGTCCTCACCCCCCTTGAAGACCTGTTCGGCCAGGTCGGCGTGGACACAGCGGATTACGTCGACTCGCTGTTGGCCGACTACGAGTTCGACGGCCGACATTACGCTTTGCCGTATGCCCGCTCGACGCCGCTGTTCTACTACAACAAGGCGGTCTGGGAACAGGCCGGCCTGCCCGACCGCGGACCGCGATCCTGGCAAGAGTTCGACGAGTGGGGTCCGCGGCTGCAGCGCGTCGTCGGCGCCGGGAGGTGGGCGCACGGCTGGGCCAATGCCACCCTGATCTCCTGGACGTTCCAAGGGCCCGACTGGGCATTCGGCGGCGCCTACTCGGACGAGTGGACCTTGGCGTTCACCGACCCGGCCACCATCGCGGCCGGCAACTTCTACCGCGACTCCATCCACCGCAAGGGGTACGCCGCGGTCGCCAACGATGTCGCCAACGAGTTCGCCACAGGCATCCTGGCCTCCGCGGTGGCATCGACCGGCTCCCTGGCCGGCATTACCACGTCCGCCCGATTCGACGTCGGGGCGGCGCCGCTGCCCACCGGTCCGAACGGGGCGCCCGCGTGCCCCACCGGTGGGGCCGGGCTGGCGATTCCCAGCAGGCTCTCCGAGGAGCGAAAGCGCAACGCGCTCAAGTTCATCGAGTTCGTCACCAACCCGAGGAACACCGCCTACTTCAGCCAGCAAACCGGCTATCTGCCGGTGCGCAAGTCCGCCGTCGACGACCCCAGCGAACGGCACTACCTGGCCGACAATCCGCGCGCCAAGGTGGCGCTCGACCAGCTGCCCCACACCCGACCGCAGGACTACGCGCGGGTATTCCTGCCCGGCGGTGATCGGATCATCTCCGCCGGCCTGGAATCGATCGGACTGCGGGGAGCCGACGTGACCAAGACGTTCACGAACGTCCACAAGCAGTTGCAGGTCATCCTCGACCGTCAGATCAAACGGAAGCTGCCCGGTCATGGCTAACGTTCAGTACCTTGCGGTCACCCATCGCTATCCCGGTGCCGACGCGCCGGCCGTCGACAACTTGGACCTGGAGATCGCCGACGGCGAATTCCTGGTCCTCGTCGGCCCTTCCGGTTGCGGCAAGTCCACCATGCTGCGCGTGCTGGCCGGGCTGGAATCGGTGGAGAGCGGGCGCATCACCATCGGCGACGTGGATGTGACGCATCTGCCGCCGCGCGAGCGTGACGTGGCGATGGTGTTCCAGAACTACGCGCTGTACCCGAACATGACGGTGGCCGCCAACATGGGGTTCGCGCTGCGAAACGCCGGGATGTCGCGCGCGGACACCCGCCGGCGCGTGCTGGAAGTCGCCGACATGCTGGAGCTGACGGATCTGCTGGACCGCAAGCCCGCCAAGCTCTCCGGCGGGCAGCGGCAGCGGGTGGCGATGGGCCGGGCGATCGTGCGCCGGCCCCGGGTGTTCTGCATGGACGAGCCGCTGTCGAATCTGGACGCCAAGCTGCGGGTGAGCACCCGCTCGCAGATCTCCGGATTGCAGCGTCGGTTGGGCACCACCACCGTCTACGTCACCCACGATCAGGTGGAGGCGATGACGATGGGCGACCGGGTGGCGGTGCTCAAAGACGGTGTGCTGCAACAGGTTGACACGCCGAGGGCGCTGTATGACGACCCGGTCAACACGTTTGTCGCCACGTTCATCGGGGCGCCGGCGATGAACCTCATCGATGCCGCTGTCAGCTACGGAGTGGTGCAGGCACCGGATTTGGCGATACCGGTTCCGGACCCGGCGGCCGACCGGGTGCTGGTCGGCGTGCGGCCGGAGTCCTGGGACGTGGCATCGATCGGCACCCCGGGATCGTTGACCGTGCACGTCGAGTTGGTCGAGGAGCTCGGCTTCGAATCCTTCGTCTACGCAACGCCGGTCGACCAGCGGGGCTGGTCGTCACGCGCGCCGCGCATCGTGTTCCGCACCGACCGGCGCACCGCGGTGCGGGTGGGTGAGTCGTTGGCGATCGTGCCGCACTCGCAGGAGGTGCGCCTTTTCGACAGCCGCACCGAGACCCGGCTTCGCTGAAGGACTTTTGGCGCTAACGGATTTGGGAGCGGCCGCGCTGCAGCACGGCCTCGCGGTTGGCGGCGATGGTATCGCCGCTAGTGCGAAATTGCTTGGCCGCGCAGGCTTCCAGCCACAGCCCGGCGGCGGTCTGAGACTCGTCGATGCGGTGGTAGGACGCCAGCAATGCCCGCACCGCGTTCTGGTTGTTGCCGACGATCGACGCCGCCACCCGGCGGGCGGTGGGCAGCAGCTGGTCGTGGGCCACCACCTCGGTGACCAGGCCGGCCCGCAACGCGTCGGTCGCGGACAGGTAGTCGCCGGTCAGGCTCATCCGCCGGGCCAGGCCGATGCCGACCTTTTGCGGCAAGCGCACGCTGAGTCCCCAGGTGGGCAGCAGGCCCACCCGGGCGTGGGTGTCGGCGAAGCGGGCGTGCTCGGAGGCGATCAGGATGTCGCAGTACAGCGCCAGCTCCAGCCCGCCGGTGACCGCGGCGCCGTTGATCGCGCCGATCACCGGCTTGGTCATGGCCGGCCACCGCGGTGAGATGTCCGGCAGCGCGGTCTGCCCGGCCAGCTCCTTGAGGTCCAGTCCGGCGCAGAACACCGGATCGGCGCCGGTGAGGATGACGACGTCGATGTCGTCGTCGGCCTCGGCGTCGGCCAACGCCGCGAAAAACCGATCCCGTAGCGCCGCCGAGAGCGCGTTGCGGGACTGCGGCCGGTTGAGGGTGAGGGTTCGCACCCGTTCGTCGGTGTCGATCAGCAGGATGTCGTCGGTCATTCGATCACCGTAACAGGACCGGTAGACTGTCCTGATGACCAGAAAAATGACCGCTACGGAGGTGAAGGCGAAGATCCTCTCCTTGCTTGATGAAGTGGCCCAGGGCGAGGAGATCGAGATCACCAAACACGGCCGCACCGTGGCCCGGCTGGTGGCAGCGACGGGGCCGCACGCGCTGAAGGGTCGATTCTCGGGTGTGGCGATGACCGCGGTGGATGACGACGAACTCTTCACCACCGGGGTTTCGTGGAACGTTTCATGACGACGGTGCTGCTCGACTCGCATGTGGCCTACTGGTGGTCGGCCGAGCCGCAGCGTCTCAGCATGGCGGCGAGCCAGGCCATCGAACACGCCGACGAGCTCGCCGTCGCCGCGATTTCGTGGTTCGAGCTGGCTTGGCTTGCCGAACAGGAACGCATCCAACTGGCGATTCCGGTGTTGTCCTGGCTTCAGCAGCTGGCCGAGCACGTTCGCACCGTCGGTATCACGCCCTCGGTCGCCGCCACGACGGTGGCGCTGCCCTCGTCGTTCCCCGGCGATCCGGCCGACCGGTTGATCTACGCCACCGCGATCGAACACGGCTGGCGGCTGGTGACCAAGGACCGGCGGCTACGCAGTCATCGGCACCCACGACCGGTCACCGTCTGGTAGCCGCGCCTATCGTTGAGGGCATGTGCCGCAACATCACCGAACTGCGCGGGCTGCAACCCCCGGCCACGCCCGTCGAGATCGCGGCGGCGGCGCGCCAGTATGTGCGCAAGGTCAGTGGCATCACGCTCCCGTCGGCGGCCACCGCCGAGGCGTTTGAGGCCGCCGTCGCCGAGGTGACCGCGGCGACGACGCGGTTGCTGGACGCCCTGCCGCCCCGGCGGCTGCCGCCGAAGACCGTCCCGCCGTTGCGCCGACCCGACGTGGCGGCCCGGCTCGCGGGATCGCGGTGACGCCAGCGCTGAAGGAGTGGAGCGCGGCGGTGCACGCGCTGCTGGACGGCCGGCAGACGGTGCTGCTGCGCAAGGGCGGGATCGGCGAGAAGCGCTTCGAGGTGGCGGCCCACGAGTTCTTGTTGTTCCCGACGGTCGCGCACAGCCACGCCGAGCGGGTTCGTCCCGAGCACCGCGACCTGCTGGGCCCGGCGGCCGCCGACAGCACCGACGAGTGTGTGCTACTGCGGGCCGCAGCGAAAGTTGTTGCGGCGGTGCCGGTTAACCGGCCAGAGGGTCTGGACGCCATCGAGGATCTGCACATCTGGACCGCCGAGTCGGTGCGCGCCGACCGGCTCGACTTTCGGCCCAAGCACAGGCTGGCCGTGCTGGTGGTCTGCGCGATCCCGCTGGCCGAGCCGGTCTCGCTGACCCGCACCCCCGAGTACGGCGGTTGCACCAGCTGGGTGCGGCTGCCGGTGACGCCGACGTTGGCGGCGCCGGTGCACGACGAGGCCGCGCTGGCCGAGGTCGCCGCCCGGGTCCGCGAGGCCGTGGGTTGAGTTTTGGAGCCGGCCGAGGCGCATCGCCTGGGTGACTGGTCCGAGCAACGCGTCAGTGCATCCTGGTCCCACTTGATTTCAGGGGTGACGTTCGTGGCAACTCTCCGGTGCGCCGTCCGGTCATCCGCGAAGCGCGTTTTGTGCTCTCGCCGTTGCACCGCATCGCCGCCAGCCCGTACAGGGCACTTGAGTTTGGAACGGGTTTCATACTGTCACCGACCGAAGCCCGTTCCTAAATCAAGTGATTTCTTGAGTTTGAACATTGTTGCGTACAGATATAGTATAGTTTCCGGTGTGAATTCAAGTTCGGTGGTGAGCCCAGCCGGCGCCGATCGGCGCATCCCCACGTGGGCGTCACGGGTGGTGTCCGGCCTCGCTCGCGATCGGCCCGTAGTCGTCACGAAAGAGGATCTGACGCAACGGCTTACAGAGGCTGGGTGTGGACGCGACCCCGACTCCGCCATCCGCGAACTGCGCCGCATTGGGTGGCTGGTCCAACTGCCGGTGAAAGGCACCTGGGCATTCATTCCCCCCGGCGAGGCCGCCATCTCGGACCCGTATCTACCGCTGCGGTCGTGGCTGGCCCGTGACCAGAACGCGGGCTTCATGCTGGCCGGCGCATCCGCAGCGTGGCACCTCGGATACCTGGACCGCCAACCCGACGGCCGCATCCCGATCTGGCTGCCGCCGGCCAAAAGGCTGCCCGACGGCCTAGCATCGTATGTGTCCGTCGTGCGCATCCCCTGGAACGCGGCGGACACCGCACTGCTGGCTCCGCGTCCCGCGTTGCTGGTCCGGCGGCGGCTCGACCTCGTCGCGTGGGCGACCGGGTTACCGGCGCTAGGCCCAGAAGCATTACTTGTGCAAATCGCCACGCGCCCGGCCTCGTTCGGGCCGTGGGCCGACCTTGTCCCCCACCTTGACGACCTCGTCGCCGACTGCAGTGACGAGCGCCTGGAGCGTCTACTGTCGGGCCGGCCGACATCGGCCTGGCAGCGTGCAAGCTACCTGCTGGACTCGGGCGGTGAACCGGCACGAGGCCAGGCGCTGCTGGCCAAGCGGCACACCGAAGTGATGCCGGTGACTCGATTCACCACCGCGCACAGCCGCGACCGTGGCGAGAGTGTCTGGGCTCCCGAGTATCAGCTTGTCGACGAGCTCGTCGTACCGCTGCTGCGCGTGATCGGCAAGGCGTGACTGTGGCCGGTCTGACCCGTGCGCTCGTTGCGCGTCACGCTCTTGGTCGGGCCGAGGCATACGACGCCGCTCTGCTCGACGTCGCCCAGGACCACCTGCTGTACCTGCTGTCGCAGACCGTCCAGTTCGGCGATAACCGCCTGGTGTTCAAAGGCGGTACCAGCTTACGGAAGTGCCGGCTGGGCAACGTCGGGCGGTTCTCCACTGATCTGGACTTCAGCGCGCCCGACGATGAGGTCGTGCTGGAGGTGTGCGAGCTGATCGACGGCGCCCGTGTCGGCGGCTTCGAATTCGGCGTGCAGAGCACACGAGGCGACGGCCGGCATTGGCAGTTGCGGGTGCGGCACACGGAATTGGGCGAGCCCCGGATCGTCGCCAGCGTCGAGTTCGCACGGCGGCCGTTGGCTTTGCCGTCTGAGCTGCTCGCATTCATCCAGTTGCCGATCCATAAGGCTTACGGTTTTGGGCTGCCGACACTGCCGGTCGTGGCAGAAGCGGAAGCCTGCGCAGAGAAACTCGCGCGGTACCGCCGCGTTGCGCTGGCACGGGACCTGTACGACCTGAACCACTTCGCCTCGCGAACGATTGACGAACCGCTCGTGCGGCGGCTGTGGGTGCTCAAGGTGTGGGGTGATGTCGTCGATGACCGGCGCGGCACCCGGCCACTACGCGTCGAAGACGTCCTCGCCGCCCGCAGCGAGCACGACTTCCAGCCCGACTCGATCGGCGTGCTGACTCGTCCTGTCGCTATGGCTGCCTGGGAAGCTCGCGTTCGGAAGCGATTTGCGTTCCTCACCGACCTCGACGCCGACGAGCAGCGGTGGGCCGCCTGCGACGAACGGCACCGCCGCGAAGTGGAGAACGCGCTGGCGGTGCTGCGGTCCTGATCAACCTGCCGGCGATCGTGCCGTTCCGCTGGCACGGTTGCGGCTGGACGCGGCTGAATCGACTAGATGAGAGCAGTTGGGCACGAATGCGGCTGTGGTGGTGAGCAAGACACGAGTGTTGACCGGCATTCAGGATGAGCATGATGGCGGCGTTGGCGATGAGAACGTGTGGGCATGAAATGACCCCGCCGGGAGGTGTCCGGCGGGGTCGGTGGTGGTTAGGGTGTCGGTGTGGTGTTCAGTCTGCCGTGACTTCGGCGATGGCTGTGCGGGTGGAGGATTCATCCACGATGGCCTTATCGGCGGCGAACGCGGCAACGAGGGCTTGTAGTGCGAGGTTGTTGACCGCGCGTGGATAGCCTCGGCTTGTCTGATGCACGAGGGTGACCGCGTCGTCGGAGAACAGCGTGTCGTCACGCCCGGCCAGGGCCAGGTGGTGGCGCAGGTAGCTTGCGGTCTCCTTGTCGGTCATGGGCGGCATTGCGTAGCGCAGGCCGATGCGCTGGTCGAGCGCGGCGAGCACGCCAAGTTTCATCCGGCGCCGTAGCGTGGGCTGGCCGATGAGCAGGCACGCGAAGGGGCTCGACGAGTCGAGGTCGTGATTTGTCAAGAGCCGCAACGCTTCCAACTGGTCATAGTCGAGCAGGTGTGCTTCCTCGACGACCACGACAGGGGGTGCGTCCGCGCTCGGCTTGTTCGGCGGCCAGGGCGTCGGCGGCTTGGGGAGCCAAAGTTGCGTGGTGGGTAAGGGGTTGTCCGCCCAACGAGGCGACGATGCGGTGGTGGATGCCGCGCACCCCGACGGTGGGGTCGGGCAGGTAGATGACGGCGTGGCGGCTTCGGTCCAGGGCGGTCAGCGCGGCGCGCACGGCTACCGTCTTGCCGGCGCCGACCTCGCCGGTGACCACACCGATGCGGCGGTCGGCGACACACCAGCCGATGCGAGCGACCGCTTCGTTGTGCGCGCCGTGGCGGTGCAGCATGGAAGGGGGCCAGATCGCGGCCGAAGGGGATGCGCGAAAACCCGTAGTAGGAGATCAGTTTGTCCATCATTTCGGTTGGGCCTCCTGGCCGGTGAGTAGGTCGAGTTGCCCGGGGATCTGGTCGGTGTTGGCGGTGAGGGCGGCGTAGTTGACCCCGCGGGCGAGCTCGGCGGCGTGGGCGGTTTCGATCAACTGCGCGTAGTCGATGCCCGACGGTCGGGGTGGTGCGGAGGGGGGGTTTCGGGTTTGGCCTTGGGGTGTGCATGGCGTCCGATGTGATGCGGGATGGCCAGACCCATCGGTACGCCGCCGGCACGGACCTGGATGCGGGTCAAATCGAACGGGTCGAACACCAGCTCTACCTTGCGCCCGACCAGCGCCGGGTCGACCTCGTAGCTGTTGCCGTGCAGCGAGACGGTGGCGGTCTTGGTGACCCGGCGGTGCTCCTCCCACAGGAATGCCTCGGTGAGCGCCTCTGGGGCGGGCAGCGCGACGGGGCCGGCAGCGCACCAGCGGGCCAGCGGGGTCTGCCCGGTTTCGGAATGCACCTGCCGGTGGTAGACGGTTTCGACCCCGGCCGCGAACAGCCGATTCAATTCGTTCAGGTCGGTCACGTGGTGGCGGCCGACGGTGTCGGGTTCGCCGCTGATCTCAACCAGGAACTGCTCGCGCACCGTCCTGAAGAACCTCTCGATCTTGCCCCGCCCTTCGGGCCGACCTGGTGTGGAATGAACAAGACGCACACCGAGTTTCGCGCATGCCCGCAACAGCCACGTGTCGACGAACGCCGAGCCGCAGTCGACGTAGATCGCCTTGGGGACACCGCGGGACGCCAGCGCCGGGCGCAGCGCGGCGGCCAGCCGCACGGTGTCCTCGGCGTAGCCCCACCGGTAGCCGGGCAGCAGCCGGGAATGGTCGTCTAAGAACGCGAACAGATACGTCTTGTGGACAGTAATTCGTATGCCGTGCAACGCATCTCCAGTCCACAGGTCGTTCGGGTGCTCGGCCTGGAACCGGCCGAACACCGCGGGCGCCGACCCGGTGGCGGCGCCGGTCAGGCCGAGCCAGTGAAAGTTGCGCTGCAGGGTGCGTTCATCGGGCGCCCAGCCCAGCTGGGTGCACAAGATCCGCCGGATCGCCGCCGCGGTGCGCTGCGGGTTTTCCCGACGCAGCGCCACCGCCAACTCCAGCACCTCGACCGGAGTGCGCGGGGTGCACTGGCGGGGGTTGGGCACCAGCGCGTCAAACCCGCCGGCCCGCCAGTCGCGGATCCAGCGGTCGATGGTTTGACGGCTCATCCGCACCCGCCGCCCGAACGGGTCGACGTGCTCCCGGGAAGCCAACTCGCGCACCATCTTCCCGCGCTCCTTGGTAGAAAGCGCCGCATCGGCGGCCTCCCGGATCAACTGGTACCGAAACAACCCGATCGCCCGCGCACGCTCCGCGCGCACCTTCTCCTCATCGCCGCCGACCGCCACCGGGCCGCTCCCTTCTGTTTGCTGTCGTTGAAAAACACACAACAGCGCACAGATTTACGGCGTGATTCGCGCCGCCGGCAGGGTCGACTCGTGTTGCACCGGCTCACCGGGCCAGCCCGGCGCCAACAACCGGCCACCCGAAACCGCTACCGCCACCTCGGCCAGCGACACCCTGGGCAGCGAAAAACGACGCCCGATGGCCGCCGCGAGCGCAACCATCGCACTCACCGCATCGATGAACACCCCGCCGGCCGCATCGGGCATCACCGGATCGGCAGCCACCGCGGCTAGCCACACGGTGAACACCCAACGCACCGCCTCGGCCCGCTCGGCGAAGCGCCGTAGCCAGCCCCGCACCGTCTCGGCCGGCCGCGCCACATCCGCAGCGATCCGGCGAAACCCCACCCGGCTGGCGCCCTTGGCCACCAGCGCCGACACGACCACCGCCGCGGTGTCCGCACGGCGCAGCAACGCCGTCACCGGCAACAACACATGCGTCACCCGCACCCGGTGCACCGCGACCGGCGTGGATGCAGCTCCACCGGCCCATCCACGCCGCGCAACTGCCGCGCCCGCGCCCGCCCCACCCGCCAGCACACCCCGCAGAACGGACAGCTCAGCTCACCAGCCGCCAACCTGCGCTCGACTAGACCGACATCTGCTTCTACGGTGACCACAGCGCCTCCGAGCGCGAAAAGGCGGCCCTCCCGTAGCACTCGGCCAAGAGACGACGGGAGGGCCGTCGCCTACCAATGACTTGATCACCGTGCCGCCCCGGCACCACACACACCAAACCGGGCCCCAACCGGCCGACACGCTCCTCACCGTCAGCGCCGGAACCCTACCCCCGCGTGCTCACCCTGAATGCCCCCGAACACACGAGTACTGTCATCACTATTGGATGCACTGGATGACCGGCCTGATTCAGCAGGACCAATGGAACTGCCCGGGGCAAAACGTCTCGGAGATGATCGGCGTCCCCGTCGGAACCCTGCGGTACTGGCGTCATTCGGACATCGGTCCGGCGAGCTTCACCCTCGGGCGCCGCGTCGTGTACCGGTGCGACGAGGTGTTGCGCTGGATCTCGCAGCGCGAGAGCGTAACCCGATTTAGACGCGGCGACGCCGCGTGAGGCCCGCTCACTAGAAAGACCTCGGGGGCCTAGGCCCAGGCCGTGCTGCGCACTTCGAAAGGCTGCACCGCGGCGAGAACCTAACCGAAGTTCCCCCCTGGTGGGGGTGAATTGTGGGGTTGAGCTGGGGTTTTGTGGTGGTGTACTGCCTACGTGTAGCCCAGTCGGTAAGAGACGTCGAGAAGTTCGAAGGCTCGTCGCTGCACTGCGGTGGGGTTGGTGATCTTGGTGAATGCCGGCAGGTCTTGGGTGGGTTGAATCTGGTTGGCGCAGATGGTGGCTAGGTCGGCCAGCAGGGTGGTGAAGCTGTGCACCGGGTAGTCGTCGCGGGTGCGTTTGCGCGCTGCTTTGCTCAGGGCGGCGTCGGAGCGCTCGGTAGCCGCGACGGGGTTGGCGCGTTTGGCGGCCGCGGCGGGTTTGTCGTGGTCGGCGAACAGGATCGGGGCCAGGGCTTGTTTCATGTGCCAGCTGATGTAGTAGGACAGCATGCGCAAGAGCATGTGGGCGCGCACCCGGTTGGCCAGCCGGCGGCGGATGGGGCGCACGTCCAGTTCGGAATTCATCGCGCGGAAGAACCGCTCGACGTCTTCAAGTCCCTTGTAGCGCAACACCACATCATCGTCGGCGAGGCTGTCCTCGGGCAGGTTGGTGCGCAGCACGTAGATGCCGTCGAGCGCGGCCTCTGCGGCGATCTGATCGGTCTTGCGGGTGTAGGAAAATGACTCGTCAGTGATCTGGAGGTCAAAGTGTTTGGCCATCTTGAACTTGTTGCGCACCGTGCCGACCCGCAGGGCGATCTTGTCTTTGCCGCGCAGTGGGCGGCGGGCGCGGCGGGTGGCCGCGGCGATGGCTTCCAGCTGCTTTTCGGTGGCCGAAAGCAGGTCGTTGCGTTTGCGGGTCCGTTGTTCGGCCAGGACGGGGTTGCGGCAGCACACCAGTCGCTCGCCGGGGTAGTCGGGGTGGGTGATCTGCAACAGGTCGTGCTGGTCGAACAGTGTGAGCTGCAGCGCTTCGGCCTCCACGAGGGCCTTGATGGCCGGGGCGCGCAGCGCGGTGATCCAGTCCAGCGCTGCGGGGCGCACCTCTTTGTCGATGCGCGCGCTGGTGAGCATGCCCCGATCTCCGACCAGCACTACCCGGCCCAAGTTGAACCGGTCTTTGATCTTGGTGATTTGGGTGGCCAGGGTTTTGGGGTCGCCGGTGTTGCCCTCGAACACCTCGATGGCCACCGGCGCTCCGGCGGTGGAACACAGCAGCCCGTAGACGATCTGCAGCCGGCCTTTGACCCCGTCGCGGGCGTGCCCGATCTTGGCTAGCTCGCAGGTACGCCCCTCAAACGCCGCCGAGGACACGTCATAGAGCACCAGGGTGCCATTGGTCAGATGCCGGGCAGCCAAACGATTTTCGATGTCCTCCTTGCGCGTGAGCACCCAGTCCATCGCCGCATACAGGTCGTCCTCGTCGCAGGCTTCGACGCTTAGCACCTGCCCCAGTGAGCTGGTAGCGGTTTCGGTGCGCAGCCCGCAGGCGATCCCCAGTTTGGAGTCTGGATCGATGATCTGCGCTACCAGCATCGCCATCACCAAATCCCGGTTGCGGCACGGTGTTGGGTCGATCAACTCGGCCATGCCCAGCCGTGCCGCGGTGCCCAGCACTGCGGCCACATGCCCGTGCGGCAGGCTGCGGGTGATGTCGAACGCTTGGGCCAAATCCATGTTGGGCGGCAGCCCTTTAAGCACTGCGGCAAGCGCGTCGATTTTGTCGGCGGGCCAGCGGGACAGATTGGCCAGGGTGCGGTTTTTCACTTTGCCGTTCTCGCGGTAGCTTTCCCGCAACAGGATCGCTGGCGGCGACCCCCGGTTGGGCACCCGCGCCACATACATGTCTATAACGATAGCGCATCTTCGTGCTTAAGCCACTCAGAAACACTGATACACGTCTAGATTGTCATCTATTACATGTCTACAGACTGGATGCCCGAACGACATAAACCACCTGTTCACAACGACACCGATCCCTCAGCACCGCCCAACAGGGGGGAACTTCGGACTAATCTGCGGGCCATTGGGCACCGGCAAGACGTTCCTGCTCGAAGTCCCGGACAACAAGGACCAGGATCACCACTGCGTGTGCGAGGAGCAAGGGTGTGGTAGCTGGCGCTGGCCTCGGAGAGCAGGGATCACCCCGGCGTTTGCGGGAGCACGTCGTCGGCGTGAAAATTTGTACCGGCGGTAATTCGCATAATCTTCCGGTGGTGAGGAGGTCCGGAGCGACCGAGACATGCCCTCTGGAGGCTTCGCCTTGTGATAGACCGCCCACGCGACGTAAGAGTGCTCTTGGGTGACCAGGACACGGGTCGGCTCGGCTCGTGGACACGGTGGCGGTCGCCCGTGGTGAAGTGCGCCCACCTCCCCTCTTTGAGGCGTTCAACGTCGATCAATGCTGTCCGCTCGCATAGCGGCGGCGGTCAAGGGATGTGCGATTTCGATTGATCTTGACGCCCGGCGCAGCCGGCGAAATTTGACACATTAGTTGTCGACGAGTCTGGGATGCTGCGGTGCCAAAGCGCGAAGGCGAGCTGCAATTTCATCGCAGGGGACGTGTCGCGTGTTGGCGCCCCAGGACAGTCGAAGCGCTCCAGCGATGCGGTCCTCGGCGAGTCCAGCTGCTGCAAGGACGTGGCTCGGCTCATAGCTCTGGGAGGTGCAGGCGGAGCCATTGGAGAGGGCGACGATGTCCTTGAGAGCGACTATCGCTGCTTCTGAGTCGACTCCTGGTACCGAGAAGTTGAGGGTGCTCGAGATGGTGCGTGCCGGATCACCGTTCAACGCGATGCCGAGTGGTTCGAGAGCTTCTAGCAGTTCGCTCTTCGTAGCTTGGCAAACGCGGGCGCGCTCGGCGGACTCTTCCATTGCTAACCGTGCAGCCGTGCCGAGACCGGCGATGAGAGCCACGGGGAGGGTTCCGGGTCGAAGGCCTCGTTCCTGTCCTCCGCCATGCATCAGTGGTGCCAGCGGCGGGCGCTTGAACCCGCGCCTTCTGGTCAGTAGGGCGCCGATACCTTTGGGTCCGCCGATCTTGTGGCCCGACAGTGCGAGCAGGTCGATGCGCGGCTCACGCAGCAGGTCGATGAGTTTGCCGAAGGCCTGCGCGGCATCGACGTGGAAGAACGTCTCGTGGTCCGCGAGCGCAGCGGCGATCTCCTTGATGGGCTGGATGACACCGGTCTCGTTATTAACAGCCATAACCGACACCAATAGCGTGTCGCGTCGGAGTGCCGCGGCGACGTCATCGGCGGAGACCCAACCACCCTCGTTTGGGGGTATCAACTCGACCTCAAAGCCTCTGTTGCGCAGCACCTCCAGCGGCTCCAGAACGGCCTTGTGCTCGATCTGCGTGGAAATGATGTGGCGTCTACCGGTGGTCTCGCCGTGGGCTGCAAGGCCCAGGATGGCGAGATTGTCGCTTTCGGTGGCGCCGCTGGTGAAGATGACCTCGCCGGGGTTGGCGGCGACGACGCCCGCGACCTCGTCGCGGGCGCGGTTGACGCGATCTTTGGCGATCTGACCGTAGCTGTGGGTGCGGCTGCCGGCGTTGCCGAACTCATACGACATGTAGGTGAGCACCTCGTCTGCTACCCGGGGATCAACTGGCGTGGTGGCGTTGAAGTCCAAGTAAATCGGCCGTGAGAGTGGCCCGAAGGAGGCGTCGTCAGTGCCCATGTCGGTGGGCTTCACTACGTTCATGCGCGGAAGCCTAGCTTCCGGTACGGACGATTGTTCGGAATGAAACCGTGCATTGTTCGGATGTTCCGATCCGTACATGGTAGGACTAGAGACGTGGCGCACAAGGCGACAGGCGAAGCATCTCGGAGCGGTCCGTCCGCCGGTGCCAGTCGTGGCGAGTTCGAGTATGTCTTTCCGGCGATCCGGGGAGTGCAGGCGGGTCGGGAGTACTACGTCACGATGTGTCCGCTGCGGCTCATACCTCGGCTGTTCTTGTTCAATGAGGAGGAGCTGCCGCCAGACATGCGTGCTCAGCGCTTACTCAACAAGGCGCGGGTCCCTGAGATAGCGCGCTACATCGTCGAGAATCCGCAAAGCTATATCTTCTCGGCGCTGACGGCGTCGGTAAATGCTGAGGTGCGGTTCAATTCGCTCGCCGGTGGCGGTGGGCCGTCCGAGCGCATCGGCACGCTTACCATTCCGATGTCTGCCACCTTCGTCATCAACGACGGCCAGCACCGCCGTGCCGCCATCCAGCAGGCGCTCGCGGAGAACCCCGCGCTGGGCGACGAGACCATCGCCATCGTCATGTTTATCGACATTGGCCTGGACCGCTGCCAGCAAATGTTCGCCGACCTGAATCGCTACGCGATCCGTCCGGCCAAGTCGATCGGCGTGCTCTATGACCACCGCGATCCGATGGCTGCGATCTCGCGGCTGGTCGTCTCGCAGAACCCACTCCTGAAGGATCTCACCGACATGGAAACCAGTAACTTGGCGCAGCGGTCGCGCAAGCTGTTCACGTTGTCTGCGCTGCACACCGCAACCACGGCGCTGCTCGAGGAGATCAAGCCGGACTCGCTGACTGACCGCGTCGACCTCGCGACGAAGTTTTGGAGTGTTGTCGCTGACCAGTTCCCTGCCTGGCAGCAGGTCTACCGCGGCGAGATCACCGCAGGTGAGGTGCGGCAGGACTTCATCCATAGCCACAGCATCGCGCTGCACGCACTCGGTAGGGTCGGTAACACGCTGCTGCGAGAAAGTTCCCAACAGTCGGTGTGGCAAAAGCGGCTCAACAAGCTTCGCAGCATCGACTGGCATCGCAACAACGCCGACACCTGGGAAGGCCGCGCAACGACCGCGGGAAAGGTGAACAAGAGCCGCACCAACGTCGAGCTGACGACGGCGTACATCCGACGAACATTGGGCATGCCGCTCCCTCCCGATGAGCAACGCGCCGAGGACCGATTCATCCGGGGAGAGAAATGACGCCCAGCTTGCCTATCCGTCCGCGCTCGGCCTTCGATGACCTCGGATTCGCCGGCACCATCGAGGCGGTGGTAGCCCAGACGCAGCAGCTCTACCTTGCCGACGGGGTGCCGTGGGTGGTCGGATACTCCGGTGGCAAGGACTCGACTGCGGTGTTGCAGATCGTCTGGCTGGCGCTGATGGGTCTGGAGCCGGAGCAGCGGAGCAAACCGGTGCACGTCATCAGCACCGACACCCTTGTGGAGAACCCTGTCGTTGCTGCATGGGTGACGCACTCGCTGGAGGTGATGGCGACGCAGGCGGCAGACCAGGGCATGCCGATCTCGCCGAACCGGCTAACACCCGCGGTGACCGACACGTTTTGGGTGAACCTGATCGGTCGGGGCTACCCAGCGCCTCGGCCGAAGTTCCGTTGGTGCACTGAGCGTTTGAAGATCAAGCCATCGAATGCCTTCATCCGCGAGGTGGTGCGCTCGCACGGTGAGGCGATCCTGGTGCTGGGCATTCGCAAGGCGGAAAGCTCGGTGCGGTCGGCTCGCATGACCGCGCTGCAGTCGCGCCGTGTGCGTGATCTGCTGAGCCCCAATGACTCGCTGCCCAACGCTCTTGTCTACTCGCCGGTCGAGGACTGGTCGAACGATGACGTGTGGACCTTCTTAATGCAGTCGGCGAATCCGTGGGGTTACTCCAACAAGGAGCTGCTCACGATGTACCAGGGCGCCTCGCCGGACGGGGAGTGCCCACTCGTTGTCGATGCGAGCACATCGAGCTGCGGCGACAGTCGGTTTGGCTGCTGGACGTGCACGCTGGTGGACAAGGACAAGTCGATGGCGGCGATGATCCAAAACGACGAGGAGAAGGAGTGGATGCTGCCGCTGCTGGAGCTGCGCAATGCATTGGACATCGGCGATGACCGCCACCTGCGTGATTTTCGGCGGATGAATGGTTCGGTGCAGCTTTTCCATGACAAGCCGATCCCGGGCCCATACACGCAGTCGGCACGTGAGGATTGGTTGAAGCGTCTGCTGGAGGCCCAGGCGTGGATCCGCAACAACGGCCCGGACTACGTCGGCCCGCTGGAGCTGATCACACTCGCTGAACTTGAGGAGATCCGTCGCATCTGGGTGGTCGACAAGCACGAGTTCGAAGACCATCTGCCGGGCATCTATGAGGCAGCCATGGGCGAGCCGTATCCGGGCGGGCCGCTTGACGAGCATCTGCCGCTCGGTGCGGACATGATCGAATCCCTGCACGAGGTCGCCGGCGGGGACCGGCTGCACTTCGAGCTGGTACGCGAGCTGCTTGACGTTGAGCAGCGCTACCGAGCGCAGGTCCGCCGCGCGGGTTTGTTCGAGTCGCTGGAAAAGGCACTCCGCCGCGGCTTCTACGACGACGAGGCCGACGCGACCATGCGAGCCCAGAAGCGCAAAGCTGCGATGGACCGCACGCCGCAGAACTGCGAGCAGCCACCACCGGATCCGCTCGACATCGCCGACGGGTACGTGCATCGGGCGCCGGAGTCGGCATCGTGATCCTCAACAAGCTCGTACTTCACAATGTCGGAACGTTCGCAGGACGTCACGTCATTGACCTGACACCGCCATCCCCGAACAGGCCGATCGTGCTTATCGGCGGACTCAACGGCGCAGGCAAGACCACCATCTTAGAGTCAATTCAACTCGCTTTGTACGGATCGTTGGCGCATACCTCAAAGCGACGCAGCGGCAGCTATGAGAACTATCTGCGGGGTCTCATCCACCGGGGGGTGCCCGCCAGCGAGGGTGCAGCCATCGAGCTGACCTTCACAGTGCACCAAGAGGGCACCGAGCGCACGTTCTGGGTGCGCCGTAGCTGGAAGAACACGGGTGCCTGCATTCGCGAGATCTTGCTCGTCTCGGTCGATGGACGACACAACCAGTCCCTGACCTCAACGTGGAACGAGCAAGTCGAGACCTTCCTGCCACGCGGCATTGCCGGTCTGTTCTTCTTCGACGGTGAGCAGATCGAGGCGCTCGCCGATATGGAACGCTCGCGGAAGGTGCTCGGCTCGGCGCTCGCCGCACTGCTTGGGCTCGATCTCGTCCAGCGATTAACCACCGACCTCGCGGTGCTCAAGCGACGCCATCGAGGCGATCAGGTTCCCGACAGCCTGCGGGTGGCTGTGGAGGAGAAAAAACAGCTTGTGACCGCACACCGTCAAGCAGAAGAAGCAGCTACTGAAGCCGAAGCGGCTCGACGGACCGAGGTTGAGCTTGGCCAGAAGCTGTTCTTCGAAGCGAGCGAGGCGTACCGCGCGGCGGGAGGAGATCTCCTTGAGCAGCGAGAATCCGTCGAGAACAGCGCCGCGACAGCCCGGTCTGGCTTGGCCCAGTGTGACGACGACATCCGGCGTGAGCTGGCTGAGGTGGCGCCGCTTCTTCAACTCGGTGGGCTGCTGGATGCGCTGGCTTCTCGGGTGCGCGACGAAGATAGTGCCAAGCGCAACACCATGCTGGTCGAGGTCCTCATGGGCCGCGATGGCGCTGTGTTGGAGCAGCTGCGCGCTTCGAAGGTGAAGGCCGCAACGGTCAACGGGATCGAGCAGTTCCTTGCGGCAGACCGCGAGTGGCGTCGTACATCGGCTGACACCGAGCAGATCACTGGGTTCGGTGACCCATTGGCGTTGGAAGCCGTTCTGACGACGCTTCCGGATGCGCGTCGCCGGCTGCAAACGGTGGTGGATCGTCGGTCGACATTGATGGCCGAGCTCGACCAGGCCGAGCGAGTGCTGGCGGCCATTCCTGACCCGGATGTGTTGGTACCACTGCGAAAGCAACGCGACAGTGCGCGGGATGCACTTCGTCGCGCCGAGGCAGCGTTGACAGTAGCCACCGAGTTGTTGCAGGCGACGCGCAACGATCGAGCCAAGGCACACGCCGCGTATGAATCAGCGCTAGACAAGACCGCACAAGCCAACCTAGCCGCGGACGATGATAGACGTCTGGTCGAGCATGTTGATCGCGTCAGCACGACCTTGGAACGTCTGCGGGTGGCCGCGACTCGCCGGCACCTGAAGCGCATCTCGCAGTTAATCCTCGAGGCGCTCGGAATACTGCTGCGCAAGGAACAGCTGATCACCGATGTGCAAATCGATCCGGAAACACACACGGTGTCGCTAACCGGTGGTGATGGTTGTCCGCTGCCTGCGACGGATCTGTCGGCGGGGGAGCGCCAGCTGCTTGCTGTGGCGCTGCTGTGGGGGTTGGCACGGGCGGCTGGTCAGCCGCTTCCGGTCGTCATTGACACACCGCTAGGGCGTCTGGACGGTTCGCATCGTGGACACCTGTTGGAGCGCTACTTCCCGCAGGCCAGCCACCAGGTCGTGCTGTTGACGACTGACACCGAGATCGACAAGGACGCCCTCGCGCGGATCGCCCGGTGGCTCGGACGCGCTTACCGCCTCGAGTTCGATCCGATCACGAATGCTACACATGTCGACGACGGCTACTTCTGGGAGTGAGTATGGCGATCGAACACATTCGGTTGTCACAGACGGCGCGCGATCAACTGATCACGCTCAAGCGTCGCACCGGCATCGCCCACTGGAACGTGCTGTGCCGGTGGGCTCTGTGTCGCTCCCTTGCCGAGCCCGCACCGCCGCCGTTGATCAAGCTGAGCCTCGACAGCAATCTCGAGATGACCTGGCGCACCTTCGGCGGCAACCTCGGCGATGTTCTGTGGGCGCTGTTGCGGCTGCGCTGCCACAACGACGGTCTGCCCTTAGACGAGGAGACGTTGGCTCAACAGTTCCGCCTGCACCTCCATCGCGGTATCGGTTATCTCGTCGGAGACCCTCGGGTCACCGACGTCGCCGGGCTGGCCAGCGTCGGACTCAGCGAGTCCCCGGCGGTATGACCCTGCCAGGCGTTGCGCGCCACAAGACTGCGCTCACACGGGCAACGCTCTCGCGCCCGTTGGCCACGGCGGTGGCCGATGGCCTGATGGATCCGGGTTGCGTGGTCTTCGACTACGGCTGCGGCAAAGGCGACGACATCCGTCACCTGCGCGCACTCGGATACAACGTCAACGGTTGGGATCCCACGCACCGGCCGACCGCGCAGCGCAGGCCAGCGCAGATCGTGAACCTCGGCTATGTCATCAACGTCATCGAGCGACCGAGCGAGCGCGCCGACGCACTGCGGGCAGCATGGGACCTGACCGAAGGGCTGCTGGTCGTCTCGGCGCGGATGACCTGGGACGCCCGCGATCTTGCCGGTCGGCCGATGGGAGACGGGCTGGTCACTCGCACCGGCACCTTCCAAAAGTTTTACGAACAAGCGGAACTAGCCGACTGGATCCAACAGACGCTCGGCGTACAGCCGCGTGCCGCCGCACCGGGCATCTTCTACGTGTTCCGGGATGAGGCCGCCGCCCAACGCTTCTTGGCTTCGCGTGTCTATACGTACCGTCCCCGCATCTCGATCGATCCGCAGGCGCGATACGAGGCCCACAAAGAGACACTGGCACCGCTGTTCGACTTCATGCGCGATCACGCCCGCGCCCCTCGTCCCTCGGAGCTGTCGGTTGAGGTGGCGGCGGCGATCCGCGAGGCGCTTGGCAGTCTTGGCCGCGCCCAGCGCCTGATCCGGCAGGTCACCGAGGACAGTTACTGGGACCAGGTCACGATCCAGCGTCGCGCCGAGCTGCTGATCTACGTCGCGTTGTCTCGGTTCGGTCGGCGAGCGCGCTTCTCCGAACTCGATCGCCGACTGGCCACGGATATCCGCGCTCTCTTCGGCACCTACCAGGAAGCATGCCTGCAGGCTGATCGCCTGCTCGTGGCGTGCGGAGATCAGGCTCTGCTGCATGTGAATGCGCGCAGCTCCAAAATCGGCAAGCAGACACCAAGCGCGCTTTATGTCCATCGCTCAGCAATGGCCGAGATTCCGCCGGTGCTGCAGGTCTACGAAGGCTGCGCCCGAGTGCTGGCGGGCACGGTGCAGCACGCGAACATGATAAAAATGTCCGTCGCCGAGCCGCAGGTCTCCTATCTGAGCTACCCGGAGTTCGACCGAGACCCGCATCCCACCCTGCGTTCGGCACTCACGGTCAATTTACGAAAGCTGACAGTCGAATGGCGTGACTACAGCCGATCCGACAATCCTCCGCTTCTGCACCGCAAGGAGGAGTTCCTCGGTGCTGACGATCCCAAACGTCCCCTCTACGAACGGCTTACGCGCGCGGAGACCCGGGCAGGTCTGTACGAGAGCCCCGAGCGGATCGGCACTCTAAAAGGATGGCAGGCGACACTCGCCAAGTCCGGAGTGCGACTGCGGGGCCATCGCCTCGTCCGATCATAAGAATGTGCGTGAACTCCGCGGTCACCTAACCCCAACTGACTCCACGCAGCAATTCATCGACCGACACTGGCATGGCGCCGCCGTCCTTCGCGAACGCGTCGGCCACTAGATCAATTACGACCAGGTTCGCCGGTTTATGCCGGATGTTGACCTGCTCTTGGAGGTACTCTAGCCCGCCGTTGGCGTACTCCTCGAAAATCTTGATGCGCTCCTCGATACGCCGGGCGTCCATGACCTCGGGGTCATCAGCTACTACGTTCGCGGCGATCATATTGATCAGGGTGTCGCTAAAGGCCGGTGCGGTCATGGTCTCGTACCGGATCGGGTCGCCCGACGAGTTCGAGAACGGCACACGGCGCTCCTGGCGGTAACCGACCGCCGCCGCGAATAGCAGGATGTCGCGGTAAGTCGGAAACTTGGCATCTATCTGGAGTTCTCGCATAAGCGCCTCGTGTTGCTGTGGTCGGCGCACGCGGACATCAGCGGGGGCGGTCGTCACTTGATCACCTTCAGCTCGGAGTGGTCGGAGTCACCAGATCGGATGTACGGATATGACATGCCTTCGAGCTCGATATCGTCGGTCACGCTTCCAGGGGCGGTGGTGTGGGTCTCGATCACACCCAGGTGACTCACGTACGGCATGAGCTCGGTGACGACCTTGCCGAGTCCTTGGCTTTTGCTGACCAGGACGACGAGCTGCGGAGCCATCTTCGCCAACGCTCGGGACACCGCCTCCTGGTAGTCCTGGTCCAGCGACCCAAACGCCGCATCCATGACGATCGGATAGGTACCGGCGTCATGGGCCGAGTTGCCATCCGCGCGCCGCTTCTTGTGGATCTCGCGGGCGAGCTTGGACACCGCCGCCACGAAGCTCAGACTCAGGATTTGGTTCTCACCGGTCGACTTGGGAACCGGCAGCTGTATGCCGCCAACATCCTTGTGCAACGTCAGCTCGAACCCTGCGCTTAGGGAGGGGATGTGGTTTTGGTGAGTGATGGTCTTGAACACAGCCTTGAGTTCGGCGTCAAGCCGCCTTCGCATGTCCTCCTCACGGATCGAGAGGATTTCCTCCAACGCGCGCTTCACGGACTGGACAAGATCCGAGCGGGCCCGCGCCTTCGCCGCCAACTCGTCGGTTACCTCTGCACGTGACCGCTCCTTGGTCTTCTGTTCGATCTCCTTGGCGAGAGTCCGTAGCTCCGACTCGAGTGCGCCTTTGCGCTGGTTCTTGATGCCGATCCGGTTCTCCAGATCTAGGCGCTTGGTTTCCAGGGCCTGGACATCCTCCAGGCGGCTGCCCTTGAGCTTGCCGTCCAACTCAGACTTTCGCTCCTCCAAGCGGGCGACACGGTCGCGCTCGGCGTCGATCCGCTTCATCAAAAGGGCGAGAGATTCGCGCAGCTCGTGCCTGGCGCCGGCGAGCGGAGCGATTTGGCCGCTCAACTGCTGCCAGGCGGTCTCGACCGCCTGCAATCCCGACCGCTGACGCCATTGCATGACATTGCCCCAGGGGACGGAGTGCTCTGCGAGCTGCGTACCGCAGATGCACGCACCGTCCTCCAGGAGCTGGTCGACGAATTCCCGCTTGAGTGGCGCTGGCAGCGCCCCCTTCTGATAGAGGCGTTCTGCGATTGCGTGCGTCGTTTCGCCCAGGGTGTCCGTGAAAGCCTGGAATCCACGGGTCGCGACCAATAATGCCCGCTCGGCGAGCGCTGCATCGCGCGCAGCCCGGGTCTCGCTCAGCTTATCGGTGACCGCGTCGCGTTCGGCCTGAATTGGCGCGGCTTCCGCGTGTTGGCGTAGGAGATCAGTGGTGCGGTCACGTTCCTCTGCCAACGTCGCCAGGTCACCTTCGGTGAGCTTGAGATCCTCGCGTGCCTGGATCTGTTGCTCGGTAAGGGCATCTATGGCGTCCTGGATTTCGATGGCCGTCGCGCCACCGTGCTTCTTGAGCTCGGCGGTCAACTTGCGGTCAACCTTCGGCAGGTGGGCTATCGCGCGTTCCACCTGCTCCAGGTCGAGCAGCACCTTGATGTCCTTTTGGACCTCTGCGTAGGCGCCCTTCTTCACGAGGTTCTCGATGCGCTCCCCGTTGAAGAAAAAGAAGCGGCTCACACCGCGGGGCAGGATGCTGAAGATTGTTTCCTGTGGTGCGTGGCTGATCTCCGAGGAACCATCGGACCGCGTCACCCACAGCTGCACCTGGGGCGAGAGCGGACCTTGTGCGTCGGACTCTTTGCGGAGGCTGGCGCTACGCAGCAGACGGTAGTCCTGGCCCTCGTGCTCGAAGCACACCTCGACCGCTATCTCGACGGAATTTCCGATCGGGAGCGCACGCCACACGCTGTCGGTGACCATCCGCTGCTGGTGCTCGACATCTTCGGACATGATGCCGTAGAGCGCCCAGGTGAACGCGTTGAGCAGAGTGGTCTTTCCCGAGCCGTTGGCCCCGAAAAGAAGGATGACCGGCTTGATCGAGTCCGAGGCCAGAGCGAACTTCTGCACGCCCTTGAATTGGCGGAAGTTCGTCAGAGTAACTGACCTCAGCTTCACGGCAGGATCTCCTTCACTGCGGCGAGCAGGTCGTCGGTCGCGTTGTACGCCGTTAGATGGAGCTTGGCCCGCTCGATTTCTAGTACGCGCTTGAGGAGCGCGCGTTCTTCCTCAGTTAGTTCCTCGAGCACCTGCTTCTCGGTGCGCCCCTCGGCCATGACCTACCTCCACTTTCATGATTATGTTTTGATTGACCGCTCTACAAGTCCATCAGCTGGTAGTGCTCTTTGAGCGGTCGAAGCACTGTCAGTGTTGCTTCATAGTTTTCGGACAACTTGCCGAATTCGTTGGCCCGTTGGAGCTCACGGATGAGCAGCGATCGTTCTATGTCGAAGTTGATCGGAGTTCCCGACGGTGGGATCGCCAGGTAGTCGAGGATCTCCGCACGGTCCTTTCCCTCGGCTCGACGCAGCAGCCGCCCGCGCCGCTGGATGAATTGGCGTGGGTTGGAGCTGCTGGCCAGCAGGTACCCGATCCGGGCGTCGGGGATATCGACACCCTCGTCGAGGCAGCGCATCGAGACCAGGACACGAAGATCATTGCCCGCGCCGAAACGGCGGAGTAGGACATTGCGTTCGGCACGCGGTGTCTTGGAGGTGTATGAGTGTGCCGAAAGGTGTAGCTCGTTGCCTACCAGATCCATTATCTGCCGTAGCTGGTTGGGGCCCTGCGGTTCGCCGGGTTCTGTCGGGCGATGTCCTTCGGCGCAGTAAACAAGTTGAAACCAGGTCTCGCGTCGCGCATTAAGGTCCGCACGTAGCGCCGCCAACTTGCCCTTCGCGTGGCCGAGGATCCCGGCACGCTGACGCAGCAAGAATCCGAGTGGCGACTTCGGATCGATGCTCTCTAGATCCTCGCCAGCGGCGATACGCGTGGCAATCTGGGCGGTCAGATCGACGTAGAGCGTGGTCTCAGCCTCGTTGAGTTCCACGAGCCGGGGCGTATACAGATAGCGGGTGAGCGCACCGATCTCGATAGCCCTGCCCAGTCCGAGTTCGAGTACGACCGGCCCGAAGTAGTCGGTGAGCGTATCGGTGCCCTTGTCATCGAACCAGCGCTCTGGAGTCGCGGAAAGCGCTAGCCGATACGTTGCATTGGGGGGCAGCGCGCCGCGGTACCTACGTGATCCGAGGTTGTGGGCTTCGTCAGCGATAACGAGGAGCGGCTGAGTGATCCGCGACAGAACTGACTGAAACTTGTCACCTGCGAACGACTTGTTGGTAGCGACCATCGCAACGACAGGACGCTGCCCCATGCGGGCCTGGTTGAGCTGATCATCGACGACCTGGAGCCACTTGGTGCTGGTCTCGTAGACCGCTACCGGGCGAACACCGAAGTCCTCGACTTCACTAATCCATTGGTCGACCAGGTGCTGCAGCGGGGCAAGGATCAGGACGATGAGCGGCTCTTCGCGATCGCGTAGCGTGTTGCCAAGCATTGTGGCGGCGATCATCGCCGTCTTGGTCTTGCCCGTGCCGGTCGCCATCTTCAGAATGCCGCGACCACGGTTTCGCAGCCAAGATTCGACGGCGTCGCGCTGGTAGTCGCGGACCGTCACATCGACGGGGATGCGCAAGCGAGTCCGTTCGTCGACATTGGCCCTCGGGGGAGTCAGAGCATCGTCTCGTCCGGGCAGCGGGCGGTGGGGGCGATCGTTGCCCAGCTTGATGAGACGTTCCCGCGCCACGTCGGGGAAGCGTTCGACACTGAGGTGTGGCGTTTGGTTCGACCAGAGTGCCTGTAGGTCCGAATCCAACCGCACCGCCCGAGGGCCATCGCCGGCGACCCAACCGCGATATACCTCGACGGACTCGAAGTTGGCGATCAAGCCTCCGTAGGTTTCGTTGCTGCTGCCGGTGAAGCCGACCAGGTCACCGAAGTCGTCGCGGAAGACGCCGATCTTCTCGTGGTAGATGCCGACGCGGTCCTCCCGAATGACGAACGCCAACTTGATATCCAGCTGTCCCTCGGCTATGAGCCGTCCGAGCATGCCCAGACCGTCGAGCACTGTTTCGCGTTGCGCTAATTCCAGTTCGCGTACCGTCGCCCGCTCGATGACCTTCCTGACGTTGTAGCCGCGCTCGATGTCGACGAGATCGTCCTCGTTGAGATGCGGGGAGGCGATGAGCCGCATGGAGCCGCCGCGCTTAGCGAAGACTTCGATGCCGCGGGCGTACAACGCCAGAGTCGTTGACGTGAAGAAGCCCACGGCTCGGCTATAGCTGGAGGCAACCTCAAAGGCAGGCACGAAGAAGTCCGCGACGACATCTTCCTGGTCGCTGCGGTAGCGGTCATTCAGGCCAAGTGTGCGGAGCCCGGCTGCAGATGGGGTCACAGCAAGTCAAGAATCTCGTCGACGTCGGCGCTGTGCTTGGGCTGCTTCGGGGTGTGACCGGTCTCCAGGAAATCACGGACACTAGTGAGCAGATCCGCGATGTCGCTGTCCCCGCGCTCCCGGTACGCGCCGATAACGCTAATGACGGGCGCGGTCTCCGGTAGCCCAACGGCGCCTGCTACGGCGGCGCGTGCGGCCTCGCGGTCGGTGGTCATGGGCGAGCCGATGAGGCTCAACGCATCGGCCAGCGGATCGCCGGTGATTTCCCGGGCAGGCTCGAAGCTGAACGTGCCGTCGTCGTGGATGACCAGGAACGCGTCGGTACCGGCGGCGATGTCCCGGTCCATCAAGAACCGTCGGATGGTGCCGAACGATGGCTGGGTGCCGGTCCAAGCGACTGCCTGCGGGCCGAGGGGCGACTCGAGCTGCCGCGTTTGGCCGAACTGAAGATTGAGAATGTTCGCGATAGCCATCGGTGCGACTGAGCCGCTGCCGCGGAGGTGGTCCTTGGTTATGCGGACTCGATACGCCCACCCGTCCGGGTGCCGAAAAAACCGGCGCGTGTGCTCCGGCGCCTTTCTAACCCGGCGGCCGGTTCCGGCGAAGCGGACGATGCCGTCACGCTGCTCGAACGGCGGCGAGCTCGCGTACGAGATGACGCTGTTGGCGCTCACGCTGTAGCGGCCGGTGATGGATTCGACAAGTTCGTCCAGTTTGACGCGGCCCCCGCATTGTGCCAGCTGCTCGCGGATTAGGGACCGGATCCCCGAGTACGCCTCCATGCCCCATTCGCTGAGCGCCCAGCGATCGCGGTCGACGCGCTGGAATCGATCATCGAGGCCCATCGCATTGCGAACCGAGCCGGCGCTGCGCTCGAAAACGAACCGATCGACGATCTCCTGGCTGCTCAGGGGCGTCCCATTAAGTGACAGCACTGCGGCAGCGTAGTCCCCGACGGATTGAGTGCGAGTGAGGACGAAGCCGCCGTCGACAACGTAGCCACACTGCGCCAGCCAACGGGTTGTGAGCTCGGGGCGCCGCTCGAGATCGCTGGTCTCGACGAGTGCGAGGTCCTCTATGCGCACGACACCGTACTGGTCAGCCTGCTCTTGAAGCTGTGTTTGCGTCACGGCCTCGGCTGCGGTCATCGTCGGGACGAGGCACCACCCCTCCTCGATCTCATAGGCATCATCGAGCCGGTCAAGCACGCGCCAGGCAGGCTGCCCGACGGACTCGACGAGCTCGCCAAGGGCGGGTATCAACGTCAGCAGCTCGTCGAGGGGGCGGATCGTCCCGATCAGCCCTCGTGCTGCCTCGGCGATGCTGGCCAGCGGTCCGCCCCCGGAGATCGAGCTCAGCATGGTGCCGCGTGCCTTGCCCTCGATCTGGCGGATCCGCTCGGGGGTGACGCTGTGCTGACGGGCGAGCTCGTCGAGAGTTAGCGGATCGTCGGCGAAAAGGCGGTTGCAGAGGACGTGGACCGCTCGGGGGTCGAGGAACCCGAGCGCGACATCGAACAACTTCGCGACGTCCAGTTCAAGCTCATTCTCGCCCAGAATGTGGTGTGCGCTGAGGGCCTCTAGATGCTGGCGAGCTTTCACGACCTCATCCGGCGTACCGGGCGGAAGCGCTTCGCCGAGCAGAGTTTGACTCGGCAGCCCAACGGTGGCATACCAGGTGGCGATATGGATGAGGTCGTCAATCACCGACGCCATCCACCGGGGCAGGCTTACGGGTTCGAACGGCGGCAAACGCGCGCCGTCGGAGGGCAGCTGCCTTGTCGTCACTATCGGTGTGGCGACCGACGTCGATGCGTCGGCAAGAGCCTGGAGAATAGTGTCGACCAAGCCGATACCGACGTACCACCAATCCATCATCGATTCGACGGTGACAGCGCTCAGGTCGGCAGCAACGATGCAACCCTCACGGACCAGGGCGTTTCGCCCACGGGTCGGCAACCGGAGGCTACGCAGTTCGAGGTCGGCGGGAAGGCCCGGCAGGATCTGGCCAATCGTCCAGTGCGACAACCGCTCGATTGCCAGCTCCGAGATCGCGGCCAGGCGCCGCCGCCTCGTCTCGGTACCGACGGCGTCGATCGGATCATTCCACCACGGCGCTGATCCCGGCTCGGCCGCCCCCTTCAGCCACGGAAACGCGTCGAGCCAGCAGCGTGGGCTCAGGTCGTCGAACGCGATGTCCTCGGTCATACGGCGGTTCCTTCAACCGGTGCGTTACTAGCAGCAAGTCCCCAAAAGAGCATTCTGCTACAACCAGCCGTGTCAAGGGACACAGCCGCGGCTCGATCGCCGTTACCGACGCCATGACGATTCACTCGTGGCGACCCCTACGCATCGGCGCCAGTGCTCCGATGGCGGCACGCCGAGGAAGTGGTGAAATACATAGCGTGAGAGCTCGGCAACGCGGGCAACCGCACCTACGAGTACGGCAGGACGGCGAAGGATCGGGTTGCACGGGCGCGGGTCGAGGTCGCGGCGGTGGTTGGGGTGCAAGCCGGACGAGATGATCTTCACGAGTGGTGCGACAGTTTAGCTACGCCGGGCATGTTCGGTGGTCGCGAGTGGGCAGATCTCGTGGCCACTACCGGGCAGTTTTCGTCGACTGCGACTGGGCAGTTTCCTCCCTTGACACCGCCGCGACACGGTTGTCAACGGCACGTGAAAACTGACCCCCTAGCGGCACTCGGGTTCAACTTCGGATTCGCGCGGTCGTCGCAACACAGGACGAATTTCATGGTGCCAGTTCGGATTCGAAGACCTCTGCCGGGGTGCGCCAGCCGAGGACTTTCCGCGGGCGGGTGTTGAGCAGTTGCTCGATGCGGCGCAATTCGTCGGGTCCATGCACGGGCGGGTCGCTGCCCTTGGGGAAGTACTGGCGGAGCGGACCGTTGGTGTTCTCGTTGGTTCCGCGCAGCCGTGCGCAACCACGGCGACGCCGGCGGGGCGAAGTAAATCCCCTCGGCGAACAACTCGGCCAGCAGATCGTGGCGCGCCATCTGCGCGCCCTGGTCCCAGGTGAGCGTCAGCCGTGCAGCGTCCGGGATCGAGGTGAGCAGGTGAGTGGCCGCGGCGGCGAACGCTTCGCCGGTATGCCCGGCCGGGAGGTGTACCAGGCGCACGAGTCGGCTGCGGCGTTCCACGATGGTGCCGATCGCCGAGCGGGTGTGGCGGCCGACGATTGTGTCGCCTTCCCCGTCGCCGATACTTGGGTGACGCCAGCCCGGCCACCAGGGAGTGTCCCCGCGACGCGGCGCGGCATGCGATTCTCCCCTGGTAGGGCTGTCGCCTTCAACTCGGCCACCGACGCCTCGGTAACGAGCGGCTTGTCAAGATCACCGGCAGCGGTCAACAGCGGCAACCACAGGTCAGGCATGACCACCAGGTACTTGCCGCACGGCATGCCCATCAAGGCCCACAAGTGCTCCAGCAGCGCCCTGGCGTCGTCGCTGAAGCCTCGAGGCCGAAGGCTACGCTCGTCTACCTGCTCGGCCGGGTCCGGCAACCTCGGGCCGGTCACATCTGCCGCGCCGTCGAGCGGCCCATCCCCGTGGTGGCCACCACCGGATCCAAAATCTTGCCGTTGTCCCTCCCCATCACTGACGACAACAACGAGGCCATTGGAGGCGACCGATCGGCAGCACGTCGCCAAGCGACGATGGCGCGTCATACTCCCAGCGCCTGCGCGATGTCGCTGATCCGCCGGTAGAGGCGTCGACCCTCGAGGGGCAAGAAGCCGTGGTGACCGTAGAACTCGGCGGCGCGGTCGTCGATGGCGTCGACGACTAGGGCGCGGGCGCCATACTGCCGGGCACCGGCCACGGATCGGATGAGGGCATCGAGGAGAAGATCGCCACCGAGACCGGTGCCCTGCTCCTGCCGGTCGAGCGCTAGGCGAGCGAGGACGAGCACCGGGACCGGGTCGGGTTGGCCCCGGCCCAGCCGCGATGGCACCCGGATCCGCTCGATGCTCCCCATGGCGAGCGCGTAGAACCCAACTACCCGCCGGCCCCGACAGAGCACCCACGTAGCGGCCGTGCCGGCCGCAGCCGCGACGGGCGCGACTCGGCGCAGCCAGTGGTCGAGCACCTCAACACCGCTGGAGAAGCGCGCCGTGTCGTGCCGGTCCGGGTCCAACAGCTCGACGGGGCCGAGCGCGGGGGTGCTCAATGGGCGGGAATGCGGCTCTTCCGTCTGGCGAGACGCACCAATTCGGGAGCCGCCTCGCCGGGCTCGTCGAGCGCGGCGACGAAGCGGCGGAAAGCGGCCTCGGACAGCTCGATCCGGTTGGCCCGGGCCAAGAGATCGTGGGCGTGGTCGACCGCCGCGGACAATACGAACCCCGACAGGCTCTGGCCGGTGAGCGCGGCGGCGCGGCGAAGGGCCTGCTCCTGTTCAGGAGACAGGCGGAAGTTGAGGCGACCAGTCAGAGTCTCGGGCATGTACGTATTGTAGACGTACTTCGTCGACGTCTGATCCTGGCTATGAAATCGGTACCGCTCACTGAGGCCAAAGACAAGCTTTCGGCGCTGGTCGATGAGGCCGACACCACACACGAGATCATCCGGATCACTCGACACGGCCGCGCTGCCGCCGTGTTGATGTCTGCCGACGACTTGGATTCCCTACACGAAACCCTGCATGCGCTGCGGACGCCCGGCCTTGCCGATGAGCTGGCCGATGCAGACGCCGCCTACGCAGCCGGCGCCACGGTTAGTGGTGAAGAACTGCGGCGCCGCTACGGCCTGCCGTGACTGACGAGACCATGTGGTCCGTAGAGCGTTCGCCAACAGCAATGTTACCGACGGCCGCGCATCGCCACTCCGAGCGCGTCCGGCTGGTCGGAGTAACTCAGTTCCGCGGCCTCGGTGCGCAGTCCGACTAGGCTCGGGCAGGTCATGGCACGTCAACCACTGGAGCAGCGGGTGGCCCGGGCGGCGGAGGCCGCGCTGGCCCGACAGCGGTTCGTCAGCGCGATCGACGTGCTGCTCGGCCTGGGCTGGCTGGCGCCCTCGCATGTTGACCAGTGGCGGCAGGGCCGCGTCGACTCGCTGGAACAAGTCGTACAGGCCAACCTCAGCAAGATCACCGCCGCGATGGCCGCGTTGCGGCGCTGGGCCCGCGACCGGGGGCTCAACCCGTCGGAGACCGATTACGTCGCTCGCACTCGGGACCGCCGTCGGCTGCGGTTCAGCCTCAGCGGCGACGACGCCATCGAGCGCGCGTATCGCACGCATTGGGTGTCGCCGGAGCTCTCGGAGCGTGCGGTCGAGCGGCAGAGCCGGCCCCCCGATTTGGTCGTGATCATGCCGGTCAACGACTGGTCATGCGCGTCGTGTGGCGGCAGCGGTGACCTGATGTTCCTTGAGGACGCGGGGCCGTTGTGCCTGGACTGCGCGGACCTTGGCCACCTGGTCTTCTTGCCGTCCGGGGACGCCGCGCTTACCCGCCGGGCCAAGCGGGCGAGCCGGCTTTCGGCGGTGGTGGTGCGGTGGAGCCGGGCGCGTAAGCGATACGAGCGTCAGGGCATCCTGGTCGAGGCGGAGGCGCTGGAGCGCGCCGAAAACGAGTGCCTCGCCGATGCGGAGGTGCGCGCCCGCCGCCGGGAGCGCGACGAGGCGCGACGGGCCAACGAGGACCTGCGTCTGCAAGCCGAATTCGGCGCCGCGATTCGCACGCTGTTCCCGAACTGCCCGGCCGGCCGGGCCGAGGCGATCGCCCGCCACGCGGCCACCCGCGGCAGCGGCAGGATCGGACGTAGCGCGGCCGGGCGGGCGCTCGATCCCGAAGCGGTGACGCTGGCCGTCGCGGCGTCGGTGCGGCATATCGACACTTCGTACGACGAACTGCTGATGTCGGGTGTCGACCGGGAAACGGCGCGGCACCGGGTGGGTGAGCACGTCGAGGAAGTGCTGCGCGACTGGCGCGCGACCAGCCGCTGAACCTATTACTACCTAGGTACGACCCTGGTAGCATCTTAGGTTGTGAAGTTGAGCGTGAGCCTGTCCGATGACGACGTCGCGATCCTGGACGCATATGTGAAACGAGCGGGATTACCATCCCGCTCCGCCGGCCTGCAGCATGCGATCCGCGTGCTTCGCTACCCCACGCTCGAAGATGACTATGCCAACGCATGGCAAGAATGGTCGGCAGCCGGCGACACGGACGCGTGGGAGCAGACCGTCGGCGACGGAGTCGGTGATGCGCCGCGGTGAGATTTGGCAGGTCGATCTCGACCCCGCTCGAGGTAGCGAAGCGAACAACCAGCGCCCCGCCGTCGTCGTCAGCAACGACCGGGCCAACGCGACCGCCACGCGTCTTGGGCGCGGCGTCATCACCGTCGTGCCGGTGACGAGCAACATCGCCAAGGTCTATCCGTTTCAGGTGTTGTTGTCGGCCACCACTACTGGTCTCCAGGTCGACTGCAAGGCGCAGGCCGAGCAAATCAGATCGATTGCTACCGAGCGGTTGCTCCGGCCAATCGGCCGAGTTTCAGCCGCCGAACTTGCCCAGCTCGATGAGGCTTTGAAACTTCATCTCGACTTATGGTCGTAACTCTCGCAGGTTCCGCGTCGGGGAGACCACTGGGCACGCGCTGCTGGACGGGCTCGGGTTATCGGCCGGGTCGCCGCCCGGGTCCGCCGCACCACCAGCCGTTAGCCGACGGGCAGCAGCAGCCGGGAGCGCCCGAAATGCACCGCGTGGGTAGCCGGCTTGAGCTGCCGTCCGGTGAGTATCGGTTCCGGGGTGCCGAGGTTTCGCGCATAGCGGGGAAACCAACTACCGGCGATCAGCACCCGGATGCGGGAGTCGGCGCGGAATCGGTGGGCGATGGCGTCCAGCTCGACGCGGACCAGCTCCGGCGCGTCACCAAGTCGCCGGTAGCCGTCGCTGACATTGCGGGACCGGCCCTTCGGGTCCACCTCGCTGACCCGAACGAACACGTCGACGTAGGGGTTGTCCGAGCTGTGCACCAGCTCGACGACGGGGTTTCCGTGCACGCAGAGGTCGTGGGTGAGGGGCGCCCCGGTGAAGCACAGCACATCGGCGCGCGTGGCCAGCCGGCTGTCGTCGCGGTAACCGCCGTTGGATGACAGCAGCGGACCACCGGTGGTCGGTGTCGGGTCGGCGGGGTGGTAGCGAAACGTCGCCGGTGGCGTGCCGGAAGCCGGAGCGCTCTCACCCAGGCCGCCACCGGGCTGCAGGTACCACGCCCGCTCGGTGGTCGCCGGAGGCCAGTCCGGCAGGTGCCGCCAGCCCTGGCCGGTGACGAAGACCCGCACCGGGCTGGGGCGCAGCGCCGGCGCCCGGCCGAGGTGGGCGTCCAACCAGTCCAACGATTCCCGAGCGCTGGTGGCCAGCCCCTTGGTGAGCATCTGGGTGTGTGTCCAGGGACCGACCGTCAGCGCGACGTGCACACCCCGGTCGCGCAGGTGCCGGTACTGCTGCAGCGTCTGCCGCAGGAAGATGTCCTGCCAGCCGCCGACGAGCAGCACCGGGACCTGGACGCGGTCCAATGCGGCGGGAAACTGCAGTCGGTCCCAGAACGGATCGTCGCGGTCGGTGTGTTCCACCCAGGATTCGAACCACGGCGCACCCGTGCCGAGCAGCGTCCGGGCCGACTCACCCAGCGGCAACGTGGCGGCCGCCCGCGCCACCCGGCGTGGCGCGGTGAGCTGGCGGATTCCGGCCCGGATGCGACCGGGGTCTTCCTGGTGGGAAACCAGATCGCTCCAGCCCAGGAAGTCGTTGACCGTAAACGATCCGGTGCCCCACACCGAGGCCCGGAAGTCGTGCGGCCCCACCGTGATCACGGCCGCGGCCAGCTCCGGGGGCGGATCGTGCAGCAACGCCCACTGGGTGAAACCCAGATAAGACAGGCCGATGGTGCCGAACCGGCCGGTGAACCAGGGCTGTTCACGCAGCCACGCCACCGTATCGGCGCCGTCGGCGGCCTCGTTGACCATGGGCTCGAACACCCCACCGGACCCGAACGTCCCGCGCACGCTCTGCAGCACGACGTGATAACCGCGGGCGGCGTAAATCCTGGCAAACACCAGCGAAAACGGAAACCGGCGCCCGTATGGCCCACGCACCAGCAGGGTGCCGACGGGCTGCGACGTGGCGGGTGCGTAGTGGTCGGCCACCAGCTGGATGCCGTCGCGCATCGGGACTCGGACGGGGCTCACGGTGTAGCGGGTGGTCGCCCGTCGCAGCCCCAACACTCCACCCACAGCGTTGCTGCCTACTTGTGTGGTCAGAGCGCGACGCTTGGGCAACTCTGGCCGGGTGGATGTCGTGCTCACATCCCCAGGTTAGGAAATCCCAGGTTAGAACTTGTAGTAGGGAACGAGGTCGTTTGCCCGTTGCAGGTTGGTGGAAGGGCAGTCGACGTCGGGCTCGGAGTAGACCGTCGAGTAGAACAGCGACTGCTGGATCACTCCATAGCTGGTCTTGAAGGTCACCATGCAGGAGGAGTACCAGAAGCTGTTGTGATACGTCGGCTTCAGCACCCAGTACTGCGCGGCGCGGTGGCCGGCGATCGTGGTCTCGATCGCGTCGGGGGGCAGGGTCTGGGCGTAGGTGCGCCAGATGATCGGCTCGACGGCCATCTGATAGTTACCCGCGTCGAAGTGGCAGCGCAGCCCCTCCTCGGCTTCCGGTGGCGTGTAGGCCAATCCGAGCCGCTGGATGACGTCGAACGGGATGTCTCGGCACGGGTCAAACGGGCTGGGGTCGGTGGTCGCCACGATCGGGCTCTTCATCGTGGTGGACATGGGCGCCGCGGTCGATCGCAGCTGGACCGCGTCGCCGCCGGTCGGCGCTGGGGGGATGCCCTGCCAGCCCACCGTGCCCACCACCACCGCTGCCGTCAGCGCACCGAGCCCTCCGATCAGCCGCACCCTGGTGAACACGACACCCCCTGCCCTCGGCGGTCCCTTGCCGGGAGTGTACAAGTCGGCTCCGCGTCGTCACAGTCAAACGAGAACTTGTTCTAACCCGGGCCACCTTTGATGCGGTGAATTCTGCGGTAGTTCCCGCTGACGCATAATGTGATGCACTTCGATGGACGCAAGGAGGCAACGGGTGTTTCAGATCAGTCCGGAGCAGTGGATGCACTCGGCGGCGCAGGTGACCACGCAGGGTGAGGGTCTGGCCGTCGGACATTTGTCGTCGGACTATCGGATGCAGGCCGCCCAGTTCGGCTGGCAGGGCGCCTCGGCGATGGCGCTCAACGCCAAGATGGACGACTGGTTGGACGCGTCGAGGGCGCTGCTGACCAGGATCGGTGATCACGCATACGGGCTGCAGGAGGCCGCCATCGGGCATGCGGCGGCGGAGGCGGAGCGGGCGCAGGCGCTCGCCCAGGTGGGTGTTTCCGCCGACGTCGTAGCCGGCCCGCGTGGGGTGTGATTCGTGCCACTGACCGTGGCCGATATCGATCGGTGGAACGCGCAAGCGGTCCGGGAGGTGTTTCATGCGGCCAGTGCCCGAGCGGAGGTGACGTTCGAGGTGTCGCGTCAGTTGGCGGCGCTGTCGATTTTTGCGAACTCGGGTGGCAAGACCGCTGAGGCGGCGGCACACCACAACGCGGGCATTCGCCGAGACCTCGACGCCCACGGCAACGAAGCGTTGGCGGTTGCCCGGGCGGCCGACAGGGCCGCCGACGGGATTGTGAAGGTCCAATCCGAGCTGGCCGCACTACGCCAAGCCGCCGCGGCCGCCGAGCTGACGATCGATGCGCTGACCAACCAGGTAGTGCCGATCCCCGGGCTGCGATACACCGAGGCGGAGTGGGCACGGATGCTGGCCAAGCAAGCGGAGCTGCAGGCTGATTTGGATGCGATTATGGCTGAGGCCAATGCCGTCGACGAGGAGCTGGCCTCAGCGGTCAACATGGCCGACGGTGATGCGCCCATCCCGGCCGATGCCGGCCCGCCGGTCGGCCCCGAGGGGCTGACCCCGACCCAGCTCGCCAGCGATGCCAATGAGGAGCGGCTGCGCGAGGAGCGCGCCCGGCTGCAGGCCCACATCGGGCGGTTGCAGGCGCAGTATGACCAACTGGCGGCGCAGGCTGCCCGTGACTACCACAACGGCATCCTCGACAGCGACGCGGTCGGCCAACTCGCAGCCCTGGATGATCAGCTGACCGCCGCCAGGGGCCGGCTGGGCGACCTCGATGCGGTCGACGAGGCATTGAGCCGAGCACCAGAGACGTACTTGACCCAGCTGCAGCTTCCCGAGGACCCACACCAGCAGGTGCTGGCGGCCGTGGCCGTCGGCAATCCCGACACCGCCGCCAATGTATCGGTGACTGTGCCCGGCGTCGGGTCCACCACCCGGGGCACCCTGCCCGGCATGGTGACCGAAGCCCGCGACCTGCGGTCGGAGGTAATCCGGCAACTGAAGAATGCTGGCAAACCGACATCCGTCGCCACCATCGCCTGGATGGGTTACAGCCCGCCCCCGAACCCGCTCGACAGCGGCAGTGCGGGCGACCTATGGCAGACGATGACCGATGGGCAGGCACACGCGGGCGCGGCCGATCTGTCGAGGTATTTGCAGCAGGTTCGGACCAATAACCCCGGTGGCCATCTGACCGTGTTGGGGCACTCGTATGGGTCGTTGACGGCGTCGCTGGCGTTGCAGGACCTCAACGCCCAGGGTGCCCATCCGGTCAACGACGTCGTGTTTTACGGCTCACCCGGCCTGGAACTGTACAGCCCGGCGCAGCTCGGGCTCGATCACGGGCACGCTTATGTCATGCAGGCTCCCCACGACCCCATCACCAATCTGGTGGCACCGGTGGCGCCGCTGCACGGCTGGGGCCTGGACCCCTATCTGACCCCTGGGTTAGTGGAGCTGTCGTCGCAGGCGGGTTTTGATCCGGGCGGGATATGGCGGGACGGGGTGTATGCCCACGGCGACTACCCGCGGGTCTTCCTAGATGCCGCCGGCCAGCCGCAGCTGCGGATGTCGGGCTATAACCTGGCGGCGATCGCCGCTGGGCTGCCGGACAACACGGTGGGCGCGCCGCTGCTTCCGCCGATCCTGGGTGGCGGCATGCCGGGAGCGCCCAACCCAGTACCCGGAGGGGGACATTGATGCGGTGGTCGATGGCGTGGCTGCTGGCCCTGCTGTGTGTGGTGGTGCTCGGATGCGGCCGCGGTGGTCACGGCAGCGGTAGTGCTGAGGAGGGTCCGTTGAGCCCGGAGAAGGTCGCCGAGCTGGAGAACGCGTTGCGTTCCAAGCCTCCGCTGGAGGCCGCGAAGGACCAGTACCGGGCGGCGGTCATCCAGATGGCCAACGCCATCACTGCCCTGGTGCCCGGGTTGACCTGGTCGATGGATATGGACACCTGGACAGGCTGCGGCGGCGAGTATGAATGGACCAGGGCCAAAGCGGCGTATTTCATGGTTGGATTCAGCGGGCCGATCCCCGACGACAAGTGGCCGCAGGCTGTGCAGATCGTCAAGGACGGCGTTGAACAATTCGGCGCCACCAGCTTTGGGGTGATGAAGAACAAGCCGGGCGACCACGACGTCTACTTCGCCGGTCATGGCGGTGTCGAATTCAAGTTGGGTACCCAGGTCGCTTCATCGCTCACCGCACAGTCGGACTGCCGGATCAGCCAAACCGACACTCCGAAACCCTCGCCGACCCCGTAGCGGTTAGCCTGGGTTGGCCGAGCAGACGCAAAAGCCCCCATTTCGGGCCCGAAATGGGGGCTTTTGCGTCTGCTCACGCCGGGGACGTTGGTCGAACCGGCTGGATTTCGTTCCCACTTCGCCGGGTCGTTAGGGTGGTAAGTCGTGACGAGGCAGGAGACGGTCGGGGCGGAGCCGACGCTGTGGGCGGTCTCCGACCTGCACACCGGTCACCTCGGTAACAAGCCGGTCACCGAATCGCTGCACCCGTCCTCGCCGGATGACTGGCTGATCGTGGCCGGGGACATCGGCGAACGCACCGACGAGATCCGCTGGGCGCTGGATCTGCTGCGGCGCCGGTTCGCCAAGGTGATCTGGGTGCCCGGCAACCACGAGTTGTGGACCACCAACCGGGATCCGATGCAGATCTTCGGCCGCGCACGTTATGACTACCTGGTCAACATGTGCGACGAGATGGGCGTCGTCACGCCGGAGCACCCGTTTCCGGTGTGGACCGAGCGGGGCGGCCCGGCCACCATCGTGCCGATGTTTCTGCTGTACGACTACACCTTTCTGCCGGCGGGGGCGAGCAGCAAAGCCGAGGGTGTGGCCATCGCGAAGGAACGCAACGTGGTGGCCACCGACGAGTTCCTGCTCTCACCGGAGCCCTACCCCACTCGCGATGCCTGGTGCCGCGAGCGGGTCGCCGCCACCCGGGCCCGCCTCGAACAGCTCGACTGGATGCAACCGACCGTTCTGGTCAACCATTTTCCGCTGCTGCGGGAGCCCTGCGACGCGTTGTTCTACCCGGAATTCGCGTTGTGGTGCGGAACCACCCAGACCGCCGACTGGCACACCCGCTACAACGCCGTGTGCTCCGTCTACGGGCATTTGCACATTCCGCGCACCACTTGGTACGACGGCGTGCGGTTCGAGGAGGTTTCGGTGGGCTATCCGCGGGAGTGGCGGCGCCGCAAGCCCTACACCTGGCTGCGTCAGGTGTTGCCGGATCCGCAGTACGCACCGGGCTACCTCAACGACTTCGGCGGTCATTTCGTGATCACTCCCGAGATGCGCGCGCAGGCCGCGGCATTCCGGGAACGATTGCGCCAGCGGCAGTCACGGTGACCGCGAGCATGCTGGTGTCGTCGGTGTTGCCCGGCGCGGTGGCCGGCGATCTGGCGTATGCCGAGTTGTATTCCGATCCGCCGGGTCTGGCCGCGCTGCCCGAGGAAGAGCCGTTGATCGCCAGATCGGTTGCCAAGCGGCGCAACGAATTCATCACCGTTCGTCACTGTGCCCGCATGGCATTGGGTGAGCTCGGCGTGCCGCCGGCGCCGATCCTCAAGGGCGATAAGGGCGAACCCTGTTGGCCGGACGGCGTGGTGGGTAGCCTCACCCATTGCGCCGGCTATCGCGGTGCGGTGGTGGGGCGCACCGCTGCGGTGCGTTCCGTGGGCATCGACGCCGAACCGCACGACGTGTTGCCCACCGGTGTGCTGGATGCGATCAGCCTGCCGGCCGAGCGCGCCGAGATGCCCCGCAGCATGCCGGTCGGATTGCATTGGGACCGGATTCTGTTCTGCGCCAAGGAGGCAACCTACAAGGCGTGGTATCCGCTGACCAAGAGGTGGCTGGGTTTCGAGGACGCGCACATCACGTTCGAAACCGACCCGCCGGGCAACGCGGGCCGCTTCGTGTCTCGCGTCCTGATCGACGCGTCCGCCCTGTCGGGTCCGCCGCTGACGGCGCTGAGGGGCCGATGGTCGGTCGAGCGCGGGCTGGTGCTGACGGCGATCGTGCTGTGAGCGGCGGCCGCACCGGCCCGGGAATCGTCGTGGTCGACAAGCCGGCCGGAATGACCAGTCATGACGTGGTGGCGCGGTGCCGCCGCATCTTCGCCACCCGCAGGGTCGGCCATGCCGGCACCCTGGACCCGATGGCCACCGGCGTCTTGGTGATCGGAATAGATCGCGCCACCAAGATCCTCGGTCTGCTGACGGCGGCCTCAAAGTCCTACGCGGCCACCATCCGCTTGGGTCAGTCCACTTCCACCGAGGACGCCGAAGGTGTAGTGCTGCAATCGGTTCCGGCTGAGCACCTGACGGCCGAGGCGATCACCGCCGCGGTCGCCGGGCTGCGCGGTGACCTCAGGCAGGTGCCGTCGGCGGTCAGCGCGATCAAGGTCGACGGCCGTCGTGCCTATCGGCTGGCCCGCCAGGGGCACGCCGTCCAACTCGAAGCCCGGCCGATCCGCATCGACCGGTTCGAGCTGCTGGCCGCGCGCCGCCACGACCAGCTCATCGATATCGATGTGGCGATCGACTGCTCCTCGGGAACCTATATCCGCGCGTTGGCCCGCGATCTTGGCGACGCGCTTGGGGTTGGCGGCCATGTGACGGCGTTGCGGCGCACCCGCGTCGGCCGCTTCAACCTGGACCGGGCGGCCTCCCTCGACGATCTGGCCGAGCGGCCCAGGGTGAGCCTGAGCCTCGACGACGCCTGCCTGCTGATGTTTGCCCGTCGCGACCTGACCGCCGAGGAGGCCTCCGCGGCCGCCAACGGCCGATCCCTGCCGGCGGCCGGTATCGACGGCGTGTACGCCGCCTGCGACGCCGACGGCCGGGTGATCGCGCTGCTGCGTGACGACGGTGCGCGGACCAAGTCGGTGGTGGTGCTCCGCCCGGCCTCAATGTAGGGGGATGCAGCCCGCGCAGCGGGGTTGGGTGCCTCGGGTCGAGCGGAGGCGCACCCGGTCGCCGCGACTGTAGATACCGCTCCCTCTGGTCTCACCCGCCTCACGCATTCCAGCACGGCAGGGATATGCGATGTGCCCGCCTACCAGCGACAACCGTGGCTGTCGCTGTGAGGCGGGCACTTTGCATATCGGTCAGTTCCGGGTACACGTGGGGCAGATGAGAAAGGTGCGACGCCTGGAGCGGCCTGTCGGAACGCCGAGACCCCGACAAACTTACCAGCGAGGTTCACTAGGTAGCAGACTGGGGGACAGGTCTCCGGCAAAGCCACTTGGAAGGGGCAACGATGCCTAACAAGACGCCCAACAAAGTTTTTGTCGTCGGCGTCGGCATGACGAAGTTCGAAAAGCCGGGGAGCCGCCAAGGCTGGGACTACCCGGACATGGCCCGCGAGGCCGGCGGCCACGCGCTGCGCGACGCCGGCATCGACTACCGCCAGGTCGAGCAGGGCTACGTCGGCTACGTCTACGGCGAATCGACCTCGGGCCAGCGGGCGCTCTACGAACTGGGCCTGACCGGCATCCCCATCGTCAACGTCAACAACAACTGCTCGACCGGCTCCACGGCGCTGTTCTTGGCGGCGCAGGCCATCCGCGGTGGGCTGGCCGACTGCACCATGGCGCTGGGCTTCGAAAAGATGAAACCCGGATCGCTCGCGGCGGCATACGACGACCGCACCCAGCCGATGGACAAGCACGTCAAGGCGATGGTCGAGATCACCGAGCTGGCCTTTCCGGTGGCGCCCTGGATGTTCGGGGCTGCCGGGCGCGAGCACATGCGGCAATACGGCAGCACCGCCGAGCATTTCGCCAAGATCGGCTACAAAAACCACAAGCATTCGGTGAACAACCCGTATGCGCAATTCCAGCAGGCCTACACCCTCGACGACATCCTGGCGTCGCGGATGATCTACCACCCGCTGACCAAGCTGCAGTGTTCGCCGACGTCGGACGGTTCGGGTGCGGCAATCCTGGCTTCCGAAGCGTTCGTCGACCGCCACGGGCTGGCCACCCAAGCGGTGGAGATCGTCGGCCAGGCCATGACCACCGACTTCGCGTCCACCTTTGACGGCAGCGCCAAGAACCTCATCGGCTACGACATGAACGTGCAAGCGGCGCAACGGGTTTATCAACAATGCGGGCTTGGTCCCGAAGACTTCGAAGTGATCGAGCTGCACGACTGCTTCTCGGCCAACGAGCTGCTGCTCTACGAGGCGCTGGGGCTGTGCAGTCCGGGTGAGGCGCCCAAGCTGATCGACGACAACGACACCACCTACGGCGGACGCTGGGTGGTGAATCCCTCCGGTGGTCTGATCTCCAAGGGCCACCCGCTGGGTGCCACCGGGCTGGCGCAGTGCGCCGAGCTGACCTGGCAGCTGCGTGGCACCGCCGAGGCACGCCAGGTCGAAAACGTCACCGCCGCACTGCAACACAACATCGGGTTGGGCGGCGCCGTCGTTGTCACCGCCTACCAGCGGGCCGAACGCTAAACCGCAAACCCAAGGGGGCACGCTTTGATCGAATGGTCCGACACCGACCTGATGGTGCGCGACGCTGTTCGCCAATTCATCGACAAGGAGATCCGGCCGCATCGGGACGAATTGGAGACCGGCGCCCTGTCGCCCTATCCGATCATGCGCAAGCTTTCGCCAGTTCGGCCTTGATGTGCTGCTTGCCGAATCGGTCAAGTCGATGCTGGACCGTGAGCGCGCCAACCGCGAAAGGAGCGACGGCGCAGGAGGCCCGCGCCAATTTCGCCGTCGAACGCCTCGGGGTTGCGCTGATGGCGCTGGGCATCATCAACGTCATCGGCTGTGCGTCGATTACGCGAAGACCCGCACGTTGTGGGGCAAGAATATCGGGCAGTTCCAACTGATCCAGCTCAAGCTTGCCAAGATGGAAGTCGCCCGGATCAACGTGCAGAACATGGTATTTCAGACCCTCGAGCGACTTCGGGCCGGCAAGGAGCCGACGCTGGCCGAAGCCTCGGCGATCAAGCTGTACTCCTCGGAGGCCGCCACCGACGTCGCGATGGAGGCCGTCCAGCTGTTCGGCGGCAACGGCTACATGGCCGAGTACCGGGTGGAACAGCTGGCTCGCGACGCCAAGTCACTGATGATCTACGCCGGCAGCAACGAGGTCCAGGTGACCCACATCGCCAAGGGCCTGCTGTCGAGCTGAAGGCGGCGACCCGCGCCACTGCGGGGCGAGGCAAGGCGTGTTCGCACACCCCCTCGCGTCGCGCCGTAGGCTTGCGGTCGTGCGGCGCTGGCGCGGGCAGGACGAGATCCCCACGGATTGGGGCAGATGTGTGCTCACGATCGGGGTGTTCGACGGCGTCCACCGGGGCCACGCCGAACTGATCGCGCACGCGGTGAAGGCCGCCCGCGCGCGTGAGGTGCCGTCGGTGCTGATGACGTTTGACCCGCACCCCATGGAGGTGGTGTATCCAGGCAGTCACCCGGCGCAGCTGACCACGCTGACCCGCCGGGCCGAGCTGGTCGAGGACCTGGGCATCGACGTGTTCTTGGTGATCCCGTTCACCACCGATTTCATGAAGCTCACCCCGGACCGCTTCATCCACGAGCTGCTGGTCGAGCACCTGCACGTGCTGGAGGTGGTGGTCGGCGAGAACTTCACCTTCGGCAAAAAGGCGGCCGGCAACGTCGACACCCTGCGCCGGGCCGGCGAGCGGTTCGGGTTCGCGGTGGAGTCGATGTCGCTGGTGTCCGAACACCACAGCAACGAGACCGTGACCTTCTCCTCGACCTACATCCGGTCCTGCGTGGACGCCGGCGACATGGCGGCGGCCACCGAGGCGCTGGGCCGGCCCCATCGCGTCGAGGGCGTCGTCGTCCGAGGCTACGGGCGGGGCGCCGAGCTGGGCTTTCCCACCGCGAACGTGGCGCCGCCGATGTACTCGGCGATTCCGGCCGACGGCGTGTACGCCGCCTGGTTCACCGTGCTCGGGCACGGACCGGTGACCGGAACCGTCGTCCCGGGTGAGCGCTACCGCGCCGCGGTGTCCGTCGGGACCAACCCCACCTTCTCCGGACGTACCCGCACCGTCGAGGCGTACGTGCTCGACACCTGCGCCGACTTGTACGGCCAGCATGTGGCCCTGGACTTCGTCGCCCGTATCCGCGGCCAGCAGAAGTTTGCCTCGGTGCGCGACCTGGTCGCCGAGATAGGCGCCGACACGCAGCGGACACGTGCCCTGTTGCCAGCGGATTGACGAGTGGCTGCCCGTCTGCGACACCGCTGCTAGACTGCCCGACGACAGCGGCGCGTGCTGCGGTTCGCGGTGGCCGCGTCGGCACATCCTTGATCGCGGACCAATCGATGGAGATATCTTTGTGGCGCTGACAGCCGAGCAGAAAAAGGAGATTCTGCGCTCCTACGGCCTGCATGAGACCGACACCGGATCCCCCGAGGCGCAGATCGCGCTGCTGACCAAGCGGATCGCGGACCTGACCGAGCACCTGAAGGTGCACAAGCACGACCACCACTCGCGGCGCGGGTTGCTGCTGCTGGTGGGCCGCCGCAAGCGGTTGGTCAAGTACCTCACGCAGGTCGACGTCGAGCGGTATCGCTCGCTCATCGAGCGGCTGGGTCTGCGTCGCTGACACTCGGCGCGTTGCGCGCCTTGCTCCCGGCGCTGGTCCCGGCCGCTGCCCTGGCGGTGTGCTGGGCGCTGGCGGGATGCTCGTCGCGGCCCGACATCGCCGATCTCCAGGTCGGCGACTGTGTCCAACTTGGCGGCACCCCGGACCGGCCGCAGGCCAGCAAGGCGGCGTGCGGGAGCCCGCAGTCCAACTTCAAGGTCGTCGCCGCGGTGGCCGACCGCGCGCAATGCCCGGCCGACGTCGACTCGTCCTATTCGAGGCTCGACGCCGTCAGCGGCACCACCACCACCGTCTGCCTGGACATCGATTGGGTGATCGGCGGTTGCATGAGCATCGACCCGCGGCACGCCGCCAACCCGTTGCGGGTGGACTGCAACGATGCGTCGGTGCCCAACCGGCAACGGGCTACCCAGATCCTGGAGAACCTCGACGCTCCGGTCAGCGTCGACCAGTGCGCCAGCGGCGTGGGCTACACCTACAACCAGCGGCGGTTCGCGGTGTGCGTGGAGGACGTCTCCGGCGGGCCCCCGCCCTGACCGACCCGGGGGATTGCGAGCGGGCCGGCGGGGCGCGCAGCGCAGCCGGTTAGAGCCAGTCCCGCTCGGTACGATGAGTTAGCCGTGTAGAGTGAGGTCGTTCTAGGCCGCTTCGGCCCAAGAAAGTGGTGCGGTTCGCGCAGATCCGCGCGTGCCGCTCCAGCGCGTCACGACGGGAGCAACCCGGCCTGCATCGGGCGGTCTTCGGTAGTGGCTGCCGGGCTCCCCGGATCTGGGTAGGTCGGCCGCTTCGATCGATGGCCGTAGCCGCATTCAGGCCCTTGCTGACGGGAAGCTCTCGGGCTGGCTCGCAGGCCCGTGTGGGCCGGTGGGCCGTCCCGCGAACCCGCTGGGTTGCGCGTGACGACGCGAAACAGCTCAACAAATCCAGAGAGGCCGCACGGACGTCATGTCTGTAGCTGAAATTGAACAGGGCGTGTTCGAAGCGACCGCCACCATCGACAACGGGAGTTTCGGCACCCGCACCATCCGTTTCGAAACCGGCCGGTTGGCCCTGCAGGCCGCCGGCGCGGTGGTCGCCTACCTCGACGAGGACAACATGCTGTTGTCGGCGACCACCGCCAGCAAAAACCCCAAGGAGCAGTTCGACTTTTTCCCGCTGACGGTCGATGTCGAGGAGCGGATGTATGCCGCCGGGCGCATTCCCGGTTCCTTCTTCCGTCGGGAGGGCCGCCCGTCCACCGACGCGATCCTGACCTGCCGGCTCATCGACCGCCCGCTGCGCCCGTCGTTCGTCGACGGCCTGCGCAACGAGATCCAGATCGTGGTGACCATCCTGAGCCTGGATCCCAACGACCTCTACGACGTGCTGGCGATCAACGCCGCGTCGGCGTCCACCCAACTGGGCGGGCTGCCGTTCTCCGGCCCCGTCGGGGGTGTCCGGGTCGCACTCCTCGACGGCACCTGGGTCGCGTTCCCCACCGTCGAGCAGATCGAACGGGCCGTGTTCGACATGGTGGTGGCGGGCCGCATCGTCGGTGAACATGACGGCAAGCCGGATGTCGCCATCATGATGGTCGAAGCCGAGGCCACCGAAAACGTCATCGAACTCATCGACGGCGGCGCCCAGGCGCCGACGGAAAGCGTGGTGGCCCAGGGCCTGGAGGCGGCCAAGCCGTTCATCGCCGCGCTGTGCGCCGCGCAGCAGGAGCTGGCCAATGCGGTGTCTGCTCGCAACGCGAAGGAACCAGTCGAGTATCCGGTGTTCCCCGACTACGGCGAGGACGTGTACTACTCGGTGGCCTCGGTGGCCACCGACGAGCTGGCCACCGCCCTGACCATCGGCGGCAAGGCCGAGCGCGAGCAGCGCATCGACGAGATCAAGGCCCAGCTGCTGGAGCGCCTCGCCGACACCTACGGGGGACGGGACAAGGAGGTCGGCGCCGCGTTTCGCGCGCTGACCAAAAAGCTGGTCCGGCAGCGCATCCTCACCGACCACTTCCGCATCGACGGCCGCGGGATCACCGACATCCGGGCGTTGTCGGCCGAGGTCGCCGTGGTGCCGCGGGCGCACGGCAGCGCGCTGTTCGAGCGCGGCGAAACCCAGATCCTGGGCGTGACCACACTCGACATGGTCAAGATGGCCCAACAGATCGACTCGCTGGGACCGGAGACCACCAAGCGCTACATGCATCACTACAACTTCCCGCCGTTCTCCACCGGCGAGACCGGTCGGGTCGGCTCGCCCAAACGCCGGGAGATCGGGCACGGCGCGCTGGCCGAGCGGGCCCTGGTGCCGGTGCTGCCCAGCGTCGAGGAATTCCCCTACGCCATCCGCCAGGTGTCGGAGGCGTTGGGATCCAACGGCTCGACCTCGATGGGCTCGGTGTGCGCGTCCACGCTGGCGTTGCTCAACGCCGGGGTGCCGCTGAAGGCGCCGGTGGCCGGCATCGCGATGGGCCTGGTGTCCGACGACGTCGAGGTTGACGGCGGCGGCACCGAGCGCCGCTTCGTCACGCTGACCGACATCCTGGGCGCCGAAGACGCGTTCGGCGACATGGACTTCAAGGTCGCCGGAACCAAGGACTTCGTCACCGCGCTGCAACTGGACACCAAGCTCGACGGGATCCCCTCACAGGTGCTCGCGGGCGCGTTGGAGCAGGCCCGAGACGCCCGGCTGACCATCTTGGAGGTCATGGCCGAGGCCATCGACTCACCCGACGAGATGAGTCCGTACGCCCCGCGGGTGACCACCATCAGGGTGCCGGTGGACAAGATCGGTGAGGTCATCGGCCCCAAGGGCAAGGTCATCAACGCCATCACCGAGGAGACCGGCGCGCAGATCTCCATCGAAGACGACGGCACGGTGTTCGTCGGGGCCACCGACGGCGCCTCGGCGCAGGCCGCGATCGACCGGATCAACGCGATCGCCAACCCGCAGCTGCCCACCGTCGGGGAGCGGTTCCTCGGAACGGTCGTCAAGACAACCGATTTCGGTGCGTTCGTCTCGCTGCTGCCCGGGCGTGACGGTCTGGTGCACATCTCCAAACTGGGCAAGGGCAAGCGCATCGCGCGGGTCGAGGACGTCGTCAACGTCGGCGACAAGCTGCGGGTCGAGATCGCCGATATCGACAAGCGGGGCAAGATCTCCCTGGTTCTGGTGGCTGACGAAGACAGCACCGCCGCCGCTACCGATGCCGCGACGGTCAGCGGCTGACCCGGCGGCGGCCCAGGCGGTGCGCCGCAGCACCCTGCCGGGCGGGCTGCGAGTGGTCACCGAATACCTGCCCGCGGTGCGATCCGCCTCGGTGGGGGTGTGGGTCGCGGTGGGTTCGCGCGACGAGGGCGCCACGGTGGCCGGGGCGGCGCACTTCCTCGAGCACCTGCTGTTCAAGTCGACCCCGACCCGCACCGCCGCCGACATCGCGCAGGCGATGGACGCCGTGGGCGGCGAGCTGAACGCGTTCACCGCCAAGGAGCACACCTGCTACTACGCCCACGTGCTCGATGCCGACCTGCCGCTGGCCGTCGACCTGGTCGCCGACGTGGTGCTCAACGGGCGCTGCGCCGTCGACGACGTGGAGCTGGAACGCGACGTGGTCCTCGAGGAGATCGCGATGCGCGACGACGACCCCGAGGACGCGCTGGCGGACATGTTCTTGACGGCGTTGTTCGGCGATCACCCGGTGGGCCGCCCGGTGATCGGCAGCGTGCAATCGGTATCGGCGATGACCCGGACGCAGTTGCACTCGTTTCACGTGCGGCGCTACACCCCGGATCGGATGGTGGTGGCGGTGGCCGGCAACGTCGACCACGACGAGGTGGTCGCGTTGGTGCGGGAGCACTTCGGGCCACACCTGGTCCGCGGGCGGCGGCCGGTCGCGCCGCGCAAGGGAACCGGCCGGGTGAACGGCCAGCCCAAGTTGAGGCTGGGCAATCGGGATGCCGAGCAGACCCACGTGTCGCTGGGCGTGCGCACGCCCGGGCGCAACTGGGAGCATCGCTGGGCGCTGTCGGTGTTGCACACCGCTTTGGGCGGGGGCTTGAGTTCCCGGCTGTTCCAGGAGGTCCGCGAGACCCGCGGGCTGGCCTACTCGATCTACTCCGCGTTGGACATCTTCGCTGACAGCGGCGCGCTCTCGGTGTATGCCGCCTGCCTGCCCGAACGGTTCGCCGACGTGATGGCGGTGACCACCGAGGTGCTGGAATCGGTGGCCCGCGACGGCATCACCGAGGCCGAGTGCCGCATCGCCAAGGGATCGTTGCGCGGCGGGCTGGTGCTCGGACTGGAGGACGCCAGCTCACGGATGAGCCGTCTGGGCCGCAGCGAGTTGAACTACGGCACGCACCGCGGCATCGAGCACACCCTGCGGCAGATCGAGCGGGTCACCGTCGATGAGGTCAACGCGGTGGCCCGCCGGCTGCTGGGCAACCGCTACGGCGCCGCCGTGCTCGGTCCCTATGGCTCGAAACGATCGCTGCCGCAACAACTTCGAGCGATGGTAAATTAGCGCGATGGTACTGGGGTTCTGGGACATCGAGGTGCCCATTGTGGGCGCGCCGATGGCGGGCGGCCCCGGTACCCCGGCGCTGGCCGCGGCGGTGTCCAACGCCGGCGGGCTGGGCTTCGTCGCCGGAGGCTATCTGAGCGCGGACCGGTTCGCCGAGGACATCGCCGCCGCTCGTGCCGCCACCACGGGCCCCATCGGGGCGAACCTGTTTGTGCCCCAACCCAGCGTCGCCGACTGGGTGCAGCTGGAGTACTACGCCGAAGAGCTTGAAGAGGTCGCCGAGCATTACCGGGTCGAGGTGGGCCAGCCGATCTACGGTGACGACGACGACTGGCTGCGCAAGCTCGAGGTGGTGGCCGACATGCGGCCCGAGGTGGTGTCCTTCACCTTCGGGGCGCCGCCGCCCGACGTCATCCGTCGGCTGAGCGCGCTGGGGCTGCTGGTGTCGATCACCGTGACGTCGGCCTACGAGGCCGGGGTGGCGATCGCGGCCGGCGCGGACAGCTTGGTGGTTCAGGGTCCGGCCGCCGGTGGGCACCGCGGCACGTTCGCGCCCGACATGGAGCCCGGCGCGGAATCGCTGCACCAGCTGCTCGACCGGATCGGCCACGCACACGACATCCCCCTCATCGCGGCCGGTGGTTTGGGCACCGCCGAGGACGTCGCGGCCGCGTTGCGCAGGGGAGCGGTCGCCGCCCAGGTCGGCACCGCGCTGCTGCTGGCCGACGAAGCCGGCACCAACACCGCACACCGTGCCGCCCTGAAAAACCCGGAGTTCGACACCACCCTGGTGACCCGGGCGTTCTCCGGTCGGTACGCGCGCGGTCTGGCCAACAACTTCACCCGTCTGCTCGACCACGTGGCGCCACTGGGCTATCCCGAGGTCAACCAGATGACCAAGCCGATCCGGGCGGCGGCGATCGCGGCCGAAGACCCGCACGGGATAAACCTGTGGGCGGGTACCGCGTACCGGCAGGCCCGCCCCGGGCCGGCGGCCGACATCATCGCCGCCCTCACCCCCGACCCGCGGGCGCTGTAGCGTCAGGCCAGCAGGCCGGCCGGATCGGTGAACGGCAAGCCCAGGTCGGCGGCCACATGCTTGGCCAGCAGCGCGCCGGCATGCGTCGAAAGGCCTTTGGCCAGCGCGGGATCCGACCGGCATGCCGCCCGCCAGCCCTGGTCGGCGAGCTTGAGCACATACGGCATGGTGGCGTTGGTCAGCGCGTAGGTCGACGTCTTGGGCACCGCGCTGGGCATGTTCGCCACGCAGTAGAACAGCGTGTCGTGCACGGCGAACGTCGGGTCGTCGTGTGTGGTTGGCCGCGAATCTTGGCAGCAACCGCCCTGATCGATGGAGATGTCCACCAGCACAGCACCCGGTTTCATCTGCGCGACAAGCGAATTCGAGATCAGCTTGGGCGCCTTGGCGCCGGGCACCAGGACGGCTCCGATCACCAGGTCGGCGCGTTTGACCGCCCCGGTGAGTTCGTAGGTCGACGAGTGGCGGGTGCTGATGCGGCCGCCGAACTCCGCGTCGAGCAGCCGAAGCCTGGTGAGGTTGATGTCGAGCACCCGGACGGCGGCCCCCATGCCGCTGGCCACCCGGGCGGCGTTGTAGCCGGCGGTGCCGGCGCCGATCACCACGACGTCGGCGGGCTTGACCCCGGGCACCCCGCCCATCAGCACCCCGCGCCCGCCCTGGGTGCGCATCAGAAGGTAGGCCCCGACCTGTGCCGACAGCCGACCGGCGACCTCGCTCATCGGGGCCAGCAGGGGCAATGCGCCGTCGCCGGTCTGGACGGTTTCGTAGGCGATTGACGTTGTGCCGGAAGCCAACAGCGCATCGGTGCAGGCTCGTGAGGCGGCGAGGTGCAAGTAGGTGAACAGGATCTGCCCGGACCGCAGGTAGCGGTACTCGGCCGGCAGCGGCTCCTTGACCTTGAGCACCAGCTCGGCGCCGGCCCAAACCTCGTCGGGGGTGCCGATCAGTTGGGCGCCGGCCGCCTTGAACTTCGCGTCGGTGATCGCCGAGCCTTCCCCGGCACCCGCCTCGATCAGCACCTCGTGGCCGCGATGGGTTAGCTCGGCAACGCCCGCCGGGGTGATGGCCACCCGGAATTCGCAGCTCTTGGTCTCGGCTGGTACGCCGACTCGCATGCCATCAAGTGTGAAGAACATTCGGGTAGACCGCAAACATGCTGTTGATAATTCTGTAGGATAGCGATATGGCTGTTAAGTCGCCGAAACCTGCGGGCCGGCCGGGGGAGCCGTCGAAGGATGTTCGGCCCGCCGACCTTGATGACCTGGATCGCAGCATTCTGAGCCTGCTGCATGGCGATGCCCGGATCACCAACAGCGCGCTCGCGGAGGCGGTGGGCGTGGCGCCGTCAACGTGCCACGGCAGGGTCCGGCGATTGCTGGAGCTCGGCGTGATCCGCGGGTTCTACACCGACATCGACCCGGCCGCGGTCGGTTTGCCGCTGCAGGCGATGATCGCGGTCAACCTGCAGTCCAACGCCCGCGGGAAGATCCGCAGCTTCATCCAGCAGGTCCGCCGGATGCGTCAGGTGATGGACGTCTATTTCCTGGCCGGCGCCGACGATTTCATCCTGCACGTCGCCGCCCGCGACACCGAGGACCTGCGCTCGTTCGTGGTGGAAAACCTCAACGCCGACGCCGACGTCGCGGGCACCCAGACGTCGCTGATCTTCGAGCATCTGCGTGGGGCCGCGCCCATCTAGGCTCGTTTGGGCCTGGCTATGATCAGACAATGACCGAGCCGTCCGCGACCGCTACGGTGGAGATCAACGCCAGTCCCGATCGGGTGTATGAGCTCATCACCGACCTGTCGACGTTGGCGTCGCTGGCCGAGGAAGCCGTGGCGATGGAGTTGCGCACCGGCGAGGCGATCCGTCCGGGGGCGGTGTTCGTCGGCCACAACGAGAACAACGGCAAGCGCTGGCGGACGAAATGCACCGTCACCGACGCGGAACCGGGCCGCATGTTCGCGTTCGAGGTGCGCAGCGGGGTCATCCCGATCTCGCGTTGGCAATACGACATCGTCGCGGCCGACGGGGGCTGCCGGGTCACCGAGAGCACCTGGGATCGGCGCCCCGGCTGGTTCCGCACCATCGCCGCCAGGGCCACCGGCGTCGCCGATCGCGCGGCCGCCAACGCCGACCACATCCGGCTCACCCTGCAGCGCCTCAAACAGCGCGTCGAGACCGGATAGCGAACAGACCCGCGGCGCGCATGACCACACGTGACCCAGCCGTGGCGGTGGTGGGGGCCGGCATGTCCGGCTTGTGCGTCGCAATCGCGCTGCTGCGCAATGGCATTGACGATGTCACCATCTACGAGAAGGCGCACGAGGTGGGCGGGACGTGGCGGGAGAACACCTATCCCGGCCTGAGTTGTGACGTTCCGTCGCGGTTCTATCAGTACAGCTTCGCCACCAACCCGGACTGGACGCATCTGTTCTCGCCCGGCGGTGAAATCCAGGCCTACCTGTGCGACGTGGCGGACCGTTTCGCGCTGCGCGACCGGATTCGGTTCGGCACCGAAATCGTCAGCGCCCGATTCGAGGATGGTCGTTGGGTGTTGCGCAGCGACGCGGGCACCCAGGCGTCGGTCGACTTTCTCATCTCGGCGACCGGGGTGCTGCATCATCCCCGGGTGCCATCGATCGCCGGGTTGGACGACTTCGGCGGCGACGTCTTTCACTCTGCGCGTTGGGACCACGGCGTGCGGCTGCGGGGGCGGCGCATCGCGGTGATCGGCACCGGATCCACCGGCATCCAGCTGGTGTGTGGTCTCGTCGACGTGGCGGGCACGGTCATGCTGTTTCAGCGCACCGCTCAGTGGGTGCTGCGGCTGCCCAACCCGCGGTACTCGCGATTCACCCGCCTCACCCATCGGGCCGTTCCGTGGCTTGATCGGTTGGCCTACCGGGTGTACGGCCACATGTTTGAGACCTTCGCGGCCGCGGTGACCCAGCCCGGCTTGCGGCGAAAGCTGATGGGCGCGCTGTGTCGCGCCGGGCTGCGCAAGGTGCGCGACCCGGCGTTGCGGCGGGCGCTGACCCCCGACTACACGCCGATGTGCAAACGGCTGGTGATGTCCGGCGGGTTTTACCGGGCGATCCAGCGCGACAACGCCGAGCTGGTCACCGCCGGCATCGACCACGTGGAACGCCGGGGCATCGTGACCGCGGACGGCGTGTTGCACGAGGCGGACGTCATCGTGCTGGCCACCGGCTTCGACAGCCACGCGTTCTTTCGGCCGATGCAACTGATCGGCCGCGACGGCATCGTGGCCGAGGACGTGTGGCGCGACGGTCCACGCGCTCACCAGACCGTCGCGATGCCGGGGTTTCCGAACTTCTTTATGATGCTGGGCCCGCACAGCCCGGTGGGCAATTTCGCGCTCACGGCGGTCGCCGAATCGCAGGCCGAGCACATCCTGCGGTGGATCCAACGGTGGCGCCGACGCGAATTCGACACGGTGGAGCCGACAACGGCGGCGACCGAGACGTTCAACGCCGAACTGCGCGCCGCGATGCCCAACACCGTGTGGACCACCGGCTGCGACAGCTGGTATCTGGGTAAGGACGGGGTGCCCGAGGTGTGGCCGTTCACGCCGGCCAAGCACCGCGCCATGCTGGCCAACCCCGATCCCGGGCATTACCACCTGCGTGTGCGCACCGCGGCCGGCTGAGCGGCCGACGGCGTTCCCGTCGAGCTGGAACTCGCGCGATCGAGGCGGGTGCTGCACGTCTGGATCGTCGCGGGCGCATCGCCGAGGGTGACGACGAGATGCTGGTCTGTGTATCGCGGGCGAAGGGCGGGCGGGTGGTCATCGACGCCTAAGCCGGTAGCCCACGTGGGCCACACTGACGCCGGGCAGGGGTTTCCACGCGAAGGTGCGGCCGTCAAGTTCGAAGTTCTTCTTCTCGTAGAAGCTGCGGGCTTTGTGATTTTTCTCCGCGCACCACAGGATCACGTCGTCTGAGGGATTCGAGCGCAGGGCTTTGGTGAGCAGGCGGCCACCGATGCCGTGTCGTTGGCTGTGCTCTGCGATGTAGAGCGCGTCGATTTGAATTTCGTCAAGCCTTGCCGGGTCCGGCCCGAACATGGTCATGCCGAGTGTCTGGCCGCCCGACTCGGCGATCCACATGGCCCACCCGCGGCGGTTGAGGGTTTGCGGGTAGAGCTCTGTGGCCCAGCGATTCGGCTGCGCGAGCATGTCGAGGACATGCGCTTCCAGGATTCCGGTCCAGGACTGTCGCCACACCGGATAGTGCATCTTCGCGACCTTGGCGAAATCGGCCGGTTTGGCCTCCCGGATCCGGATGTCGCCGGGTTTCACCTGAGCACCTCCGCCGGTTGCGCCTGGAATCATCCAAGCCTAGATACGCGGTGGTGCGGGCGCAGCGTTACGGGCCAGCTCGTTCCTCGTCGTTGAACAGGCGTTCGGGGTGGTGGTAATCGTTGGTGCGGGGTTGGCCGTGGTCGAGTCGGGTTGGGGGGATCCATTCGGTGCGGCCGTCGGGGCGTTTGGTGGTCCGCCATCCTTGTCCGGCGAGTTGGTGGTTGGGTGTGCAGGCGAAGGTGAGCTTGTCGATGTCGGTGCGGCCGCCGGTGGCCCAGTCGTCGGTGTGGTGGACTTGGCACCAGTAGCCGGGGACGTCACAGCCGGGGTGGGTGCAGCCGCGATCCTGGGCGTAGAGCACCACCCGCTGGTCGGGTGAGGCAATGCGGCGGGTTCGGCCCAGATACAGTGGGCGACTTTGGTGTTCGTCGAAAATGGCCAGATAGTGGTAGGCGTGGCTGGCCATGCGGATCAGGTCGGCCATGGGCAGTAGAGTGCCGCCGCCGGTGACCGCGCGCCCGGCGGCGGAGGTCAGCTCGGCCAGCGTGGTGGAGACGATGACGGTGACCGGTAGTCCGTTGTGGGCGCCGAGTTTGGGGTCGCCGAGCTGGCCGCGGACCAGCGCGTTGAGGGCGTCGTGTTGGCGCTGGGCGGGGCTGCGCCGGTCACTGCGGGCGGCGTCGTCGGCGGGTTGGCCGTCGACGCAGGGCTTCTGGTCGTCGGGGTTGCACATGCCGGGGGCGGCGAAGCGCGCCAGCCAGGCATCGAGGTTGGCGCGCAGCTCGGGGGTGGCGATTAGCTTGCCAATGCTCATGCCATCGGGTCGCTGAGCGCACCAGCTGAAGCCGCGCTGGCGAGCGCGGTCGGCGTCGGAGAACTTCCCGTCCGGGTTGATCAGCAACGCGCACCGGTGGGCGACTTTTTCCAGCTGGTCGGGGCGGAGTTGGGTAGCGTGGTGGGCCAGGAAACGTTCGGCGCGCGCGACGGTGTCGGCGGGTGTGGCCTCGGGCAGGTCGTGAACAAAGGTCTGGATCACCCGCAGGTGCTGCCCGTCGAGCAGGCCCGCGCGCCAGGCCTGTGCGGTGGCCGGCAGGTGCGGGGGCAGCTGTTGACCGGTCAGCGTCACCCGCGGGGACAGCTCGGTGACGTCGCGCAGCCGGCGGCGGGCCTCCGCACAGCTGATGCGCAGCCAGTCGGCGATCACCTTGTGGGCCGGGCCGCCGATGTCAGCGGGATCCTCGCGTTCCAGGCTGGCGATCATGTCGTGGCTGACCGCGATCTGGCGTCGGCGCGAGGTTTCCAGGCGTTCCAGCGCGCGCAGCCGCACCGCGGGCTCAAGGACATCAAGGTGCAGTTGCCCGATTGCGGCCACGGCCGCATCCAGGGCGTCGAACGCGGCGGCCACCTGCGGCGGCGCGGCTACCGTCATCGAACTCATGTTCGAACAATAGCGCGGCCAGCCCGCAGACATCACCGCGCAGCGACCGGCTGTGGATAGACACCCAACTGTGGATAAACCTGGCCGCGCCCGCCCGGCGCGACGGGATGACGCGTGCCGTCGAACCCGCGACGAACGGGCGACGTCGAACCCGCGACGAACGCGCGACCAGAAGGCGCCCGCCGCCGACGATGGGGGACCCGGATCGGCCCCGCGACCGGTGAGCGGTGGCCCGACGGCCCGCGGTCCGGCAAGGACGGTGTGGACGAGGACGGGCATCGCTGGCTCCTTACGGAGCACGCCGCCATCGTCGATGGCCCACAATTGCGCCCAAAGTGCCAGCTACAGCCCGAAACTGCGGTCGCAGTAGGCTTCACCCATGCGGGTAGGCGTGCTGGGAGCCAAGGGCAAAGTCGGGACGACGATGGTCGCGGCTGTGCAAGCCGCCGAGGATCTGACCCTGTCCGCGGAGGTGGACGCCGGTGATCCGCTGAGCCTGCTGACCGACGCCCACACCGAGGTCGTCATCGACTTCACCCATCCCGACGTGGTGATGGGCAATCTGAAGTTCTTGATCGACAACGGGATTCATGCCGTGGTGGGTACCACGGGCTTCACCGAGGAGCGCCTGCGCCAGGTGGAGTGCTGGCTAGCCGAAAAGCCCAACACCGCAGTGCTGATCGCGCCCAACTTCGCGATCGGGGCGGTGCTGTGCATGCATTTCGCCAAACGGGCCGCGCCGTTTTTCGACTCGGCCGAGGTCATCGAGCTACATCACCCGTACAAGGCCGACGCCCCATCCGGCACCGCTGCGCGGACCGCGAAACTGATCGCGGAGGCCCGAAAGGGCTTGCCGCCCAACCCCGATGCCACCAGCACCAGCCTGCCCGGGGCCCGTGGCGCCGACGTCGACGGCATCCCGGTGCACGCCGTGCGGCTGGCCGGACTGGTGGCTCACCAGGAGGTGCTGTTCGGCACCACGGGAGAGACGCTGACCATCCGCCACGACAGCCTCGACCGCACCTCGTTTGTGCCCGGTGTGCTGTTGGCGGTGCGCCGCATCCGCGAACGACCCGGCCTGACCGTCGGCCTCGAGCCCCTGCTCGATCTGCGATGAGCGTGCGCATCCAATTGCTCACCGCGTTCATGTGCGCGGCGATGCTGGTCTACTTCGTCATGCTGGGCCGGCTCGCCGTCGCCATGATCGCCTCGGGCCGGGGGGCGGCCATCGGCCTGGGGCTGGCCCTGCTGATCATGCCCGGCATCGGGCTATGGGCCATGATCGCCACCCTGCGCGCCGGGTTCGCCCACCAGAGGCTGGCCCAGCTGATCGCAAAGGATGGCATGGAACTCGACGTCAGCGCGCTGCCGCGGCGCCCGTCGGGCCGCATCGAGCGGCACGCGGCCGACGCGCTGTTCGGCACCGTGCGCACCGAGTTGGAACGTGACCCAAATGACTGGCGCCGCTGGTACCGGCTGGCGCGGGCCTACGACTACGCGGGGGATCGCCGGCGCGCGCGGGAAGCCATGAAGACGGCCGTCGAGCTGCAGGCGCGCCAATGACCACGCTGCTGGTGGTGCACCACACCCCGTCGCCGCATTGCCAGGAGATGTTCGAGGCGGTGATCGCCGGGGCGACCGACCCCGAGATCGAGGGCGTGCAGGTCGTGCGACGGCCGGCGCTGACGGTCTCGCCGGTCGAGATGCTGGAGGCCGACGGCTACATTTTGGGCACCCCGGCCAACCTCGGGTACCTCAGCGGTGCCCTGAAACACGCCTTCGACTGCGCCTATTACCAGCTGCTCGACTCGACGCGCGGGCGTCCGTTCGGTGTCTACCTGCACGGCAATGAGGGCACCGAGGGAGCCGAGCGCGCCATCGACGGCATCACCGCTGGGCTGGGCTGGGTGAAGGCGGCGGAAACGGTTGTGGTGATGGGCAAGCCGACCAAGGCGGATGTCGAGGCGTGCTGGAACCTCGGCGCGACGGTCGCCGCGACGTTGATGGGCTGATATGCCCGCCCGGTCAGCCGTCCTCGTCGTTGGGGCGGTTTAGTTGCTCGGTGAACTCGGCCCAGGGGTTGGGATGGGCGTGCGGCAGAACCATCGTGTGCGGGGCTTGCACGCTGTCATCACTGCCCGCGGTACCCGACGCCTTCATTAACTCGACGGTCTCGGCGTTGCCCTGCCAGGCGTGAACGGCGGTGTCGTACAGAACCTTTGCGCAGGCCAGTTCCTCCTCGGCGAGGATCGGGAGAGATCGCGCCCCTCTGGGTGAGTCGTTGTTCGGGAGAACGTGCGCGTCATCGATTAGCGCCAGAACCTTGGCCATCGGCGCCCGCCAGTCAGCGCGGGAGTTCTACACCGTCAGCCGCAACGTCATGCCACCATGATCCGGCACCGGCACGATAGCCCCGACACAAATGCGCCAGTTCGACCCGCGGCATAGCTATCATCCGCGTTGTGACTCAATGGGAAATCTCGGCGGCGGGCCACCTGTGGCTGAACGGTGGCCGTCGTTGCGCGGGTCAAGGCTGGCGCGCATTATCGAGAAGCATTGCGGGTCACCTATCCACAGGTCAGGCAGCCACCGGCAGTATCGAGGACGGAACAGAGAATTCACATTCGCATACCATGACAATGCCGACGTTAGCGGGAGTAACGTCCGGCGTGTCTTAATTGAAGACATCGGTCTCACCGAGGCCGAAGCGCGAAGTGAGGTGAGCTGATGACGCTGCCGGCGCAAACCGTCATCTACCGCCTCGACCCTGCCCATGACCCAGAGTGGCAGTTCTACTCAATGCCAGAGAGCATCATCGGCGGGGGCAAGTGTCTGGACGAAGCGCGCGCTGAGTACCGCGACGCGCTGGCGTTCTCACTCGACACCGATGTCTTGCCTGAGGTTCGTGAGTACGTCGAACGCGAGATTGGCAACCTGGGCATCTGGATGCGCCTGCCGATCGACCATCCCAACTTTAATGGAGTTCTCAGCGACGTGCGGCGTCAGATCACCTCCTACCCCGAGGACCGTGACTGGTTCTTCGCCAACACGACGGCTGGTGGCGATCCGGTGATCGTCACTGCCTCCCCCGACGCACCGCTGAGCAGCATCTTGGACCAGATGACGATCTACGATTCGCTGATCTTGGCCATGCTCTATCGTGCGCCGGGGAAGTCCCAAAATGATTGGTTGTCGCTCGTCGGGGCCGAGGCCGTCGACGAGACCGAGGAAGCCGCCACCAGTTTCGAGGCGATGGGGCTTACGCCCGATTCGCCGTTGCGTGACCTCTTGGCGGCGGCGATGGAACGCCAGGTGAACAAGATCAGCGCACTCGCCCATTGCTGACATCAAGTCGGGCCGGACCTACGAGGAGGCCGCTCCCGACTCCGCAAACAGGTCCGGTGGGGGTCCCGCCGCGCGATGACGGCAATGACCGTCCGATAGCGCAGTGCCCGTAGACCCCGCGGCGTGCCCACGCGCGCATTCCTGGCAGCTTCCATCACATGCACACAAAACCGTGTTAAAACCACCCACGCCGACGTAAATAAGCCGTAAATGGATTTAGTACTGGCGCCTCTCGATCGGCGGTGGGCGGGTGCGGATCGCTAACCTGATCTCAATCCACAGGGTCTAATCAGCAAACACACAGGAACTGATTAGCAACCACACAGTTATCGTTCCGCCAGTGCAGGTGGGCACATTCGCAACGCGAGGAGCAATCGATGTCATTCCTGACCACACAGCCCGAAGAGCTGGCCGCCGCGGCGGGCAAGCTGGCCGCCATCGGCTCGGCGATGACCGCCCAGAACGCGGCCTCGGCGGCCCCGACCACCACAGGAGTGTTTCCCGCGGCCGCCGACGAGGTATCCGCGCTGCAGGCGTCGCTCTTCACCGCGTACGGCACCCTGTACCAACAGGTCAGCGCCGAAGCCACGGCCCTGTACGAGATGTTCGTCAACACCCTGCAGGTCAGCGCCGGGACATACGCCGCCACCGAAGCAGCGAACTCGTCGGCGGCCGCGTCCCCCTTGTCTGGCCTCTCGAGCATCCTCGCCGCCGCCCCTGGGCAGATCCCCAGTTGGCTGTCCAATCTCGCCAACATTGTCAACATCGGGGTTGGGAACTGGGGCTCGGCCGCGTCGGACCTGCTCGCGTTGACGGGCGGCGGTCTTGTTGCCACCGAGGTCGGTAACGAGGTGGCTGCCGTCGAAGCCGTCGAAGGAGCGGCGACCGCGGCGGGTGGGGCGGCAGCGCTCGGCCAGGCGCCGTTCGCGGCTGGCCTGGGCCAGGCATCGTCGATCGGCGCAGTGGCGGCGCCGCCCAGTTGGGTCGGACCGGCGGCGTCGGGCACCGGCGCGGGCGTGCTGCAGGGCGCGGGCTGGACCGCTGCCGCACCGGAAGCCGGCCGGGTCACGGCCCTTCCCGGGGCGCCGGCGCTGGCCTCGGGCACACGCACCCGCGCGGGCTTCGGCGCGCCGCGCTATGGCATCAAGCCCATCGTCATGCCAAAACCCGCGGCCGTCTAAGCACCCGGCGAACCATCTCAAGAAAAGGGATAACAATGGATTTCGGAGCATTACCCCCGGAGATCAACTCCGCGCGCATGTACATCGGCGCGGGCGCGGCGCCGATGATGGCCGCGGCGGCCGCGTGGAACGCCATTGCCGTCGAGTTGAGCGCCACGGCATCCTCCTTCGAGTCGGTGATCACGCAGCTGACCACCGAGCAGTGGTTGGGTCCCGCGTCGTTGGCGATGGCCGCCGCGGCCCAGCCGTTCTTGGCCTGGTTGACCTACACCGCCGAGGCCGCGGCGCACGCGGGTTCGCAGGCCCTGGCATCGGCGGCCGCCTACGAGACGGCGTTCGCCTTGACTGTGCCCCCGGCCGAGGTCGCGGCCAACCGGGCCCTGCTGGCCGCACTGGTGGCGACCAACGTGCTGGGTCAAAACACGCCGGCGATCATGGCCACCGAGGCCCACTACGCCGAGATGTGGGCCCAAGACGCGCTGGCGATGTACGGCTACGCGGCCTCCTCGGCGGCCGCTGGAATGTTGAACCCGTTGACCACGCCGTGGCAGACCATCAACCCGGCCGGGCTGGCCGGCCAAGCCGCCGCGGTCAGCCAGGCCGTCGCGGCCAGCACCGTCCAGCAGGTGGGCCTGGGGAACCTGATCGCCAACCTGCCCAACGCGGTGATGGGGCTCGCATCCCCGGTCGCGTCGGCCGCCCAGGCGACGGGGTTGGGCGGAATCATCCAGGACATCGAAGCCCTGCTTGGGATTCCGTTTGTGCAAAACGCCATCAACGGCGCGGTCAACACCGCGGCCTGGTTTGTCATGGCCGGCATCGCGAACGCCGTGCTCCTTCACCACGTCCTTGCCGGCGCCGCACCGGCATCCGCCGAGGCCGCCGCCGCTGCTGTAGCACCGGCGGCTGCGGGAGCGGCGGGATTGGCACCCACGGTGACGCCAGCCGGCTTGGGCGGAGCCGCGGTGTCGGCGGGTCTGGGCGAGGCCGCCTCGGTCGGCGGCCTGTCGGTCCCGGCGAGTTGGTCAACGGCCGCACCCGCAATGACCTCCGGTGCCACGGCGTTGGAGGGCAGCGGATGGGCCGTTCCCGAGGATGCCGGGGTGATCGCGGGGATGCCTGGGATGGCCGCGGCCGCCAAGGGCGCGGGTGCCTACGCCGGGCCGCGCTATGGCTTCAAGCCCATCGTGATGCCCAAACAGGTCGTCGTCTGATGGCGACAACGAGGCATCGGCGGCGACGCCGGCACCGTCACAAACGGCGCAAGTCATCGCCACCGGCACCATAATCGGGTGTCCAGACGGCTGTGGTCTACGCGGAAGCCGACGGTGTCGGCGGCCGCGGAGACGGCCTCGGTGACGACGGCCGCCGCCGGTGGTTTCATCGCGGTCGCCCTCGCTAACATTCGCATGCCAGGTGGATGCGTGCCCTGCGGGTCCGGCCACGAACGCGACAGAAGGCGTACCACAATGTCCTCACGGGATCTGACCGGCCGTACCGCGATAATCACCGGCGCCTCGAGGGGAATCGGGCTGGCGATCTCGCAACGCCTGGCCGAGGCGGGTGCCCACGTGGTGCTCACCGCCCGCAAGCAGGAGGCTGCCGAAAACGCCGCCGCCCAAGTCGGCGAAGGGGCGGTGGGCGTCGGCGCACACGCGGTCGACGAGGATGCCGCCCGGGCTTGCGTCGACCTCGCGCTGCAGCGTTTCGGCAGCGTGGACATCCTGATCAACAACGCGGGGACCAACCCCGCATACGGTCCGCTGATCGAGCAGGACCACGCTCGCTTCGCCAAGATCTTCGACGTCAACCTGTGGGCGCCGCTGATGTGGACCTCGCTCGTGGTCAAGGCATGGATGGGCGAACACGGCGGCGCGGTGGTCAACACCGCATCGATCGGCGGCATGCATCAAGCGCCCGCCATGGGCCTGTACAACGCGACCAAGGCCGCGTTGATTCACGTCACCAAACAACTGGCGCTGGAACTTTCACCGCGCATCCGGGTCAACGCGATCTGCCCCGGCGTGGTGCGCACCAGACTCGCCGAGGCGCTCTGGAAGGACCACGAGGATCCGCTGGCGGCGACCATCGCGATGGGACGCATCGGTGAACCCGTCGACGTGGCCAAAGCGGTGGCGTTCCTGGTGTCCGACGACGCGAGCTGGATCACCGGCGAGACGATGGTGATCGACGGCGGTCTGCTACTGGGCAGCGCGGCGGGTTTTCGCGCCCAACCGGAAAGCGCACGGTGAGCACTTCGCACAACGCCCCGACGGCACCGGCGCGGAGCTGAACGCGCGGGTGCGGGCGCTGCTCGCCGAACACGACCCGGCGACCACCGGGACGCGGGTCTTCCTCGGAGAACGGTTCGACGCGGGGGGGCTGGCGTGGGTACACTTTCCGCTGGGCAGCGGCGGGCTCGGGCTGCCGCGTTCATTGCAGGCGCAGGTTGAGGCGCAACTGTCCGCCGCGGGTGCGCCGCCGGCCGGCGGCCGTGTCGGGCCTGCGCAGCGTCCAGTCGTCGTAGTGCAGGCCGGTTTCCGGGTGCAGTTCCAGTTCGATACCCGAGATCTGTTGTGCCAGACGGGCGAAGGCCACCTTCATGCCGGCGCCTTCCGCAGCCGGGCTGACCGGTGGCGGCCTGCTAGCGCAACCGTTCACCGGTGAGCCGCAGCACCTCGGCTTCGACCCACAGCCGCGGCGATGGCCAGGCGCTCGTTGTTGAGGGTGGTGGCCGCAACCCGCCAGCCGCCCCCCTCCGGGCCGGGCCGGTTCGCGTCGGGCACCCGGACGTCTGTGAGGAACACCTCGTTGAACTCCGCCTCACCGGTTATCTGGTGTAGCGGCCGAATCTCGATACCCGGTTGCGTCATGTCGTACAAGAAGTGCGTCACGCTAGCGTGCTTGGGCACGTTCGGATCGGTGCGTTGCGACCAGGATCGCCAACTGCGCGTGTTGCGCCATGGACGTCCACACCTTCTGGCCGCTGACGATCCAGTCCTCCGGGTGATGCGCATCGCGGACCGCGCGGCCGTGGCGGCGGCTCTGGCGCAGGCCTACTGCGGTGGTGTCGCGGTCCACGCCGGGCTAACGGGCCAGCGCCGCACCGAAGACCTCCGTCATCGCCGCCCAATGCCGTTCGTCGGCGGCCTCGTCATAGGGCGGGTTGTCCGGGACCGCGAAACCGTGGTCGGCTTGATACCACTCGATCCGATGCGGCACATCGGCCGCCGTCAGCGCCTTCTCCACCTGTTCGGCGTGGTCGGCGGTGAACGACGGGTCGTTCTGGGCGCCGCCGATGTACACCGTGGCCCTCATCCGGTCTGCCAGCAGATGCGGGCTGTCCGGGCTGTCGGTCACCAGGCCGCCGCCGTGAAAGGACGCCACGGCGGCCACGCGTTCCGGCAGACGGCCCGCCAGCCGGACCGAGATCCGCCCGCCCATGCAATAGCCGCACACGCCGAAGCGGTCGCCGGCCACCTCCGGGCGAGCGGCCAGGTAGTCGAAGTAGGCGTCGGCGTCGCGGGTGATCCGGTCCGGCGTCAGCGTGCCGATCATGAACATCAGCCGCGCCCGCTCGTGCGGGTCGCCGAACGCGGTTGCCATGTCGAACGGCTGCCAGTGGCCCTGGCGGTAATACACGTCGGGAAGCAGCACCGCATAACCGAACCCGGCCAGTTTGGCGGCCATCCGGTCGAAGGTGTCGCGCACCCCGCCCGCGTCGGGAAACATGACCACACCGGGCCACGGCCCCGGGCCGTCGGGGGTGAAGAACCGCACGGCACAGCTGCCGTCGGGAGTGGTGACGCGGTCGGTGATGTTCGGCATGGCCTCCGTTGTACTCCTGTGGCCGCGAGATTTGTTGGCGTCGACCCGCCGCGCCCGGCTTCGCCGCGCTTGCGATCGCCGCGAGATTTGTTGGCGTCGACCCGCCGCGCCCGGCTTCGCCGCGCTTGCGATCGCCGCGAGATTTGTTGGCGTCGACCCGCCGCGCCCGGCTTCGCCGCGCTTGCGATCGCCGCGAGATTTGTTGGCGTCGACCCGCCGCGCCCGGCTTCGCCGCGCTTGCGATCGCCGCTAAGCTGGCCGCGTGCCGATCGCGACGCCCTACGAAGACCTGCTGCGCCTGGTACTCGAAACGGGTGCGACCAAATCCGATCGCACCGGCACCGGGACCCGCAGCCTGTTCGGCCAGCAGATCCGCTACGACCTCTCGGCTGGCTTCCCGTTGCTGACCACCAAGAAGGTTCATTTCAAGTCCGTGGTGTATGAGTTGCTGTGGTTTTTGCGCGGCGACTCCAACGTCGGCTGGCTACGGCAGCATGGCGTCAGCATCTGGGACGAATGGGCCAGTGACACCGGCGATCTCGGTCCGATTTACGGGGTGCAATGGCGATCGTGGCCAACCCCGTCGGGTGAGCACATCGACCAGATCAGCGCCGCGCTGGAATTGCTGCGCACCGACCCGGATTCCCGGCGCATCATCGTGTCGGCCTGGAACGTCGGCGACATCCCGCGGATGGCGCTGCCGCCGTGTCACGCCTTCTTCCAGTTCTATGTCGCCGACGGCCGGCTGAGCTGCCAGCTCTACCAGCGCAGCGCCGACCTGTTTCTGGGCGTGCCGTTCAACATCGCCAGCTACGCCGTGCTCACCCACATGATGGCCGCCCAGGCAGGTCTTGATGTCGGCGAGTTCGTCTGGACCGGCGGGGATTGCCACATCTACGACAACCACGTCGAGCAGGTGCGGCTCCAGCTCAGCCGCGAACCGCGGCCGTATCCGAAACTGTTTCTCGCGCAGAGGGATTCCCTCTTCGACTACACGTACGAGGACATCGTCGTGAAGAACTACGACCCACACCCGGCGATCAAAGCCCCCGTCGCCGTATGACGCGTGCCGACGACGACGCCGGCTCGGACAGCTTTCAAGCCGGGATCAAACAGGGGCGCATATGACAGAGCTGGGCCTGATCTGGGCCCAGTCGACGTCCGGTGTCATCGGCCGCGGCGGCGACATCCCCTGGCGGGTGCCCGAAGACCTGGCCCACTTCAAACGGGTCACCATGGGTCACACCGTGGTGATGGGCCGGCGGACCTGGGACTCCTTGCCGCCCGGCGCCCGGCCGCTGTCCGGACGGCGAAATGTCGTACTGAGCCGCCAAACTGACTTCGTGGCACCCGGGGCCCAGGTGGTCGGTTCACTTGAGGCGGCCCTGACCGGGCCGGAGACCTGGGTGATCGGCGGGGCGCAAATCTATGCGCTGGCCCTGCCGCGGGCCAGCAGATGTGAGGTCACCGAGGTCGACATCGACCTGCCCCGAGACGACGGCGACGCGTTGGCCCCGGTACTCGACGACACCTGGCTGGCCGAGACGGGGGAGTGGCTGATCAGTCGGTCCGGGTTGCGATACCGGTTGCACAGCTACTACCGCTCATGAGCGCCGCTCCTCCTCATCGCTTTGCTCTGCATCGTCGCGGCGCCTGCTCATGAGCGCCGCTCCTCCTCATCGCTTTGCTCTGCATCGTCGCGGCGCCTGCTCATGAGCGCCGCTCCTCCTCATCGCTTTGCTCTGCATCGTCGCGGCGCCTGCTCATGAGCGCCGCTCCTCCTCATCGCTTTGCTCTGCATCGTCGCGGCGCCTGCTCATGAGCGCCGCTCCTCCTCATCGCTTCGCTCTGCATCGTCGCGGCGCCCCGCTCATGAGCGCCGCGCAGGCCCGCCGGGTGGCCGTCGCGCTGGCCGGTGGGCTGGCGTCGATGGCGTCCTGGTTGGAGCTGTGTGGAATCAGCGTCGGCACCCGGGGCGATCTGGCCGGGGAGCGCCGCTCGGCCGCCAAGCGGGTCAGCTGATGACTGGCGTCGAAAGAGTCGAAAAGGTAAGGCTGGGGGATCATCTCGATTTCTCCAATGGACGTGCTTCGCCAGTGCGGGAGTCCGGCGGTCGCTACCCCGTCTACGGCGCCAACGGGGTCATCGGATACGCGGCCGAACACAACGCCCGTGGCCCGCTGATCGTCGTCGGCCGCGTCGGTTCGTATTGCGGTAGCTTGCGCTATTGCGATTCCGCTGCGTGGGTAACCGACAACGCGCTGGTGTGTCGGGCCAAGAAGCCCGAGGAGACGCGATATTGGTATTACGCGCTCCTGGGTCTCGGGCTCAATCGACATCGCGCCGGATCGGGACAGCCGCTGCTGAGTCAGAGCGTTCTGCGCAACGTGTCAATCCCGGCCGTCGCCGCGCCTGACCGCCCTCGTGTCGGCGAGGTTCTGGGCGCCTTCGACGACAAGATAGCCGCTAACGACCGGGTCATCGAAGCCGCCGAGGCGTTGATGCTTGCGATCGTCGGGCAGCTCTCTGAGCACGTGCCGTTGTCCAGCCTGGCAAAGAGGTCAACCGCGTGTCTTGATCCGGAGAAGTTCGCTGACCGCGTCGCTCATTACAGTTTTTCGGCATTCGATGGCGGCGCCCAGCCCAGTCGCGTCGCCGGGCGAACGATCAGGAGCGCAAAGTTCGTCCTGTCGGAGCCGTGTGTGTTGTTTCCGAAGTTGAATCCGCGCATCCCGCGAGTCTGGAACGTCACCAGCCTGCCGTCGGAAATGGCGTTGGCAAGTACGGAGTTCGTCGTGCTGCGGCCACTTGGCGTCGACACCTCAGCCGTGTGGGCGGCGTTGCGACAACCCGATGTCCTGGCAACACTGCGGCAACTGGTCGCGGGCATGACGGGAAGCCGCCAACGAATCCAGCCGCGCGAACTCCTGCGGGTTCGGGTGCGCGATGTGCGTCGGTTGACCGCCGGACAAGCAGCCGTGATAGCGAGCCTGGGTGCGCTGTGTCATGGGCGGCGGATCGAATCCGCGCGCCTGGCGTCGTGCCGCGATGCGCTGCTTCCACTGTTGATGTCCGGGATGGATGGTCTACCCGCTAGCCGGTAGCAACATCAAGAGCCAGCGCACCGTTGCGCTGGTACGTGAACTGGCCGCGCGCACGGCACCAACCAGACGGCGACGATCGAGGACGCCGTCGCGCGCCGCCTCTCGGAATTGGACCGCGAGGACATTGCACGCGCCGAGTCCCGGCGTGCCGCGGCGGACGAGACCCTGCGTGACCTCGACAAGCTGCTCAGCGACGACGACAAGCGCGCGCTTCGGCGATACGAAGTCGACCTCTACGATGACAGCGGTTTACCGCGGTGATCGTCGACACGTCGGCCATCGTCGCCATCGTGAGCGGTGAATCGGGCGCGCCGGCGCTCAAGGATGCGCTGGAGCGCTCACCGAACTCCCGAATGTCCGCGCCCAACTACGTCGAACTGTGCGCGATCATGCAGCGGCGGGACCGGCCGGAGATCTCTCGACTGGTGGACCGTTTGCTGGGCGACTACGGAATCCATATCGAAGCCGTCGACGCCGACCAGGCCCGCGTGGCCGCGCAGGCGTTTCGCGACTACGGCCGTGGCAGCGGCCATCCGGCCCGTCTCAACCTCGGCGATACCTACAGCTACGCCCTGGCCCAGGTCACCGGGGAGCCGCTGCTCTTTCGCGGTGATGACTTCACCCACACCGACATCCGACCGGCGTGCGCCTGAGTCCCCGCGGACACATCCGATATATGCATTAATGATATGTGTTCTTGGTATGCTCTCTAGGTGTGACTCGAACCATGATCGACATCGATGACGACCTGCTTGCTCGGGCCGCCAAGGAACTCGGTACCACGACAAAGAAAGACACCGTGCATGCCGCCCTAAGGGCCGCGCTGCGAGCCAGCGCCGCCCGCTCGCTCATGAACCGGATGGCCGAGAACGCAACCGGAATCGAGGACGAAGCCCTGGTCGACACAATGTGGCGAGACGGCCACCCAGCGAACACGGCATGACCACTCGCTTTTTGCTCGACAAATCAGCGGTGTACCGCGCTCACATCCCCGCGGTCCGACATCGCTTGGAACCGTTGATGGAACGCGGTCTACTGGCCCGGTGTGGCATTACCGATCTCGAGTTCGGAGTCTCGGCGCGCTCCCGCGAGGACCATCGAACACTGGGCACCTACCGGCGTGACGCGCTCGAATACGTCAACACCCCCGACGCGGTGTGGGATCGCGCATGGGAGATCCAAGAAGCATTGACCGACAAGGGATTTCATCGCTCGGTCAAGATCCCGGACTTGATTATCGCGGCGGTCGCCGAGCATCACGGCATATCGGTCATGCACTACGATCAAGACTTCGAACGCATCGCTGGCATCACACGGCAACCCGTGGAATGGGTGGTGCCCCCAGGAACGGCATGAGTCGCCCGCGATCGTTTTCTCGCAGGCACGCATCGGCGGGTCGGGCGATATGGCCGAGTCCGTCGCCCAATGTGCTGGCGGCAGTGATCAACGAGCTGGCTGCCGCTGGACTCGAACGGTAGCGATGGAGCATGCCGGTGATGGTGTGTGATGAAGCCCAACGGCTCGCAGCTGCAGGGCGAGTGCGAGGTGAGCCGACGAGCCACGGCATGCGACCTCGAGAAGGCGTTGGCCCACGGGGTCGCCGCTGGGCCTTGATGCTCGACGCGAAACCCGCCATGTCGGGCATCGCGCGGGGCACCGATAGGAAGGATCCGGGGATGTCGCCGAGGAAGAAGCGGGGGCCGCAGGCCCCGTCGACGAGGAAGGAGCTCAAGGATACTCTGTGGAAGGCCGCCGACAAGCTGCGTGGGTCGCTGTCGGCCAGCCAATACAAGGACGTGGTCCTCGGCCTGGTGTTCCTCAAGTACGTTTCCGACGCCTACGACGAACGGCGTGCAGCGATCCGTGCGGAAATGGCGGCCAACAGCCCGGGCGAGTCTCAGATCGAAGATCCGGTCGACGACCCTGAGGAATGCTTTGGACACGGTGCGTTCGTGGTTCCACCTAACGCTCGCTGGAAGTACTTGGCGCAGAATGCGAACGGCAAGCCGGCGGTCGGTGATGAGCCGGCGAAGAACATCGGTCAGCTCATCGACGAAGCGATGGACGCGGTGATGGCGGCCAACCCGACACTGGCTGGCACGCTGCCGCGGATCTACCACAAAGACAACATCGACCAGCGCCGGCTGGGCGAGCTGATCGACCTGTTCAGCGGCGCGCGCTTTTGCCGGCAGGGTGAGCACCGCGCACGGGATCTGATGGGTGAGGTGTACGAGTACTTCCTCGCCAATTTCGCTCATGCGGAAGGAAAGCGGGGTGGGGAGTTCTTTACGCCGCCAAGTGTGGTCAAGGTGATCGTCGAGGTACTGGCGCCGGCCCGAGGTCGGGTGTATGACCCGTGCTGTGGATCCGGCGGCATGTTCGTGCAGACCGAGAAGTTCATTGATGAGCACAATGGCGACCCCAACCACATTTCGATCTACGGCCAGGAAAGCGTCGAACAGACCTGGCGGATGGCAAAGATGAACCTTGCCATCCATGGGATCGACAACACAGGGCTTGGCCCGCGGTGGGCTGACACGTTCATCTGCGACCAGCACCCGAACGTGCCGATGGACTACGTGATGGCCAATCCTCCGTTCAACATCAAGGACTGGGCCCGCAACGAAGTGGACCCACGTTGGCGCTTCGGTATCCCGCCGGCCAACAACGCAAACTATGCGTGGATCCAGCACATCTTGTCCAAATTGGCGCCCGGAGGCCAGGCTGGGGTGGTGATGGCAAACGGTTCGATGTCCTCGAACTCCAACGGAGAGAGTGACATTCGTGCCAAGATCGTTGAAGCAGATCTAGTTTCGTGCATGGTTGCACTTCCTACTCAGCTATTCCGTAGCACCGGAATTCCGGTGTGTCTATGGTTCTTCGCCAAAGACAAGACGGCAGGCGCGCAGGGGTCGGTTGACCGATCCGGGCAGGTGTTGTTTGTCGATGCACGCGAATTCGGCTACATGGTTGACCGGGCCGAGCGGGCGCTGTCCACCGAAGAGATCCTGCGCATCGGCGAGACCTACCATGCGTGGCGCGGATCAACGTCGGCTGCTGTGAAGGGCCTGACCTATGAGGATGTTACGGGCTTTTGTAGGTCAGTCACGCTGACGGATATCAAGGCAGAGGATTATGCGCTAACACCAGGGAGATATGTGGGTGCACCTGATGTCAAGGACGACGAAGAGCCCGCAGATCGGAAGATTGCGCGGCTAACGACGCAGCTCAGGGCGGCATTCGACGAGTCGGCGCGGCTGGAAAAGGTTGTGCGAGAACAGCTGAAGCGAATCGACTGGTGAATACGGCCGGAATATTGATTCGTAGCCAAGCGGGAGGGAACTTCGGGCTTAAAGAAGAGTCGCCGCGCTACGCGGAACAAGCGCGCCGATCGATCAGCTGACCAACGGATTTCGCACGAGCAGCGTAGAACTGAAGCGTCCGAAATCCCGGTCGGCCGACCATAATTCACGCACACCGTGGGATGCGCAGAGTGCGGCGATCCTGGCGTCGTGCACCATGGACCCGACGATCCTGCCGGCCGTGAGCATCGTCTTCAGTTGGTCCCAATAGCCAGTCGGCTCACCCAGCACGGACAGCGTTGGCGAAGCAAGCCACGCATCGATTTGGGCGATCGCTTGGCTTCGGGTGCTGGGCGGGTTGTAGATCTTTGGGTGCGTGCAGATCGCGAAGAACTCGTGCAGGCATGGCCACGGTATCGCCCAGGCCGGTCTTCCCTCGGCGAGCGCCTTCACGGTGGGCGCCGCCACGGCGTGGAATTCGGCGTCGCGCCGGTGTGCGTACACCAGGATGTTGGTATCGACGGCGATCATGCCGGGTCTTGGTAGATCGTGTTCCGAATCTTTTCCCAGGACGCCCCGCGAAACGATGGCTGTAAGCCCTCGCCGTCGACGCTTGCGTCGGCAAGTGCGAACCGTGAGTCGCCGCAGCGTTGCTCGACGACGCCGCGCAGCCCAGTTTCGATCAACTCCCGCAAGGTGGTCCGTTCACGGCGCGCAAGTTCCTGAGCCGCTCGGACGAGCTCGTCGGGAAGATTCACGGTGGTCTTCATACTGCGAACCATATCAACAAAACCATACAACCATATCAGCGCCGCGGACCTGGCTCTAGACCGGCGGTGCACCGGCGGTGAACGACGACGTTATCGACGACGTCGGCGCTGGTGCTGGCCTTGGTCGGCAAGACCGCGGAGGCCGACCTGTTGCGGGCACGGCTGCCCGGGATGCGATGGCACGCACCACATGTGATCGACGCCGAGTTTGGCAACCTGCTGCCGCGCTGCGCGTCGGCGGCCTGCTTGTCAACGACCGCTATCCACCCGCCGGCGCGCATGCTCGACGAGCCTGGACCCTGCGGCACAACCTCACGCATTACGACGCGCTCGACGTGGCACTGGTCAGCCACCTCGACATCCCCCTGCTCACCGCGGACCCGCGCCTGCGCCGCGCGTCGGTCCTGACCTGCCACACCGAACTCGTCTCATTGCGGCCAGTTCACCCGCGTTAAGGTGAGCGCCGTGGCCGAGACCGCGCCGCTGCGCGTGCAACTGATCGCCAAGACCGACTTCTTGGCCCCACCGGACGTGCCCTGGACCACCGACGCCGACGGTGGAGAGGCGCTGGTCGAGTTCGCCGGCCGGGCCTGCTATCAGAGCTGGTCCAAGCCCAATCCGAAGACCGCGACCAACGCCGGCTACATCCGGCACATCATCGACGTCGGACATTTCTCGGTGCTCGAGCACGCCAGCGTGTCGTTCTACATCACCGGCATCTCGCGATCGTGCACCCACGAGCTGGTCCGCCACCGCCATTTCTCCTACTCGCAGCTGTCCCAGCGCTACGTGCCCGAGAAAGACTCGCGGGTCGTCGTGCCGCCCGGTATGGAGGACGACGCCGACTTGCGCCACATCCTGACCGAGGCCGCCGACTCCGCCCGCGCCACCTACACCGAGCTGCTGACCAAGCTGCAAGCCAAGTTCGCCGAGCAGCCCAACGCCGTTTTGCGCCGCAAGCAGGCCCGCCAGGCCGCCCGCGCGGTGCTGCCCAACGCCACCGAAACCCGCATCGTGGTGACCGGCAACTACCGGGCCTGGCGGCATTTCATCGCCATGCGGGCCAGTGAGCACGCCGACGTGGAAATCCGGCGACTGGCCATCGAGTGCCTGCGCCAGCTCGCCGGCGTGGCCCCCGCGGTGTTCGCCGACTTCGAGGTCACCACGCTGGCCGACGGCACCGAGGTCGCGACGAGTCCTTTCGCTACCGAAGCCTGAAAGCCTGAGCCAGGCGCGCCTGCAAATGTGCAGTCCGCGCGGCGTGTCACCGGACAAACACACGCGCTCGCGGCGGTAGCAGAAAGCGTGGTGCCGCCAGGTAACCTTGAACACCGTGAGCACCGTCGGATTCGACGTTCCCGCCCGCCTGGGAACGCTGCTGACCGCGATGGTGACACCGTTTGGCGCCGACGGCTCCCTGGACACCGTTGCCGCGGCGCGGCTGGCGAACCACCTGGTGGACCAGGGGTGCGACGGCCTGGTGGTCTCGGGTACCACCGGCGAGTCGCCGACCACCTCCGACGACGAGAAGATCGAGCTGCTGCGAACCGTCCTGGACGCGGTCGGCGACCGGGCCCGCGTCATCGCCGGCGCGGGCAGCTACGACACCGCGCACAGCGTCCGGCTGGCCAAGGCCTGCGCGGCCGAGGGCGCGCACGGGCTGCTGGTGGTCACGCCCTACTACTCCAAGCCGCCACAGCGGGGGCTGCAAGCACACTTCACCGCCGTCGCCGATGCGACCGAGTTGCCGATGCTGCTCTACGACATCCCCGGGCGGTCGGGGGTGCCCATCGAGCCGGACACCATTCGCGCGTTGGCGGCGCACCCCAACATCGTCGGGGTCAAGGACGCCAAAGCCGACCTGCCCAGCGCCGCCCAGATCATGGCCGACACCGGACTGGCCTATTACTCCGGCGACGACGCGCTCAACCTGGCCTGGCTGGCCATGGGCGCCGTCGGCTTCATCAGCGTGATCGGTCATCTGGCGGCCGGTCAGCTTCGAGAGCTGTTGTCCGCCTTCGGTTGCGGAGACATCGCCACCGCGCGCAAGATCAACGTCGCGCTGGGCCCGCTGCACAACGCGATGAGCCGCCTGGGTGGGGTGACATTGGCCAAGGCGGGTCTGCGGCTGCAGGGCATCGACGTCGGCGATCCCCGGCTGCCGCAGGTGGGTGCGACACGGGAGCAGATCGACGCGTTGGCCGCCGACATGCGTGCGGCCTCGGTGCTGCGGTGAGCCAGAGGGCGAGCCTGTGAACGAGGACCTCGCCCCGCCCGGTCCGTTGGCCACGGGCGGGTTGCGGGTCACCGCGCTCGGCGGTATCGGCGAAATCGGCCGCAACATGACGGTTTTCGAACACCTGGGCCGGCTGCTGATCGTCGACTGCGGAGTGTTGTTCCCCACGCACGACGAGCCCGGCGTCGACCTGATCCTGCCGGACCTGCGCCATATCGAAGACCGGCTCGACGACATCGAAGCGCTGGTGCTGACCCACGGGCACGAGGACCACATCGGGGCGATTCCGTTCCTGCTCAAGCTGCGGCCGGACATCCCGATCGTCGGCTCCAGGTTCACCCTGGCGCTGGTCACCGCCAAATGCCGCGAGTTCCGCATCAAACCGGTGGTGGTCGAGGTCGGCGAGGGGCACAGCAGCAGGCACGGTGTGTTCGAGTGTGAGTACTTCGCCGTCAACCATTCCACGCCGGATGCGTTGGCCATCGCGGTGTACACCGGCGCGGGAACCATCCTGCACACGGGCGACATCAAGTTCGACCAATTGCCATCGGACGGCCGCCCCACCGACCTGCCGGGCATGTCGCGGCTCGGCGACGCCGGTGTGGACCTGTTGCTGTGCGACTCGACCAACGCCGAGCTACCCGGCGTCGGCCCGTCGGAGAGCGAGGTGGGCCCGACCCTGCACCGGCTGATCCGGGGCGCGGAGGGCCGGGTGATCGTGGCGTGCTTCGCCTCCAACGTGGACCGGGTGCAGCAGATCATCGACGCCGCGGTGGCCCTGGGTCGACGGGTGTCTTTCGTCGGGCGATCGATGGTGCGCAACATGGGAATCGCGCGTGAGCTAGGCTTTTTGCGGGTGGCCGAGTCCGACCTGATCGACATCGGCGCGGCCGAGATGATGGCGCCCGATCAGGTGGTGCTGATCACCACCGGCACCCAGGGGGAACCGATGTCGGCGCTGTCGCGCATGTCGCGTGGCGAGCATCGCAGCATCACGCTGACCTCGGGTGATCTCATCGTGCTGTCGTCGTCGCTGATCCCCGGCAACGAGGAGGCGGTCTACGGCGTCATCGACGCTCTAGCCAAGATCGGTGCCCGAGTCGTCACCAACGCCCAAGCCCGGGTGCATGTTTCCGGCCACGCCTACGCCGGTGAGCTGCTGTTCCTCTACAACGGGGTGCGGCCCCGCCACGTGATGCCGGTGCATGGGACCTGGCGGATGCTGCGGGCCAACGCCAAGCTCGCTGCCCGCACCGGGGTGCCGGAAGAGTCGATCCTGTTGGCCGAGAACGGTGTCAGCGTCGACCTGGTCGCCGGCAAGGCCAGCATCGCCGGGGCGGTTCCGGTCGGCAAGATGTTCGTCGACGGTCTGATCACCGGCGACGTCGGCGACATCACCCTGGGCGAACGGCTCATCCTGTCGTCGGGCTTCGTCGCGGTGACCGTGGTGGTCAAGCGCGGCACCGGCCGCCCGGTGGCCACGCCGCACCTGCATTCACGCGGCTTCTCCGAGGACCCCAAGGCGTTGGAACCCGCGGTGCGCAAGGTCGAGGCCGAGCTGGAATCACTGGTCGCCGCCAACGTCACCGATCCGATCCGGATCGCCCAGGGCGTGCGCCGCACCGTCGGCAAGTGGGTCGGCGAAACGTATCGCCGGCAGCCGATGATCGTGCCGACGGTCATCGAGGTGTGACGCTTGGCCCTAGGTCTTTTCCGCGTAGGCCGACCATTCGATCTGTGACGCCTCGAGCGCGCGGCCGGTGGGCTGGACATAGCGCTGGACGAGCTCGTCGGGTCCGGCCTGCTCCACCAGCCGCCAACCGTATTCGGCGATAAAACCCGTCACCTCTTCGGGCGCCAGGCCGAAGTGCCACAGTTGACGTCGTTGCCTTACCGAGCGGTACAGCGTCCGGGCGCCATACCGATTGGCGCCGTCGATGAAATCCCTGCGCACGTAGGTGAACACCATGCGACTGCCCGGCGCGGCCGCGCGCAGCCCCTCCAAGACCCTGCGTACGGCGTGTTCGGTGAGGTATTGGGTCACGCCCTCGCAGATGAAGAAGACGCGGTAGTCGGTGCGATAGCCATGCTCGGCCAGGGCGGTCAGCAGGTCGTCGTGCTCGAAATCCAGCGCCACCAAGCGGACCGACAGCGGCAACTCGCCCAGCACTCGTCGAACCGTTTTGGCCTTGCGGGCGATGTTGACCGGCAGGTCTACCTCGAACACCGGGATGCGGACCCGCCGGGTCAACCGGTAGGCGCGGGTGTCCAATCCGGCGCCCAGGATGACGACGGCGTCGATATCGTCGAGCGCTTCGTCGAGCTTGTCGCCGATGAAACGCTTGCGGCAGGCAAGATTTGCCCACAGACCGCGGCCGGTCCACTCCGACGCCCCGACGAGTAGCCGGCGCAGCGGGGCCAGCCGGGTGGCACCGACCAGCCAGCGCAGCGGTGCGGGCAGGAACAGATCGGCGAGGTCGTCGTCCACCAGCCGTCGGCCGGGCGGCTCGTTGTGCTCCACCGCCGCCAGCACCATGGGGCCAAAAGCGGTCTGTGCAGCGGGATTTCGGGCCATCGGCTACCGATTGGTCACCCAGCCCGCATCGACCGGCAAGGCGACGCCGGTGATAAAACGAGCCTGATCCGACACCAGCCATGCCACGGCGTCGGCGATGTCTTTGGCCTGCAGGATCTGCACCGGCGGCGCGTTGCCGATACCCGGCGTCGAGCCGGGCTCTCCGACCAGATCGGCCAGCCACTGCTGGGTGAACGGGTTGTTGAACATCGGCGTGTCGACCCCGGATGGATGCACCGAGTTGACGCGAATGTTGTGCTGGGCGAGCAGCTTGGCGTAGAGCCGCATCAACCCCACCACCCCGTGCTTGGCGGCGGTGTAGCCGATGGAGCCGGCATCGGCGGTGCCGATGCCGGCCAGTCCCGCCGCCGAACCGATCAGCACGATCGACCCGCCGGCGCCCTGCTCGACCATCGTCGGTATCGCGACTTCAACCGTGTGGTAGGCGCCGGTGAGGTTGACGTCGATGACGTCGTACCAGCCGTCACCACCCGCCTGCAGCGGCGCGATACCGGCATTGGCGATAACGATGTCGAGCCGGCCGAACTCCTCCAGGCCGGCCTGCAACGCGGCGGACAGCGACGCGCGATCGCGGACATCGCTCCGCCGGGCCACCACTCGGGCGCCGGTGTCCTCGACGAGCTGGGCGGTGGTCTGCAGGTCCTCCCAGGTGCCCAGCGGATAGGGCACGCTGGCGATCTGCCCGCACAGGTCAACCGCGATCACGTTGGCACCATCGGCCGCCAGCCGAACCGCGTAGGCGCGGCCCTGGCCGCGCGCGGCGCCGGTGATGAAGGCTACCCGCCCGTGCAGCGGGCCGTGCGTCGACGGGTTCATCAGCAGCGGAGCTGCCGTGTGCTCGCGTCGCCGGCCGGCATCGCCGGCAGCATCGTCACATCGGGCTGCCTGGCCAGGTGCTCGCCGGCCGCCTTGAACGTCTTGGCCACCGGGGGGGCGGTGCGGTGGGCGTGCTGCGCCTCGCCGTCGGCCCATTGCTCGACGACGACGACCGTCTCACCCGTTTGGTGCGGCGCGTTCCGCTGGCGGCCGGGCTCGTCCTGGACCTCCGCGACCGTGGTGGCGCGGACGTCGCGGACGGCGTCCACCGATTCGGGTTTGGCGGTCAGCGTGGCGACGACGACAGGCATGGCGGGGCCTCCTGGGAACGGATTATGGCGTGACGCGGCACGACCGTTGTCACCAATGTGTCACCCTACCCAGGCCTTTCGGTACCCGGGTGAGCACACCGGGTAGACACTGACGTTACCAGTGTGGCGGGTGGTGCAGATGGTGTGTTTGCGACTAGGCTTGCGGGCATGGCTAGTAAGACCGCCGCCCGCTCCGCGGCCCGAACGAGCAGGTCAAAGGCCACGTCGCGGGCCGCGGCCCGAGGTGGGCGGGCAGGTGCGCCCCGAAGGCGTGCGACCCAGCCCGTCGGCCGGGTTGGTCGGCCCGCCCGGCGGCGACATCGGTCCGTGCTGGTCTCGGCCGGACTGACCTGCGGGCGGGTGGTACGCGCGACCTGGATGATGGCGGCCAAGGGCACCGGCGGCGCGGCCCGCTCGATCGGCCGAGCCCGCGACATCGACCCCGGACATCGCCGCGACGGACTCGCGCTGGTGCTGCTGGGTCTTGCCGTGGTGGTCGCCGCGAGCTCGTGGTTCGACGCCGCCCGGCCGGTCGGCGCGTGGGTCGACGCGGTGCTACGGACGTTCATCGGATCGGCCGTCATCGTGGCGCCGCTGGTCGCCACCGGCGTGGCGGTGGTGTTGATGCGCACCCCGCCCAACCCCGACACGCGGCCCAGGCTGATCCTCGGCGCCAGCCTGATCGCGCTGTCCTTTCTCGGCCTGTGCCACCTGTGGGCGGGTTCCCCCGAGGCCCCCGAGCTGCGTCGGCGCGCGGCGGGGTTCGTCGGTTTCGCCATCGGGGGGCCGCTGTCGGACGGTCTGACCGCCTGGATCGCGGCGCCGCTGCTGTTCATCGGTGCGCTGTTCGGGCTGCTGCTGCTGACCGGTATCACCTTGCGCGAGGTGCCCGACGCGGTGCGCGGCATGTTCGGCACCCGGATGTTCCAGCACGACTACACCGACGACTACCAGGACCGCGATTTCGCCGGCGACGACGCCGACACGGTCGAGGTGGCCCCGGACGACTTCTCCGACGGGTACGACGACATGGCGCGTGACGACCAGCCACCGGCCTGGCCGTCGGCCAACCCACCGCAGCACGGGGACGGTCTCCCGACGACCCCGGAACCCGCCGTGGCGCGGACTCGCCGGCGTGGGTCCCGACAACACGACACCCAAGCACTGGACCGGGTCGTCGAAGGTCCCTACACGCTGCCGTCGCTAGATCTGCTGATCGCCGGCGATCCGCCCAAGAAGCGCAGTGCCGCCAACAACCACATGGCCGGCGCCATCGCAGAGGTGCTGACCCAGTTCAAGGTCGACGCGGCGGTCACCGGTTGCACCCGCGGGCCCACCGTCACCCGGTACGAGGTCGAGCTGGGGCCCGGGGTCAAGGTGGAGAAGATCACCGCGCTGCAGCGCAACATCGCCTACGCGGTGGCCACCGAAAGCGTGCGCATGCTGGCCCCGATCCCGGGCAAGTCCGCGGTCGGCATCGAGGTGCCCAACACCGATCGGGAAATGGTGCGGCTGGCCGACGTGCTCACCGCGCCGTCGACCCGCCGCGACCACCATCCGCTGGTGATCGGGCTGGGCAAGGACATCGAAGGCGACTTCATCTCGGCGAATCTGGCCAAGATGCCGCACCTGTTGGTCGCCGGGTCCACCGGGTCCGGCAAGTCCAGCTTCGTCAACTCCATGCTGGTGTCGCTGCTGACCCGGGCCACCCCGGAAGAGGTCAGGATGATCCTGATCGACCCGAAGATGGTGGAACTGACGCCGTATGAAGGCATTCCGCATCTGATCACGCCGATCATCACCCAGCCGAAAAAGGCGGCGGCCGCGCTGGCCTGGCTGGTGGACGAGATGGAGCAGCGCTACCAGGACATGCAGGCGTCCCGGGTGCGGCACATCGACGACTTCAACGACAAGGTCAGATCCGGCGCCATCACCGCGCCGCTGGGCAGCCAGCGGGTGTACCAAACCTACCCGTACGTGGTGGCGATCGTCGACGAGCTGGCCGACCTGATGATGACCGCGCCGCGCGACGTCGAGGACGCCATCGTGCGGATCACCCAGAAGGCCCGAGCCGCCGGCATCCACCTGGTGCTGGCCACCCAGCGCCCGTCGGTGGACGTGGTCACCGGGCTGATCAAGACCAACGTGCCGTCCCGGCTGGCGTTTGCGACCTCCTCGCTCACCGACAGCCGGGTGATCCTGGATCAGGCGGGCGCCGAAAAGCTGATCGGCATGGGCGACGGCCTGTTCCTGCCGATGGGTGCCAGCAAACCCCTCCGGCTGCAGGGCGCCTACGTCTCCGATGACGAGATCCACGCCGTCGTCACCGCCTGTAAGGAACAAGCCGAGCCCGAATACACCGAGGGCGTCACCACCGCAAAACCCACCGGCGAGCGCGCCGATGTCGACCCCGACATCGGCGACGACATGGATGTCTTCCTGCAGGCCGTGGAGCTGGTGGTGTCCAGCCAGTTCGGCTCCACCTCGATGCTGCAGCGCAAGCTGCGGGTGGGCTTCGCCAAGGCCGGCCGGCTGATGGATCTGATGGAGACCCGCGGCATCGTCGGGCCCAGCGAAGGCTCCAAGGCCCGCGAGGTGCTCGTCAAGCCCGACGAGTTGGCGGCGACGCTGGCCGCGATCCGGGGCCTTTGTGTTGGGCCAGACGGCGGCGAGTAGCCCGGCGAGCAGACGCAAAATCCCCCAAAACCGCACGGTTTGGGGATTTTGCGTCTGCTCGGCGCACTACAGCACCAGCAGCATCCGGGAGTTGCCCAGGATGTTGGGCTTGACATAGCTCAGGTCCAGGAATTCGGCGACCCCGATGTCGTAGGACCGGCACATCTCGTCGAACACCTCCGCGGTCACCGGTGTGCCCTCGATCTCGGTGAACCCGTGCTTTCCGAAGAACTCGGTCTCGAAGGTCAACACGAACACGCGCCGCAGCTGCAGGTCCCGGGCGACCTGCAGAAGCCGGTCGACGATCGCGTGTCCGATACCGCGGCCGGTCATCGCCGGGTCCACCGCGACGGTACGGATTTCGCCGAGGTCGGACCACAACACGTGCAGCGCCCCGCAACCGACCACATTGCCCTCGTGTTCGGCCACCCAGAATTCCTGAACCGCTTCATAGAGGGTCACCAGATTCTTTTCCAGCAAGATTTTTCCCGCATAGGTGTCGACGAGTTGTTTGATCGCGGGCACATCGGAGGTTCGCGCGCGCCGTACCACCGGCCGGCAATCCCGTGGACTTTGGGTCACGTCTGAAACAGTATCGACATCGAGAGCCAGTCGAGCTGGTCAGCCGTTATTCTGTTTGCCGTGTCGGGGCAGCCTCAAACCGATCAGATGCCAGGGCGCGCCAGTATCGCCAACCTCGCCAATATCCTCACCCTCGTGCGTCTCGCGCTGGTCCCAATTTTCTTGTTTGCCTTGTTCTATGGGGGCGGCCACCACTCGACCGCCCGCGTGGTGGCCTGGGCGATATTCGCGGTCGCCTGCATTACCGATCGATTCGACGGCCTGTTGGCCCGCAACTACGGAATGGCAACCGAATTCGGTGCGTTTATCGATCCGATTGCGGACAAGACCCTGATCGGCTCGGCGCTGATCGGGTTGTCGATGCTGGGCGACCTGCCATGGTGGGTGACGGTCGTCATCATGACCCGCGAGTTCGGGGTGACGGTGTTGCGCTTGGCCGTGATTCGTCGCGGCGTCATTCCGGCCAGCTGGGGCGGCAAACTCAAAACCGTGGTGCAGGCGGTGGCGATCGGGTTGTTCGTCTTGCCGCTGTCTGGTCCGCTGCACGTGGGGGCGCAGATCGTGATGGCCGCGGCGATCGTGCTCACCGTGGTCACCGGCGTCGACTATGTCGCGTCCACCATCAGGGAGATGGGCCGGGAGATGGGCCGGCTGAACCGCGGATCGTAGGTCCACCGGGAACCAACGCCACCGGCACCGGCGTTCACCTGATGACAACTGCTTGCTGCGCTGCCGGTGTGGTGTCGACCAAGCGGGACCGGACGAAGGAGACCACCATGGCGTCATTGGTGCGCGAGGTCATTGGCGAGGTGCTGCGCGGGGCCCGCACGTCGCAGGGCCGAACATTACGCGAGGTGTCCGATGCGGCACGAGTGAGCCTCGGGTACCTGTCGGAGGTCGAGCGCGGCCGCAAGGAGCCCTCGAGCGAGCTGCTCAACGCGATTTGCGACGCGCTGCGGGTGCCGTTGTCGGAGGTGCTGCTGGATGCCGGCGAACGGATGGCGCGCGAAGAACGCGCGGCCCACACCGCCACCACGATCGACGCCAGCACCAAGATCGTCATACCCCCGGTCGTGTCGTTGGCGGTGGCCTGAGTGCCCTCGCCTCGCGAGTCGACCACAAGTGCGCCACCTTGGGTGGGGCGATCCGCGCTGAACCGTTAAATTGAGCGGCAGGGTAGCGCCGGGCACATCCGGGGCCCATCCGGCACACAACAAAGCGAAGGCGGAGCTAACTGATGGCCAATCCGTTCGTCAAAGCGTGGAAGTACCTGATGGCGCTGTTCAGTTCCAAGATCGACGAGTACGCCGACCCCAAGGTGCAGATCCAGCAGGCCATCGAGGAAGCCCAGCGCACCCACCAGGCGCTGACTCAACAGGCGGCACAGGTGATCGGCAACCAGCGCCAACTGGAGATGCGGCTCAACCGCCAGCTGGCCGACATCGAGAAGCTCCAGGTCAACGTGCGTCAGGCGCTGACGTTGGCGGACCAGGCCACCGCCGCCGGGGATGCCGCCAAGGCGACCGAGTACACCAACGCCGCCGAGGCGTTCGCCGCCCAGCTGGTGACGGCCGAGCAGAGCGTCGAAGACCTCAAGGCGCTGCACGACCAGGCGCTCGCCGCGGCGGCTCAGGCCAAAAAGGCCGTCGAGCAGAACTCGATGGTGCTGCAGCAGAAAATCGCCGAGCGCACCAAGCTGCTCAGCCAGCTCGAACAGGCCAAGATGCAGGAGCAGGTGAGCGCCTCGCTGCGGTCGATGAGTGAGCTCGCCGCACCGGGCACCACCCCGAGCCTCGACGAGGTGCGCGAAAAGATCGAACGCCGGTACGCCAACGCGCTCGGTGCGGCCGAACTCGCGCAGAGCTCGGTGCAGGGCCGCATGTTGGAAGTCCAGCAGGCCGGCATCCAGATGGCCGGTCACTCACGGCTGGAGCAGATCCGCGCGTCGATGCGCGGGGAAGCCTTGCCGGCTGGCGGTACCCCCGCCCCGGCCCCTCCGACCCCGGCCACCGACACCCGCGGCACGATCGCCGAGCAGCCGTTCGGCCAGCAGTAGACGGTTTCCGATGGCGGTGAGGTCGACGCAGCGCCCGCGGGTGTTGCTGCAGCGCGGATTCGACGCCGTCGCCGAGTTATCCGACCTCATCGCCAGCAAGATCAGCGCCGCGACCGATCCGCGGGCGCGGTTGCTTCGTCGTCGCCGCCGCGCGCTGCGGTGGGCCGTGATCTTCAGCGCCGGGTGCCTGTTTTGGGCGGCGCTGACGGCGGTGCTGGCGGCCTGGGGCTGGTTTGTGTTGCTGCTGCAGATCACCGGGGCGATCGCGGTTGTGCAGGCCATTCCCGCGACGTTGTTGTTCTTTCGCTACTTCTGGCTGCGGTCGGAGCCGCTGCCGGCGCAGCGGCCGGCCATCACCCGCCGGCTGCCCCCACCTGGCTCGGCCGCGCGACCCGCGATGTCCGCGCTGGGCGCCTCCGAACGCGGCTTCTTCTCGCTGTTGGGCGTGATCGAGCGCGGCGCGATGTTGCCGGCCGCCGAGATCGGGGACTTGGCGGCCGCGGCCCACCAGACTTCGGCCGCGATGGCGGCCACCGCCGCCGAGGTGGTCTCGATGGAGCGGGCCGCGCACGATTCCGCGAGTTCCCGGCCGTATCTGGTGCCCACCATCAACGCCTTCACCGCGCAGCTGGGCGCAGGTGTCCGTCAGTACAACGGAATGGTCACCGCCGCAGCGCAATTGGTCTCGTCAGCGAACGGTGAGACCGGGGCCGGCCGGACGCAGCAGCGCTACCGCGAAGAGCTGGCCGACGCCACCGATCGGTTGATGGGTTGGGCGCAAGCGTTCGACGAGCTCGGCGGGCTGCCGGGCCACTAGTCCGGCCGTGGCCCGTAGCGTTCGATATACGCCCGGTGGACATGGGCGTCGCGTTGGCGGGCGCGTTCGTCGACGAGGCCGGGGTCGAGGTTGTGCACGCGCAGCATGTGCCGGCGCCAGATCTTGTTGAGCGCGTGCGAGAAATACACGAACGGGATGAGGATCGGCAGCGTCATGCTCAGGTGGACGTCCAGCGTCGTCGGGATCAGCCAGAACGGGGCCAGCACCAGCACGGCCGGAACCGCGACGCGGATCATCATCCGGGCGGCCGCGCCCTTGCCGGCCAGGTCGTTGCGCACCCAGTCGCGCATCGAGTCGGGTAGCCGCCCGCCGTAGCAATAGCGGATGTACTGCAGCGGGTTTGGCTTGGTGCCGCTGGCGTCGCCGCTCATTGCAGCGTCGCCTTCAGTGACGGGATCAGCAGCCCGGCCAGACCGCGCAGGGACCCCTTGAGCATGTCGTAGACGTCGAAGTAGTCCCGCCACAAGGTGATTCGCCCGTCGCGCACCTCGAACACGCCGCAGACCCAGAACTGCACCCGCAGCGGACCGACGATCAGCGCGTCGGTGCGTTCGGTGAGCACCGCGGCGCCGTCGGCGCCGATGCGGTGGATCTTGACCTCGAAGCCGATGCGGCCTTGCATCCGGCGCAACAGCTTCGCCGTGCGGCGGCCGCCGCGGATGGTGGAAAACCCGACGTTCTGGTAGACCAGGTCGTCGCTCAGTGCGGCGTCGACGGTGTCGAAGTCTTCGTCCTGCAGGGCGTTGAGGAATCCTTTGACGGTGTGAATGTTGTCGGTGGTTTCGGGGGTTTCCGGCGATGTCTCGGTCAGCTCGGCCATGGCTGCCAGCCTACGGCCGGGCGGTGTGGCAGGGTAAGGCCGATGCGCGTTGCCGTGGTTGCCGGGCCGGATCCGGGGCACTCGTTTCCCGCCATAGCGCTGTGCCAGCGCTTCTGCGAAGCGGGCGACAGGCCGACCCTGTTCACCGGGGTCGAGTGGCTGCACGCCGCCCGCGCGGCCGGCATCGACGCCGTCGAACTGGACGGGCTGGTGGCCACCGACGAGGACTTGGACGCCGGGGCCAGGATCCACCGGCGGGCGGCGCGGATGGCCGTGCTCAACATCCCGGCGCTGCGCGAGTTGACGCCGGATCTGGTGGTGTCCGACGTCATCACGGCGTGCGGCGGCATGGCCGCCGAACTGCTGGGTATCCCGTGGATCGAACTCAACCCGCATCCGCTGTACCTGCCGTCGAAATGGCTGCCGCCGATCGGCAGTGGGCTGGCCCCGGGCACCGGGATCGCCGGCCGGCTGCGCGATGCCACCATGCGGGCGCTGACGGGGCGGTCCTGGCGTGCCGGCCTGCGGCAGCGCGCGGCCGCCCGGGTCGAGATCGGGCTGCCGGCCCGCGATCCCGGGCCGCTGCGGCGGCTGATCGCCACGCTGCCGGCGCTGGAGGTTCCCCGCCCGGACTGGCCGGTCGAGGCCGTCGTGGTGGGCCCGCTGCACTTCGAGCCGACCGATCGGGTGCTGCCGGTCCCCGCCGGTTGCGGACCGGTGGTGGTCGTGGCGCCGTCCACCGCATTGACCGGGACCGCCGGATTGGCCGAGGTCGCGCTGCAGTGCTTGCGGCCGGGAGACACGTTGCCCCCGGGATCGCGGCTGGTGGTGTCGCGGCTGGGCGGAGCGGATTTGACGGTGCCGCCCTGGGCGGTGGCCGGGCTGGGCAGCCAGGCCGAGCTGCTCAGGCATGCCGACCTGGTGATTTGCGGTGGTGGCCACGGCATGGTGGCCAAGACGCTGCTGGCCGGGGTGCCGCTGGTGGTGGTGCCCGGCGGCGGGGACCAGTGGGAGATGGCCAACCGGGTGGTGCGTCAGGGCAGCGCGCGGCTGGTCCGGCCGTTGACCGCCGACGCGCTGGTGGCGGCGGTCGGCGAGGTGTTGTCGTCGCCGGGGTTCCGGGAGGCCGCGCGGCGGGCGGCCGCCAGCATCGCCGGGGTGGCCGATCCGGTGCGGGTCTGCCACGATGCGCTCGCGTTGACGGGGTAGCTCGCTGGGTATGTTGGCTGGCGTGCGGCTGACGGAGTTCCACGAGCGGGTCGTCCTGCACTTCGGGGCGGCTTATGGCTCATCGGTGCTGCTCGATCACGTGCTGACCGGCTTCGACGGTCGTACCCCTGCCCAGGCCATCGAGGACGGTGTTGACCCCCGCGATGTCTGGCGGGCTTTATGCGCCGACTTCGACGTTCCCCGCGATCGGTGGTGAGGTTGCTCCGGTGACCACAGCCGGGCGGCTGGCCGAGGTGCACCAGGGAGGCGCCGACCCGCAACTGGGTGGTGTGGTAGCGCTGGGCGGTGGCCTCGACCAGATCGGCGCGGCCGTTAGCGTAGGACCGATCGACCGGATGCCATCCCGCCGGGTCCCCGCCCACCGTCAGCGCGAAGAACCCGCCATAAGAGCAGACTTCGGACAGCGCCGCGGAGATGTTCATTGCCGGTTTCGGTAGCCGATATTGCCACACCCGGCGTGTCACACTTGAATCGAACAGGTGTTCGGCTACTGTGGTGATCATTCGGAGCAGTCGACTTGTCGGTGGCCTTCTCTAGTGTCACGGCCAACCGACCGATACCGGTCAATCGAACACCGACCACAGGAGAGGCACCATGACGCAAACCCCCGACCGGGAGAAAGCGCTCGAGCTGGCAGTGGCCCAGATCGAGAAGAGTTACGGCAAAGGTTCGGTGATGCGCCTCGGTGACGAGGCGCGTCAGCCGATCTCGGTCATTCCGACTGGATCCATCGCACTCGACGTTGCCCTGGGCATCGGCGGCCTGCCGCGTGGCCGCGTGGTGGAGATATACGGCCCGGAGTCCTCGGGTAAAACCACCGTGGCCCTGCACGCGGTGGCTAACGCCCAAGCCGCCGGTGGTGTCGCGGCGTTCATCGACGCCGAACACGCGCTGGATCCGGAGTATGCCAAGAAGCTCGGTGTCGACACCGATTCCCTGCTGGTCAGCCAGCCGGACACCGGGGAACAGGCACTCGAGATCGCCGACATGCTGATCCGCTCGGGAGCGCTGGACATCGTGGTCATCGACTCGGTGGCGGCGCTGGTGCCGCGCGCGGAACTCGAAGGTGAGATGGGCGACAGCCATGTCGGGCTGCAAGCCCGGCTGATGAGCCAGGCGTTGCGGAAAATGACTGGCGCACTGAATAATTCGGGCACTACGGCGATCTTCATCAACCAGCTCCGGGACAAGATCGGAGTGATGTTCGGGTGCGGATCCTGGTACACCAATGTCACGCTGGCCGACGGATCGATTGAGAAGCTCGGCAAGATTGTGAACCAGAAGATGGACGTCGAGGTCATGTCATACGACTTCGAGTCCGGGAAAATTGTGCCGCGCAGGGTAACCAATTGGTTTAACAACGGAAGAACGGAAGAGTTTCTGCACTTCAAGGTCGATCGAGCGGGAAGCGGGACGGGGCGTGGGCACGCCAGCTTGGCGATGACTCGCAACCATCTCATCCGAACCCCTGCTGGCTGGCGCGAAGCTGAAGACATACGTGTCGGCGATCGAGTGATGATGGCACAGCCATGCCTGCTCAGTGATCAGCAGTGGGAAGTCGTGTTGGGTTCGTTGATGGGTGATGGATGCCTATCCCCGCCAGTTCGACAGGATTCCGAGAGCGCGCGGCTCCGTATAGGACACGGAGCCCAGCAATCGGCATATCTTGATTGGAAAGTCTCGCTGCTGGAGAACATCCCACACAGTCGCACTGTTAATAGCAAGGGCGCAGTGTTTGTTGACTTTTCCCCGCTTGCGGAACTTCACGAGTTGCGAAGCGCGGTGTATTTGGGTGATGGAAAGAAGTTCCTCTCCGAGGAGTACCTCAAGGGGCTCACCCCATTGTCGCTAGCGATCTGGTACATGGACGACGGTTCGTTTAGCCTCCGCTCTAAGGGCCTGCAGCAGCGCACACAAGGCGGAAGCGGGCGAATCGAGATCTGCGTTGAGGCGATGAGCGAGGGTTCGCAAGCGCGCCTTCGTGACTATCTGCACGACACTTACGGCCTGGATGTACGACTGCGGAAGGCTGGTGCGGCCGCCAAGGCGGTGTTGGTGTTCTCTACTGCGGCCACCGCGAAGTTTCAGGAACTAGTGGCTCCGTATATTGCGCCATGCATGGAGTACAAGTTGTTGCCGCGGTTCCGTGGCCGCAGCATAGTGACGCCACAGTTCGTCGAACCAACTATGGAGCTGATGCCGGCACGTGTCACCGAAATTGAATCAAAGACTGATTACCCCATCATGAGTCGCTTCGATATCGAAGTCGAGGACTCGCACAACTATTTCGCCGACGGTGTCATGGTGCACAATTCGCCCGAGACGACAACGGGCGGAAAGGCGTTGAAGTTCTACGCGTCGGTGCGCATGGACGTGCGGCGGGTCGAGACAATCAAGGACGGTACCAACGCGGTCGGCAACCGCACCCGGGTCAAGGTCGTCAAGAACAAGTGCAGCCCGCCGTTCAAGCAGGCCGAGTTCGACATCCTCTACGGCAAGGGAATCAGCAGGGAGGGCTCGCTGATCGACATGGGTGTGGATCAGGGCCTCATCCGCAAGTCGGGTGCCTGGTTCACCTACGAGGGCGAGCAGCTCGGCCAGGGCAAGGAAAATGCCCGCAACTTCTTGGTGGAGAACGTCGACGTGGCTAACGAGATCGAGAAGAAGATCAAGGAAAAGCTTGGCATTGGTGCAGTGGTGACCGATGACCCCTCAAATGACGGTGTCCTGCCCGCCCCCGTCGACTTCTGAGCGCGAAAAGCAGGCGCGGGCACTGTGCCTGCGCCTGCTCACCGCGCGATCACGGACCCGCGCCGAGTTAGCCGGCCAGCTGGCCAAGCGCGGCTACCCCGAAGACATCAGCAACCGGGTATTGGATCGGCTGGCCGCCGTTGGCCTGGTGGATGACACCGACTTCGCCGAACAATGGGTTCAGTCCAGGCGCGCGAACGCGGGAAAGAGCAAGCGCGCGTTGGCTGCCGAGCTGCACGCCAAGGGCGTCGACGACGACGTGATCACCACGGTGCTCGGGGGCATCGACGCCGGTGCCGAACGGGGGCGGGCGGAAAAGCTGGTACGGGCCAGGCTGCGGCGGGAGGCGCTGATCGGCGACGGCACCGACGACGTACGCGTGAGCCGCAGGCTGGTGGCGATGTTGGCCCGCCGCGGGTATGGCCAGACCTTGGCGTGCGAGGTGGTTATCGCCGAGCTGGCCGCCGAGCGGGAACGCCGGCGCGTCTAAAGGGATTCGATGGCTAGAGAATGGTCATATTGGACGCGAAACAAACTGGAGATACTTGCCGGATACCTCCCGGCCTTCAACAGGGCTAGTCAGACTTCCCGTGAACGAATCTACCTCGACTTGATGGCGGGCCAGCCCGAGAACATAGACCGCGACACGGGAGAGAAATTTGATGGCTCTTCTCTTATCGCTATGAAAGCTGATCCACCTTTCACGCGGCTCCGGTTTTGCGAGCTTAACCCGCTTGCCTCTGAATTGGACGTCGCCCTTCGGACCCGCTTTCCCGGTGACGGTAGGTACCGCGTTGTAGCCGGCGATTCCAACGTAACAATCGATGAAACACTCGCCGAACTAGGCCCTTGGCGGTGGGCGCCCACATTCGCTTTCATCGACCAACAGGCCGCTGAAGTCCATTGGGAAACGATCAATAAGATCGCCGCCTTTCGCCAGAACCCTCGTAACCTCAAGACCGAACTATGGATGTTGATGTCACCCACTATGATCGCGCGGGGCGTGAAGGGCACGAACGCGGAACTGTTTATCGAGCAGGTCACCCGCATGTACGGAGACGCGGATTGGAAGCGGATACAGGCAGCGCGATGGCGCCATCATCTAACTGCGCCTGCCTACCGTGCCGAGATGGTTAATCTAATGCGCGTCAAACTGGAGTATGAGCTGGGATACAAGTATTCGCATCGTATTCCCATGCAGATGCACAATAAGGTCACAATCTTTGACATGGTGTTCGCGACCGATCACTGGGCCGGCGATGCGATCATGCGTCACCTGTACAACCGGGCGGCTCAAAAGGAGCCAGAGATGATGCGGCAAGCCAAGAGCGCGAAACAGCAGAAGGAGTCCGAGGACCGTGGCGAGATGGGATTATTCAGCGTTGACGAACTAGCTGTCCAGGATTCGAACGCTGGGCAGATTCTGTGGGTGCCGTCGCCAACATGGGATCCGCGTACAAGCGGCTGGTGGTCCGAGGATCCGGGTTTCTAATCTCAATCAGCGGCATTTCATCCCAACAACGTCCGTCCAGTTCGCGCCCAAATGCCTTTGGCGTTCTACCACCCCATTGCTTGAAGAAGAATGGGACATCAGCGGCAGCGCAGGCATCGCGAATATGACGAACCCATTGTGGATCGATCGGGCGGAAATTCGGACCCGATTCGCCTCCGGCGATAACCCAATCAATCGAACCTAGATTTATTCCGTCCAGGGGCCCGAGTAATGGCTCGCAGGAGAGGAACCTTACTGCTGCGGGCACCTGTCGTAGGTCCTCGATACGGCGGAAGGCGTCGACATTTTCCACCGACACCCCCATCCAAACATTCGACGGCCACTCCAACTTGTGAGCGAGGCGACGCAGTCGCAGGCTGCGCTTGGTCAAGATCTGGTAAGTGTGCTGTGGTGTAGCTCGCATCACGTCGAACACTTCCCTAATGAACGAGAGCTCCACCCTGGCGTGAAATAGATCCGCCATCGAGTTCACGAACACCTTGCGGGGGCTTCGCCACCGGAACGGCTCGTCAAGACTCCGGGGATGGATGGTGACGCCAAATCCCGGACCGGAGGTTCTGGGGTCACCATCGGTTTGATACTTGTGGGAGCCCATCGCCTTTAGCCGCTTCGCTAACGTCATTGCGTAGCAGTGGTCGCATCCCGGCGATACACGGTCGCATCCGGTGACCGGGTTCCAAGTTGCCTCTGTCCATTCGATCGCTGAGCGATCCGACATTATCGATTCCCTTCATGACGTTTGTCCGTGCTGAGCACCCGGTCCCAGATGCTAGACAGCGGCTCTGACAAGCCTGGTCCAATCAGCGGTGCACGCCGATGGTGAAACGTGTCCGCAGGGGCGTGGCATAAGCGATGTTTCAGAGGCAAGCGAGCCACAGTGTCGGTGATGACGCGATTACCCCTCGTGCGTCGCGGACCTCATCGAGCTGGTGTGCAGTGAAACCACCACGATCGGCCACCGTGTCCAGGGCGTCCCCGCCGCCCTAGCCGTCGGGCAGCAGGACAACGCCTGGCCGAGCAAGACCATACCGCGAAACACCATAAGGCCCGTGGAGGCGATCCCCTCCGATGAGCCGCGCACCCCCCGGTCGCCGTACCATGGCCCCGTGACTTCGATGGTGGCGCAAGACGCCGCGGCCGCGGGCGTGACCGGCGACGGCGCCGCCGCGCCCGCGCGGCGGGCATCGGCGCGCACCTATCGGGTCCGCACCTTCGGCTGCCAGATGAACGTCCACGACTCCGAGCGGCTGGCGGGCCTGCTGGAAGCGGCGGGCTACCGGCGGGCGGCCGAGGGCGCCGAGGCCGATGTGGTGGTGTTCAACACCTGCGCGGTCCGCGAGAACGCCGACAACAAGCTGTACGGCAACCTCAGCCACTTGGCCCCCCGCAAGCGCAGCAATCCGGACATGCAGATCGCCGTCGGTGGCTGCCTGGCTCAAAAGGACCGCGACGCCGTGCTGCGCAGGGCGCCGTGGGTCGACGTCGTCTTCGGCACCCACAACATCGGGTCGCTGCCCACGTTGCTGGAGCGGGCCCGGCACAACAAGGTTGCCCAGATCGAAATCGCCGAAGCGCTGCAGCAGTTTCCGTCGTCGCTGCCCAGCGCACGCGAATCTGCTTATGCCGCTTGGGTTTCCATCTCCGTGGGCTGTAACAACAGCTGCACCTTCTGCATCGTTCCGTCGTTGCGGGGCAAAGAGGTCGATCGTGCTCCGGCCGACATCCTGGCCGAGGTCCGGTCACTGGTGGATGCCGGTGTGCTCGAAGTCACCCTGCTGGGCCAAAACGTCAACTCCTACGGGGTCTCCTTCGCCGACCCCGAATTGCCCCGCAACCGGGGCGCTTTCGCCGAGCTGCTGCGGGCCTGCGGACGCATCGACGGGCTGGAGCGGGTGCGGTTCACCTCCCCGCACCCGGCCGAGTTCACCGACGACGTCATCGACGCGATGGCGCAGACGCCCAACGTCTGCCCCGCGCTGCACATGCCGCTACAGTCCGGATCCGACCGGGTGCTGCGCGCGATGCGGCGGTCCTACCGCGCCGAGCGCTATCTCGGCATCATCAAGCGGGTGCGGGCGGCCATGCCGCACGCCGCCATCACCACCGACCTGATCGTGGGCTTCCCCGGGGAGACCGAAAAGGACTTCGAGGCCACCCTGGACGTGGTGCGGCAGGCCCGCTTCGCGGCCGCATTCACCTTCCAATACTCCAAACGGCCCGGGACACCGGCCGCCAAATTCGACGGACAACTGCCGAAAGCCGTTGTGCAGGAACGCTATGAACGCCTCGTCGCGCTGCAGGAACGAATCTCCCTGGAGGCCAACCGCGCCCTGGTCGGGCACACCGTCGAGGTGCTGGTGGCCACCGGCGAGGGACGCAAGGACACCGCCACCGCGCGAATGAGCGGGCGGGCGCGCGACGGTCGCCTGGTGCACTTCACGGCCGGCGAACAGCGGGTGCGTCCCGGTGACGTCATCACCACGGCGGTCACCGGCGCCGCGCCGCACCATCTGATCGCCGACGCCGGCGTGCTGACCCACCGCCGCACCCGCGCCGGGGACGCATACCGTGCCGGGCAGCGCGGTGTCGGCTTGGGAATGCCGGGCATCGGACGGCCCGTCGGCGCTGCGCACGCCGTCGGATGCCCCGCCGGATGCGGTCAGTGAACGGAGAGCACATCGTGGCGGATTTCGAAGCCTATCGGTCGGAAATCGAGGCCGCGGAGCGCCGCGTCGCCCGTGAGATCGATCCCGGCGCCAGGGCTTTGGTGGTGGCGGTGCTGGTTTGCGTGCTGCTGGGATCGTTCATCCTGCCGCACACCGGCACCGTGCGGGGCTGGGACGTGCTGTTCGGCAGCAACGGCGCCGGCGCGGCCGCGGTGGCCCTACCCTCGCGGGTCTTCACCTGGTTGGCGCTGGTGTTCGGCGTGGGCTTTTCGATGCTGGCGCTGATGACCCGGCGTTGGGCACTGGCCTGGGTGGCGTTGACGGGTTCGGCGCTGGCCGGCGGCACCGGGCTGTTGGCCGTCTGGTCACGTCAGACGGTGGCCGCGGGTCATCCCGGTCCCGGGGTCGGGCTCTTCGTCTCGTGGATCACCGTGATCGTGTTGACCTTTCACTGGGCCCGGGTGGTGTGGCAGCGCACCCTCGTCCAGCTCGCCGCTGAGGAGCAGCGTCGCCGCGTCGCCGCCCAGCGACAGCCCAAGACGCTGTTGGACACCCTGGACAGTCCCGACGAACCCCACAACCCCGAACCGGGCGGCGCCGCGAGCACCGACGACCGTTAGGGTCGGCGGGTCAGCGCGTCGGCGGCCGCCTCAGCCCACTGCCGCCACTGCTCGGCGCTGGCCCTGGCCTCTTCGGCCTCCTTGGTGCGGCCGGCGGCGGTGGCCTTTGCGGCTTGCCGCTCGAACTGTTCGGCCCGGATGCGAAATTGCTCGGCACGGGCTTGGGCCTGCGGGTCGGCCCAATCGGATTCGCAGGCGTCGCGCACTTTCTTCTCGACCGCGCGCAACCGCCGCTCCAGCTCGGCGGACCGCTCCCGCGGAACCCTGCCGATCGCCTCCCACTTCTCGGCGATCGAGCGCAGCGCCGCCCTGGCGGCGTCGTGATTGCTGGTGTCGAGCTTCTCCGCTTCGGCCAGCAGCTCCTCCTTGGCCGCGGCATTGGCCCGCAACTCCGCGTCCTTTTCCGCGGTGGCGGCATTGCGCGCGGTGAAGAAGGCGTCCTGCGCGGCTTTGAACCGGCGCCACAGCGCGTCGTCGACATCCTTGCTCGCCCGACCGGCCGCTTTCCATTCGGTGAGCAGCTTGCGGAATTCCGCGCTGGTGGCCGCCCAATCGGTCGATCCGGACAGCTCTTCGGCCCGCGCGCAGAGCCGCTCCTTGGACTGCCGGATGCCCGATCGCTCCCGGTCCAGTTCGGCGAAGTGAGATCCTCGCCGCCGGTTGAAGGTGTCCCGGGCCGCCGAGTAGCGCTTCCACAGGGCGTCGTCGACCTTGCGGTCCAGGCCGCCGATCGTCTTCCATTCGTCGAGGATGGCCCGCAGCCGGTCGCCGGCCATCTTCCAGTGCGTCGAGTTGGCGGCCAGGTCCTCGGCCTCGGCGGCCAGCGCCTCTTTGCGGGCGGTCTGGGCGGCCCGATGCTCGTCGCGTCTGGAGCGATCCGCGGCCACGATGACCTCGGCGCGCGCACGGATGTCGGCCAACCGGTCCGCGAGCGCGTCCACATCGCCCAGCACGCAGGCCGTGGACAGCGATTCGGCCAGCGCGATGGCGTTGGCTTTGATCTTGCGGGGATCGCCGGTCCCGGACGCGAGCCGTTCTTCCATCAGGGTGGCCTCGGTGGCCAGGTCATCGAATCGGCGACCGAAATAGGCAAACGCCGCTTCGGGGTCGCCGGCCTGCCAGGATCCGACCACGCGTTCGCCGGCCGCGCTGATCAACCACACCGTCCCGTCATCGTCGACACGTCCGAACTGGTGCGGATCGGAGCGCGGCGGCGCCGCCACCGGGTGGAAGGGGGGTCGTGGCATCGGTCGGGGACCAGGACGCGGTCCCGGACGTGGCGCCGGCCCTGACACCGGTCCCGGCACCGGCCCCGATACCGGCGATTCGTCGCTACCGGGCTCGTCAGCCGTCATGCGCTCGTCACCTACCCCTTGTGGAACCCTTCGCGCGGTCGATTTCCCGCGCACCTGCCGCGCGCAGCGGCACCGATACCGGCTTGCTCTGCTCACCGGTCCCAACAGTATTGAAGCAGCTTGGCGGGAGCTGTGCGGCCACCTTCACCCGCCCCGGTGGCCGTGCCGTTGGCTTCGCCGCTGACGTGCCGCCCCGACCGACCCGCCGTGCGCCACCACCGCCGCGGCAACCACCACGCGAAAAGTTTGGTCTGTGGTGCTCATCCGAACACGAGTAATTTAACAACTGCTCAACCCGAGTTTTGACAGCTGCCGGGTGTCCGTGGGAGGTCACGCATGGGCAACGTCGGGATCGCGACCGTGCTGGCGCTGGGTGCCGCGCTGCTGGCCGGGATCGGGTACGTCATCCTGCAGCGGTCCGCTCAGCAGGTCACCACCGAAGACGTCGGCCACTTCACGCTGTTCCATCTGTCATTGCGGCACGCCCAGTGGTGGCTGGGCAGTGTCGCGGCCCTGGGCAGTTTCGCCCTGCAAGCGATCGCGCTGACGATGGGTTCGGTGGTGTTGGTGCAGGCGGTGCAGGCCACGGCGCTGCTCTTCGCGTTGCCGATCGACTCCCGGCTTACCCACCACCGCTGCACCGCCAAGGAGTGGATGTGGGCGGTGTTGCTGGCCGGTGGGGTGGCCGTCATCGTGATGGCCGGCGACCCGACCGCCGGCCATGCGCGGGCCCCGCTGTCGACCTGGGCGGTGGTTGCCGTGGTGATGATTCCGGCCGTGCTGGCCTGTGTGGTGGGGGCGCGGATCGCTTCCGGTCCGCTGTCCGCGGTGCTGCTGGCGCTGGCGTCGGCGGCAACGCTGGCGGTGTTCACCGTGCTGACCAAGGGCGTGGTGGCCGCAATCGGCATGGGATTTGCGCCGATGCTGCGGACCGCGGAGTTTTACGCGTGGCTGCTGGTCCTGCCGATCGGGCTGATGCTGCAGCAATCGTCGCTGCGCGCCGGCGCGCTGACCGCCTCACTGCCGACGATCACCGTGGCCCGGCCGGTGATCGCGTCGGTGCTGGGCATTACCGTGCTCGACGAGGTGTTGCACACCGGTGACGTGGCGGTGGTCGCGTTGGTGGCCGCGGTGGCGGTGGTGGTGGCGGCGACCGTGGCGCTGGCCCGCGACGAGGTCGAAATGATGGCGGCGCCACCCGCCAGCACAATCAGGGCCGCCGGCCAGCTCGCGGTGCCGTAGCGGGGGTTCGATAACGATTCGGGCGCCCGCGCGGCGGGCGAGGCAGGGCAATCAAGCGCCGCCGCCGTCGAGTTCGGCGTGTGCGGACCCCACCGGCCCACCGGCCCGCTACCGTGGCCGAAGTCGTTGACATGACTCGGCGGCATGAGGGTTGGCGTCTCCAGGGCATGGCCGACCGACACGCGCAGCGGCGTCGAGCCGATCGGGCATGTGCGGCGCCTTAGAGTTGTCAATGAACTGCCAGCTAACAGCAGGTGGACATCCAGCCGCCGGGGGAACGCTGGTGGGCGAGCTGCGAAGTCGAGAGGGTCGTCGATGTCCAAGGTTGAGATCGCCGTGCTGATCGCGCTGTGCGCGGCGCTGGCATCCGCGATCGGCGACGTGGTCCGTCAGCGTTCCGCCCAGGAGATCACCGACAAACAGGTCGGCCACCTGACGCTGTTCGGCCTGTCGTTGCGCGACACCCGGTGGTGGTTGGGTGGGATGGCGGCCGTGCTCAATTACAGCCTGCAGGCGCTGGCGCTGTCCCTGGCGTCGGTGATGCTGGTGACCGCGCTTCAGGTCACCGCGCTGCTGTTCGCCCTGCCGATCTACGCCCGGCTTGCCCATCACCGGATCACCCGCTGGGAGTGGATGTGGGCGGTCGTGCTGGCCGGCGCGTTGGCGGTGGTCCTCATCGTCGGCGACCCGAGGGCCGGGCACCAACGCGCGCCGCTGCACACCTGGATCATCGTCGCGGTGGTGATGGGCCCGGCGTTGCTGTTGTGTGTGCTGGCGGCGAGGGTGTATGCCGGTCGTCCGCAAGCGGCGGTGCTGCTGGCAGTGGTGGCGGGTTCCTCGCTGGCGCTGTTCGCGGTGCTGACCAAGGGAGTCGTCCAGGTGGTCGAAGAGGGCTTCACCGGTGTGCTGCGGGCGCCGGAGTTCTATCCGTGGGTAGCGGTTGCCTTGGCCGGGATGATTTTCCAGCAGTCGGCCTTCCGCGCGGGTGCGCTGACCGCCTCGTTGCCGACGATGACGGTGGCCAAGCCCGTGGTGGCCACGGTGCTCGGGGTCACTGTGCTCGACGAGACGCTGGAAGCGGCCGGCCCGGAGGCGGTTGTGCTGGTCGCGGCCGTCGCGGTGGTCATCACCGCGACCGTGGCGCTAGCCCGCGGCGAGGCGGCCACCATGGTCGCCCAGGCCGGCCGCGACCGGATGAAAATCGACCGGCCGGTGAGAAGCTCGCCGGGGGAACGGGTCGGTCCGTCCCGGGATGCTGTCGCCGCGGCCGACGGCCCGGCGCGGGAGTCTTCCGCGGCGTCCTGACCGCGGACGCGCCGTCTTGCCGAGACGTTAGTTTTGGTGGTGTGTTGAGCGCCATCGCAATCGTTCCGTCGGCGCCGGTGCTTGTTCCCGAACTGGCCGGAGCGGCCGCCGCGGAGGTGACGGAGCTGAGCCTGGCGGTGATGGCGGCGGCCGCCTTGCTGCCGCCGCGCTGGATCGTCGTAGGAGTGGGCGACGCGGACGAGGTGGTAGGCCCCGACGGCGTCGGCACCTTCGCGGGTTTTGGCGCCGACGTGCGGGTGCGGCTGTCGTCGCCGGCGCGTGCCGGGCCGGCGCCGCCCCGGGAGCTGCCGTTGTGCGCGCTGTTGGCGGCCTGGGTGCGGGGCCAGGCCCGGCCCGAGGCCAGCGCACAGGTACGCGTCTACGCCGGCGACCAGGAGCGCGACGTGGCCCTGGCCCGGGGCGGGCGGCTGCGCGTCGAGATCGACCGGTCCCCGGATCCGATCGGTGTGCTCGTCGTCGCCGACGGCGTGAACACCCTGACACCGGACGCCCCCGGCGGATATGACCCCCGCGGCGCCGGCCCGCAGCTGGCCCTCGACGACGCGCTGGCCGCCGGCGACGTCGCCGCCTTGACCCGGTTGCCCGGGCAGGTTCTGGGCCGGGTGGCCTTCCAGGTGCTGGCGGGCCTTGCCGCGCCGGGGCCGCGATCGGCCAAGGAGCTCTACCGGGGAGCGCCCTACGGTGTGGGGTACTTCGCCGGGGTCTGGCAGCCATGAGACCGCTGGCGATCATCGGCCCGACGGGCACCGGCAAATCGCGGCTGGCGCTCGACGTCGCCGAGCGGCTTGCCGACGAGGTGACCGTGGAGATCGTCAACGCCGACGCGATGCAGCTCTATCGCGGCATGGACATCGGCACCGCGAAGCTGCCCGTCGCGCAGCGGCGCGGCATCGCCCATCATCAACTCGACGTCCTCGACGTCACCGAAACCGCGACCGTCGCCCGCTACCAGCGGGCCGCCGCCGCCGACATCGAGGCGATCGCGGCCCGGGGCGCGCTGCCGATCGTGGTGGGCGGCTCGATGCTCTACATCCAATCGCTGCTCGACGACTGGTCGTTTCCGGCGACCGATCCGGCGGTGCGTGCCCGATGGGAGCGGCGGCTCGCCGAGATCGGGGTGGGCGCGTTGCACGCCGAGCTGGCCCGCCGCGACCCGGCCGCGGCGGCGGCCATCTTGCCCAGCGACGGCCGGCGAACGGTGCGCGCGCTCGAGGTGGTCGAGCTCACCGGTCAGCCGTTCACCGCGTCGGCGCCGCGCATCGGCGTCGCCCGGTGGGACACCGTTATCGTCGGGTTGGATTGCGAGACAACGATTCTCGATGAAAGGTTGGCGAGGCGCACCGATGCCATGTTCGAGGGCGGGCTGGTTGCGGAGGTGCGCACGCTGCTGGGCGCGGGCCTGCGCGACGGGGTCACCGCGGCACGCGCGCTGGGCTATGCCCAGGTGATCGCGGCGCTCGACGCCGGTGGCGGCGCCGACCGGCTGCGCGCCGCGCGGGAGCAGACCTACGCGGGCACCCGCCGCTATGTGCGTCGGCAGCGGTCCTGGTTCCGCCGGGACCATCGGGTGCGTTGGCTGGACGCCACGGCGGAGCGCGTTGTCGACGACGCGGTGCGGGCCTGGCGGCACGTATCCTGATCTGGTGATCCGCGCCGACGACGAAGATGCCGACGCGGTCGGCTCGAGCCGGGCATGAGGAGTGGCGCACATGATCTTCGCCAAGGGCCACGGCACCGAGAATGACTTCGTGCTGCTGCCCGACGTCGAGGCCGAGCTGAGGCTCACCCCAGGCCGGGTTGCCGCGCTGTGCGACCGGCGGCGGGGGCTGGGTGCCGACGGGGTGCTCCGGCTTACCACCGCGGGTGCCGCCCTGACCGCCGGTGTCCTCGAGCGGTTACCCGACGGTGTGAGCAGCCACGACTGGTATATGGACTACCGCAACGCCGACGGATCGACCGCGCAGATGTGCGGAAACGGTGTTCGGGTGTTCGCCCACTACCTGCGCGCCAGCGGCTTGGAACGGCGTGACGAGTTCGTCGTGGGGTCACTGGCCGGACCGCGACCGGTCACCGTGCACCACATCGACCAGACCCACGCCGACGTCACCGTCGACATGGGCAAGGCCAACAGGGTAGGCGTTGGGGAGGCCGTCGTCGGCGGCAGGCGGTTTCACGGCGTGGCCGTCGACGTGGGCAACCCGCACCTGGCGTGCGTGGATCCCCTGCTGGATAGTGACGACCTGGCGGCCCTGGACGTCGCGGCGCCGGTGCAGTTCGACCATGCCCAGTTTCCCGACGGTGTCAACATCGAGGTGCTGACGGCACCGAGCGGTGGGGTGGTCTGCATGCGTGTCCATGAACGCGGTGTGGGTGAAACCCGCTCGTGCGGCACGGGAACGGTCGCGGCCGCGGTCGCCGCGTTGGCTGGCATGGGCGCAGAGACCGGCGCGCTGACGGTGCGCGTGCCGGGCGGCGACGTGCTGGTCACCGTCACCGATGCCACCAGCTTCCTGCGGGGGCCGTCGGTGCTGGTGGCCCGCGGCGAACTCGGCGACGACTGGTGGAACGCGCCGGGGTGATCGCGGTACGGAGATTATTCGGATGCGCGCCTTCCAGCGCCATGCCACCATCGGATACTGGCTATGACACATCCCGATTCGCCTGACCCGGGCGCTTCAGACTCCACACCGAGCGTTGGGGAACTCGCGCTCGACGATCGCTCGGCGCTGCGCCGGGTCGCCGGGCTGTCCACCGAGCTCGCCGACGTCTCCGAGGTCGAATACCGCCGGCTGCGGCTGGAGCGGGTGGTCTTGGTGGGCGTGTGGACCGAGGGCAGCGCGGCGGACAACCAGGCCAGCATGGCCGAGCTGGCCGCGTTGGCCGAAACCGCGGGTTCCCAGGTGCTCGAGGGGCTCATCCAGCGCCGTGACCGCCCCGACCCGTCGACCTACATCGGCTCGGGCAAGGCGGCCGAACTCCGCGACGTGGTGGTGGCGACCGGGGCCGACACCGTCATCTGTGACGGCGAACTCTCCCCGGCACAGCTGACCGCGCTGGAGAAGGCCGTCAAGGTCAAGGTGATCGACCGTACCGCGCTGATCCTGGACATCTTTGCCCAGCATGCCACCAGCAGGGAAGGCAAGGCCCAGGTGTCGCTGGCCCAGATGGAGTACATGCTGCCGCGGCTGCGTGGCTGGGGCGAGTCGATGTCGCGGCAGGCCGGTGGCCGCGCCGGCGGCAGCGGTGGCGGGGTGGGCCTGCGCGGACCGGGTGAGACCAAGATCGAGACCGACCGGCGCCGCATCCGTGAGCGGATGGCCAAGCTGCGGCGGGAGATCAAGGCGATGAAACAGGTGCGCGACACCCAGCGCAGTCGCCGGCTGGAGAGCGACATGCCGTCGATCGCCATCGTCGGCTACACCAACGCGGGCAAGTCCAGCCTGCTCAACGCGCTGACCGGGGCCGGGGTGCTGGTCGAGGACGCGTTGTTCGCCACCCTGGAGCCCACCACCCGGCGCGCGGAGTTCGAGGACGGCCGTTCGTTCGTGCTCACCGACACCGTCGGGTTTGTGCGGCACCTGCCCACCCAGTTGGTCGAGGCGTTTCGCTCCACGTTGGAGGAGGTTGTCGATGCCGACCTGCTGGTGCATGTGGTCGACGCGTCCGACGTCAACCCGCTGGCCCAGATCGACGCGGTCCGTCAGGTGATCTCCGAGGTGATCGCCGACCACGGGGTCAACGGCGCGGACGCGCCGCAGGAGCTGCTGGTGGTGAACAAGGTCGACGTGGCCAGCGATCTGATGTTGGCCAGGCTGCGGCACGCGCTGCCCGGCGCGGTATTCGTCTCCGCCCGCACCGGCAACGGCATCGACACGTTGCGCCGGCGGATGGCCGAGCTCGCCGTTCCCACCGACGCCGCCGTGGACGTGCTGATCCCGTACGACCGTGGCGATCTGGTGGCCCGCGTGCACGCCGACGGGCGGGTGCAGAGGGCCGAGCACAACCGGGACGGCACCCGGATCAGGGCCCGGGTTCCGGTGGCGCTCGCCGCCAGCCTGCGGGAGTTCTCGGCGGCACCGCGCGGGTAAGGCCGCGCCGCAGAAGCGAGCCGCGGCGGCGGCAGACCCGATTCGCCGCCGACCAACCGTCCGGTTGGTATATCTTGGGCGGCAACGTTTCTTCGCCGGAGGTCATCCATGGGCAGTGCCATCAAATACCAGCGCACGCTGTTCGGACCGGAGCACGACCTGTTTCGCGAGTCCTACCGGAGCTTTCTGGAGCGCCACGTCGCGCCGTACCACCAGGACTGGGAGAAGGCCAAGATCGTCGACCGCGGGGTCTGGCTGGAGGCCGGCAAGCAGGGCTTTCTCGGCATGGCGGTGCCCGAGGAGTACGGCGGCGGGGGTAACCCCGATTTCCGGTACAACGCGATCGTCACCGAGGAGACCAGCGCGGGCCGCTACAGCGGGATCGGCTTCGGGTTGCACAACGACATCGTGGCGCCATACCTGCTGGGCCTAGCCAACGAAGAGCAAAAACAGCGTTGGCTACCCAAGTTCTGCACCGGGGAACTGATCACCGCCATCGCGATGACCGAACCGGGCACCGGCAGCGATCTGCAGGGCATCAAGACCCGCGCGGTCAGGCACGGTGATCACTACCTGCTGAACGGGGCGAAGACGTTCATCACCAACGGGATCAACTCAGACCTGGTGATCGTGGTGGCGCAGACCGATCCGGACAAGGGCGCGCAGGGCTTTTCGCTGCTGGTCGTCGAACGCGGCATGCCGGGCTTCGAACGCGGCCGCCACCTGGACAAGATCGGGTTGGACGCGCAGGACACCGCCGAGCTGTCGTTCACCGACGTGGAGGTTCCGGTCGAAAACCTGCTCGGCGAGGAGGGCATGGGGTTCATCTACCTGATGCAGAACCTGCCGCAGGAACGGATCTCGATCGCCATCATGGCGGCCGCGGGGATGGAGGCGGTGCTGGAGCAGACGCTGCAGTACACCAAGGAGCGCCAGGCCTTCGGTAGGCCGATCGGCAGCTTCCAGAACAGCCGGTTCTTGCTGGCCGAGCTGGCCACCGAGGCGACCGCGGTGCGCATCATGGTCGACCAGTTCATCGCGCTGCATCTGGACGGCAAGCTGACCGCCGAGCAGGCCGCCATGGTCAAGTGGTATTCCACCGAGAAGCAGGTCTACCTCAACGACCGCTGCCTGCAGTTGCACGGCGGGTACGGCTACATGCGGGAGTACTCGGTGGCGCGGTCCTACCTCGATTCGCGCGTGCAGACCATTTACGGCGGCACCACCGAGATCATGAAGGAGATCGTCGGCCGCAGCCTGGGCGTTTAGCCCGCGGTCCCACCGTGCGCCCGGTGCGCGTCGTGAGCCCGCTGCAGCAGCGCCCTCAGCTCGTGTTCTTGGCCGACTTCCGCACGGAATTTCGCCGGAAGCGAGTCGAGCCGGCGTTCGGCGGCCCGCAGCGCGTCGAAGATCTTCGCGCGTTCGGTGGCATCCCCGCGGTAGCAGAGGTCGAGATATTCCAGCGCGCGCCGACGGGCCCGGGAGACGGCGTTGTGCTTGCGTCCGCGCGCCGAGCATAACGACACCACGGTCGTGCCCAGCAGGATGATCACGATCGCCGCCAGCGACGTCGCGGTGCTGATCGGCACGATCGGGACCGGTTTGCCGCGATTGATGAACGGAATCTTGTTGTCGTGCAGCGCCTGCAGCACCAGCTTGACGCCGATGAAACCAAGAATGGCCGCCAGCCCGTAGGACAGATAGACCAGGCGATCCAGCATGTTGTCGATGAGGAAGTACAGCTGGCGCAGGCCCAACAGCGAGAACGCGGTTGCGGCGAACACCAGGTAGACGTTTTCGGTCAGGCCGAACAGCGCGGGCATCGAATCGAACGCGAACAGCACGTCGCTGCCACCGACGGCGATCATCACCAGCACCATCGGGGTCATCACCCGCTTGCCCCGCTCCCGGGTGAACAAACGGTCGCCGTCGTAGTGCTGGGAGGTTCGCAGCAACCGGTTGGCCAGCCGGATGACGACGTTGTCGGCGGTGCGGCCTTCGGTCTCTGCGGATGTGACCAGGTTGCCCGCCATGGCCAACAGCGCCACACCAAGCAGGTAGAACGCCCAGTTGAAGTTCTCGATGAGGGCCGCGCCGAGCAGGATGAGTCCGGTGCGTGCGACCAGCGCGAACACGACACCGAACAACAGCACCTTCTGCTGGGCAACCCGGGGCACCCCGAAGCCGCTGATGATCACCACGAAGACGAACAGGTTGTCCACCGACAACGCCTTGTTGCTCAGGTAGCCCGCGAAGTATTCGGTCGCCATCTCCGGGCTGCCCAAGACGAATACGCCGATCCCGAACACAATGGCGATCCCGACGTAGGTCGCCGACCAGATCGCGGCCTCGCGTAGCGTCGGCACGTGAGTCTGGCGTACGTGGAAGACGTAGTCGAACAGCAACAGGCCGGCGATCACGCCGACGGTCAGGGCCCAGACAAGTCCGGAAACACCCATCTCGGCCGAGCTTCCTCTCACCGCGTCAGTCGGGTTGTCCCCCGCGAGTGGGTGGTGCCCGCGGTCTCCGGCACAGTAACCTACCCGCAGCGCTGGTCGCGGTACGGATTTTCGCGGCGCGAGCGCTGCCCGGCATCATTTCGACATCGGCGAGATATCCGTTTTCGTAATATTTGCGGAATTGACTTCGCATTTGTCGTTCGCTAGAGCAGAGTTATGCGAGCCCGGCGACGATGCGGACCGTAGCTGGGAGACGGCCCACCCCGGGAAAATTCCACCGGATCGCGGGCGGGCAGGGCATCGGCTGGGAGGCTTGGTGAACAGGCAGAGAGGTCAAGTGAACACGCTGGTCCGGCGTGCGCTGGTCGGCATCGCGGCGGCATCGGTGGCCGCGTTGCTGGTGGCGCCGACCGCGGCGGCATCTCCGATTGGCGACGCGGAGAACGCCATGATGGCCGCGTGGGAAAAGGCCGGCGGCGACACGTCACCGCTGGGCGCCCGCAAGGGCGACGTCTACCCCGTCGGCGACGGGTTCGCGCTGGACTTCGACGGCGGCAGGATGTTCTTCACCCCGGCCACCGGTGCCAAATACATGTACGGGCCGATCCTGGACAAATACGAGTCTCTCGGCGGTCCGGCCGGCAGCGATCTGGGGTTCCCGACCATCAACGAAGTTCCCGGCCTCGCCGGACCCGACAGTCGGGTGAGCACCTTCGCCGCCAGCGACAACCCGGTGATTTTCTGGACGCCCGACCACGGTGCGTTCGTCGTGCGCGGCGCGTTGAACGCCGCGTGGGACAAGCTCGGCAGCTCGGGCGGCGTGCTGGGTGCTCCGATCGGGGATGAAACCTACGATGGCGAGGTCGCTTCCCAGAAGTTCAGCGGCGGTGAGATCTCTTGGAACAGGAAGACCAAGGAATTCACCACCGTCCCGCCGGGATTGGCCGACCAGTTGACGGACTTGCAGGTGGCCATCGATCCCACCGCCGCCATCAACATGGCCTGGCGCGCTGCGGGCGGGGCCGCCGGCCCGTTGGGCGCCAAGAAGGGGGACCCGTACCCGATCGGGGGTGACGGCATCGCCCAGGACTTCGTTGGTGGCAAGGTGTTTTTCAGCCCGGCCACCGGTGCCAACGCCGTCGAGGGTGACATCCTGCAGAAGTATGAGTCGCTGGGTGGGCCGGTTGGCAGCGACCTGGGATTCCCGATCGCCAACGAGTCTGACGGCGGCATCACCCCGGCCAGCCGGATTGCCGCGTTCTCCGCGGCCGACAAGCCGGTGATCTTCTGGACGCCCGACCATGGCGCGTTTGTGGTGCGCGGCGCGATCAAGGCCGCGTGGGACAAGCTCAAAGGTCCCGTCGGTAAGCTCGGTGCGCCGGTCGGGGACCAAACCGTGGACGGCGACGTGGTCTCGCAGAAGTTCACCGGCGGCACAATCTCGTGGAACCGCGCGAAGAACACGTTCACCACCGAACCGGCGAACCTGGCGCCCCTGCTGTCGGGGCTGCAGGTGCCCGGGCAGAACCAGCCCAGCACCACGGCGGCGGCCCCGCCCGCCACGAAGTTCACCTGGCATTGGTGGTGGCTGGCGGCGGCCGGTGCGGCGGTGCTGCTGGTCGTGCTGGCCGTGCTGGCCGTGGTTGGGTTGCGGAGGCGTCGCGCCGCCCAGCCGGCCGCCGCCCACGAGCCCACCCATGATGACCTGGGCGGCTATGAGGAGGGCGCCGAGGGGCACTGGCCGCCCCACGACGACGTCGATTTCGGCGCGGAAAACTTTCCCCCCAGCCAGTCGCGTCCGGTTGAGCGGGCGGCGCCGGATGTCGGTGCCGCTGCGCGGGTCAGCTGGCCGCGAGGTGCCGGGACCGCCATCGGTGTGGCCGAAGAGGTCTCCGGTGGTGGCGCCAGCGACCTACTGTCCGGGTTCGACCAGGGCTTCGGGTTGGAGGCGGAAGACTCCGATGCGGTGGACACCACGCCCATCGGGTGGCGCGCCGATATTTCCGAGGCCGTGGCCGCGGAACCCTTTGTTCCCGAATCGGTGGCACCCGAAGAATTCGCGCCGGAAGCCTTCGCGCCCGAAGCCGTCGGACCAGAGGCCGTTCCGGAATCAGCGGGCCTGGAGACCGCGTTTCCGGACACCTTCTACCCCGGTGGCGTCCCGTCGGAAGCCGCTGGTGGGGACGTCGTCATTGCGGATGCGGCCGTTCCGGAGGTGCGGACTACTGGGCGCCACGCCGCCGCCGAGCCGGCGACGTACGGCGAAGCGGCGGCCGCAGTGCCCGGCCATGAGGCGGTCCCGGAAGCCGCTCCACCTCCCGCGGCCGCACCGGGGCGGCGCCCGGCCGCGCGCCCGACGATCCACCTGCCGCTGGCCGACGACCCGTACCGGGCGCCGGCCGGATATCCGATCAAGGCCAGTGCCCGGTACGGCTTGTACTACACGCCCGGCAGTGCGCTCTACCACGACACGCTCGCCGAAATTTGGTTCGCCAGCGAAGAAGCCGCGCAAGCCAACGGTTTCGTCAAAGCGGACTAGCCGCGACCCCAGGGCGCGTCACACCTTGCGGATCACCGTGACGACCTTGCCCAGCACCGTCGCCTCATTGCCGGGGATCGGATCGAAGGCCGGGTTGTGCGGCATCAGCCACACCTGACCGCCCGCCCGTTTGAACGTCTTGACGGTGGCCTCGCCGTCGATCAGGGCTGCCACGATGTCGCCGTTGTCGGCGACGTTCTGCTGTCGCACGACCACCCAGTCGCCGTCGCAGATCGCGGCCTCGACCATCGAGTCGCCGACCACCTTGAGCAGGAACAGCGTCCCCTCGCCGACCAGCTCACGCGGCAGCGGGAACACGTCTTCGACGGCCTCCTCGGCAAGGATCGGGCCGCCGGCGGCGATGCGCCCGAGGACGGGAACATAGGTGGGTTCCGGCAACGCATCCGAGCCGGCCACGTCGGTGAGCACGGCGGCCGCGGCCGCCGTGCCGCCCTCGGCGCCGCGCACGTCGACGGCCCGGGGCCGGTTGGGGTCCCGACGCAGGTAGCCCTTGCGCTCCAGGGTGCGCAGCTGGTGAGCCACCGAGGACGTCGATGTCAACCCGACAGCGTCGCCGATCTCCCGGATGCTCGGCGGGTAGCCGCGGGTGGTGACCGAGGTGCGGATGACGTTCAGGATGGTGCGCTGCCGCTCGGTCAGTGAGGAATCCGCGCGGCCGGCCGGTTGCGCGCCAGCGGCCGCCGCGTCAGGGGCCGCCCCGTGAGGGGCTGAGGTGTCCTTGCCGTCGCTCATGGCATTGACTGTAGCCCCATCGCGGCCAAGAATCAAACATGTGTTCGACGGCGTGTCGCGCCGGCGGGGCGTGTCGGTGGCGCGGTTTAGCGTGGTGACCGTGCGACACACGTCGATCAAATGTTCGGCTATCGAACGCATGGTCGACTATGGTCGAACACACGAGCGATCGACCGAAGGGACCGTCATGACACTCATCCACGCAGCGCCGTCGCGCGCCGGGCGCGCGTCACACCCCAACCGCGCGCCGCGCGCTGGCCGATTCGGCCAGCCCGGCTCGCGAAGGCCGCATCCGTCTCGGCCGGGCGGCGGCCCGCTGTGCCACCGCGGCACCGGTGTGCCGATGTCGGCCGGTTGTCATCGCCGGCATCCCGTCAGCGCGCTGACCACCCTTGGACTGGCCCTGCTCGCCGCGCTGATCACCCTCTGGCTCGGGTTGGTGTCGCACCTCGGCGCGGTGATCGACGGCGGTTCCTCCGATTCGTTCACCGGGCTACCCGACAGGCTTGCCGTGGTGCGGGTGGACGCGGGGGAGTCCCTGCAAGACGTGGCGGCCCGGGTGGCGCCCGAGGCCCCGGTCGGTCGGGTGGCCGAGCGCATCCGCGAGCTCAACGCGCTGGATTCCACGACGCTGGTCGCGGGTCAGACGCTGATCGCCCCGGTCGGCTGAAGGTGGGGCGGTGTCCGGCGAAAACCGCGCTACCGCACCGTTCCTCGGTGATCATGGCGTCGAGCGCGGATGGATCGCGACAGCGTTGGCCCTGCGGCGCCGCGTCCAGGTACCCTCGGAGGCGTCTGCGATACCGGGATGTCGACATGGCAAAGGAGCGGCGATGCACTGTCCGTTCTGCCGGCATCCCGATTCCCGGGTGGTCGACTCGCGGGAAACGGATGAGGGCCAGGCCATTCGGCGCCGCCGGTCGTGCCCCGAGTGTGGACGCCGGTTCACCACGGTGGAGACCGCGGTGCTGGCCGTGGTCAAGCGCAGCGGGGTCACCGAGCCGTTCAGCCGGGACAAGGTCATCAGCGGCGTGCGCCGGGCATGCCAAGGACGCCAGGTCGACGACGACGCGCTGAACCTGCTGGCCCAGCAGGTCGAGGACACCGTGCGGGCCACCGGATCCCCAGAAGTCCCCAGTCACGACGTCGGCCTGGCGATCCTTGGGCCGCTGCGTGACCTCGACGAGGTGGCTTACCTGAGGTTCGCGTCGGTATACCGGTCGTTTTCCTCGGCCGACGATTTCGAGCGCGAGATCGAGGCGCTGCGCGCGCACCGCAAGGTATCGACGTCCGGCTGAGCGACCGCCGTCATGCGCCCCGACCTGCACCCCGACCTGGCGGCATTGGCGCCGCTCCTGGGTACCTGGGCGGGTCGGGGCAAGGGCGAGTATCCAACCATCCAGCCGTTCGACTACTTGGAAGAGGTCGTGTTCTCCCATGTGGGCAAGCCGTTTCTGGTCTACGGGCAAAGGACCATGGCGGTTGCCGATGGGACGCCGCTGCACGCCGAGACGGGGTATCTGCGGGTGCCGCAACCCGGTCGGGTTGAGCTGGTGCTGGCTCATCCCAGCGGCATCACCGAGATCGAGGTGGGCACGTACGCGGCGGGCGGCGGCGTCATCGAGGTCGAGTTGACCGCCACCGACATCGGCTTGACCCCGACGGCCAAAGAGGTGACCGCGCTGGGCCGGTCCATCCGAATCGACGGTGACCAACTCCGATATTCGCTGCGGATGGGCGCGGTCGGCCAACCCCTGCAGCATCATCTCAGCGCCGTCCTGAACCGCAAGCACTGAGCCTTGCCGACGTCAGTCCTGTCGTGTGACAGCGTCTTTGGTGACACGGCCGGCGATGCGCACCCAGCCCTCAGGGCTCCAGGTGGTTTCGATGATCGATCCCTTGCCTTGGGTGATGGTGAGGTCGCGGCTCAGGTAGTCGGTCATCCGGATGGCGGCAAAACCGGTTGCTTCGTCTTCCTCCACACCCAGGTTGCCGGCAAACATGCGCGCCCGCAGCGACCCGGCCGGCCGGTCGATCCAGGTCCACAGGTAGTGGGCGATGTCGTCGGGAAAATCGGCGGGATCGGCCGCCGCAAGGGCATCCAGTGTGTCGACGTCGTGGATGGCAAACTCGGGCGCCCATTCGGCGCGCGCGCTGATCGCGGTGAGATCGCCCGCCGCGCCGACGCCGTAGCTCACCTGCACCAGACCGGCCGGCACCTGCAGCGTTTTGATCGGCGTGCCACGCTCCCGCAGCCACCAGGCCGCCCCGACGGTCGGGTGGCCGGCGAAGGCAAGCTCGGTGCGGGGGGTGTAGATGGTGGCGTGCGCGGTGGTCGAGCCGGCGGCCGGAAGATCGACGAATACGGTTTCGCTGTAACCCAATTGGGCGGCGAGGCGTTGCCGGTCGCGCGGCCCCACCAGGCCGGCGCCGATCACGGCGAGCGGGTTACCGAAATTCCCGTCGGGATCGGTGAAAACCCGCAACACGGTGACGTCGACGCCCATGGCCCGACTTTACGACCGACCCGACGATCGAGCGCGAGACGGGGTGGCTCAGGTGGCGCTGCGTTCGTCGGCACCCATGGCGGTCAACACCGCGACGCGGGTGTCGGCCGGGCCGGAGACCGTTCGTTCGCCGCCCCCTTTGCGCAGCAGTGCGCGCAGCGCCGCCTGGTCGTATTCGGCGGGCTGAGTGCTGTCGATGAAGCGCTGAACGATGTCGATGAAGCGGGCCGGGTCGTCGTGAAACGGGAAATGCCCCGAGCCCTCGAAGATTTCCAGTCGCGAGCCCGGCATCGCGGCATGTGCCATGTGGGCGTGGCGGACGGGGACCACCACGTCCCGGTTTCCCCAGATGATCTGCACCGGGATGGCCTCGGTCAAATAACATCGGTCCAGCATCGTGACGATCTGCCCGCGCCAGTCCACCACGGCCCGCAGCGTGCGACCAAACGCCGCCGAGGCCGTCGGCTCCGGCAGGTCGTTGAGCACCCGCAGCACGTTCGGCAGGTCGTGCCCCAGACTGGTGGTGCCGATCGCCTTACCCAGCACCCGTCCGGCGATCTGCACGGCCGGAAGCACGAGGGGTAACCGCAGCACCGCCATGGCTTCGCTGCCCAACGGCAGCGAGGCCAACCGGAAGACAAAGTTGACATCCCTGGTGACCCCACCGGTGCTGACCAGGATCAGCCGTTCGACCAGCTGCGGGAACTGGTAGGCGAATTGCATCGCGACCCCGCCGCCGAGCGAATGACCCACAATGGTCACCTGCTCGATATCGAGCACGCTGAGTAGGTCGCGCATGCCGTTGGCGTACGCCGCGACCGAGTAGTCGGCGCGCGGCTTGTCGGACTTGCCGTGCCCCAAAAGATCCGGGGCGACGACGGTGAACCGCTGGGCGAGCTTGGCGTGGACGCCGGTCCAGGTGGTCGAATTGTCCCCGATGCCGTGGATCAGCAGGATCGCGGGACCGGAGCCGGCGATCCGAAACGCCCGCTTGTAGCCGTGGATGGTGCGGAATTGCAGCGAAGGCGCGGTCACTTCCCGCACCGGGCGAAGATTGCGCGTCCGCTCGGTCATCTCGGCAACCTCGTTGTCGGGCCGACTAGGGGCGATGTGGGGCGTTAAGCCTGGTCGTCGTCGAGCTGCTTTTTTTCCGCTTGCTGGGCGAGGAACCGCTCGAACTCCGCGCCCAGCTCATCGCCGCTAGGCAGATCCTCGTCACGGGTGAGCAACGATCTGTTTTCCTGAGCGTCGATGAACGCATCGTACTGACGCTCCAGGGCCGCCACCACTTGAGCGACCTCCACGCTTGCCTGGACTTGCTCGTCGATCTTGGCCCGGACTTCCGCCGCCGCTTCGGCCAACGCCGTCAGCGGCAGCTCGAGGGATCCCGCCTTGGCCACCTGCTCCAGCAGCGCCTGGGCGGCCGCGGGGTAGTCGGTCTGGGTCAGGTAGTGCGGGACGTGCACGGTGAAGCCCACGACCTCGTGACCGTGTTGCGCCATCCGATACTCCAGCAGGTTGGACGCGCTGGCGGGAACCTGGATTTCGGCGATCCACGGCTGAAAGTCGGCGATCAGGTCCTTGTTGTTGGAGTGCGCGGTCATCGTGATCGGTCGGGTGTGCGGAACGGCCATCGGGACGGTGCCCAGGCCGATGGTTTGCCGCACCCCGAGGCGCTCGGCCAGCAGTCGCACCGCGGTGATGAACCGTTCCCACTTCAGATCCGGTTCCATGCCGGCAAGCAGCAAAAACGGGTTACCGGCGCTGTCGCGCAGCGCATACAGGCTGAGCTCGGGATCGTCGTAGCGGGTGAAGTGATCGGTCTTGAAGGTCATCAGCGGCCGACGTGAGCGGTAGTCAAGCAGCTCATCGATCGCAAAGGACGCGACCAGCTCGGTGTCCAGCGCCGCCTTGAGGTGGGCGGCCGCCAGCCGGATCGCATGACCGGCGTCGGAGAATCCCTCCAACGCGTGCACCAATACCGGACCGCGCCCGTCGGACGTCGACAGCTGCGGCGCCGGGAGCTCAAGCTCGTACATCCCGGATTGCCCGGGTTGGTACTCGCGGGCCTCGTCCGCGTCGTGATCGTGGTCCATGGCGTTGCCTCCTCTCGGGGTGTTCTCTCCGGGGGTGACCTCACCAGTGTCCCTCAAAATCGACGGACACCGATAATTGAAACAGCTCAACCGGCCGCCTTTGTTGCCGCCGCGCCACCGGCCGGTGTGTGCGACGAACGATTGGAACGATTGGTTTGCTGGCGCGTTTCATGAGTGTGCGGCGCTCGCCGCGCGCGCTTAGCGCAGGAACTGGTTGAGCGCGCGCATCTTGTTCGTCACGTCCAGCGCCGCGACCTTGTAGGCCTCGGAGAACGTCGGGTAGTTGAACACGGCGTCGACCAGGTAATCCACGGTGCCGCCGCAGCCCATCACGGCCTGACCGATGTGCACCATCTCGGTGGCGCTGGTGCCGAAGATGTGCACCCCGAGCAGCGTGCGGTCCCGGGTGGACACCAGCAGCTTGAGCATGCCGTAGGAGTCGCCGGCGATCTGGCCGCGGGCGAGCTCGCGGTACCGGGCCACCCCCACCTCGTAGGGGATCGAGTCCTTGGTCAGCTCGACCTCGGTGGCGCCGACGTAGGAGATCTCCGGGATCGAATAGATCCCGATCGGTTGCAGTGCGGTCATGCCGTCGGTCGGTTCGCCGAACGCGTGGTAGGCGGCCAGCCGGCCCTGGTCCATCGAGGTCGCCGCCAGCGCCGGGAAGCCGATGACGTCGCCGACGGCGTAGATGTGGTCGACCTTGGTCTGGAATTGCTCGTCGACGAACAGCCGTCCGCGGTGGTCGGTCTCCAAGCCCGTGTTCTCCAGGCCGAGGTGCTCGGTCTGTCCTTCCCGGCCGGCGGAGTACATCACCGTCTCGGCGGGAATCTGCTTGCCGCTGGCCAGGGTGGTGACGGTGCCCGCGGAGCCGACGTCGACCGCGGTCACCTCCTCGCCGAAGCGGAACGTTACCGCCAGGTCGCGCAGGTGGAATTTCAGTGCCTCGACGATCTCGGGGTCGCAGAAGTCCAGCATTGTGTCGCGCTTCTCGACGACGGTCACCTTGGTGCCCAGGGCGGCGAACATCGACGCGTACTCGATCCCGATGACCCCGGCGCCCACCACGACCATCGACGTCGGAAGCGACCGCAGGTCCAGGATGCCGTCGGAGTCCAGCACCCGCCTCTCGTCGAACTCCACCCCGGACGGCCGCACCGGCTTGGTGCCGGTGGCGATGACGATGAAGTCGCCGCTGACGGTGACCCGCTCGCCATGCGCGTCCTCCTCGACCAAGATGGTGTGCGGGTCGATGAACCGGCCGTGCCCCAGGACCAGGTCGATCCGGTTGCGCATCAGTTGCGAGCGCACCACGTCGACCTGCTTGCCGATCACGTGCTGGGTTCGGGCAAGCAGGTCGGCCGGGGTGATCTTGTCCTTGACGCGGTAGCTGGCGCCGTACAGCTCGCGTTGGCTCATGCCGGTGAGATAGACCACCGCCTCGCGCAACGTTTTGGACGGGATGGTGCCCGTGTTCACGCACACGCCGCCGAGCATGCGGCCGCGTTCGATGATCGCGACGGACTTGCCCAGCTTGGCCGCGGCGATGGCGGCCTTCTGGCCGCCCGGCCCCGAGCCGATGACGACCATGTCGTACTCCCGCATCGAACCCATGGAATAGACGATAGAGCCCACAGTCGCGACTTTCTCCACAGACGGGTGGCTGGATCACGCCGCGTGCGTACCGGCCGACGGTGCCGGTTGCCAGCGTTGGGTCCATGACACGCCATCGACCCGACTTTGAACTGAACCGCCCCGCGGCGCTGATTGCCGCGCTACCCGCCGTGTTGGGCTTCGTGCCGGAGAAATCGCTGGTCCTGGTGACCGTGCGGGACGGGGAGCTCGGGTCGGTGATGCGCGCGGACCTGTCCGGGGAGCTGCCCGACCGGGTTGAGCAGCTCGCGGGGATCGCCGCCGCGGCAGATCCTGACGCCGCGATCGCGGTGATCGTCGACGCCGACGGAGCGCAGTGCCCGATCTGTCAGGACGACTACCGGCGGCTGTGCGCGGCGCTCACGGCGGCGCTTTCGCACCGCCAGGTCACCCTGTGGGCGGCGCACGTGGTGGACCGGGTCGCGCTCGGCGGCCGGTGGCATTGCGTCGACGGCTGCGGCTCCAGCGGCGCGATCGACGATCCGGCGTCGTCGCCGCTGGCGGTGGCGGCGGTGCTGGACGGCCGGCGACTTTACCCCCGACGCGCCGACCTGCAGGCGGTCATCGCGGTCGACGACCCGGCGCGCAGCGCCGAACTCGCCGACGCGGTAGGCGAACGGGCGGCCGCACGCGAGCTCGCCCACCGCGCCGACCCCGTGGCCTGTCGCCGGCGCGACGTGGAAAACGCGATGGCCGCTGCCGCCCGTGTCGCCGACGGGCAACCGTTGTCCGACGCGGACGTGGCCGAGCTGGGCTGCGCCCTGCGCGACGTGTCGGTGCGTGACACGCTGTACGCCCTTGCCGTCGGCGAGAACGCCGATGAGGCCGAGTCGTTGTGGGTGGTCCTGGCACGTGTGCTACCGCCGCCGTGGCGGGTGGAGGCGTTGGTGTTGCTGGCGTTCAGCGCCTACGTCCGCGGTGACGGGCCGCTGGCGGGGGTTTCGCTGGAGGCCGCGCTGCGCTGTGAGCCAGGGCACCGGCTGGCGGGCATGCTGGACAGGGCACTGCAGTCGGGTCTGCGGCCCGAACACATCCGTGAACTCGCGACCACTGGGTACCGACTGGCTCGACAACTCGGGGTGCGGCTGCCGCCGCGGCGGGCGTTCGGCCGGCGTGCGGGCTAGGGCCACGGATGCGCCGGTGTGGCCGGTCAGACCTTCTCGACCTTGACGGCGTGCGCCATCTGGTGGGGCAGGGTGACGTTCTCGTGACCGGGGATGAGGATGGTCACCCCGCCGTCCGGGCTGGCCTCGACGGTCACTCGCGCGTTGGGCACCACGCCGGCGTCTTTCAGCCGCGTGATCAGCGCGATGTCGCCCTGAACGTGCTCGGTGAGCTGGCGTACAACGACGGCCACCGCTGATCCGGCCGGTAACTCGGTCAGCCGCACCAGGTTAGCGTCGGCCGCGTCCAGCTCGGACCCCACGCCGAGTTCCTGCAGGCCGGGGATCGGGTTGCCGAACGGCGACGTGGTCGGGTTGTTGAGCACCTTGACCAGCCGGCGCTCGACGTCCTCGCTCATCACATGCTCCCACCGGCACGCCTCGGCGTGCACCTCTTCCCACGGCAACCCGATGACGTCGACGAGCAGCCGTTCGGCTAGGCGGTGCTTGCGCATGACGGCGATGGCCAGTGCCCGGCCCTTGTCGGTGAGCTCCAGGTGGCGATCGCCGGCCACCCGGAGCAACCCGTCGCGCTCCATCCGGGATACGGTCTGGCTGACGGTGGGTCCGCTCTGCTCAAGCCGTTCGGCGATGCGGGCACGCAACGGCGTCACGCCCTCTTCCTCGAGGTCGTATATCGTCCGCAGATACATCTCGGTGGTATCAACCAACTCGTTCATTCAGCACCCTCCGTCACCGCCGAGTCTACTTGGCCGGTCGCCCGGGTGGTTCAACCAAAACGCCTCACCGCAGCGGTGTGCCCGCCGCTTGCGGCGGCGGGCACACCGGCTGGTATCACGCTGCTCGGGCCGAGCCGATTGCCGACCTCAGCTGGCGTAGGACCGCAGCCGATCGGCCCGCTCGCCGTGGCGCAGCTTGGACATCACGTCCCGCTCGATCTGGCGGACCCGCTCCCGGGACAGCCCGAACAGTTTGCCGATCTGATCCAGGGTGCGCGGCTGGCCATCGTCGAGGCCGAAGCGCAGCCGGATCACCTGATGCTCACGTTCGTCGAGCGTGGCCAGCACGCTGCGGATGTCGGTGTGCAACAGTTCGGCGATGACCGCGTTCTCCGCGGACATGGCTTCGGCGTCCTCGATGAAATCACCCAGCGGGGCTTCCTCTTCCGAGCCGACCGGCATGTCCAGGCTCACCGGGTCGCGGCTGTGCTCCAGCAGGTCATTGATCTTGTCGACGGGAATGCCGGATTCGGCGGCGAGCTCTTCGTCGGTGGCTTCCCGGCCCAGGTTCTGGTGCATCTCCCGCTTGATCCGGGCCAGCTTGTTGACCTGCTCGACCAGGTGAACCGGCAGTCGGATGGTGCGGCTCTGGTCGGCCATGCCGCGCGTGATGGCTTGACGGATCCACCAGGTGGCATACGTCGAAAACTTGAATCCCTTTGTGTAGTCGAACTTCTCCATCGCGCGGATGAGGCCCAGGTTGCCTTCCTGAATGAGGTCCAGCAGAGGCATTCCCCGACCCGTGTACCGCTTGGCGAGCGACACCACCAGGCGCAGGTTCGCTTCCAGCAGGTGACGGCGGGCCGCCTCGCCGTCGCGGACCACGGCCGCCAGATCGCGTTTGCGGTTCTCGCCCAGGCGCTTTCGGGTCTCCAGCAGATGCTCGGCGTACAGCCCGGCCTCGATGCGCTTGGCCAACTCGACCTCGTCGGCGGCGTTGAGCAACGCCGTCTTGCCGATGCCGTTGAGATACACGCGCACCAAGTCCGCTGCGGGGCTTTGAGCATCCAGATCGCTATCGATCTGGCCTGTGGTAGCCCTTGTGGTGGCTTCGGCCATAGCGCCCTCCCGATCGGCGTGTGCTGTTGTGTGATTCAACGACAGACCCGCGCTCAGAGTTCCCGCTCGCGCGCCGTCTCACACCGTGTGACGTGCAGCAATGTGCCAACGACCTGAGAATGTCCTGAGAAGTCCGTCGGGCGGACGGCTACCGGAACCCCGGATCCTGGAAGCCTTCCGAATCGGCGTGCGGCGGCGTCGAGTGGCGCCGAGCCTCGAGTGCCGGCCGCTCGGCCGTCGGGAACAGCGGGGTGCGCCGGGCATGGAACCGTCGCGGTTCGTCGGCGCGCCGCGGAGGCCGATCGTTGGCGATCAGCACGGCCATCCATGGCAATGGCACGGAGATGGCCACGATCAGCAGCGAGATCAGGCCGTTGTGCCAGGCGCCGTAAGCGATCGCGGCAAGGATGAGCGCGGGAACGCGGCACGCCATCAGGGTCAGGTACTTGCGCACCCGCGCGCGGTGCTGCTCCTCATACGAGGGAGCGGCGGCGGTGATGAGCACTGGCCGGCGCTTCTCGTCGAAGTCGTCCAATCCGTCATCGAATGTGCCGCGAAACCCCGGCTCGGAGCCGCGCTTCATCCCTCTACTGTCCCACACCGAGGCGGTTCCCGTTGGGCCAAGCCAGGAGGCACAATGTGGGATATGCAGACCCAGACGATCGAACGCACCGACACCGACGAACGCGTCGACGACGGGACCGGCAGCGACACCCCCAAGTACTTCCACTACGTCAGGAAGGACAAGATCGCCGAGAGTGCGGTCATGGGCAGTCACGTGGTCGCGCTGTGCGGTGAGGTGTTTCCCGTCACCCGGGCGCCCAAGCCGGGGTCGCCGGTTTGCCCGGACTGCAAGCGAATCTACGAGCGGCTCAGGAAGGACTGATCAGGGCGGCGGGTCCGCGGTGGCGGGGTCGGGTTGCAGCGACGCCGGGTGGGCGGTCCGGGTGGCAAGACGTGCGCGCCTGCGCAGCCAGCTGCGGAGCCGGTGGGTATGGGTCGCCGGCGCCGGGAATTCCTCTTGGACGGCCGCATTGAGTTCGGCGCCCAGCATGATCGCAAAACCGCCCAGGTAGGCAAACAACAAGAATGCGATCGGCGTGGCCAGCGCGCCGTAGGTGTAGCCGGTGCTGGTGATCCATTTCAAATAGAAACGCAGGCCCAGGGTGGCGGTCAGGAAGACCGAAATCGCCAGCACGGCGCCGAGCACCAACCGGTGCGTGGGCAGTGGTATCGGCAACGCCACGCGGTACAGGATGATCACCCCGATCGTCAGGCCGAGAATCAACGCGGGGTAGTAGCCGTAGTGCAGCAGATTCGCCAAGCTGTCGGGGATGTGTTCACTGACCTTGCGCGGGCCCACCACCGCCACCGGAGCGGTGGTCACCACGAACACCAGCATCACCACGTAGAGAAAGAGAGCGAAGAATCGCTGGCGCACCGGATGGCGCAACGGGGTCTGGTCGTGCGCCTCCACCACGGCGTCGACGAAAGCCGAGATCGCCGACGATCCCGCCCACAGGGAGATCAAGAAACCCAGCGACACCACCTCGCCGCGTGCGTTGTTGGCGATGTCGCGGATGGTGGGTTCGATGATCTCGTTGACCACACTGGGGGAGAAAAAGCTGCTGGCCGTGGCGATCACGCTTTTTTGAACGGCTGGCAGGGTCTCCGGGCCGAACAGCGGAGCCACGTAGGCCAAGCTTCCCAGCATTCCCAACAGCAGCGGTGGCAGCGACAGGCACGACCAAAAACCCGCCTGCGCCGACTCCGAGAAAATCGAGTCGTCCCAACTCTTGGACAGGGTCCTTCGGCTGATCCGCCAGATGTGGTGGCGGGACGGCTTGGGGACCTGCTCGCTCATACCCGTCCAGCATTACCGAAAACTGCCTGGCCTGCCGGCATTGCGGCGGGTGAGTTTCGGCGCGATTACTGGCCGCTTGCCTCCAGCACGGCCGCAAGCTCGGTCAGTTTCGCCTCGTGCTTGTTGGCGTGATGCTGGCAGAACAGCAGTTCAGCCCCCGAAGGCAGCTTGGCCCGCACCCGGGCCGCTGCCCCGCAGCGATCGCAGCGGTCTGCTCTGGTCAGCTGGGGACCGGTCAGAGTTGCGTTCATGGCTTCTCCGTTCTGCCGTGCATTCACTGTCTCAGACGTTCGTGGTTTTCGCCTTGTTCCGGGGCCGTTCTCGGGTGTGTCGTTTCTCACCGACGTTCGTTCCGCCGAATCGGGCAGAGTGGCGAGCATGCCTGGCCAAGTCCTGCTGCATGTGTGCGGCGCGCGGGAGTGGGCCGGGGCCCGTCACCGTGGTGCAATCCACCCCCGAGCCGGTGCCCGGTTCGTGCACCTGTCAACGCCCGAGCAGGTACACCTGCCGGCGAACCGGCTCTTCCGGGGCCGTGGCGACTTGGTGTTGTTGCACATCGACCCGGCGGCGCTGGACTCACCGGTGCGCTGGGAGCCGGGTGTGCCGGCGGACCCGCAGACGATGCTGTTCCCGCACCTGTACGGCCCGCTGCCGGCGCGCGCCGTGGTCAGGGTAACTGCCTACCGGCCGGCGGCAGACGGCAGCTTCCCGCCGTGTTCGGTGCCCGGGAAAGCGGGGTACCGGCTTGGCCGTGTCACCAATCTGTGGGCCCGATAGGGTGCGCCGTCGTGGCCTGGGTCACCGCAATCGCGGTCGCCGTGCCGTGCGGGTTGGTCGAGGCATGGCTTTCCGGGCCAACGCCGTTTCGGATACTCACCTCACTTGCGCAACCGAAGTGGGCACTTCCGAGGTGGGGTTGGATGCTCGTCGGTGGCGTCTGCTACCTGATCATGGCCTATGCTGCTGCAACGGCGTTACGGTTGGGCGCGCCGGGCAAACCCGGCATCACGTTTGTCGTGGCGGTGCTTCTCACCGACGGTATCTGGAACTACCTGCTGTATCGTCGCCGACGAATCGACCTGGCCTATGCCTACCTTTCCCCCTATCCCACGCTGGTGGTCGTGACCACCTGGGCAATCGTCGCGCTCGATTCGCTGGTTGGCACGCTCGTCGCGCTGTATCTGGCGTTTCTGCCCTACGAGCGAGCGATCAAGGTTGAACCGCGTACCGCCGCGGCGGCAGCGGTCTGCGGCTGCTTCGGTCGCGGTGGCGGTAGAGCGCACGGGCGGCGCGAACGGGCGCTTCGCGTCGGCTGGCTCAGTCCAGGTAGTCGCGCAACACCTGAGAGCGGCTGGGGTGGCGCAATTTCGACATCGTCTTGGATTCGATCTGGCGGATGCGTTCGCGGGTGACGCCGTAGACCTGGCCGATCTCGTCGAGGGTGCGAGGCTGGCCGTCGGTGAGGCCGAAACGCAGCCGTACCACACCGGCCTCGCGCTCGGAGAGCGTGTCCAGCACCGACTGCAGTTGGTCTTGCAGCAACGTGAAGGACACCGCGTCGACGGCCACCACCGCCTCGCTGTCCTCGATGAAGTCGCCCAGCTGACTGTCACCCTCGTCGCCGATGGTCTGGTCCAACGAGATGGGCTCGCGGGCGTATTGCTGGATCTCCAGCACCTTCTCCGGGGTGATGTCCATCTCCTTGGCCAGCTCCTCGGGCGTGGGCTCGCGGCCCAGGTCCTGCAGCAGCTCGCGCTGAATGCGGCCCAGCTTGTTGATCACCTCGACCATGTGCACCGGGATGCGGATGGTGCGGGCCTGGTCGGCCATGGCGCGGGTGATGGCTTGGCGAATCCACCACGTCGCATAGGTGGAGAACTTGTACCCCTTGGTGTAGTCGAATTTCTCGACCGCGCGGATCAAGCCCAGGTTGCCCTCCTGGATCAGGTCCAGGAACGCCATCCCGCGGCCGGTGTAGCGCTTGGCCAGCGACACCACCAGCCGCAGATTGGCTTCCAGCAGATGGTTTTTCGCACGGTCGCCGTCGCGGCAAATCCACATCATGTCGCGGCGTTGGGCCGCGGGCAGCTTCTCGCCGCGCTCGGCCATCTCGGCCATCAGCTGGGTCGCATACAAGCCGGCTTCGATCCGCTTGGCCAGCTCGACCTCTTCCTCGGCGTTGAGCAGCGCCACCTTGCCGATCTGCTTCAAGTAGGCGCGAACCGAGTCGGCGGATGCGGTCAGTTCGGCGTCCTTGCGGGCCTGACGGAGCGCCTCGGATTCGTCTTCGTCCCAGACGAAATCCCCGGAAGCCTTGTCCTTTTCGGTGGGCTCGGCGATCTCCTCGTCGTCCTCGGCGGGAAGCTCCTCCGCCGCGGCGACCGACACGGTGTCCTCGTCGTCGCCCGGCACGAGGTCGACGTCCTCGACGTCAGCCGTCACGTCCTCGAGATCGTCGAGGTTGAGGTCGGCGGCGTCGATGTCGAGATCCTCTCCGGGCTCGACTTCGAGGTCGGGTTCGCTGTCGAGGTCCTCGACGATGTCCAGCGTGACATCGAGATCCGTCGAGACGTCTTTCGGGGCGTCCTTGACGCTGGCTGATCTGGTCGTGTGGGTGCGTGCGGCGGACGACTGTGCGCCGGCCTTGGCGGGGGTGCGGGATTTCTTCGGGGTGTCCTTGGTGGCGGTGCCTCGGGCGGCAGCCGCCGACTTGGTGACCCGGGCTGCCGCCTTCGTGGCCCGCTTTGCAGGAGACGAGCCATTGGCGGACTTCGCCGCCGCCTTCTTGGCGGGGGCTTTGGCCGGGGACTTGGTGGCGGTGCGTTTCACCGGCTCATCGGTCGCCGGGCCTGCCTTCGTCGCTGCCACTTACACCCCTTCGGTCGTACTCACTTCCGGTGGGTCTGGGCGTGCTTAACCGAAAGTGTCTGCTATGTCGAATGTTGGCGTTGATATCAGCGTGAGTACTCGCGCGCTATCGGTTGGGCGGTCGCCGACGCCCATTGTAACTTCACCGCGCACTCGTGCCGCCCGACCGGACGAATTCAGCGCGTCACCTCGGCGGCAGCGGCCATCGCGGCACCCACTATCCCGGCGGTGTTCTGCAGCGCGGCGGGCACCACCGGGGTGCGGTTCTGTAGCAGATGAATCCATTTGTCGGCCTTGCGGCTGATGCCGCCGCCGGCGATGAACAGATCCGGCCAGATCGCGTTTTCGATGGTGACCAGCACCCTGGTCACCTGCTTCGCCCACCTCGGGTAGCTCCACTCGTTCCGCTCTTTGACCGAAGAAGCGGCCCGTTCCTCGGCCTCCTTACCGCCGACCTCGAGATGCCCGAACTCGGTGTTGGGTATCAGCGTCCCGTTGTGGATGAGCGCGGACCCGATTCCGGTTCCGAAGGTGAGCAGCACAACCAAGCCTGATTGGTTCCTGCCGGCGCCGTAGCGCTCTTCGGCAAGCCCGGCGGCATCGGCATCGTTGAGAATCGTCACCGGCTGGCCGTCCAGCTCGGCGCTGATGACATCGCGCGCGTTGGTCCCGATCCATGACTTGTCCACGTTGGCCGCTGTGCGGGCGACGCCGTGGGTGACAACGCCGGGATAGGTCACCCCGAGCGGACCGGTCCATCCGAATCCGTTGACGACCTCGGCGATGGTCTTGGCCACCGCCGACGGGGTGGCCGGTTGAGGGGTCAGCAGCTTGATCCGGTCGCCGATCAACTGTCCGGTCTCCAGGTCGACGATTCCGCCCTTGATCCCGCTGCCGCCGACATCGATGCCGAATCCGCAACGCTGCGGCGCCCCGGTTGTGCGTGATGCGGGTTTGGTCTCGGGGCCGGCGCTGGTCATCGGAATCTCCTCGGCGAGACGTGGGTGTGGGCCTACCTTAGCCCCGGCGACGAGTCGGGATGTGCCCGCTGAGCAATTGGGTGGACCGCGTCGTGCCCAACGCCGTGGTGAGCGAGCTGTGGCCGCCGAGTGTGTGATGCGATAGGGCGGTGATACGACCTGACAACGACCCTGCGGGGCTGCGTTCCGTGGCCGAATCGCTGGCCGGCGAGGCCGCCGCGTACGTGCGCTGTCGACGCACCGAGGTGTTCGGCCCCGATCGGGGCGCCGCAAGCCGCGCGGTCCGCGCCAAGAGCACCCCGACCGATCCGGTGACTGTGGTCGACACCGAAACCGAACGGCTGCTGCGGGCTCGGTTGGCTCAACTTCGGCCAGCGGACCCGATCCTCGGGGAGGAGGGTGGCGGGCCCGCCGATGCTGCCCACCGTGGGGCCGCCCCCGATGGCACGGTCACCTGGGTGCTCGACCCCATCGACGGCACGGTGAATTTCGTCTACGGCATCCCGGCCTACGCGGTGTCGGTAGCGGCCCAGGTGGGCGGGGTGTCGGTGGCCGGCGCGGTCGCCGACGTGGTCGCCGGCAGGCTCTATTCGGCCGCCGCCGGCCTGGGTGCGCACGTCACCGACGGGCAGGGGACCCATTCATTGCGGTGTAGCGGCGTCCACGTGCTGTCGATGGCGCTGCTGGGAACCGGTTTCGGGTACTCGACACGGCGCCGCACCACCCAGGCCGCGCTGTTGGCCGGGCTGCTGCCGGTGGTCCGCGACGTACGTCGGATCGGTTCGGCGGCATTGGATTTGTGCATGGTCGCGGGTGGGCAGCTGGACGCCTACTACGAACACGGGCTGCAGGTGTGGGATTGCGCCGCGGGCGCGTTGATCGCCGCCGAGGCTGGGGCCCGGGTGGTGTTGCCCGCGCCGACCGCCAGCGGCGCCGGCTTGGTGGTTGCCGCCGCCCCCGGAATCGCCGACGAGCTGCTGGCGGCCCTGCAACGACTCGACGGCCTGGAACCGATCCCCGACTGAGTATCAGCAGGAGTTGGCGTGCACCTTGGACACCAGCGCGGGGTCTGTGGGCGCGGTGGCACCGGGGCGCAGGCTGGCGAGCACGGCGTCGATGTCGTCGTTGTGCGCCAGCGTGGTGAAGTCTGCGCCCAGCGCCAGGTCCACGGAGTCATCGGCGCGGCCGTCGTGGTACAGCTCGGTGCACGGCGCCACCAGCCACACCGCGGCCGCGGTGGCCTGCCCGGCGGTACCGAAGCGGATCTGGCCTTGGCAGTTCAATCGGGTGCCGGCATAGATCGGGTCGTTGGCGGCGGTGGGCTGGGCGAAGCCCAGATCCTGCAGCGCGCCGGCGATGTCGGCGGCTTGACCGCCCCGGCCGCTGGCGTTGAGGACGTGGATTTTGGTGTCGCCGAGTTTGGCGGGTATGACGTCGGTCATTTCGCCGCGCGACACCTTCTCGCCAAGCGTGGTCGGCACCGATCCGGCCAGCTGTGGTGGCGGGTTGCATGTCGCCACCTCGCGGACATCCGCCGGGCGGGTCAGCGCAACGGTCCACACCACGCCGGTCACCACCGACAAGAGGATCGCAACGATGATGGCGGGGCGCGGGTTGCGTCGCCGAAATGGCCTGCCGTGCTTGTCAAAGGCGGTGCCCTCGGTGATGTGTGCGACCACACGTGCACTCTAGTCCGCTGACGATGCGTGCCGGTGCGGAACGTTGAGGGGGCGGACCATCGGGCGTAGCCGCGCCGAATCCACCGGTTGAGGCTGACGATGAGGCGCCCTCTACTAGTGTGATGTAAATCACACTTGAATCGACCGAGATACGGGCACGAATCGTTTGGTCGATGCGTTCGACGCTGGTACAAAGCGTTGCTTGAAGATGAGGGCATATGAGGGGACGGGACGATGCCTACCGACTATGACGCTCCACGGCGCTCCGAGGCGGATGACGTCTCGGAGGATTCGCTGGAGGAGCTCAAAGCGCGACGGAACGAGGCGGCGTCGGCCGTGGTCGACGTGGACGAATCCGAATCCGCTGAGTCTTTCGAACTGCCCGGCGCCGACTTGTCCGGCGAAGAGCTGTCAGTGCGCGTGATTCCCAAGCAGGCCGATGAGTTCACCTGCTCGAGCTGTTTTCTGGTGCACCACCGCAGCAGGCTGGCCAGCGAGAAAAACGGCGTGATGATCTGTACCGATTGCGCGGCCTGACGCGGTCTGATGCGCCCGGCTGCGCTCGGGGGTTCCGGCGCCTGGCGGCCGCACCGCTCCGGGCGGGTCAGTTGCGCAAAGCCGACAGCGCTCGCTCCGGGTGACGGCAGCTCACCAGCCAGTACGGCGTCGGATCGTCGGGGTCGTCGAGGACGACCAGGATCATGGGCCCGACCCAGGCGCGGTGCAGGACAAAGGCCGCCGGGTCAAGCTGGCGGCCCAGCGCCGCGGACTTGGCGGTGCGCGCGATTTCGGCGGATCGAGCGATCACGGTGACCGGTAGATGGGCATCGGCGGCCCAGAGTTCGACGACGCCCCCGACGGCGACGACCCGGATTTCGACACGGCCCAGCCACAGCAGGGTCGCGGCCGCGACGATGAACAGCGTGGCGAATGGTAGCCAATCGGGTAAGGCGGGAACACCCTGGTTGACTTCCATCGCGATGAGCGCCGCCAGCGCTAAGCCCAGTGGCCACCACCACCATGGCACCCACAGTCGCTCGCGGTATCGCACGCTGTGCGGCGCGACGTGCGTACCGGACATCCGGTCAAGGGTAGTCTGTGGCCCCGTGTCGACCACTATGGCCGTTGTCCGCCTCGACCCCGGGCTGCCACTGCCCAGCCGCGCTCACCACGGCGACGCCGGGGTTGATCTCTACAGCGCCGAAGACGTCGAACTGGCACCCGGCCAGCGTGCCCTGGTACCCACGGGCCTTGCCGTCGCCATCCCGTTCGGCATGGTCGGGCTGGTGCACCCGCGCTCGGGATTGGCCGCGCGGGTTGGACTTTCGATCGTCAACAGTCCGGGCACCATCGACGCCGGCTATCGCGGCGAGATCAAGGTCGCGCTGATCAACCTCGACCCGAGCACGCCGATCACGGTGCACCGCGGCGACCGTATCGCCCAGTTGCTGGTGCAGCGGGTGGAGCTGGTCGAGCTGATCGAGGTCTCGTCCTTCGACGAGGCGGGGCTGGCAGAGACATCCCGTGGCGACGGTGGTCACGGTTCCTCCGGCGGACATGCGTGTCTGTGACCGCCGGCGATGATGCAGCGCGGGACGAAGCGATGAGAAGGAGCGGCGCTCATGGTGGCATTCGGCAGGCGTACCCGCAATAAAGACGCCGCGTCCGCGAAGGACCAGGCGGCCCCGGAACAGGCCGCCGAGGAAGCCCCGGAACAAGCCGAGGAGCTGCAGGGCCCGTTCGACATCGAGGACTTTGACGATCCCGCGGACGCCGAACTGGCGCGACTCGACCTGGGCTCGGTGTTGATCCCGATGCCGGCGGGGGGCCAGGTGCAGGTCGAGTTGACCGAGACCGGGGTTCCCAGCGCGGTGTGGGTGGTCACGGCCAACGGTCGTTTCACGATCGCGGCCTATGCGGCGCCGAAGACCACAGGGCTCTGGCGTGAGGTTGCCGGTGAGCTGGCCGAATCGCTGCGCAAGGACTCGGCCCAGGTCTCCATCAAGGATGGCCCGTGGGGTCGCGAAGTGATCGGTGTCGCCTCCGGCGTGGTGCGCTTCATCGGGGTCGACGGTTATCGGTGGATGGTCCGCTGCGTCGCAAACGGCCCGCAGGAGACCATCGACGCGCTGACCGAGGAGGCCCGAGAGGCGTTGGCAGACACCGTGGTTCGCCGTGGCGACACGCCGCTGCCGGTGCGGACGCCGTTGCCGGTGCAGCTGCCCGAGCCGATGGTGCAGCAGCTGCGGGAGGCCGCGGCCGGGCGTCAAGCCGAGGTGCAACGCCAAGCCAATGAGCCGGCCGCGCGCCGCGGCGCCCAAGGATCGGCGATGCAGCAGTTGCGCAGCACCACCGGCGGCTAGCGCGACGACGATGCGCGCCGGGTAGCGGCGCGCCCGAGGGGGTACCGCCCGCGTGCGGGGGAGAGTCGGGCAATCAGGACGGGCCCGAGCTGCAGACGTCCGCGAGAGCGGCCAGGCAGGCGGTGCCCAGCGCGGCCGCGTCGGCGCCGAACTCGGCGAGGGTTACCGTCCGCAGCGCCGCGCGCGGCGCCGCGTTCACCCAGTCCACCCCGACCTGCAGCGGGTGAATCGGATCGTCGACCGCGGCGGCCACTGCCAGCGGCGCGCTGAGCCGCCGCAATTGGGCGCGGCTCGGGGCGATATAGGCCGCCGCTTCCTCCATGGCGTCGGGTAACTGCGGCCACTGAACCTGCCACGACCGGGCGAGCTCCTCGGCTAACCAGGGCGGGCTCGACGCGCGCATCCGTGCGGTCGTCGCCACCAGACCGTCACAGCGCAACCGGGCCGCGGTATCCCGGGCCGCCTGCGCGGCCGGTGCCGATCGGGGAGCTCCGGTCCACGGTGGCAGTGCGGCCAGCACGGCGACCGCATGGGCGGGATGCTCCAATGCCCACGCGGCCGCCACCGCGGCCCCGATCGAGACCCCCCCAACGCCGATCGGGCCGGTGCGTGCGGCCTCGTCCAAGGCGGCCCGATAGCCGTCGATCAGGTGATCGGGCTGCGGGGCGGGTGTCACCAGTACCGCGCCGACCGCCCGCAACGGGCCGGAAAATGCCCGGTAGACGTAGTCGTCGTCGGAGCCGGTTCCGGGCAACAACACGGTGGTGACACCGCGCAAATCGACAGCCACTCCTTGATCGTGCCCTGCGTTGTTGAGGCGCTGAAAGGACACCGGTGGCGCCCGGGAACCAACAGGTCTACGGTGACCGTTGGCATAGATGGAACGCCCGCTGGCCAGCAGGGCTTCCATAACGACAGTGAAATGTCAGGAGTGGCCATGGGGGCCCAGGGCTATCTGCGCCGGCTCACCCGTCGGTTGACGGAGGACCCGGAGCAACGCGACGCCGAGGAGTTGTCCGACGAAGTCGTGAACACCGGCGCCCAGCGTGCCATCGACTGCCAGCGCGGCCAGGAGGTCACCATGATCGGCACCCTGCGCAGCGTGGAAACTAACGGCAAGGGTTGTTCCGGCGGTGTGCGCGCCGAACTGTTCGACGGCAGTGACACGGTCACGCTGGTGTGGCTGGGCCAACGCCGGATACCGGGCATCGACTCGGGTCGTACGCTGCGGGTCCGGGGCCGGCTCGGCAAGCTGGACAACGGGGCCAAGGCCATCTACAACCCGCACTACGAAATTCAGCGGTGAGCGGCCCCCCGGGGGCGACGGACACCGGCGGGCGAGCCCGCCGCGGTCCCGGCAACGCTCGACGAGTCAGCCCCGAGCGGTTGCTGGCGCAGGTGGGTGGGGTTGGTGGCCTGGTCTACTCGTCGCTGCCGGTGGTGACCTTCGTTGTCGCCTCCGGGATCGCGGGATTGCTGCCCGCGATCGGATTTGCGCTGGCCATGGCCGCGTCGGTGTTGCTGTGGCGGCTGCTGCGACGCGACTCGGTGCATCCGGCGGTGGCCGGATTCTTCGGGGTGGCCGTGTGCGCGCTGGTGGCCTACATCGTGGGGGAGTCGAAAGGCTACTTCCTGCTGGGCATCTGGATGTCGTTGGTGTGGGCGGTGGTCTTCGCGCTGTCCATCCTGATTCGCCGGCCGGTCGTCGGGGTCCTGTGGACCTGGGCGAGCGGGCGTGATCGCGGGTGGCGCGCCGTGCCGCGGGCGGTGTACGCGTTCGACATCGCCACCCTTGCTTGGACGCTGCTGTTCAGCGCCCGGTTCGTGGTCCAACGGCTGCTGTATGACGCGGATCAAACCGGCTGGCTGGGGGTGGCGCGGATCGGGATGGGCTGGCCGCTCACCGCGCTGGCCGCCCTGGCTACCTACGCGGCGATCAAGTCCGCTCAGCGCGCCGTCGCGGAACACGCCGCGGCCGAGGTCGACCCGGCTACGCGGGCAGCAGCAACCGGCGCAGCTCCTCCTCCACCTCGGCGACCGCCACGAAAAGCAGTTCGTCGCCGCCTTCCAGCGGCTCGTCGGATTCGGGCACGATGACCCGTGGACCGCGCAGGATGGTCACCAGCGCGGCATCGCGCGGCAGCGCTAGCTTGCGCACCGGTTTGCCACCCCAGGGCGTGTCGTCGGGCAGGGTGATCTCGACCAGGTTGGCCTGACCCCTGCGGAACTCCATCAGTCGCACCAGATCGCCGACGGCGACCGCCTCCTCGATCAACGACGCCAGCATGCGCGGCGTGGACACCGCCACGTCCACTCCCCACGCATCGGTGAACAGCCACTCGTTGCGCGGATCGTTGACCCGCGCCACCACCCGCGGCACCGCGAATTCGGTCTTGGCCAGCAGGCTGAGCACCACGTTGGCCTTGTCGTCACCGGTGGCGGCGACCACCACGTCGAACCCCTCGAGGTGTAACGACTCCAGCAGGCTCAGCTCGCAGGCGTCCCCCAGCCGCCAATGCGCGGCCGGGATGGCGTCGGGGTCGAGGTGGTCGGGATTGCGCTCGATCAGGGTGACGTCATGCCCGTTCTCCACGAGCTCACGGGTGACCGACCGGCCCACTGCGCCGGCCCCGGCCACAGCTACCTTCATGTGCGTCGCTCCTTAATCCCGACGGGAAACCCCGTCGAGCCGGGATGGGCCTCGCCGCTGGTTCATCGGCGACCCGCCGGCTCGAAGTCCTCACTGGGGGGCAGGGCGGCGATGGCCACCGCCTCGGCGGCCCGGCCGGAGATGGCGGCCACGTAGACCTGATCACCGGCCTGCAGGACGGTCTTCGGTTCCGGCAACACACCGGTTCCGAATCGGATCAGGAACGCCACCCGGGCCCCGGTGGCCTGCTCCAAAGCGGTGACCCGGTGTCCGACCCAGTCCTCGTGCAGCACGACCTCGCAGACGGCGACGGTGCCGGTGGGATCACGCCACTTGGCGGTCTCGGTCTCCTTGAGCAGCGCGTTGAGCAGGCGATCGGTGGTCCAGGGCACGGTGGCGATGGTGGGGATGCCCAGGCGTTCGTAGACCTCGGCGCGCTTGGCGTCGTAGATGCGTGCGACGACGCGCTTGACGCCAAAGGTTTCCCGCGCCAACCGTGCCGAGATGATGTTGGAGTTGTCCCCGGACGACACCGCGGCGAACGCGTCGGCCTGCTCGATGCCCGCGCGCAACAGCACATCTCGGTCGAATCCCATGCCCAGCACCCGCTCGCCGGCGAACTCCGGGCTGAGCCGATTGAAGGCGGCGCTGTCGCGGTCGATGATCGCGACATCGTGGCCGATCCGGGACAGCCCGTCCGCCACCGACGATCCCACCCGGCCGCACCCCATCACCACCACTCGCACCTGCGGTCCTCTCGGCTGTGTCTTGCGTGCCGCGACTCGATCGGCTGCCCACATCGGACCGTCGAATTCGGTCGTTCACATTCTCGCCTAGGGAACGCTACCGCCCAACCCACGCGGGCTTACTCTTGGCTCTCGTGTCCAAATTTTCCACCGCGGCGCGCCGGCTGCTGATCGGTCGGCCGTTTCGCAGCGATCGGCTCAGTCACACGCTGTTGCCCAAGCGGATCGCGTTGCCAGTTTTCGCCTCCGATGCGATGTCCTCGGTCGCCTACGCGCCCGAGGAGATCTTCCTGGTGCTGTCGGTGGCCGGCCTGGCGGCCTACTCCATGGCGCCGCTGATCGGGCTGGCGGTTGCCGCGGTGCTGCTCGTCGTGGTGTCCAGCTACCGGCAAAACGTCCATGCCTACCCCTCGGGCGGTGGTGACTACGAGGTCGTCACCACCAACCTGGGCGACACCGCCGGGCTGGTCGTGGCCAGTGCCCTGATGGTGGATTACGTTCTCACCGTCGCGGTTTCGATCGCCTCGGCGATGTCGAACATCGGTTCTGTGGTCCCGTTCGTCTACGAGCACAAAGTGTTGTGTGCGGTCGGCGCGATCGTGCTGATCACGGCGATGAACCTGCGTGGGGTTCGGGAATCCGGGGTGGCGTTCGCCATCCCGACCTACGCGTTCATCGCCGGAATTGGCATTATGCTCGGGTGGGGGTTGTTCCGGATCGTCGTGTTGGGAAATCCGTTGCGGGCCGAGTCCGCGGGTTTCGAGATGCACGCCGAACACGGCAAGGTGGTCGGTTTTGCGCTGGCGTTCCTGGTGGCACGCTCGTTCTCCTCGGGGTGCGCGGCCCTGACCGGTGTCGAGGCGATCAGCAACGGGGTGCCGGCGTTTCAGAAGCCCAAATCGCGTAACGCGGCAACCACGCTGCTGATGCTGGGCATCATCGCGGTGAGCATGTTCATGGGCATGATCGTGCTGGCCGTGCAGACCGGGGCCCAAGTCGTCGACGATCCCGACACCCAGCTAACCGGCGCCCCGCCGGGTTATCAGCAAAAAACCTTGGTCGCCCAGCTGGCGCAGGCCGTGTTCGGCGGCTTTCACGTTGGTGTCATGCTGATCGCCGGGGTGACCGCGCTGATCCTGGTGTTGGCCGCCAACACGGCATTCAACGGCTTCCCGGTGCTCGGCTCGGTCTTGGCGCAGCACAGCTACCTGCCCCGCCAACTGCACACCCGCGGGGACCGGCTGGCGTTCTCCAATGGGATCCTGTTCCTCTCGGCGTCGGCGGTCGCGGCGGTCGTCGCGTTCCGGGCCGAGCTCACCGCGTTGATCCAGCTCTACATCGTCGGGGTGTTCATCTCGTTCACGCTCAGCCAGATCGGCATGGTGCGGCACTGGACCAGGCTGCTGCGCACCGAGACCGATCCGTCGGTGCGGCGCAGGATGATCCGTTCGCGGGTGGTCAACACGGTCGGCTTCATCGCCACCGGCGCGGTGTTGTTGGTGGTGATGATTACCAAGTTTGTGGTGGGCGCGTGGATCGCGGTGGTCACCATGGCCGGGCTGTTCATGCTGATGAAGCTGATCCGCCGGCACTACGAGGGGGTCACCCGGGAATTGCAGGAACAGGCCGCTGCGCACGGGGATGAGGTGGTGCTGCCCAGCCGCAATCACGCCTTGGTGCTGGTGTCGAAGCTGCATCTGCCCACGCTGCGCGCCCTGGCCTATGCGCGGGCTACCCGACCGGACGTGTTGGAGGCCGTCACCGTCAGCGTCGACGACGCGGAAACCCGTGAGCTGGTGCACCAATGGGAGGAAAGCGATATCAGCGTGCCGCTCAAAGTCATCGCGTCGCCCTACCGTGAGATCACCCGACCCGTACTGGATTACGTCAAACGGGTCAGCAAGGAATCCGCGCGCACCGTGGTCACGGTGTTCATCCCGGAGTACGTGGTGGGACGCTGGTGGGAGCAGCTGCTGCACAACCAGAGCGCGTTGCGACTCAAGGGTCGGTTGCTGTTCATGCCCGGGGTGATGGTGACTTCGGTTCCCTGGCAACTGAATTCGTCGGAGCGGGTGAAGACGCTGGAGCCGCGTGCCGCCCCGGGGGACACCAGGCGAGGCATCTTCGATTGACCCCCACATCCGAGCGCGCGGAGTTGACGTTGGTCGCCGGTGCCCCCGCGAATGGCGGCAGCTGCGTGGCGCACCATGACGGCCGGGTGGTCTTCGTGCGCTATGCGTTGCCCGGCGAACGGGTGCGGGTGCGGGTCACCGCGGACCGCGGCTCCTACTGGCACGCGGAGGCCATCGACGTGCTCGACGCGTCCCCCCACCGGATCGAGTCGCTGTGCCCGATCGCCGGGGTGGGTGGCGCCGGGTGTTGCGATCTGGCGTTCGCCGACCCGGAGGCGGCCCGGGCGCTCAAGGGCCGGGTGGTGGCCAATCAGCTGCAACGGCTCGGTGGCCACACCTGGCGGGGCGAGGCCCAGCCATTGTCGGATGCCGGCCTGGGTTGGCGCACCCGGGTCCGGCTCGACGTGGGGGCTGCGGGCCGTGTGGGCTTTCACCGCTACCACAGCGACGAGCTGGTGACCGACCTGCGCTGTGGGCAGTTGCCCGCCGGCATGCTGGCTGGCCTGGCAGCGGCCGACTGGCCGCCGGGCGCACGGCTTCACGTGGCCGTCGACGACGACGGCCGGCGCCACGTGGTGTGCGGCGTGCGGCGCGGCAAACGGGCCGCGACCACGGTCGTGGAGGGTAACTATCACGCGGTCCAGCGGGTGGGCCGGCGCACCTGGCGGGTGCCGGTCACCGCGTTCTGGCAGGCGCACCGCGACGCGGCGGCGGCCTACAGCGGCCTGGTCGCCGACTGGGCAGCGCCGGCGGTCGGCATGACCGCCTGGGATCTGTACGGCGGTGCCGGCGTTTTGGCCGCGGTGCTGGGGGAGGCGGTCGGGGAGTCCGGTCGGGTGCTGAGCGTCGACACCGCGCGCGCGGCCTCCGGGGCCGCGCGCGTTGCGCTGGCCGATCTGCCGCAGGTCGACATCGTCACCGATTCGGTGCGACGGGTGCTGGCGGCGCAACGAGCCGGGGCGCAGGTGGCGGTGCTGGATCCGCCGCGGTCGGGCGCCGGGCGCGAGGTCATCGACTTGCTGGCATCCGCGGGGGTGCCGCGGGTGGTGCACATCGGTTGTGAAGCAGCGTCTTTCGCCCGCGATATCGGCCTCTACCTCGGGCATGGTTACGCCGTCGAAAAGATCAAGGTGTTCGACGCGTTCCCGCTGACTCATCACGTGGAGTGCGTTGCGTTGTTGACGCGTTAGAACCGTCGGCGCCCGCACCGGGCCTTGATTAAGCTGACGATGGCGCTCCGGGAAGTCTGGTCGGAACTGAGTCTCCCACCTGGAGGAAAGCGCGAGTCATGCGGAATCTGGAGCCGGCCTCGGCGCGCGTCGGGACCGAGGTGATCCGCGTGCGCGGGCTCACCTTTAGCTACCCAAAGGCGGCCGAGCCGGCGGTGCGTGGCATGGACTTCACCGTCGGCCGGGGTGAGATCTTCGGGTTTCTCGGTCGGATTCACCTGCTCGCTGCCGTTCGCCTCGGTGACCGATTGGTTCCTGGCGGCGACCATCCCGCTCGCGGTCATGCTGGTGCCGCCGATCGTGCACTACTGCGGCCTGTGGCCGAACCCGGTGCTCTACCTCGTCCCCACCCAGGGGCCGCTGCTCTTGCTCGGCGCCGCGTTCGATCAGGTGAGCCTGGCGCCGTGGCAAGTTGGCTACTCGATGCTGTATCCGATCGTGTGTGCGGCCGGCTTGTGCCGGGCGGCCAAGGCGCTGTTCGGGCGTTATGTCGTCGAAAGGTCGGGTGTGCTGTGATGGCCGCCACCGTGGCGAGGTCGGGCTGTGCGCGTATGCGGGCGTTGGTCGCCTTCGGCCGCAACGACATTCGCGGCAGCTACCGTGATCCGCTGCTGGTCATGATCGTCGTTGCACGAGTCATCTGGACCACCGGGGTCGCGCTGCTCACGCCGTTGTTCACCGAAATGCTCGCGCAGCGTTACGGATTCGACCTGGTTCCCTACTACCCGCTGGTTCTCACCGCGTTCCTGTTGCTGACCAGCATCATCATCGCCGGGGCGCTGGCCGCGTTCCTGGTACTCGATGAGGTGGACGCGGGCACCATGACGGCGCTGCGGGTCACCCCGGTGCCGCTGACGATCTTTTTCGGCTATCGCGCGGCGACGGTGATGACGCTGACCACGGTGTGCGTCGTCGCGACGATGTCGTGCAGCGGGATTCTCCAACCGGGCCTGCCGGGTTCGCTGATCCCCATTGGTCTGCTGGCCGGGATGTCGGCGGTGGTGACGCTGCTGCTGATCGTTGTGGTGGCGAACAACAAGATCCAGGGTTTGGCTATGGTCCGCGCGTTGGGCATGCTGATCGCCGGGCTGCCCTGCCTGCCGTGGTTCATCCACTCCGGCTGGAACCTGGCCTTCGGGATCCTGCCGCCGTACTGGGCCGCCAAGGCGTTCTGGGTCGCCAGCGATCACGGCACGTGGTGGCCGTACCTCGTCGCGGGCGCCGTCTACAACCTGGCCATCGCCTGGCCGCTGGTCCGGCGCTTTCGCGCAAAGCACGCGTGAGCGCCGGCGCTCAGCTCAACACGAAATACCGCAGCCACAAGTAGATTGCCGAGAGCGCGACCGAGATCAGCGTTACCACCATGCCTTTGCGGGTGAAATCCCAGAAGGAGATGGGAGTGCCTGCGCGCCACGCGATTCCGAGCATGACGACGTTGGCGCTGGCGCCGACCGCGGTCAGGTTGCCGCCGAAGTCGGCGCCCAGCGCCAGTGCCCACCACAGGGTGTCGGGGTTGATGCGACCCGCAATGGCGCCGACCAGTTCACCGACGATCGGTGTCATCGTGGCGACGTAGGGAATGTTGTCGATGATCCCGGAAATCGGCGCTGAGACACCGAGGATCAAGAAGCTGGCGGCGAGCGCGTGGCCGCCGGTCAAGTGGGTCGCCGCCCGCGCGAGCTCGGCGACCACGCCGGTCTTGACCAGGGCCCCGACCATGATGAACAGCCCGGCGAAAAACAGCAAGGTGTCCCACTCCACGCTGGACAGGTAGTCGGACCGTCCCAGCCTGGAGATCACGATGAGGACACCGGCGCCCAGCAGCGCCACCAGCGACGGCTGCAGGTGCAGCACCGGGTGGGCGACGAAGGCCCCGAACACCGCCAGCAACACGACGCCACACTTGACGAGCAGCCCGCGATCGCGGATGGCTTCGCGCTCGTTGAGCGACATGATGTCGGCCGTTCGCTCGGGATCGACCGTGATCGAGCCGAACAGGCGGGGCAACACGGCGATGAAGGCGAGCATCACGATGAGCACGATCGGTGCCGTGTGCAGCAGAAAGTCGTTGAACGTCAATCCCGCCCGGCTGGCGATGATGATGTTGGGCGGGTCGCCGACCAGCGTCGCCGCGCCGCCGATGTTGGAGGCGAAGACCTCGGCCATCAAAAACGGCGCCGCGTTGATCTCCAGCCGGTCACACACCAGCAGCGTGACCGGCGCCACCAACAGCACCGTGGTGACATTGTCCAGCAGGGCCGAGGCGAACGCGGTCACCAGCACCAGCAGGATCATGATGCGCAGCGGTGAGCCGCGGGCCCGCTTGGCGGCCCAGATCGCGGTGTACTCGAACACCCCGGTTTGTCGCAGCACACCGACGATGATCATCATGCCCATCAGCAAAAAGATGACGTCCCAGTCGATTCCGGTGTCGCGGGAATAGAAGACGTCGTCAGAATTGATCACTGGCAGGGCAACCACGATCGCCGCGCCGGCCAGCGCCACCAGCGTCTTGTTGACCCGATCGCTGGCAATCAGCGCATAGGCCACCACGAAGATGGTGACCGCGACGACGCTCATCGGGTCAGGTCTTCAGGGCCGCGGCCAGCAGGCGCGATGCCGTGATCACCCCGTGCAACCTACCGTTTTTGACGACGGCGATGAGCGGGCTGCGCAGCCGAGCCATCAGCGCGGCCACCTCGATGATGGTGTCGTCGGCATTGACCGGGGGCACGTCGATCAAGTGGTCTGGCAGCACATCGCGCACCTTCTTGCCGCTCAACTTTTCCGCGCAGCGGTCGGCCATGGACTCGTTGAGCACACCGGCGAGCGAGGGGTCGTCTTGCACGTAGCGCGGCACGATGAACCGCACCACCTGGGAGGCGGGCAGCACCGCGTACGGGCGTCCCGACGTGTCGGTGACCACGAGGCCCGGCAGGCCGTGCTGGGCGAGCGTCCGGGCGGCGTCCAACGCGTTGGAGTCGATGCTGATTACCGGAAACTCTTCGGCCATGTCCTCGGCGCGCATAGCACGACGATACGACTCCATCGCGGCGGCGTGGTCGATGTCTAGGCTCACGGCAAACTCCAGGATCACGCGACTTTGGCTGCCGACCAGGCTTCCCGGCACACCGGCGATTGACGCTACCAAAGAGGGCGTGTCGTCAGCGCCGCGCGGCGCCCACCCTTGCGGTGACTGCGTAGACTATCGGGATGCTGGAACAGATCCGCGGCCCCGCCGATCTGCAGCACCTTTCCCAACAGCAGCTGCGGGACCTGGCTGCCGAGATCCGGGAATTCCTGGTCCACAAGGTGGCCGCTACGGGCGGACATCTGGGGCCGAACCTGGGCGTTGTCGAGCTGACGCTGGCGCTGCATCGGGTGTTCGACTCGCCACACGACCCGATCATCTTCGACACCGGCCACCAGGCATACGTCCACAAGATGCTGACCGGACGCAGCCGGGATTTCGAAACCCTGCGCAGCAAGGGTGGACTGTCGGGCTATCCGTGCCGCGCCGAAAGCGAACACGACTGGGTGGAGTCCAGCCATGCCAGTGCGGCATTGTCGTATGCCGACGGCTTGGCCAAGGCGTTCGAGCTGACCGGACACCGCAACCGGCACGTGGTCGCGGTGGTCGGCGACGGCGCGCTCACCGGCGGCATGTGCTGGGAGGCGCTGAACAATATCGCCGCGTCCCGCCGGCCGGTGATCGTCGTCGTCAACGACAACGGTCGCAGCTACGCGCCGACCATCGGGGGGGTCGCCGACCACCTGGCCACCTTGCGCCTGCAGCCGGCCTACGAACAATTGCTGGAAAAGGGCCGCAGCGTGATCCGCGCCGTGCCGCTTGTCGGCGAGGTCTGCTACCACTTCCTGCACAGCGTCAAGGCCGGCCTCAAGGATTCCTTGTCGCCACAGCTGCTGTTCACCGATCTCGGGTTGAAATACGTCGGCCCGGTCGACGGCCACGATGAGCGGGCGGTGGAGGTCGCGCTGCGCAGCGCCCGCGGCTTCGGCGCCCCGGTGATCGTGCATGTCGTCACCCGCAAGGGCATGGGCTACCCCCCGGCCGAGGCGGACGAGGCCGAGCAGATGCACTCCACCGTCCCGATCAACCCGGCCACCGGGCAAGCCACCACGGTGGCCGGCCCGGGCTGGACGGCCACCTTCTCCGATGCGCTGATCGGCTACGGACACCAGCGCCGCGACGTCGTGGCCATCACCGCGGCCATGCCCGGCCCCACCGGACTCACGGCGTTCGGGCGGCGGTTTCCGGATCGGCTGTTCGACGTCGGCATCGCCGAGCAACACGCATTGACGTCAGCGGCCGGGCTGGCCATGGGCGGGATGCACCCGGTGGTGGCGATCTATTCGACGTTCCTCAACCGGGCGTTCGACCAGATCATGATGGACGTGGCGCTGCACAAGCTGCCGGTCACCATGGTGCTCGACCGGGCCGGAATCACCGGTTCCGACGGTCCCAGCCACAACGGCATGTGGGATTTGTCGATGCTGGGCATCGTGCCCGGCATCCGGGTGGCCGCACCCCGCGACGCTACCCGATTGCGCGAGGAACTCGGCGAGGCGCTCGACATCGACGACGGCCCGACGGCGTTGCGGTTCCCCAAAGGCGATGTGGGTGAAGATATTCCGGCTTTGCAGCGGCGTGACGGAGTGGATGTGCTCGCGGTGCCGGCCGGCGGTTTGGGCCACGACGTGCTGCTGGTGGCGGTTGGCGCGTTCGCCGCGATGGCGTTGGCCGTGGCCAAGCGGCTGCACAACCAGGGGATCGGCGTGACGGTGATCGACCCGCGCTGGGTGTTGCCGGTGTCCGACGTCGTTCGTGAACTGGCGGTGCAGCACAAGCTGCTGGTCACGCTGGAGGACAACGGGGTCAACGGGGGTGTGGGCTCGGCGGTGTCGGCCGCGCTGCGGCGCGCGGAGATCGACGTCCCGTGCCGTGACGTCGGGTTGCCGCAGGAGTTCTTCGATCACGCGTCTCGCAGCGAGGTGCTGGCCGACCTGGGGCTCACTGACCAGGACGTGGCACGCCGGATCACCGGTTGGGTGGCGGCACTGGGCACGTTCGCGGCTGATGCGGTGGCTGATTCTGGGGCCGAAATCCCGGAACGCTTCGACTAACGCTCGTCGGAGCCGGCGTCGGCGGCCCGCGTCATCGCCGCGGCCAGCACCGGGACCACGAGTTCACGCTGCCACACCCGCGCCTGGCCGGCACGCAAGTACTCGTCGACGGCGCGGACCGGGTCGATCCCGCCCTGCCAGTCCCAGCACAGCCGCCGCACCAAGTCCGGCGAGACCAGGTTCTCCACCGGCACCCCCACCCGGTGCGTCACCGCGGCCAGCGCTGCGCGGGCGGCGGTCAGCCGCGCGGCGGCGTCGGGTTTGCGCTTGCCCCACCGCCCCGGTGGTGGCGGCCCGTTGGGCGCCTCGATGATCTCCGGCGGATCCGGGGTTTTCCGGGCGGTTTCCAGCGCGGCCAGCCACGTCGGGGCCTGGCGGCGCTGGTTTCGCCCGCCGAACACCGGCAACGCGATGAGGTCGTCGATGGACTTCGGGTCCTTGACGGCGGCGTCGATGATGGCCGAGTCGGGCAGAATACGGCGGGGCGCGATGTCGCGGCGCTGGGCGATCAGGTCGCGCGTCGTCCACAACTCGCGGACCGCGGCGAGGGCGCGCCGGTCTTGCACTCTGTGGATACCCGAGGTTCGCCGCCACCGATCCGGCCGGGCAGCCACCGGCGGGGCCGTTCGCAGATGCTCGAATTCCTGTGCGGCCCAGTCTGTTTTGCCTTGCGCGGCGAGCACTTCCGAGATCGCCGCGCGCAGTTCGATGAGCAGCTCCACGTCCAGGGCCGCATAGTTGAGCCAGGCCGGCGGCAGTGGGCGCTTGGACCAGTCGGCCGCGCCGTGCCCCTTGGCCAGTCCCAGACCCAGCAGCCGCTGGACCATGGCCGCCAGGTTCACCCGGTCGAACCCGGCCAGCCGTCCGGCAAGCTCGGTGTCATACAGCGCCGACGGCCGCATTCCGACCTCGGCCAAGCAGGGCAGATCCTGATCGGCGGAGTGCAGGATCCATTCGTCTGCGCCGAGCACTTCGGCGACCGGCCGCAGCACGGTCAGTGCGTCGCCGCCATGGCTGACCGGGTCGATGAGCACGGTGCCGGCGTCGGCCCGCCGGATCTGGATCAGGTAGGCCCGGTTGGAATAGCGGAAACCCGACGCCCGCTCGGCGTCGACCGCAAAGGGCCCGCTACCGCGGTCCAAGAGTTCCGCGGCCGCCTCGATCTGGCGGGCGGTCACCGCCAGCTCCGGAACCCCGTCGGCCGGGTGCAGCAGCGGGGTGGGTTCGACTTCAGTGCCGCCGGGCTGCTCGGCCCCCGGGTCGCTCATGTCAGGCGCGCGACCGCGAGCCCAGGTCGGTGACCCCAGCCGGCGGCAGACCCGCGGCGTGCTCCAAGACGGCGCAGAACGCCTGCACGTGGCTGCCCAGCTCGAGGTTGGTCGCCGTCCACGACGCCCGCAGCTCCAGCTGGTGGGCCCGTGGAGGCCCGGAGATGTCGCCGTAACGCACCGACGTGGTGGCGGTGACGGTGCCGCCCAGGGCGGCCACCTGCTCGGTGCGCGCCTCCAGCGCCTCCACCAGCCAGCTCCAGGCCACTTCCGGCAGCAGCGGGTCGATGGCCTCGTGCGAATCCAGGTCGGCCTGAATGTACGCGACCAAGCGGAGGGTGCCGTTCCACGCATCGGAGCCGTCCGGGTCGTACAACAGGATCAGCCGGCCGAAGGCGTCGCCCTCGGATTGCTCGGGGATGGTGTCGGGCTCGGGATGCTTGACCTCGGCACCCAGCGCGTAGCTATATGGCGCCAGCCGCTGTGGGGGTCGGATGGGGCCAAGCTCGATCTCCGGCCGGACGGTGACCGCGTTCATCGCTGCCACCGCCTCGTGGAATGGGGCCGGTTCGGCTGAGGCCATCTGCGCCGCTCCTCCTCATCGCTTCGCTCTGCATCGTCGCCGGCGCGGGCCATCTGCGCCGCTCCTCCTCATCGCTTCGCTCTGCATCGTCGCCGGCGCGGGCCATCTGCGCCGCTCCTCCTCATCGCTTCGCTCTGCATCGTCGCCGGCGCGGGCCATCTGCGCCGCTCCTCCTCATCGCTTCGCTCTGCATCGTCGCCGGCGGGGCCACAGTTTCCGACGGTAGACCCATCGACCGACACGTGGGAACAGGCGCGCCGAATCGCGCTCAGCCGTCGGCGCCGGCGTCGAATCGCGCTGGCCGCTTCTCGCGCTGCGCGGCCAGACCTTCCCGCACGTCGGGGCCGGCGAAGCCGAGGAATTCCAGGCCGAGCGATGCTTCGAAGGTGGGCGCGAACATGCGGTACCAGTGATTGAGGCTGCGTTTGGTCCAGCGGATCGCGTTGTGAGCGCCCTTGGCGAGGTCGTCGGCCACCCGGGTCGCGGTGGGCAGTACTTGGTCGTCGTCGACGCAGGTCGACACCAGGCCGATGCGCTCGGCCTCCTCGCCGCGCAGCGTCTCGCAGGTAAGCAGGTAGTACTTGGCCTTGGCCATGCCGACCAGCAGGGGCCAGCAGATCGCGGCGTGATCCCCCGCGGCGACCCCGAGTTTGGTGTGCCCGTCGATGATTCTGGCGGTGCGGCCCGCCACCGAGATGTCGGCGAGCAACGCCACCACCAGACCCGCCCCGACCGCCGGGCCGCGGATGGCCGAGACCACCGGCTTGTCGAAGTTGACCAGGTTGAGTACCAGGTCGCGGGCCTCGCGCATGATGCGCAGCCGGCCCTGATAGTCGCCGATGGTTTCGGCGATCAGGTCGAAGCTGCCGCCGGAGGAAAACGCATTGCCTGCGCCGCGGACCAAGACCACCTTGACGGCCGGGTCGCGTTCGATCACCGGCCAGATGTCGGCAAGATCGCGGTGCATCTCGGGCCCGACCGAGTTGAGCCCGGGCGCGTCCAGAACCAGGTGCAGCACGCCGTGGTCGGTGGGTTCGAACCGAAGGGTGGGGAAGTCGTCGTAGGTGGCGGGCATCGGCGCTCCTGAGGGTCGCTGGTGGCGCTGGATTGCGCGGGTCGATGGTACGCAGCGGCGGTCTCAACCCGTTCGCAACCGGCCCCGTGGCAGCATTGAGGCCAGTGAACAGTCCTGCGCGTACCCGTCGCGACCTTCCGGCGTCGCCCTACCTGGCCGCGATCGCCGGCCGCAAGCCCAGCCGGGTGCCGGTGTGGTTCATGCGGCAGGCCGGCCGGTCGCTGCCCGAATACCGGGCGCTGCGCGAACGGCACAGCATGCTGGCGGCCTGCTTCGAGCCTGAAGTGGCCTGCGAGATCACCCTGCAGCCGATCCGCCGCTACGACGTCGACGCGGCCATCCTGTTCTCCGACATCGTGGTGCCGCTACGCGCCGCCGGCGTCGAGGTGGACATCGTGGCCGACGTCGGACCGGTGATCGCGGACCCGGTGCGCACCACAGCCGATATCGACGCCATGAAACCCCTTGACCCACAAGCGATTCAGCCGGTGCTACGGACGGTTGAGCTGTTGGTCGCCGCGCTGGGCGAGGTTCCACTGATCGGCTTCGCCGGTGCGCCGTTCACGCTGGCGTGCTACTTGGTTGAGGGCGGACCGAGCCGCCACCACCCCCGCACCAAGGCGATGATGCTGGCCGAACCGGCCAGCTGGCACGCGCTGATGACCAAGCTGACCGACCTGACCATCGCGTTTCTGCGCGGCCAGGTCGACGCCGGGGTGGACGCGATCCAGGTATTCGATTCGTGGGCGGGAACGCTGTCGCTGGCCGACTACCGGCAGTACGTGCTGCCGCACAGCGCGCGGGTATTCGGCGCGCTGGCCGAACACGGCGTGCCGATGACGCACTTCGGGGTCGGTACCGCCGAACTGTTGGGCGCGATGTCGGAGGCGCTCAAACCGGCAACGGCGACGGCCGTCGGGGTGGACTGGCGAACGTCGCTGACCGATGCCGCCGCCCGGGTGGTCCCCGGCACCGCGCTGCAGGGCAACCTCGATCCGGCGGCGGTGCTGGCGGGCTGGCCGGTGGTGGAACGCGCCGCACGCGCCGTCGTCGACGACGGACGTCGAGCCGTCGACGCCGGCGCGGCCGGGCACGTCTTCAACCTCGGTCACGGGGTGCTCCCGGACACCGATCCGGGCGTGCTGGCCGAGCTGGTGTCGCTGGTCCACTCGCTATGACCGGCTCGTATTGCGTGGTCGGCGGCGGAATCTCGGGTCTGACGGCGGCGTACCGGTTGCGGTTGGCCGTCGGTGACGACGCCACCATCACACTGTTCGAGCCCGGCGACCGGCTCGGCGGGATTCTGCGTACCGAGCGGGTGGGCGGCCAGCCGATGGACCTGGGCGCCGAGGCGTTCGTGCTGCGCCGGCCCGAGATGCCGGCGCTGCTGGCCGAACTGGGACTGTCCGGTCGCCAACTGGCCGCGACCGGCGCCCGACCGCTGATCTACAGCCAGCAACGGCTGCACCCGCTGCCGGCGGACACCGTGGCGGGCATTCCGTCCTCGGCGGCATCGCTGGCGGGGCTGGTCGATGAGGACACACTCGCCCGCATCGAGGCCGAACCCCGCCGCGCGCTGCACTGGAAAGCGGGCAGCGACCCGGCGGTGGCCGAGTTGGTGGCCGACCGGTTCGGTGAGCAAACCGTGGCCCGATTGGTGGACCCGCTGCTGGGTGGGGTGTATGCGGGCTCGGCGGCAACGATCGGCCTGCGCGCGGCCGCTCCCAGCGTGGCGGCGGCCCTGGACGGCGGTGCCACCAGTTTGACCGCCGCCGTCCGGCAGGGCTTGCCGCCGGTAGGCGACGCGCCGGTGTTCGGAGCGCTGGATGGTGGCTACCAGGTGCTGGTCGACGAGCTCGTCCGGCGCAGTCGCCTGCGGTGGGTGCGGGCCGCGGTGGTCAAGCTCGAGCCCGGCTGGGAGGTGCACGACGACACCGGCGCCCGCTGGCACGCCGACGCGGTGATCGTGGCGCTGCCGGCCCCGCGGCTGCGCCACCTCGACGGCCTGGCCGACCTGGCCCCCCGCAGCTTCGCCGCGGCCAGCCGGATCACCAGCGCCTCGGCGGCGGTGGTGGCGCTGGCGGTGCCGGGCGACACCCCGTTTCCGCACTGTTCCGGCGTGCTGGTGGCCAGCGGCGAGCCGCTGCGCGCCAAGGCGATCACCCTGTCGTCACGCAAATGGGGCCCGCGCGGTGACGTTGCCCTACTGCGGCTGTCGTTCGGGCGGTTCGGTGACGACGTGGCTGCTTCGAGCTCCGATGACGACCTGCTGGCCTGGGCGCGCGACGACCTGGCCACCGTGTTCGGTGTGGCCGTCGACCCGGTCGATGCGCGTGTGCAGCGCTGGATCGACGCGATGCCGCAGTACGGCCCCGGCCATGGGCAGCTGGTTGCCGAGGTGCGTTCCGGCCTGCCGCCGACCCTGGGCGTGGCGGGCAGCTACCTCGACGGCATCGGCGTCCCGGCCTGCGTCGGCGCCGCCGGTCGCGCGGTCACCGGCGTCATCGAGGCCCTCGACGCACAAGTGGCACGATAGGTGCCATGGCACGCCTCGACTTCGACGCCCTGAATGCGACCCTGCGCTACCTGATGTTCTCGGTGTTTTCGGTGCGGCCAGGCGAGCTCGGCGACCGGCGCGAGGCGGTCATCGACGACGCGGTCACGTTTTTCAAGCAGCAGGAGGAGCGCGGCGTCGTGGTGCGCGGCCTCTACGACGTCGCGGGCCTGCGGGCCGACGCCGACTTCATGATCTGGACCCATGCCGAGCGTGTCGAAGCGCTGCAAGCCGCCTACGCCGATTTCCGCCGCACCACCATCGTGGGGCGGGCCTGCACCCCGGTGTGGAGCAGCGTGGGGCTGCACCGGCCGGCCGAGTTCAACAAGAGCCATATCCCGGCGTTTCTGGCCGGCGAGGAGCCCGGCGCCTACATCTGCGTGTATCCGTTCGTGCGGTCCCACGAGTGGTACCTGCTGCCCGACGAGGAACGCCGCCGCATGCTCGCCGAGCACGGCATGGCCGCCCGCGGATACAAGGACGTGCGGGCCAACACGGTGTCGGCGTTCGCGCTGGGCGACTACGAATGGATCCTGGCCTTCGAAGCCCCGGAGTTGGACCGCATCGTCGACCTGATGCGTGAGCTGCGCGCCACCGACGCCAGGCGGCACGCCCGCGCGGAGACCCCGTTTTTCACCGGGCCGCGAGTGTCGGTCGAGCAGCTGGTGAACTCGCTGCCGTGATCCGGCTGGACTAGGTCTCGCCGAAGCTGTAGTTGGCGTGCGAAAGCACGAGTGCAGACCGCGCTAACTACAGGCTGGGCGCTATACGGCGCCCGGAACCAGGCGCAGCGCGATGGAGTTGATGCAATACCGCTTGTCGGTCGGCGTGGGGTAGCCCTCACCCTCGAACACGTGGCCCAGGTGGCTGTAGCAGCTCGCGCACAACACCTCGGTTCGCTTCATCCCCAGCGAGTAGTCGGTGCGCAGGAACACCGCGTTGGGGCTTTTCGGGTCGAAGAACGACGGCCAGCCGCAGTGTGAGTCGAATTTCTCTGTGCTGCGGAACAATTCGGCACCACAGGCCCGACACTGGTAGATGCCCTGGGTCTTGGTGTCGGTGTATTCACCGGTGAACGGCCGCTCGGTGCCAGCCTGGCGCAGCACCGCGAATTCCTCCGGGGTGAGCCTCTTACGCCACTCGTCGTCGGACAGTTCCAGCTTCGGGGTCATGCGTCTACGCTAGCGCGCTTCGCGGCCAGCCACGCCGGGTCAATGCCGCTAGCCAGCCGGTTTTCCGCCTTGGCGTCCAGATAGCGGAAGTACAGCACGGTGAACGTGACGATCAGCAGCAGCGACCAGCCGTAGGTGATCTTCAGGTACTCGAGGGCTCGTCCCCACCGCATCCAGTTGAACAGCAGCCAGCGGTCCAGCGTCATAAAGCCGTAGATCCCCAGCCACGCCGGCCAGTTGCGGATCACCGAGTTGGGCAGCGTCACCGTCATCAGGAACGGGAACAGCATCATCGAGTAGTAGCCCTGGGCCAGCGACATCACCAGCCACGACCACAGCAGCAGCACCCCCGACGAGGTGGCAAACCAGAACAGCGGATCGCGGGTGCGGTAGTAGCGGTACAGCAGCCACAGGGCGCCGAAGGTGATCGCGGTGAACAGGATCCGCAGACCCAGGATGAGCCATGTGGGCAGGCCGAAGTAGACGCCGTTGCCCTGGATCGAGCTGTTGAAATAGTCCCGGGTGCCCAGGATGTAGGGCAGCGTGCGGGTGAAGAAGTCCATCGGGTGGCTGACCAGCGGCAGCGCGGCCAGGTTGATGACGACGGGGACCACGACGGCGGCCGCCAGAGCCCGCCACTGGCGATTCAACAGCGGCAGCAACAACAGCGGACCGAGCAGGGGCTTGAGCACCAGCGTCAGCCCGATGGCCACGCCGGCCCACCACTGTCGGCTGATGCTCCCGTCCAGCAGCCAGCGGAGGAACAGCACCTCCAGCAACAGGATGCAGCCGTTGATGTTGGTGAACACCAGCGTGTTGGTCACCGTCTCGGTGCAGAACATGGCCAGGATCAGCGCGGGGGCCGCCACCGAGCTCAGCGTGAAGTTGAACATCCGCAGCAGCAAGTAGGCGGCGATGAGGATGGCCACGGTGTTGATCGAGATGAACAGATACCGCGACGGCGCGAACGGCAGATATCCGAAGGGCGCCATCAACAGGGTGCCGCCGGGTGGGTACAGGTAGTGCGGGTCGACGTAGTCGAAGTGTTCGTTGTAGATGTCCCAGCCGTGCCGGAAGTTGAGCACCGCGCGGTAGACCGGTTTGAAATCGTCGGTGATGTTGCCGTTCGTGGTCAGCACGATGCTGCGGTGCAGCACCGACAGGATGGCCGCGGGCCAGAGCACCGACCGCAGGACGGTGGCCGTGCCGGGTGCGCCGGTGGGGGGACGAAACGCGGCCAGCAGGGATTCCCGCAGGCCAGGTCTCCTCGAGTCAGCTGCCGTCACCAGCGCACCGTACACCGGGCCCATCCGGCCCGGAATATCAGGCGGGACAGTAGGTGTCGGTGTCGGGCAGCTTGCCGCTGTCCAGATAGCCGAGCAGCGGCGGCAGCGCGCACGACGAGTAGATGCTGGCGCCGTGGCCGATGCCCTGCCACATCACCCGCTTGCTGGCGGCATTGGCATTGATCACGGTGGCTGCGGTCGCGGCGACGCCTTCGTTGCCCACGATCGGGTCGTTCTGCACACCCAGCAACAGGACGTCGATCTTGAGGTTTTTGGGCGGTTGCGCCGGCGACCCGCTGGGCCAGTGCACGCACTTGACCAGGTTGAGCGCGGCCACCGCGCCGAATTGGGGATACAGCTTCGGCCAGGCGACCACCAGTTCGCGCACCCGATCCGGGGTCGGGCGGTTGATCGCGTCGCTGCAGGAGCTGACGAACTGGCCGTCGGTGTCCCGGGTGGCATCGGCGCGGTTGATCAAGTTGGTCAGCGAGTTGACGTCGCCGGAGCGGGCCGCCGCCAGCGCATTGGCCACAGTGGTAGTGGTGGTGACGCGGTCGCCGGTGGGGAAGCCCAGCGCGGCGGTGATGGCGTTGGCGACGGCCGCCACCGACGCGCCGCCGGGCCCCCTGCCGGAGCGGGCAGCGGACAGCAACGCGGTGACGGCCCCCTTCGGGTCGGGGCCCAGTGCGCAGTTCACCGCGACGCACTGGGCGGCGAACGCGTCGAGCGCGGCCTGCTGGCCCTTGACCTGTTGCTCGGCGGCCGCTTCGGCGTTGACCCCCAACGCAACCGGGGAGTCGAGAATCAGCCTGGCGACCTTGTCGGGGCGCGATCCGGCGTAGGTCAACGCCACCTGGGCGCCGTTGCCGATTCCGACCAGCGCCAGGGCGGGGACATCCCAGAGGTTGCGCAGCCGCTCGATATCGGAGGCCGCGTGCGCGTTGTCGTAGGCGGATTCGCCGGGCGAGATGGCATCGGTGCAACTGGTGGTGGCGGTGTTCGAGATGTCGGACAGGTTGGCCACCGGATCGTCGCCGGACTGGAACTGGGCCTGATCGCGCATCTGTTCGCGGTCGAAGTGATCACGGCAGTCGATCGGGGTCGACATGCCCATGCCGCGCCGGTCGACGGCGACAATCGGGTGGTTTCGCAGCACGTCGGCGCCCGCGTGCGACAACCAGACCGGCAACTGTGTGGACGACGGGAGGTCGGAGCCGGTGGTGAACACCAGGGGCCCGGCGTCGTGCGGCGTCTGGTTCGAGCGGGCCCGGACGACACCGATGCTCACCGTCGCGGATCCGCCGTTGACCGGGTCGAGGTCGGCGTCATAGCTCGCGCATTCCAGCCTGATGCCAGGCGCGGCCGGAACGCCCGCGTCGGCGCTGACCCGTGACGTGCAGTCACGCCACGACACGTCGTTCTTGGGAGCGGCGATCGGTGGTGGACCGCTGGGCGGCGGTGTCGTGGTGGCCGCACCTTGCGGCCGGGCGCCGGAGTCGGTGGCGAAGCGCGGGTCGGCGCCGAAGGCCGGGACACAGCCGGCCAGCACTGTGGTCGCCGAGAAGGCCACCGCGACCAGAATCGTGGCGGGCGTGACGTGCCGGCTCATGCCGACCACAGTAGCCACGGTCAGGCTTTGACGTAGCGGGTGTACAGGTAGCCGGCGTCGTCAGTGAGCAGGTGGGCACAGCGCATCCGGGTCTGCAGCTGGCCCGGGCCTGTCGCGATGCGGCGGGCCGGGCCGCCAACGACACAGGGTGCGATCGTCAGACAGAGCTCGTCGAGCAGGTCGTGCTCGATAAACGAGCCGAGCAGCGTGGGCCCACCCTCGGTCAGCACGCGCCGCAGACCACGATCCGCCAGCCGTGACAGCAGCACCTTCTCGTCGACCTTGCCCGGATCGTCACCGGAGCACGCCAGCACCTCGGCTCGGCCGGCGAGCCGCCGGCGCAGGTCATCGGCGACGGTCGCGCCGGTGAGCAGCACCGGCGGCACCTCGGTCCGGGTGAATACCGCCAGATCACGGTCAACGCGCCCGGAGTTGGTGACGATCGCCAGCTGCGGGACTTCGCTTTGGCCCCGGGCCTGCCGCCGTTGGCGTTGCGCGACACTCAGGTGTGCGCCGGAGTACCCCTCGATCCGCACGGTGCCCGCGCCGACCACGATGACGTCGGCCAGTTCACGCAGCACGATGAAGACAGCCCGGTCGCCGGGTCCGCCCAAGGCGCCGCTGGTGCCCTGGACGGTGGCCGCGCCGTCGAGGCTGCTAATGACGTTCGCCCGAAGCCAGGTGCCGTCCGGTTCGCCCGGATAGCGGTAAAGCCGGGGGAGTTCACCGTCGTCGAGCTCGCGTTCCGATCCGAGCAGCCGCAGGCGCGTTTCGGTGGATCGGCCGGCGGCTAGCTCGGGCATCGGCCGGCCTGGCGTTCGGGCATGGGTTTGATTGCAGCACGCCGCTACAGTGCCAGCATGCACGGGTCCACGGAGGCCAGCCGAGAAGCCGCCCCGGCGGTGGGTCACCTGGTGGATCGGCATCCGTCGGTGTCGCCGCAGCGGCTGATCGCCCAATTGCGGCCGCCCCCGACGTTCGCCGACGTGCGGTTCGCCACGTATCGCCCGGATCCGGCCGAGCCGACCCAGGCCGCCGCCGTCGTCGCCTGCCAGCAGTTCTGCCGGCAGGCCGTCGAGCGCCGAGCCGGCCGCAAGAAACTGTTCGGCAAACGACAGGTGTTGCCCGGTGTCGGGCTGTACCTGGACGGCGGGTTCGGCGTGGGCAAGACCCACCTGCTGGCGTCGGCCTACTACCAGCTGCCCGGAACCGGCCCGGACGTTGTGGCTTCGTCCACCGATCAGCCCAAGGCGTTTGCGACCTTCGGCGAGCTGACCCAGCTGGCCGGGGTGTTCGGTTTCGCCGAATGCATCGAGCTGCTGGCCAACTACACCGCGGTGTGCATCGACGAGTTCGAGCTGGACGATCCCGGCAACACCACGCTGATCTCGCGGATGCTGTCGTGCCTGGTCGAGCGGGGCGTGTCGGTGGCCGCCACCTCCAACACGCTGCCCGAGCAGCTCGGCGAGGGCCGCTTCGCCGCCCAGGATTTTCTGCGCGAGATCAACACGCTGGCAAGGATTTTCACCACGGTACGGATCGAGGGACCGGACTACCGCCACCGCGACCTGCCGCCGGCGCCCCCGCCGCTGTCCGATGAGGAGGTGGCCGCGCGCGCGGCGCGCGTCGACGGGGCGACCCTCGACGACTTCGACGCGCTGTGCGCGCACCTGGCCACCATGCATCCGTCGCGGTATCTGACCCTGATCGAGGGGGTGACCGCGGTGTTCCTGACGGGCGTGCACGGCATCGACGACCAGAACGTTGCGCTGCGGCTGGTGGCGCTCACCGACCGGCTCTACGACGCCGGCATCCCGGTGGTGGCTTCTGGTGCGAAGCTGGACACCATTTTCAGCGCGGAGATGCTGGCCGGTGGTTACCGGAAGAAATACCTGCGGGCGACGTCGCGGCTGGTGGCGCTGACGGCCGGGGTCATGCAAGCTCGCGAACCATGATGTAGTCGTCTTCTTGATGGGCGCCCAGTTGAAACGTTCTGGTGCCGTTGATCGTAAAGCCGCATTTGGCGTAGAAGCGTTGTGCGCGTTGGTTTTTCTGGTTGACACCCAGCCACACCCGGCGTGCGCCCCACTCGGCGGCGGTGGCTAGGGCCTTGTCCATCAACGCGGTCGCGGCTCCAGTGCCGTGTTGATCCGGCAACAGGTACAGCTTGGACAGCTCGACGTCGGCGTCGTCGCAAACGTCGCGAATGAGCATGGCGTAACCGACGATTCGGCCGTGGTGGCCGGCCGTTAGGATGGCGCGGCGCGGATCGGTCAGATACTCGGCGAACCGGGCCGCCGACAGGTTGGCGTCGACGAACGACGCGATGTGCTCCGGGGCCACCGCCGGCGGGCACGCCAGCGGAAAGGTGCGTGCGGCGACGGCGGCCAACTCGTCGGCGTCGATCGAATCCGTCGTGGCGGTGTCGACGTGCAGTTCAGAGGTTCCACTGCGCGAGGTGCTGGCCGCTCTTCCTGTCCAGCAGCACGACCACCGACACCGGATCCCGATAGGCGTCCCAGTACACCCCGCCGCGCACGATCGAGCCCTGCGGGGCGTTGCCCAGCGCGGCGTCCAGCCAATCGGGCGCGTCGCAGGGCCGCGGCTTGTACGCGTCGGCGAACGGTGTCACTCCGGTGAAGCTGAAATCGGTTGCCATGATGAAGGAATTGGGCACCCGGACCGCGTGGACCGTGACGTCGGCGCGGGCGACCGAGCTGCCTGGGAAGCTTTTGACCGGCACGCCGCTGCGGGTGTAGCCGAATCCAGGCGGCGGATCGACCGGGACCACGCTGCTGACGGTGACGTCCGCGACGTAGCTGCCGGTGTCCACCCGCAGCGTGTCGCCGATGTGGCCGATCGGCGCATCCCCGGCCCAGGCACGTGGGCCGGCGACGACGCCCGCCGCGGTCACCAGAAGGGTGGAAAGGGCGATCAGCCAGCGACGCATCTTCGCATGATCGCACACACGGTCATGCGGAGGGGAGGGGTTGGCTGTCGGAGGGATCGCCGGGGCCGGTCGGGTGCTGGCACGCAAGGTCGCTGACGGTGCCGCCCTGGTTCGTCCGGCGAGATGCGCGGTCGACGTCGGTTTGGGACAATCAGCCGGTTATGAGACTGCTACTGGTGCTGGCAGGCATTGCCGTCGCGATTGGCCTGGCCGCGCCGGCCTACGCCGATCGCAGCGACGACGAATTCCTGGTCTCCCTCCGAGCGGCCGGCCTCACCTATCCGGACGCGACCCTGGCCATAGCGGCCGGACGATCGGTGTGTCAGGCGGTCGCCCAGGGTAAGCCGGCGGCCGACGTCGTCAAGGACGTCCAAACCGCCAACCCTGGGCTGCTGGGTGAGAGCGCCGCCACATTCACCGCGATCGCGGCCCACATTTACTGTCCGAAGGTGCTGAAGGGCGGCGGCTCCTAACGTCAGCGGCGGTGTCGTCCTGGGCGCCGTGCCGGGGTGTCATTCGACGTTCATGCCCGGTTCACACCGGGTGGTCGGCCTCTCTGGGAAGATCAAACGGATGTGAAGTGGCTGCTGGTTTTGACAAGCATCGTCGCGGCGATCGGAACGGCCGCACCGGCATTCCCCGATTCCAACGATGACCAATTCCTGGCCGAACTGCGGGCGGCCGGTATCACCTATCGGGATCCGGATCGCGCGATCGTGGCAGCCAAATCGGTCTGCCAGTTGGCCGGTCAGCGGATGACGACCACGCAGATCGTTACCGAACTGCAGAACCGCAACCCGGCATTCCGCGGGACCGGCGCCGCCGCTTTCACGGCACTCGCGGCCGCCGCCTACTGCCCCAAGTATCTGACCGGCGAACGTCGGGCCCCGGCCCCGAGTGGAGGCGGCTGACCCCGGCCCGGGTGTCAGCTCTGCGTCGGTACGCGGGCGTCCCGGCGGGCGGGCGGGTCGTCGCACCGGTCACGACCAGTCCCTGCGGGAGGTCGTGGGCCGTTTTCGAAAGCGATGTCGGATGCGATAGTCACGTGCAAAACCCTTGGCCGGCGCTTTTTGTCGGTCAGCCGGGTCGAGTACCAGAGCGGAGCCTCCGGAAATGCGTGCGCACCGCTACCGCGCCGCTGGAATCCGGGCGCCAACACCAACGTTCCTTGCCCACGACCTCGACCACGTCGGTGCCAACATCGGACCCGGGCTGGCGGCGCCCCAGCGTAAACCGTCGAATCGTCTTCAGCGCGGCAGGATGGGGGACTAGGGTGCCAGCATGGCTGCCGGCGAGCGGTACTTCGATCTCGGCTCCTATCATCGGCCGGTCGAAACCCCTGCCCCACAAGCACAGATCTGGTTCGACCGCGGACTGGTGTGGGCGTATGCCTTCAACCACGAAGAGGCGATCGGCTGCTTCGAGCGGGCCCTGGAACTTGACCCTGGCCTGGCGATTGCGCGTTGGGGAATCGCCTATTCGGTTGGGCCCAACTACAACAAGGCGTGGCAGGCATTCGACCCGATCGAGTTGAGCGCGTCGCTGGCCCGCGCGCGCATGGAGCTTCAACTGGCCGCTCGGGGTCGGGCCAGTCCGGTCGAGCGCGGCCTCATCGTCGCGCTGCGGGCCCGCTTTCCCACCGGCGACCCGCACGACACCGATGCGCTGCACGCCGGTTGCGCCGCCTACGCCGACGCGATGACCGCGCTGGCCGCCGCCCATCCGGCAGATCTTGACGTGCAAGCATTGGCCGCCGATGCGCTGGTCAACGTCACGGCGTGGGCGCTGTGGGACACCGCCACCGGCGAGCCGGCCGCGGGCTCGCGGGTGCTCGAGGCCAAGCGAATCCTCGAAGACGCGCTCGCCACACCCGAGGGCCGTCAACACCCAGGGATCCTGCACCTCTATCTGCACACCATGGAGATGTCGGCGGCCCCGGAGCAGGCCCTACCCGCGGCGGACTTGTTGCGCGGCTTGGTGCCCGACGCCGGGCACCTGCAGCACATGCCGAGCCACATCGACGTGCTCTGTGGTGACTACCGCAGCGCGGTGGTTGCCAATATTGCTGCGGTGCAAGCCGATCGGCGCTTCGTCAGGCGGCGTGGCCCGCTGAACTTCTACTCGCTGTACCGTGCGCACGACCTGCACTTCGTGGTGTATTCGGCGATGTTCGAAGGACAATCGCAGATCGCGTTGCGCGCTGCCGACGAGCTTGCCGGTCAGTTGACCGCCGAGCTGCTGTCGATCGAGTCCCCACCGATGGCCGACTGGCTGGAGGCGTTCGTGCCGCTGCGCACCCACGTGCTGGTGCGGTTCGGCCGGTGGGCCGAGCTGATCGCGCAACCACTGCCGGACGACCAAGGGCTCTACTGCACCACCACGGCAACGATTCACTACGGGCGCGCAGTGGCGTTGGCCGCCACCGGCCAACTCGCCCGGGCGCGCGCCGCGCGCGCCGCGTTCACCGAGGCATACCAGCGGGTACCGGAGTCCCGGTGGCTGTTCAACAACACCTGCCGGGACATCCTTGCCGTCGCCGCCGCCCTGCTCGACGGTGAGATCGCCTACCGCGAAGGGCGTTTCGACGAGGCGTTCGCCCATCTGAGGCGCGCGGTCGAGCTTGACGACGGGTTGCCCTACGACGAGCCGTGGGGCTGGATGCAGCCCACCCGGCACGCGTACGGCGCGTTGCTGCTCGAACAGGGCCACGTCGAAGAGGCCGCGGCCGTATATGCCGCCGACCTCGGACTGGACCACACGTTGGCCAGGCCCTGTCAGCACCCCGGGAACGTGTGGAGCCTGCATGGGTATCACGAATGCTTGCAGCGGCTCGGACGCAGCGCCGAAGCCACCATCATCGGCCAGCAGCTCGCGCTGGCCGCCGCGCGTGCCGACGTGCCTATTCGCGCGTCCTGCGCATGCCGGCTCGACGTCTCGTCGTGCTGTGACGGGTGACGGTGGCCGTGGTCGCCACCACTCAAGCCCGCGAAGATCAAAGCCACTGCGCCGCAGCACGATCCACGCGGCCCGCGAGGGCGGGCGCTTCGATGTGGCCGAATGTGACCTGGCGGAACATGACGGGTTAGCGGGCAGGGGCCATGGCGCAGGTGTGACAAGCGGCCGGCGCTACCGATAGTGAATCCGCGTGGGTAACGGCGCTGTGAGGCGATCGCCGGGCGCCCTGTGCAAATGGCCGGGCTTACCCGCAGCTTATTTTGGCTATCCAACTAGACTAGAAATTGTCTAGCACAATAGACTATTTTTGTGGTCAAAGAGGAACCTACCCGGTCGGTGACGAAGCGGCTCAAGGAGGCGGGATTCGTCCGCACCAGCACGGACGGACGCCACTCGAAGTGGATCCATCCGTCTGGCGCCTGGGTGGCGGTCCCAGACAGCCACCGAACCATCAGCCCCGGCGTGGTTCGCAAGATCAACAAGGCCATCGACGACAGCAAGGGGAAGTGATGCACGAATTTAGAGTTGAGGTCACCCGCGACGGTCGCTGGTGGATGATCAATGTCCCCGAAATCGACGGACTCACCCAGGCCCGCCGCGTCGATGAAATCGAAGACATGGCGCGTAGCCTTATCGCCGTCAGCACCGACACGCCCCTAACCGAGGTCGGGGTGCATGTGGTGAGCATCGTGGTGCCTGGCGTCGGCGAGATCCTGGGCGCCGCGCACCATGTTGCGAATCTGCGGCGAAGGGCAGAACAGGCCGCGTCCGATGCGGCGGAGGCGGTGCGGCAATACGCCAAACAGCTCACCCACGAGGGCATTCCGATGCGTGACACCGCAGCACTAATCGGTATCTCACCGCAGCGCGTGAGCCAGGTTGCCAACGCCTCCTAGCTGAGGGGCTCCAACGTTGCATTGCCTGACCGGGACAACCGCCAGGGTAGAAGCGTTACTCGGGACCGACGCCAACACGTTCCGGTTCTCCACCGTCACCGCCCACCCCTGCATCATCCGCAGCGTCAGTATCCAACCACAAACCCGGGCCGAATCCGCGGCGTCGCTGTCCCTTATGGACCGCCTTCAACCCCAGTCATGGTCGCCGGCACCGTCCTCGCGATCGAGCAGTTCGACCGCGACTCGTTCACCCCGCTACCGCCCAGCGTGCCCTTCCGTATCGAACACGACGAAACAACCTCACTCGGGTCATCGAAATCCGACACAAGACCGCCGGCCTCACCATCGAAGCCAGCATCGACACCGTAGACCGGCAGATGTGGGCTATCCGCTGGCTGCGAGGCCAATAGTTCTCACTCTCAATCGGCTTCGCCGGCGGTGCCGTCTTCGACGACTGGTCAGCCACCCCAGAGGGCTATCCACTCCGAACCGTCCGCGGCGCCCACCTCCTCGAAGTCAGCGTCTGCCGCGAGCCCGCCTACTCGAACGCCCGAATCACGGAAGTGCTCGTCGCATGAACAGGGGGCGTCGGGGGGCCGTCAAGTCCTCACACTCCGGGGTGAGGTGAAGCCAAGACGGCCATGTGCACGAAGCCCGAGCTAGACCTACCGCAACCCGGCGCATCCGAAACGCACTGCAATACAACAAGAATCACCCATCCAAAGTTGTTGCGGGCCCGGGCACACAACGTTTTTGAGGCACCGCTTAGAGGGCACCTTCGCTGCCCCCGCGGTGCGTACGGGGTCTGAGCCAAATGTACGGACCCTGGGCCGCAACACAATTCAGATGTTTGGAACTATACCCGATGGTCCCATTCTGTTTGTGTTTGCTGGCTTAGCGGACGCTCCGCTGTCCGCTGATATACCCACCGCTTTTCCACCCCCAAACTCATTGGAACACAAGGGACTTTATACGAATGAATGTTGTTGTACCACAACCGAATTCGAAGAACCGATAGCTATGACAACAACCAGCGGATCCGGCGTCGGTGCCGGTACTAGGCAGTTCGGGTCACGCCGTATGTGTGGTGCCGCTGTGAGCCCCAAGGGCCAGAAACTCGCCTGGCCAGGGTCAAAGGAGCTGAGCGAGGTAGGCGTTCAAGCCGGGCCCTTCGGTGAGGTTGTGAGGCCAACTGAACGTGGGGTCAGCCAGCAAGTTGGTGGCTGCGGTATGGAGGTCACTGAATGGCTGTTTCCACTTGCTTCCAGTCGTGCTCGCTTGGTTGCTGGCATCCTGTAAAGCGTCCAGCAACAGCTGGACGAGCCGGGTGTTATCGGCATTCCAATCCGGCCGTGTGTGTGTGTCATTGCCTTTGCGATGCGTAGAATCTCTCCATTCAGTGAGGTGAAGGACGTGTACCTCTACGGGCTTCTTATAACGCTCCAACTCGCTCAGCCTGTCGTTGTCGATGGCAAGTCTGTCAAATTTCCACAGCGTGATATCTGTGCTCCGCCCCGCGGATCCCTTGGTGTAGAACTCGATCAGCGCACGAGCATGGAGTAAAACACTGTCCTGGAGGATTGCGCCAATCCCGGGGAGCACGGCATTAGCCCGCTCCTGTGCCTTGTCGGTGCCGTCGGGCCCATACAAGGCCCAGCCGGCGCCAGCAAGTGACAGATATCGGTGGTCATAGATGACGTGTACAAACGCATCCTTGGGATCAATCACCACGCACCCCATTCTGAAGATTTTCAGAATTCGTCCGCACAGAGGGGCTACTCGGGCAGCTTGAGCCGGTCAATCGCCTCGACTCGGTTGGGGTCGACACCTGTATGTAGATCGCTGTCGTGTTGAGGTTGGCGTGGCGCAGCAGGGTATGAGCGGTCCGCAGGTCGGTGCCGTCGGCCACCAGTTTGGTTTCGTACCAGTGCTGAAGTCGGTGGGCGGTGCCGCCGGGGATGCCGCGCGGACCATCGCCTGGTCGGTGACGTCGGCGACACCGCGAGACCGGATCGGCTGACCGGGCCGACGTGGGTTGCCGGGGAACCACCAACCGCGCCGGGGCATGCCCTTGGCCGCTTCGATGAGCGGCGGGTGCAGGGGCAGCGTCGCGGTGACGTGCCCCTGCCGGTGACCCGCAGCGTGCGGGCCATCGGGTCGACGTCCTCGGCGCGGATCTTGGCGATCTCGCGCCGAGCGTCTCGCTGATGATGCGATTTGAGCGGCCAGCGCCGCGCATGTACAACTCTCACCTCTCCGACGCGGCCAGCCCGCTGTCGTCGCCCCCGGCGTCGCCAGCGTCGGGCGCCACCCGCAGCACGGCCCTGATGTCCCGGCTCATAGCACCAGCAGGGTTGCGGTGACGGTGAACGCGCGGGCCGTCGCGGCCGGGTCGTCCCAGGTGATGGCGTCGCTGCCGGCGAGTGCCCGATCGGCCCGGCCGCGCAGGAACCCGGCCGGGTGGCCGCGGTTGGTGGCGTCGCACAGGATCGCCGCCGCGGCGTGGCGGGCGTCGTGCCAGGACATGCCGGCGAACGCGTCCTCGGCGGACAGCAGGGCGGCGAACCCCTGCAATGTTTCGCGGGTGGGCCAGTCGCGGCCGAGGAGATCGGGTGTCAGCCGGACTAGCAGCTCCAACGCCGCCCACTCCGGGTCGGCCGGGCGCTCGGGCGCCGTGTGGCGGCATCCGCAGCGGGCCGGGTCGCCGTCTGCGTCGGTGTGGGCGCAGAACAGGGGTTCGCGGGGCGTGGTGGTCATTTAGCAAACTCCTCCGTGGGGCGTACCCAACGGCGGCACGATTGCGCGTTTATTGCGCGAAGATGGTGAAGGCCCGGTAAAATCGGGCTTGACCTGCAACAACTCTGGTGCGCGATACTGGGATTGAACCAGTGACCTCTTCCGTGTCAGGGAAGCGCTCTCCCGCTGAGCTAATCGCGCTGGGGGTTGAATCAGGAGGTGGAGACGGGAATCGAACCCGTGTGCACGGCTTTGCAGGCCGTTGCCTCACCACTCGGCCACTCCACCGCGGGGATTGATGCCACTTGCACCTTCGAGCGGATGACGGGATTCGAACCCGCGACCCTCACCTTGGCAAGGTGATGCGCTACCAACTGCGCTACATCCGCGCGCAACGGACGAGATCGTCGCCCGGTGCGAAGCACGACGATAGTCCACGTGAGCGGGCACACACAAATTTCTTGGTCTTTTGGGGCGCTTCAGCGATCGGTTGCCCTGCTCGCGCGTTCTGCGAAGGCGCGCCGCGTGCTAGTCTTCGACCTCGTTCGCCTCTCGGCGCGGGTCCCGTGGCTCAGTGGAAGAGCGTCCGCTTCACACGCGGAAGGTCGCTGGTTCGATCCCAGCCGGGACCACGCGAAAGGTTGCGAGTTGGCGATGGCGCCAGCCGGGCTGATAACCCCAGAGGTCGCGGTGGCGCGACCGCTTACCCGATCAGCATCTGCGCCAGCACCCGACGCACGTCGTTCAGTTCATCTGCTGAGAGCGTGATTTCGGGTGCGTACCGCCGGAATCGATTGGCCGAGACCGTACGAACCTGTTCGGTGATCACCCAGCCCGGATCCGACCCTACGCGTACCCGATGGACCCAGCCGGGACGTTCGACGCTGGTCAACGGCAGCACACTGACGAGCTGATTTGCGGTCAAGTCGAGGTGGAAGCGTGACGAAACCACCAGGGCCGGTCGGTCTTTGCCCTGCTCCCGGCCGCGCACGGGATCGAAGTCGACGAACCATACTTGTCCGGGCTCGATCAGCGGGTGCCGCCTCACCCGTGGTCGCCTGCCCACTCGTCAGTGATCGGCGCCTCGGCACTCGCCAGCTCCTCGGCCTCGGCAAGATACTGCGCCCAGCCTTGTGGATCGGTCTCGCGATAGCGGCGCATCGCGGCGATGGCTTTCGCCTGCCAGTGTTCGTCGATGAGCCGTCGCACGGTCTCGTCGGCCGACGCACCACCAAACTCCTCGCGGCCGATCCGTAGCACCCGCTCGCGGGTCTCATCGCTCACTCGCAACATGGAATCCATGATACAGTCGCGTAAACTAATCTGTAAACATTGCCGTTTACCGCCGACCCTGCGCAATTGTCGATCACCGTGTCGGGCGTTGAATTCGTCTGGTTGCTGATCCAGCTCGTTCGGTCTGACCAGTACGATCGGGCTTGTCCCGCAATAATTTCCGCTTCACGCGGAAGGCTGCTGGATGATTACAGCCGGACCATTAGCTCCGAGCCGAACGGACACCGCGCCGAAACGCGATGGCGGATTCTGTCTGTCCCGCGCATGTCCGGTTAGGTCGGGCGCCTGGAGCCCGTCGCCAACCCAGCCGTCATCCCCATCGTCGGCGACAGGATCAGCCAGGCGCCCTGCTGTTGCGCCGCGCCCGCATGGGCCGCGCCGGGTGCGATGTCCCAAGACCCCCACTTGTCCCCGGCGCTGCCCGTCCCGCCTTCCGGACTAGTGATCCGCGCGATCCGAAGTAGTGACCGGTTCGGCCAACAGTTCGGCGATCAGCGCGCGCACGCGGGTGGCGATATCGTCGCGGATGACGCGCACGGTGTCGAGGGGTTGGCCGGCAGGGTCGGGCAGTGTCCAATCGCGGTAGCTGACCCCGGGGAAATAGGGGCAGGTGTCGCCGCAGCCCATGGTGATGACGACGTCGCTCGCTTGAACCTGCTCACCGGTGAGCACGGTGGGTGCATTGGCAGTGATGTCGATGCCCAGTTCGGCCATCGCCGCCACGGCCTCCGGGTTGACCTGGTCGGCGGGTTCGGTTCCGGCGGAACGGACTTCGATGCGATCACCGGCCAGATGCGCGACCAGTGCTGCGGCCATCTGCGACCGGCCGGCGTTGTGAACGCAGACGAACAAGACGCTGGGTTTGTCAGGCATTGGCGGGCACCCGCCGCCGAAAACGCGCACCGGGAAGCCGGCTGCGCAGCGCCAGCGACACATAGACCAACCCCACCAGCACCGGTACTTCGATCAGGGGTCCGACGACGCCGGCCAGGGCTTGGCCAGAGGATGCGCCGTAGGTGGCGATGGCCACCGCGATGGCCAGCTCGAAGTTGTTGCTGGCGGCGGTGAACGCCAACGTGGTGGTGCGCTGATACCCCAGTCGCAGGGCCGCTCCCAGCAGGTAACCGCCGACCCACATGATGGCGAAGTAGGCCAGCAGCGGCAGCGCGATGCGCGCCACATCCAGCGGCCGGTTGGTGATCTGATCCCCTTGCAGCGCAAACAGAATCACGATGGTGAACAGCAGCCCATAGAGCGCCCACGGGCCCACCTTGGGCAAAAAGCGGGCTTCATACCAGCTGCGGCCCTTGGTCTTTTCCCCGATCCGTCGCGACAGGTATCCGGCCAGCAGAGGGATGCCGAGGAAGATCAGCACCGATTTGGCGATCTGCCACGCGGAGGTGGAGATGGTGGTCTGCTCGAGATCCAGCCAACCCGGGAGCACCGACAGGTAGAACCAGCCGAGCACGGCGAACATGGCCACCTGGAAGAGCGAGTTCAACGCCACGAGCACGGCGGCGGCTTCGCGATCCCCGCAGGCCAGGTCGTTCCAGATGATCACCATGGCGATGCAGCGCGCCAACCCCACGATGATCAGGCCGGTGCGGTACGCCGGCAGATCCGGCAGCAACAGCCACGCCAGCGCGAACATCAACGCCGGGCCCAGCACCCAGTTCAGCAGCAGCGAGCCGATCAGCAGCTTGCGGTCACCGGTCACGGTGTCGAGGCGGTCGTAGCGCACCTTGGCCAACACCGGATACATCATGATCAGCAAGCCCAGCGCGATCGGCAACGAAATGCCGTCAATCTGAACCTTTTCCATGGCGGCATGCAGTCCGGGGATCCATCGACCCAGCAGCAGCCCGGCGGCCATCGCCAACCCGATCCACACCGGCAAGAACCGGTCGAGGGTAGACAGCTTGCCCGCCACCGCCGGTGCGGTGCCGCGGGCGAGGGTATCCGTCATGCGCCCACCCCGGCCATGGGCGCGGCATCGGCAGAAGCATCAAGCAGCATCGACAGCGCGCTCAGCGCCTCGGGAACCACGGCGTAATACACCCACGAGCCGCGGCGCTGCGAGGTGAGTAAACCCGCGTCACGCAGCACCTTGAGGTGATGCGATATCGTCGGCTGGCTCACCTCGACTCCGGCGGAGATGTCGCAAACGCAGGCCTCGCCGCCGGCGTGACTGGCCACCGAGCTCAGCAGCTGCAGTCGCACCGGGTCGGCCAACGCCTTGAAACGGGCCGCCAATTCGGCCGCGGCCCGGGCGTTGAGCGGTTCGCGCACCAACGGCGCCGCCGCGCAGTACGCCAGATCTGGGTGTGGGATCGGATTCGACATAGATCGATATTGACAGTCATCGAATCCGAGCGCAAGCGTGGACCGATCGAAGGGCATCTCCGCATGGGAGCACCACGACAAGGGGTGGGGCACCCGCTGGGGATGCCCCGCCCTGCTCGGCCGTCAACCGCGCGCGGGCACGGCGGACTGACTCGCGCAGCACACCGCGGATTCGCCGTCACCGTTGCCGCTGTGTCCGGGGCCGGTGCCGAAGGTGTCCGAGTCGGCCAGCACGGTATAGACCTCCCAGCGTTCACCGCCGGGGCCGGTGACCCATACCTTGTCCTGGGTGGCAAAACAACACGTCGTGCCGATCTCCTCCTCGGTGAATAGCCCGGCCGCTGTCAACCGGGCGATCTCGGCGTGCACGGTGTCGCTGGAGCCGACCTCCACGCCGAGATGGTTGAGGGTGCCCCCGGAGCCGGGGTTTTCCAACAGCACCAGCTTCAGCGGCGGATCGGCGATCGCGAAGTTGGCGTACCCCGGCTTGCGCTTGGCCGGTTCGGTGTTGAACAACCTGGAGTAGAACGTGATTGCGGCATCCAGATCATCGACGTTAAGCGCGAGCTGGACTCGGGACATCGGGAACTCCTCCCACTAGTTTGACTTATATCAAAGTGGCGCCGTCGCCCAGTGTCCCCACCTTTTTGATATATGTCAAGAGATGTGGCAGGGTGGATCCATGCCCAAGACGTTGCCCGTGATCGACATCTCCGCTCCGGTGTGCTGCGCCCCGGTGGCCGCCGGACCCATGAGCGACGACGACGCCCTGGCGGTGGCGCTGCGGCTCAAGGCCCTGGCCGACCCGGCCCGGGTCAAGATCATGTCCCACTTGTTCAGCTCCTCGGACGGGGAGGCGATCAGCGGGGAGCTGGCCGCGGCGCTGCACCTCAGTGACGGCACCGTCAGCCATCACCTGGCCCAGCTGCGCAGGGCCGGCCTGGTCATTTCCGACCGCCGCGGCATGAACGTCTTCCACCGGGTAAACCCGGTGGCCCTGCAAGCGCTGTGTGCGGTGCTCAGCCCCAACCTGTGCACCTGAATTACCCGGGACGTGGGTGCCAAGCCGGCGGCGGGCCGGATCACAGCTCTGGCCTCCCTCAAGGTCCACAGCATCGCGGTGTAATGTCCCGACGACTAGCGAAAATGCCAGGGCTGCAGCTCTTTTGAATGTGGTTTGTGGGCGCCGAGCCTGATTCGCCCCGCTGGTGTGTTGGTTTCATGACGCGGATAGGGAAACGTCTACGAAAGCGCACCTGCGCGCGTCGCATCGGCGTGGCCGCCACGTTCGGTTGAGGGCTGCCCGCCCACCCGACCTCGTTGCCGGCGCCAACGGGCAAAACGCCGCGACGGCCCTGTTCCAACAAGAAGCCGGCCCCATGCCATCGCTGGCAAGCCTGCCCAGCCATGCCAACGTGTATCCGGGAACGGGATAGCGGCACGGCCGCGAAGTCGACCACCATCTTATGCCAACGACGGTGACCCGCAACGGTATTGCGAGGAACATCGGTGTGCCACCAACCCGGCCCGGCCTACGGTCGTGCTTGCTGGCGCCGCCCAAATCGGTCCCGCGTGTCGGCGTTCCCCGGCCCGATGGCATACCTTCTGGCTTGATCCTGATCTGTCCGACAACACACATAGGGGCGACGAAACGATGAGCAACAACGAAGGAATCGGCTACTTGAAACTCGAATGCCCGCAGAGCCATCCCGTGGGCAGGATCCTCAAAGAGGTGCCGCATCAGGCCGTCCAATACGACCCTGGAGCCCAGGTTGGCCCCCGGCGTTTCTGGCCGCAGGAAGACGACCAACCGCAATTTCAAGCACATTGTCGTTTTTGCGATCGGCCCGTGGCAGCCGACACCGCTACGCTGCAAAGGAAATTCCGTGCCGTGATCGAAGACGCATCCGCGACCCACGGCGCCGCCACGCTGCCCTACGCGTAGCGGCGGTGGCGAGTCCCGAATTGCTCGTGGTTCACCGTGATTGGAGGCTCGCGCACTGACGCGGCGCCGTCGCATTTGGCGGGGACGCGCCAATGGCCGAAGCCCCGCTCTGCTGGACGTATGCTACCTACCGCCAGGTGCGTTCGCTGCGGTGCTGCGGAGAGGGTTTGCTGGATGGCGGTGGAGTTCAGTGTGCTCGGCGACGTCGAGGTCCGAATCGGCGGGCGGCGGCTGGAGATCGGTCATGCTCGCCAGCGTTGCGTCCTGGTGGCGTTGCTGATCGATGTGAACCGCCCGATTCCGGTTGATCAGCTGGTTGATCGGGTGTGGTCGGACCGGCCGCCGCATCATGCCCGAAATTCACTTGCGGGGTATATCTCCCGGCTGCGGAGTCTGTTTGCTGATGTCGAGGATGTGGCGATTTCGCGGGAGCCGGGTGGATATCTGCTTGCCGCGGATCCGCTGTCGGTGGACCTGCACCGCTTCCGGGCTGTGGTGTCCAAGGCGCGCGCCTGCGCCGATCCGTATGAGGCCGCGGGCTTGTTCGACCGGGCGTTGGAGATTTGGTCGGGTGAGCCGTTGGTGTCGTTGGACACTCCGTGGATCAACGATGTGCGCACCGCCCTGCAGGCCGAGCGGTTTTCGGTGTGCCTGGATCGCAACGACGCCGGGTTGCGTGTCGGCAGGCACGCCGAATTGCTGGTGGAGATCTCCGCGGCGCAGGCCGCCCACCCGCTGGACGAACGCCTGGCCGGGCAGTTGATGTTGGCCCAGTTCCGCAGTGGCCGGCAGGCCGACGCGTTGGACACCTACCGCCGGATTCGCCGGCAACTGGTCGAGGAGCTCGGCGTCGACCCCGGTTCGGCGCTGCGCCAGGTGCATCAGCAGATTCTCACCGGTGAGGCCGAGTGCCAGGTGGTCGAGGTTTCGGGGCCGGTGGGGGCGGCCCGGGGTGGTCTGACGCCGGCTCACCCGCTGGTCTTCGACCGGCCGCGTCCGGGGCTGTCGCGGCGCGCGACCAGTTTTGTGGGGCACGAGCAGGAAGTGGCGTTGGTCATTGACGCGCTGCGGGCCGGGCCGCTGGTGACGCTGGCCGGGGTGGGTGGGGTCGGTAAGACGAGGCTGGCTCTTGAGGTCGCCCGGCGTGAGCAGCAGCGCTTCGCCGAGGGTGTGTGGGTTTGCGAATTGGGACCGTTGGAGCACGGGGATGCGGTGGTGCACACCGTGGCGGCCAGTGTGTGGTTGCGCCAGCAGCCGGGCATGGACATCGAGACAAGCGTGATCGAGTACTTGCGGTCGCGCGAGGTGTTGTTGGTGATCGACAACTGTGAGCACGTGCTGGAGGCCGTTGCCCGGTTGGTCGATCAGATCGTGCAGCAGTGCCCGCGGGTGTCGGTCCTGGCCACCAGCAGGCAGCCGTTGGGCATCGAGGGTGAGCGGATCGTCGACGTTCCGCCGCTGCGGGTGGACGACGCCACTCGCTTGTTTGTCGACCGGGCGCGGGCTAGCCGGGCGGACTTCACGTTGGACGACCAGCCGATGGGTACGGTGGTTGAGATTTGCCGCCGGGTCGACTGCCTGCCGCTGGGGGTGGAGCTGGCGGCGGCGCGGATGCGGGTGATGGGCAGCCTGGACGTGGCCCGGCGTCCGGACTACTTGGGGCTGCTGCGGGGCGCTGTGCGTGGGGTTTTACCCCGCCAACAAAGTTTGGCCGAGACGATAGCGTGGTCCTACCGCTTGCTCACCGAACCCGAGCAAGCGTTGTTTGCCCGAATCTCGGTATTTGCGGGTGGTTTCGATCTGGAGGCCGCGCACGGGGTGTGCGGTGCCGACGGGGCCGGCGAGCACGACACGTTGGAACTGCTGACGTGTCTGGTCGACAAGTCCATGCTGGTGGTGCGCACCGTCGGTGAGCGCACGCGCTACTCGCTGTTGGAAACGCTGCGTTCCTATGGGCGAGAGCGTTTGGCGGAGAAGGGCATTAGCGGGCAGGTCGCGATGCGGCATGTGGCGTATTTCACCGAGCTCGCCGAGCGTGCCGGGGCGGGTATGCAGAGTCCGCAGGAGGGGGAGTGGGTTGAGCGGATGCTGCCCGACTACGACAACCTGCGCGCGGCGTTCGAGCACGCGATGGACCAGCACACCATCGATCTTGGGCTGCGGCTGGTCGCGGCGGTGCCGGAGCTGATCGGCTGGCGCATCTACGAGGTGGCCGGGTGGGCCGAGCGCGTCATCGAGGTCGCCGACCCCGACCACCCGCTGTTTCCCGCGGTGGTCGGGACGGCCGCCCGGGTCGCCTGGAATCACGGTGACTACACCCATGCGCGATCGTTGGCGACGTTGGCGCAGGGCCGGGTTCCCGGCCGGGGCAGTGCCCGCGTGGCCTACCCCGCCGACGTGCTGGCCGACGTCGCACTGTTCGAGGGCCAGCCGATGAAAGCCCTGGCGTACTGGGAGGCCGAGGTGGGGCGCGCCCGCCGCGACGACGACCCCATCAGGCTGGTGTGGGCGCTCGATGTCATCGCAGTCTGTCACGGCGTGCTCGGTACCCCCCAGGTCGCGGTGCCCGCCGCGGAGGAAGGCGTGGCCGTCGCCGAGCGCACGGGCAATCCGACGGCGCAGTCGATGGCCTACTTCGCGCTGGGCTACCTGCTGAAGAAGTCCGAACCGGAGCGCGCGCTGGCGCTGTTCGACGATGCGGCGCGGCTGGCCGCGGAGGTGCAAAACTTCTGGTCCTACGGAACCGCGTTGATGGAAGCGGCGGCAACTCGTGCGGTACACGGTGATCCCGCGGCCGCGGCTCAGATGTTCATCGCGGTGCTTGAGCATTGGGACCGGGTCGGAGACTGGACCGCCCAGTGGGTCACGCTGCGCTACGTTACGCGGTTGCTGATCCGGCTCGGTGGTCACGAGGATGCCGCCTTCCTCTACTGGTCGTTTATGAACGCCGACAAGCCCTCGCCGCTGACCCCGCACCAACTGGAGACCATTGCCGACTGCCTGGGCCCAGCTCGACTCGACGCTTTCAAGGCGTCGGCCGTCGGCGTTGCCGCAGTCGAGCGGGCGCGCTCTAGCCTTCAGCGGTTCGTCGGGCAGTTGGCCGCGATGTGAAGTCCACGGTTGCCCCCGGTCGCTCCTGCCGAACAGTATGGTCGCAGTTTGGCCTCGCGACCCCAACCAATCCTTGACCCGATGGTGGACGCCTTGCTGGCAGGCGGCGAAACACCCTTGCCGCGAAGGGCGATACGGGTTGCGCCGAGCGAGAGGCAAATAGCCGAAGGCAAAAACCACAGGCCTGTTGTCGCCACGGCTCGGCATGCATTGGTGGGAAGCAGACGCGCCAATGGCCGAAGCCCCGCTCTGCTGGACGTATGCTACCTACCGCCAGGTGCGTTCGCTGCGGTGCTGCGGAGAGGGTTTGCTGGATGGCGGTGGAGTTCAGTGTGCTCGGCGACGTCGAGGTCCGAATCGGCGGGCGGCGGCTGGAGATCGGTCATGCTCGCCAGCGTTGCGTCCTGGTGGCGTTGCTGATCGATGTGAACCGCCCGATTCCGGTTGATCAGCTGGTTGATCGGGTGTGGTCGGACCGGCCGCCGCATCATGCCCGAAATTCACTTGCGGGGTATATCTCCCGGCTGCGGAGTCTGTTTGCTGATGTCGAGGATGTGGCGATTTCGCGGGAGCCGGGTGGATATCTGCTTGCCGCGGATCCGCTGTCGGTGGACCTGCACCGCTTCCGGGCTGTGGTGTCCAAGGCGCGCGCCTGCGCCGATCCGTATGAGGCCGCGGGCTTGTTCGACCGGGCGTTGGAGATTTGGTCGGGTGAGCCGTTGGTGTCGTTGGACACTCCGTGGATCAACGATGTGCGCACCGCCCTGCAGGCCGAGCGGTTTCGGTGTGCCTGGATCGCAACGACGCCGGGTTGCGTGTCGGCAGGCACGCCGAATTGCTGGTGGAGATCTCCGCGGCGCAGGCCGCCCACCCGCTGGACGAACGCCTGGCCGGGCAGTTGATGTTGGCCCAGTTCCGCAGTGGCCGGCAGGCCGACGCGTTGGACACCTACCGCCGGATTCGCCGGCAACTGGTCGAGGAGCTCGGCGTCGACCCCGGTTCGGCGCTGCGCCAGGTGCATCAGCAGATTCTCACCGGTGAGGCCGAGTGCCAGGTGGTCGAGGTTTCGGGGCCGGTGGGGGCGGCCCGGGGTGGTCTGACGCCGGCTCACCCGCTGGTCTTCGACCGGCCGCGTCCGGGGCTGTCGCGGCGCGCGACCAGTTTTGTGGGGCACGAGCAGGAAGTGGCGTTGGTCATTGACGCGCTGCGGGCCGGGCCGCTGGTGACGCTGGCCGGGGTGGGTGGGGTCGGTAAGACGAGGCTGGCTCTTGAGGTCGCCCGGCGTGAGCAGCAGCGCTTCGCCGAGGGTGTGTGGGTTTGCGAATTGGGACCGTTGGAGCACGGGGATGCGGTGGTGCACACCGTGGCGGCCAGTGTGTGGTTGCGCCAGCAGCCGGGCATGGACATCGAGACAAGCGTGATCGAGTACTTGCGGTCGCGCGAGGTGTTGTTGGTGATCGACAACTGTGAGCACGTGCTGGAGGCCGTTGCCCGGTTGGTCGATCAGATCGTGCAGCAGTGCCCGCGGGTGTCGGTCCTGGCCACCAGCAGGCAGCCGTTGGGCATCGAGGGTGAGCGGATCGTCGACGTTCCGCCGCTGCGGGTGGACGACGCCACTCGCTTGTTTGTCGACCGGGCGCGGGCTAGCCGGGCGGACTTCACGTTGGACGACCAGCCGATGGGTACGGTGGTTGAGATTTGCCGCCGGGTCGACTGCCTGCCGCTGGGGGTGGAGCTGGCGGCGGCGCGGATGCGGGTGATGGGCAGCCTGGACGTGGCCCGGCGTCCGGACTACTTGGGGCTGCTGCGGGGCGCTGTGCGTGGGGTTTTACCCCGCCAACAAAGTTTGGCCGAGACGATAGCGTGGTCCTACCGCTTGCTCACCGAACCCGAGCAAGCGTTGTTTGCCCGAATCTCGGTATTTGCGGGTGGTTTCGATCTGGAGGCCGCGCACGGGGTGTGCGGTGCCGACGGGGCCGGCGAGCACGACACGTTGGAACTGCTGACGTGTCTGGTCGACAAGTCCATGCTGGTGGTGCGCACCGTCGGTGAGCGCACGCGCTACTCGCTGTTGGAAACGCTGCGTTCCTATGGGCGAGAGCGTTTGGCGGAGAAGGGCATTAGCGGGCAGGTCGCGATGCGGCATGTGGCGTATTTCACCGAGCTCGCCGAGCGTGCCGGGGCGGGTATGCAGAGTCCGCAGGAGGGGGAGTGGGTTGAGCGGATGCTGCCCGACTACGACAACCTGCGCGCGGCGTTCGAGCACGCGATGGACCAGCACACCATCGATCTTGGGCTGCGGCTGGTCGCGGCGGTGCCGGAGCTGATCGGCTGGCGCATCGGCTACGAGGTGGCCGGGTGGGCCGAGCGCGTCATCGAGGTCGCCGACCCCGACCACCCGCTGTTTCCCGCGGTGGTCGGGACGGCCGCCCGGGTCGCCTGGACCCACGCCGAATTTGCCCGCGCCAAATCGTTGGCTGCCCTAGCGCAGGGCCGGGTTCCCGGCCGGGGCAGTGCCCGCGTGGCCTACCCCGCCGACGTGCTGGCCGACGTCGCACTGTTCGAGGGCCAGCCGATGAAAGCCCTGGCGTACTGGGAGGCCGAGGTGGGGCGCGCCCGCCGCGACGACGACCCCATCAGGCTGGGGTGGGCGCATTTCGTGAGCGCCATCTGCCAGGGCGTCATGCGCAACGACGCCATCGCGGTGCCCGCCGCGGAGGAAGGCGTGGCCGTCGCCGAGCGCACGGGCAATCCGACGGCGCAGTCGATGGCCTACTTTGCGCTGGGCTACCTGCTCAGAAAATCCGAACCGGAGCGCGCGCTGGCGCTGTTCGACGATGCGGCGCGGCTGGCCGCCGATGTACAGAACTTCTGGGTGTACGGCAGCGCGTTGATGCAAGCCGCGTCAATTCGTGCCGTGTATGGCGACCCGGTGGCCGCGGCTCAGATGTTCATCACGGTGCTTGAACACTGGGACCGCTTCGGTGATACGACGGAACAGTGGCTCGCCCTGCGTTACGTAGCGCGGTTGCTGATCCGGCTCGGTGGTCACGAGGATGCCGCCTTCCTCTACTGGTCGGTGGTGGACGCCGGCAAGCCGTGTCCCCTCACCACGGCCCAGCTCGATGTCCTGGTCGACTGTTTGGGCCCGGCCCGCCTGGACGCGCTGCGGGCGCCGCCACTCAGCTTTGCCGCCGTCGTTGGACGGGCGCGTTCCAGCCTGCAATGGCACTACGAGCACGCTGCCGTGCCCGCGAAAGCCGGTGCCCCTGCCCGGTGACGTCCGGTTATCGAGCCCGCCGGGCTGCGACGCGGCGCGGCACCAGCCACGACCCATAGATCGGGCCGCTACCAGCACATTTCACAATCTGTGCAGGCTTTCCCAAGGCCTGTCCGCCACCGTCTGGCATGTCCGTGATCCCAAATCGGGCATTTCGTTGCGTTGACGTGCGCCGCACATCCGCAGGTAAGGAGCAATCAGTGTCAAATCCCCGGCTGCGCGATCTCGATCATGTCCTCGATGCTGCGGAAAAACTCGTCGCGCAAGACGGGATCGAAGCGCTGACGATCCGCGCGCTCACCAAGGCCTGCGGCGTTTCCAACGGCGCCATCTACCGCACCTTCGACTCGCGCGCGGGGCTGGTTGGGCGCGCGTGGATTCGCGCGGAGCGCCGCTTTCTTCAGCTGCTGACCCGCCTGGTCGACGACGCCTGGCGCCACCCGTCCGGTGATCCACTGGATGCGGTGCATGCGGCGGCGGAGACGTCGCTGCTTTACCCCCAGCTGTATCCGGCATCGTCGGCGTTGCTCATGGCGCTGCGCCGCGCCGAGGTGATGAGTCAGCCGATGCCGCGCGAGGTTGCCGATCAACTACACGCTCTGCAGCGTGAGCTCGCGGACATGATGGCTCAGTTAGCGACGGGACTGTGGGATCGCCGCGATGCCGGCGCGGTCGACCTGATCGCGACCTGCATTGTCGATCTACCGAAGTGGATCGCGCCGCGGGCACAGCGTTACGGCATGCCTCGCGTGCGCGACTACCTTCGCGCAGCCGTGCGATCGGTGCTGGCGGTGGGGCCGCCGCCGGTGATGGCGGGCCATGATGGCGCGCCGCCGCTGCGGCCGGGCGATCATCGGCGGGCCGTAGCCGTGGGCGCGTCGTCCGCCGTCGGGTAGACGGGCAGCAGGTCGCTCACCCCGGCAGGCTGCCACAATTCGGGCGACGATCGCCGGGCGGCTCACCGCACGCATCTCGACGTCACGACGGCGACACTGTGCGCCTTGTGCAGGCCGTCAGTCAGGCGGGCGTGCCCGTTGTGCGGTAGTGCTCGGCCTCGAGTTCGGCGATCGCGCGGGATGTGCGTTCACGCAGCAGTATCGCGGCGGTGATGCCGCAGATGACGGCGATCACCAGCGCGATCCACGAGAAGCGCTGCAGCCAGCGTTCCGCGGCCATCCCGGCGAAGTAGATCAACGCGGTGGTGCCGCCGGCCCAGCAGATGCCACCGGACACGTTGGCCGCCAGGAAGCGCGGGTAGGGCATCTTCAACGCGCCCGCCAGTGGCCCCGCGAGGATCCGCAGCAGCGCGATGAAGCGACCGAAGAACACTGCCCGGACACCCCAGCGGTTGAACGTTCGTTGGGCGAGCGCGACGTGCCCCGGACCAAAGTGTTTCGGAAATCGTCGACCCAGCCGGTCGAACAGCGGCATGCCGAACCGGCGGCCGATCGAATAGCCGATCGAGTCGCCGATGACCGCCCCGATCACCGCGGCGGCGCCGACACCGACCGGGTTGACGGCGAGGTCGTGATGCGACGACATCAACGCCGCGCTGACCAGCACGATCTCCCCGGGGAGGGGGATGCCCAGGCTCTCCATCCCGACCACACCGCCCACCACGAGGTACACCGCGAGCGGCGGGATCGACTGCAGCAGGGCCTCCACATCCATGGGTCAAGCATGCCTGAAGCATGCTGACCGCGCGTCGTTTGCGGCCAGCCCAGCGGAGGTCGCCGCGTCGAACACGACCGTCGTCGGCGGGCCACTTTCCGGCAAGGGCGCCAACCCCCAAGGCCGAAAGCTCAGGTGGCACGGCGGCGTTGAATCGCTGGGGTCAGGGCAGGAAGCGCTGCCGCAGCCGCTGGAATGCCTGCGGTTCCCGACAGAGCCGGTAGCGACGGTACAACTCCCGCGCCAGCACCGGGACGGGGGTGGTGGTGGTGTCCAGCTCGAAGTCGTATTCGGCATCGGCATGGGCGGCGCGGGCGCTTCCCCGGTTCCACCCGGGATGGCGGTCGCCGCGTTCCGCCTCCCGGCGAGCGCCCTCCTCGTCGGAGACGTGCACCCCCACCATCCAGACCTGACAACCATCGAAGATTCGCAGGGCATCCACCAGCCACTGGCGCTTCCAGATCACGTCATCGGCGATCACGTTCATGCCGTTGTCCAGGTATGCCCTGATGGCGCGGTAGCGGGCATGCATGGCCCGGTCCAACAGAGGGCCAGGGTGTACGGTGAACCACTCCAAGCCGTCGGCCTCGACCACGCTCTCCCAGGTGTAGTACTCCGGCCGCACCCGGGCCAGATCGAGCTGCTCGGGCGGCAGCGCGAACCAGAACAGATCGATGCCGATATGCATCCAACATTCCGCGGCCAGGTCCTGAAACGCCTGGGCGACCGATGTCTTGCCGGCGCTGGATCCGCCGTTGAGGATGATGAGCTTACCGCGTGCCACGCCCGTCATAGCCGCCCGAGAGTATCGCACCGGCACCGGCATCCCGGCGCGCCCGGCGGAGTCGGCCATACGTGCTGTCACGGCACATCCGTCCCGTTCGCTTCGCTGTTTGCTGCGGAATTGCGGCGATCCACACCGGTGGCCGCCTCGGCCGCGGCGGCGTCAGCAAAAACCGGGACGTCAACCCTGGGATTTGCCGGCAGCATCGGAAAGCGACACGCGGTTGCCAAAATTACCTTCGAGGCATTCGCTGCGGGGATAGGATTTGGTGCCGCGAGTGCGCTTCGCGGCAGACGATTGGATTGCCCCGCGTGGGAGGTCGCAGATGTCGTTTATGTTTGCGGTGCCGGACTTGATGACGACGGCGGCCTCGGAGTTGGCGGGGATCGGGTCGATGATCAGCGCGGCCAATGCGGCGGCGGCGTTGTCGACGACGGCTGTGCTGGCCCCCGCCGCCGACGACGTGTCGGCGGCGGTTACGGCCTTGTTCGGGTCGTATGCCCAGAAATACCAGTCTCTCAGCGCGCAGGCCGCGGCCTTCCACGAGCGGCTTGTGCGGGCGCTCACCGCCGGGGCGGGCGCGTATGCCGCCGCCGAAGCCGCCAGCGCGTCGTCGTTGCAGGATCCGCTGGCCGCGGTCAACGCCCCCGCCCAGGCGTTGTTCGGTCGCCCACTGATCGGCAATGGCGCCAACGGGGCCGACGGGACCGGGGCACCCGGTGGGCCGGGCGGGTTGCTGCTGGGCAACGGCGGCAATGGCGGTTCGGGTGCGCCCGGTCAGCCCGGTGGTGCGGGCGGCCCGGCGGGGCTGATCGGCAACGGCGGGACCGGCGGGAAAGGCGGGGACGGGCTGGCGGTTTCCGGCGCTCCCGGCGGTGCCGGTGGTCAGGGCGGGTGGTTGCTGGGTAGTGGCGGGGCCGGCGGCGCCGGCGGGGCCGCGGGGGTCACCCCCGTCGGGGGTGTGGGGGGCGTCGGTGGCGCCACGGGGTTGTTCGGCAACGGGGGAGCCGGTGGCGCCGGCGGGGCAGCCGCCGGGATGGGTACCACCGGCGGCCCCGGTGGCGCGGGCGGGGTGGGCGGCGTGTTCGGCAATGGCGGGTTCGGAGGGGCCGGCGGTCCCGGCGCCGCCGGTGGCGTCGGCGGGGCGGGCGGCTATGTCGGCAATGGTGGTGTTGGTGGTGTCGGTGGGGTTGGGGCGCCCGGCGGGAACGGCGGCGCGGGCCCGTTGCTGATCGGCAATGGTGGTGGCGGTGGACAGGGTGGGGCCGGCGCGGCCGGCGGTAACGGCGGCACTGGTGGCATGTTGTTCGGCGATGGCGGGACCGGTGGGCGGGGCGGGCCGGCCATGGCCGGCGTCCTCGGCGGGCTCCCCGGCAACGGCGGCAACGGGGGCGACGCCCTCTGGTTCGGTTCCGGCGGGGCCGGTGGGCAGGGTGGTACCGGTCTGGCTGGGGCAAACGGCACCAACCCCGCCCCGGGGACCACGGCCAATGCCGGCACCGACGGCACCACGAACTCTGGCGCGGGCGATCGAACGGGCGGCACCGGGAATCAGGGCGACGCCGGCACCACCAACCAGATCGGTGGCACCGGCGGGAAAGGTGGGCTCGGGGAGTCCACCGACGGCTTTGACGGCACCGGCGGTTCGGGTGGTGCCGGGGGCACCGCCGGCCCCGACGGTGGCAACGGCGGCCAGGGCGGCATCGGCGGCGAAGGCCGCACCGACGGTTCCAATGGCGGCACCGCGACCGGCGGTGCCGGCGGCAGCGGTGCCACCGGTGGAACCGGCGGCGGTGACGGCGGTGACGGCGGCGCGGGCGGCTTCGGTAACAACACCGGCGCCGGCGCCAGCAAAGGGGGCGACGGCGGTAACGGCGGTGCCGCGAGCACGGTGGCGGGCGGAGATGGCAAGAGTGGCGGCACCGGCGGCGCCGGCGGCAACGGCGGCAACGGCGGACTGTTCCTCGGCAATGGCGGCGCCGGCGGCGCCGGCGGGACCGGCGGCACCGGCGGCACCGGCGCCGCCGGCTTCGCGGGCGGTGACGGCGGCGCCGGCGGGACGGCCTTCAGCGGCGGCGGCGCCGCCACTGGAGGCACCGGCGGCCTGGGTGGCATCGGCGGTGTCGGCGGGAACGGCGGAGCGGGCGGCACCGGGGGTGTCGGCGGCAACGGCGGCGCGGCTTCTCCGTTCATCGGCATCGGTGGCGCCGGCGGTGCGGGCGGCCTCGGCGGCACCGGCGGCATCGGCGGCATCGGTGGCGCCGGCGGCAACGGCGGGGCCGGTGGCGCGGCCACCACCATGTCGGGGGGGACCACGGGCGGCAACGGTAACAACGGCGCAGTCGGCGGCAAGGGTGGCGACGGCGGCGCCGGGGGCGCCGGCGGCACCACCGGTGGCAGCGGCGGAGCCGGCGGCCTGATCGGGTGGGCCGGCGCCGACGGCGGCACCGGCGCTGGCGGCACCGGAGGCAACGGCGGCCAGGGCGGCAGCGGGGGCAACGGCGGCAACGGCGGCAACGCCCAGACCGGCGGCACGGTCGGCAAGGGTGGCGATTTGGCGTTGGGCGGTGCCGGTGGCAGCGGCGGCCCGGGCGGGTCGCCGGGCGGCGGCTCCGGAATCGATGGCCTGCTGGGTGTGCCCGGCAGCAACGGGGCCTCAGGACAAATCGTTCCCTGAGCGGGCGGACTGGGTCATCGCGCACCCAGGCACAAGTGACTTCCGGCCCTACTTGCCGCGGGTTTGTGATGCTGGCATGTAAGCGTGTGCCGAAGGAGGTCACAATGACAGCCAATGAGAAAACATGCCAGATCGACGTGCAGATCGAAGAGCAGGACGAGCGCACCCGGGCCAAGGCCCGATTCTCCTGGGCGGGCAAGACGTTGGTTGGCGTTGGTTTGGCGCGGCTGGATCCGGCCGACGAACCGGTGGCCCAGATCGGCGACGAACTCGCCATCGCCCGAGCGTTGTCGGACTTGGCCAATCAGTTATTCGCCTTGACATCGGCTGACATCGAAGTCAGCACTCACGAGCCGGTCACCCGGCTACACCATTGACCCAGGACGCGATTCCGCGGCGGTCCCAGAGGTTCCCCGGACTTCTGGGACCGCCACTCTTATCGGCTTATCGGCCCGTGGCACCGAGGTGTTCGACAAACCAGTCGCGCGCCAGCATCGCCGCTTGCTGCAGCGTGCCCGGTTCTTCGAAAAGGTGGGTGGCGCCGGGGATAACGGCAAGCTCGCATGGGGCCGGGATCGCCGACCGCGCCTGCCGATTCAGCTCGAGCACCACCTCGTCGCGGCCACCCACGATCAGCAGGGTGGGAGCATGCACCGCGCGCAGCGCTTCGCCCGCGAGGTCGGGCCGGCCGCCGCGGGACACCACCGCGGCGACCTTGACTCCGGGATGGGCGGCCGCGGCCAGGGCCGCACCGGCACCGGTGCTGGCGCCGAAATAACCGATCGGCAACGACGCCGTATCAACCTGGGCGGCAACCCAATGCGTGACGTCCACCAACCGGCCGGCGAGCAATCCGATGTCGAAAACGTTGGCGCGGTTGCGTTCTTCCTCGGGTGTCAGCAGGTCAAACAGCAGGGTGGCCAGCCCGGCGTTGTTCAAGACCCCGGCGACGTACCGATTGCGTGGGCTGTGCCTGCTGCTTCCGCTGCCGTGGGCGAACACGACCACCCCCGTCGGGCGCTCAGGAATGGTCAGCTGGCCGGCCAGCGACACCGGGCCGGCGCCCACCCAGACCTCCTCGTCGCGCACCGGTGCGCCGTCGCTTGCGGTGTCGCTGGCCATCGCCGGAAAGCCTGTGCGGGCGCGGGCGAGCAGCGCGATCACCTCCTCGTCGGAGGTTTGCGCAAAGTTGCGATAACCCTGGCCGACGGCGAAGTACGGCACCGGCGTGTGCAGGCACACCACCTCATCCGCATGCTCGGCGAACCTTTCGGCGATGTCGGTTGCCCCGATGGGCACCGCCAACACCACCCTGCGGGCGCCCTGGGCACGCGCGACCTGGCAGGCGGCCTGCGCGGTGGCCCCGGTGGCGACACCGTCGTCGACGATCACCGCGATGCGCCCGCTGAGCGGAATCCGGCCGTAGTCGCCGCGAAAGCGGTGCGACCGGCGGGCCAGCTCGCCCCACTCCCGGGTTTCCACGGCGGCCATGGCACGGTCGGTGAGGCCGACCTCGCGCACGACGGCGTCGTTGACTACCCGCACCCCGCCCTCGCCGATCGCGCCGAACGCAAGCTCGCAGTGCTCGGGCACGCCGAGCTTGCGCACCAGCAGCACGTCGAGGGGCACCCCCAGCGACTCGGCGACTTCGAAGGCCACGGGAACCCCACCGCGCGGCAAGCCCAGGACCACGACATCGTGACCGCGCAGATGCTGCAGACGGTGTGCCAGTTGCCGACCGGCGTCGGCACGATCCGTGAACTGCCCCATGGTTTCAGTGTGGCTCCCACGATGACCCGTCGCTATGGCCACAAGTCCCTTCACCAAGCGACCAAGCTCCCCAAACCGCCGGCGCCCCGGCTAACGCCGGCTGACCAGCCGGTCGGTGACGACGTAGCGCAGCAACGCGCCCACGCCGTCTGCGGGGGCGATCCGGTTGTCGGCGCGGACCAACACGGCGCCCACCGCGATGGCGGCCAACGGCAACGCCTCATCGGCCCTGGCCACCCGTTCCACCGGTTCCCCCAGTTCGGACAGCGTGTCGGCGTCGGTCGCGACCGTCGTTCGCGCCTTGCCGGTGACCACCGTGGCGTCGCCCAGCTCCCCGACGATCAGGGTGTCGACGTCGCCGTCCCGCAGCGCCGCACACACCGCGGCCAACCCTTCGGCGGCCAGCCCCGATGCGCGCCCGATTTCGGCTTCGAATCGCTCCCCGATGTCGGTCATCTCGGCGGACCGCCGCCGAGCGAACTCCGCGGACGTCAGGTCGCGGATCTCGTCCTCGTCGATGCCGCTGGTGCGCGCCCCGGCATGCAATTGCAGCACCCGGTCCGCCACGCGCTGCGGCAGCGCGGAAACCACGTCGGTACGCGACCGCACCTCGCCACACACGAACACCACCTCGGGATCCGCTTCGTCCACGAGTCGGGTGAGGTGGTTGGCGATCGCGCGGCAGTTCATCCGGATGGCCTCCTCGGTGGTGCGTTGCAGGTCGCCGTAGCCGTGCCAGCCCGCGGTGACCGGTTTATGCACCGGGAAGCCACCGCCGTCGATGCTGGTCGAACTGATGGTGTCGCCTTGATAGAGCTTGACGTCGGCGCCGGTGTGATCAACCGCGGCAAACACATACGTCGGTCGGCGCATCTCCAGGTCGATCAACGGCACCACGTACGGATAATCCGACAAACGAATCACCGTAGCCGGTGGTGGGGCGATCAGATGCTCGTTGACCAGCACTTGCTGGCTGGTCACGATGAGCGCACGGCCGCGTCGACCCACTGCGGGCCGAAAATGCAGCACGGCATCTTCGAGTCTGCCGACGAGTTCCGCGCTCGCGCCGTGGTCCCTGAGATGTTTCCGGATGTCGCCCCACGTAGCCTCGAGTCTTTCGGCGGCATCAAACGTGTCGTGCGAGTCGTCGAAATACACCGAGGCGAACGGAGCCCCCGCGTCCACCAGCCACCGCAGGCGTTCTGATCGCATGTCATCCCTCTCCGCCGTTGTTGGGGTCCCCGCCTTTCGTCAACCGTATGAAGGCCGGACGTGGCCGCGCGAGAGTCGTTAGCCCTTCGTTAGCCCAGATGTGGGTCTGTGGCCCTAGTCGTCGTGCTGGCACGTGCCCTAGAGCCTTTCGGCACTCCGCTCGCCAGGCAATGCGCAACCGCGACCGTGGTGACCAACGCCCCGGCGCATATGTGGCTTTGCGCCCCTACCCGACGGCGGGATGTGCGCGCAGCATGGACGCGTGGGCCGTGCTGACAGGGAGGCTGGGCTATGAATCACTTGTCAACTGTGCATCGGCGTCGCACGGCAAAACTCGGCGCGTGGCCGATCGGATGGCTGAGGTCCTCGGCGCCGAGGTCGTCGAACCCGAGTCGGTTGACCTCGAAACGCTCCGCGACTATGACCTAGTCGGCTTTGGGTCCGGCATGTATTTCACGTCCGTGGACGCCAGGTCGCGCAGGTTGCTGCGCCGGCTGCCAGTAGTCGACGGGGTGCCGGCGTTCACGTTCTTCACCAGCGATGCCCCGCAGATCCCGCTGGCGGGCTATACTATGCCGATCCGGAAACTACTTGCCTCCAAGGGTTTTCGTGTGCTCGGATCGTTTTCGTGCCGCCGGTGGGACACGGTTGGGCCGTTCGGGCTGGTCGGCGGCATCAACAAGGGACGGCCGGACGAGCACGACCTGCATCGGGCCGCCGCATTCGTCGGGCGGCTGTGCGCCCGGGTTGTGCTCTCCCAGACCGCGTCCGGACCGATGGCAACCGACGAGCGCACCGTCCTTGCAATGGTGCGGGGCCTCGTCGCCGAGGTCAGCCCGCGTGCCAGGCCGTTTGCGGTGAGGCTGGACACTACGTTTGAGGACCTGGGGATCGGCAGCCTTGAGGTGGCGGAGCTGCTGCTGCGCGTCCAGGACAAAGTCGGGGTGGCGCTACCCCCGGGTTGCGGCCGTTTCACATCGGCGCGTTTGTGATAGCGGCCCAGGCCGGCGTGCTCGCCATATCCGTGGCCATCCGCGGGACGCCGGCAATACTGCGGCCGGGCAGCACTTCCCACGCCGGGGGCCGTCCACATCGTCATTGGCGAGCCGATCCGGCCCGCGGGCTCGGACCGGGCCGCCGCGGTCGAGTTGCAGCGCGCCGCACGCGACGCCGTCTTGCGCCTTTCGGGTGAGCCGGATGTGGACTGACAAGGCATTGGACCGCCCATGCCAACACCGTGCGCGGATGACTTTCGGCGCGACGTAAGTCCCTAACCCGTCGTTTCCGGTGCTGTTAGCTTTGCCGCCATGGCAATGTCGGGCAGCGATGGCGGGCACCGGCCGGGAGTTCTTCATCGGAGCCCGGCGGGTATCGCCGGCTTGAGCAGCGTGGCCAGACCCTTCGTGCGCGCCGGCCGATCATGGCGTGACTATCGCGATCGAGGGCCAGATGCGCTGCCGATCGCACGACCCACCCTTGCCCTGGCGGCGCACGCGTTTCGGGACGAAATTGTCCTGATGGGCTTGAAGGCGCGCCGCCCGATCAGCAATCCCGCGGTGTTCGAGCGAATCAGCGACGAAGTGGTCGCCGGCTTGAAGTTCTACCGGACTCGAGGATGGCTGCAGAAGCCGCGGGAATTCTTTGCCGATCCGCCGCCACTCTCAGATGTCACGGTCCGAAAGGTCAAGGGACGCAGAAGCTCCTTTTATCGCATCGTCTTCGACAGCGGGTACGCTCCGCATCCGGGTGAGCCGGGTAGGCAACGGTGGCTGGGATACACCGCGAACGATCGTGAGTACGCACTGTTGTTGCGTCACCCGAAACCGCGTCCCTGGCTGGTGTGTGTGCATGGCGCCGAAATGGGCCGGGCTTCACTGGATCTCGCTGTGTTCCGCGCCTGGAAACTGCATGACGACCTCGGTCTGAACATCGCCATGCCCGTCCTTCCGATGCACGGGCCCCGTGCGCGGGGCCTGCCGAAAGGGGCGGTTTTTCCGGGAGAAGATGTCTTCGACGACGTGCACGCGACCGCTCAGGCGGTGTGGGATATCCGTCGGTTGTTGTCCTGGATTCGGCTGCAGGAGCCCGAATCGCCGATCGGGCTAAACGGCATCTCGCTCGGCGGGTACATCGTGTCGCTGGTCGCCAGCCTCGAAGAGGGTCTCAGCTGCGCGATCCTGGGTGTCCCCGTGGCCGACCTAGTCGAGCTGCTAGGCCGCCACTCTGGACTTCGTCGCAACGATCCCCGCCGCCACACGGTGACGATCGCCGAACCGATCGGCCGAATGGTGTCGCCGCTCTCACTTACCCCGCTGGTACCCATGCCTGGCCGTTTCATCTACGCCGGTGTCGCTGACCGGCTCGTGCATCCACGCGAGCAGGTGACCCGCCTCTGGGAGCATTGGGGCAGACCCGAAATCGTGTGGTACCCAGGTGGTCATACGGGGTTCTTCCACTCGCGGCCGGTGCGGCAGTTCGTTTGCGATGCGCTGCGGCAGTCAGGGCTCCTGGACGCGCCAGCGACCCAGCACGACCGCCCTGCCTAGCCTGAATCTGTGGTGGATGCCAACCATTGAGTCGCCGCGCACCATGATCGTCGCGTCCGGGTTGATCGCTATCGCGGGGGTGATCGCCTGCGTGAGCTGGGATGCGGCACCGCGCCCAGAGGCGGCTTTGCCGCTGCGTAGCCGCTCCTGGGCGTTCACCGGCGGCGCGGTCGCCGTGGACAGGGTGGTGGTCTGCGGGGGCGGGCCCAGCCGCGGCAGCGCGCGGCCTACCGCGGCGAGCTGGTTGGTGTGCCCGAAGGTGAACTCGCCCAGCAAGATTACCAGCGTCGACGGGCATACGCCTCGTTGAACGCCCGGGGCGTGCGGCCGGCGTGCAGCACGTTGGCGTCGGCGAGGCTGTCCGCGCCACACATCATCCCGGCGACGATCGAGTCAGCTTGCCGGCCGGATTGACCGCCCCGGAGGCCACCCGCGTCGACGGCAGGTGCGCGTGCTCGTGTCGATCAGCCGCGAAAGACCGGTCTGCGCAGCCGGTTCCAGCCGGTGGTGCACGTATACCATGAGTGCATCGGAAACGCCTTCTCGGCCTGTGGCCAACTGCGATCTCAGGACTCGTGTTGTCGTAGCGTAAGTCGCCGGCCCGGCCACGGATTTGGGCTATGGGTCGTCGTCCTCGTCGTCCCCGTCGCGGAGCAGCTTTTCGGGGTGGTGGAACGGTTGATGCGAGGATGGCCGCGGTCCAGGTGGCGCGGTGGTTTCCATTCGGTGTCGCCGTGGGTGTTGGTGCGGGTGCTCCAGCCGCCGGGTTGCAGCATGCGGTGGTGGGCGCCGCAGGCAAATGTCAACGCGTTGGCGTCGGTGGTGCGGCACTGGGCATACGGGGTGACATGATGGACCTCACAGTAATAGCCGCCCACCGTACAGCCCGGGGCGCTGCACCCACGATCGTTGGCGTATAAGACTATTCGCTGTGCCGGGGAGGCCAGGCGTTTGCTGTGATAGAGCGCCAGCGCCTTGCCGTGATCGAAGATCGCCAGGTAGTGCCGGGCGTGGCGGGCCAGCCGGATCACATCGCTCATCGGCAGCAGGGTGCCCCCGCCGGTGAGTCCGGTGCCGGCGGCGGCCTCCGCCTCGGCCAGCGTGGTGGTCACGATGATGCTGGCCGGCAGGCCGTTGTGTTGGCCCAGCTTGCCGCAGGCCAGCAGCGCGCGCAGCCCGGCGTTGAGGCCATCGTGCTGGCGTTGGGCCGTGCTGCGGGTATCAGACTCGATGCCCTGCTGGCTGGGTGTGCCGTCCACGCACGGGGTTTCGTCGGCGGGGTTTGCCCATGCCGGGGGCGGCCAGCTTGGCCCACACCGCCTCCACGGTGGCCCGGGCCTTGCGGGGTGAGCCAGCCACGCAGCCCCGACATGCCATCGGCCTGTTGTTTGCCCAGGGTGATGCCGCGCCGGCGGGCCCGGTCCTTGTCGCGGTAATTCCCGTCGGGGTTGCGGCAGTCGGCGAGTTTGTCGGCCAGCCCGGCCAGTTGTTCGGGGCGAAACCGGGTGCCTTCCTTGGCCAGCGTGGCCTCGGCGCAGTCGCGGGTGGGCGCATCCACCCAGCCGGGCAGCCGGTGGGAGAACCGGCGGATCACCCCGATCTGGCCGCCGCCCAGCTGCCCGGCGCGTTGGGCGGCGGCGCTGGCCGCCAACACCGGCGCCAGCGGCTGGCCGGTCAGTGCGCGCCGCGGCCCCAACTCGGCGGCCTCGGCGATGCGGCGGGTGGCCTCGGCGCGGCTGATCAGCGTCCACTCGGCGATCGCATGCGCCAGTTTGCCGCCCAACTCTTCGGCGCTGGCCTGACGTGCTAGTTGGTTGATCAGCGGATGCTCGGCGGCGGGCAGCCGCCGGCGTACCCGCTCCACCCGTTCTAGCAACACCAGCCGCTCCTGGGTGCTCAACGCCTCACAATCCAACCCCAGCACGGCATCCACGCCGGCATCGAGGGCGTCGAACGCCGCGGTGATCACCTCCCGATCCATACGCCCAAACTATCGGAGGGCACCGACAACAATCCCCGCCCAGAGACCACTGAAACCAGAGTGACACAAGAGATTTCACGCCGACGGGTGAGGGCTTGCGGAGGCGCGACACCACTCGGCCGATTTGTGTGCTTGGCGCGTAGTCTAGGCGGCCTCGTCGATGACGGCGATCGCGGCGGTGATGCGCTTATGCGGCTCTCCGATAGGCGGAGGCAGGACATTCGCGGCGCCCACGTGCCCGTCGATCAGTCGCGAAAAACCAATCTGCTCAGCCAGTTCCAGCACCGGCACCAACCCGGCCGACGACCGTTGGCTTCGTGTACTTCTGCTTTCGTGCCAGAGCGCGGGCCAGTAGGCGCGCGACCCCGAGTTCGATGCCGCGCGCGAGCTCGTCGACATCGGGCGTGGCGTCGTAGTCGGCGGTGATGCCGAACACCAGCGTGTCCACATAGCTGAGCATGCCGACGACGGTGCGTAGGTGCATCGCGATGGGCGGTATTGGCAGCAGCTCCTCGATGGGACGACCCAAGATTTGCAACCGTTGACGGGGCCCTGGCACATTGGTCGCCAGCGTGACCACGCTGCGCTGCGGCAGCCGCGTCAGCAGTCGAACCGTCCACGCGCTCACCACGAACGGCACGAAATTGGTCAGCGAGACAAAGGTACTCGCCGCTTGTTGCTCGCCGCTGCCTTTCAGCCTCTCCAAGCGGGTGTGCACCAGCCGCAACCGCTTCACCGGATCGTCCTGCTCGACCGGCAGGTAGGGAAGCATCGCCGACACGCGAATATCGGTGCGGTTCATGGCATCCGGTGAGCGCACCGATACCGGGACCAACGTGCGCAACGAGTTGCGTCGGGGCTTCTCGCCGCGATGCAGCAGGACCGCGCGATAGCTATCGGTGATCGCGGCGAGGGCGACGTCGTTGAGCGTCACGCCGAAGGCCTCGCATACCGCGTCGACGTCTTTGAGGGACACCCGCGCGGCGCTGTACCGGCGCATCTTGGTCACCGAGCCGTGCAGGGAGGACTCCGCCGCCGGGGTGAGCAAGCCGGTGACGAATTCGGCCGCACCCCGCGCGGTGTGAGCGGCCAGTCGGGCGGTGGCCAGCGAAGCGCGCCACGCGCCGCCGACCCAGGTCAGCGGATTGATGCTGAGCCCGGCCGGGCTAGCGATCGCCAATGGCGGCTCCTTGGCGGCGCGGATGTCGCTGGCGAACGTCGCACCCGCACCCGCGTCGGAGAGATTCGCCAACATGCGCATGGCCGCAATCCCGTCGGCGATGCAGTGGTGGATCTTTATCAGCGCCGCCCACCGCCGGTCCGGTAGCCCTTCGATGACCCAGCATTCCCACAACGGGTGATCACGATCCAGCCTGCGTTCCATGAGATCGGCGATCGCGCGGAACAGCGCGGCGTCATCGCCGGGCTCCGGCAGCGCCGTCCACCGCACGTGGTGGGTGATGTCGAAGGTGGCGTCGTCCACCCATTCCGGCGCTGAGATTTCGAACGGGTGCTGGTGGACCACCTGCGTCAACCGGGGCACGGTTCGCAGCCGTTCCGAGAGGGCGGTGATGAGCTCATCGCGCCCGGGGCTTGGTCCATCGATGACCGCCAGCGCACCGATGGCCAAACTCAGGTGCCTGTCGGCGTCCTCGGCCTCCAGAAAACTAGCCTCCACGGTTGTTAGCTGTTCCATCTCCGGCACCTCCGATCCGCGTGGGCATCACTATCGGCGCTGTGGCGCCGGCGTTGCTAGTGCCGTTGGTCCCGAACGGGTGGTGCCAGACTTCCCACGCTGGTTATCACGCCCGGCGAGCCGACGGCATAGGCGACCGAGCCCAACGTCCGGTCCACCGGGGACCATGGACCCTGGTGAGCGGCGCGTTGCCCACGCAGACTGACGTCATGGCCAAGACGACGAAACGCATTGCCGAGACCGCGGCCTGGCTGGCAGTGCTCTACGGGGCCCGTCGGTACTACCGTGACTGGGGGGCAACCAAGCAGGAGGCCCGGATGCGGCTGCCCGGCGACGCCTTGGTGGGCGATCCGGCCGTTCAGACCACCGAGGCGCTGTGCGTCGACGCACCCGCGGCCGCGGTGTGGCCCTGGTTGGTGCAGATGGGTCAGGACCGGGCCGGCCTCTACGGTTGCGAAACACTGAAAAGCCTTGCGGGACTTCGCTACCACGACACCTATCGGGTTCACCCGGAATGGCAACACCGTGCGGTGGGCGACGTCGTTCGCCTGGCTCCCGAGGGCTGGATGGGGTTGGCCGACGGGGTGACGATGAGCGTCGCCGAGATCGTGCCCGAAAAACTTCTGGTGCTTCATGCGACGCGACCGGACCTGCGGTGGAACGCGGTGTGGTCGTTTCACCTGCTGCCGCACTGGGAGGATCGTGTCCGGCTGCTTACCCGCGCCCGGATCGCGCTGCGTCACCCCGGTGAAGTGTTCGCACTGGAACTGGTCAGGCCGTTGATCGCTTTGGGTACACGGGGATTGCTGCTGGGAATCAAGCGCCGGGTCGAGCGACTGGACGCGACCAGCCCGAGCCAGTCGTGCCCGGCAGTGATGGTCTGACGGCTTCGACGGCAGCCCCGTGCCTGACCGGCCAACCCGATGCGGCGTGGAAGTCCACTTGACCCGCGACCAGAAGGCCAAACGACCCTAGTGCCCGCCATGGCGTCGCCCTACCTTCGGTGGCAGGTGAATCGACTTGAAGGAGGATCCGATGACCACCGCACGTGACGTCATGAACGCCGGTGTGACCTGTGTCGGCGAACACGAGACGCTAACCGCAGCGGCCCAGCACATGCGTGAGCACGACATCGGCGCCTTGCCGATCTGCGGCGACGACGACCGCCTGCACGGAATGTTGACCGATCGCGACATCGTGATCAAAGGCATTGCGGCGGGCCTGGATCCGAACACCACCACAGTCGCGGAGCTGGTCCACGATCACATCTACTACGTCGACGTGAATGCAAGCATCCCGGAGATGCTCAACGTCATGGAAGAGCACCAGGTCCGCCGGCTGCCGGTGATCGAAGAGCACCGCTTGGTTGGCATCGTCACCGAGGCCGACATCGCCCGGCATCTGCCCGAGCACTCCATCGCGCAGTTTGTCAAGGCGATCTGCTCGCCGATCGCCATCGCCAGCTAGCAATGTTGGCCGGTCGGGACGGGCTTAGCCGCCAGCTTCGGAGGTAGTGGGGTGGGCGACGAAATCCCACTGGGACGCATCGCCGGGTTTTCGGTGAAGGTGCACTGGAGCGTCCTGGTCATCCTGTGGTTGTTCACCTGGAGCCTGGCGACGAGCTTGCCGGGCGCCGTCAAAGGCTATGCACCCATTGCCTATTGGCTGGCCGGTGCCGGGGGTGCGCTGGTGCTGTTGGCGTCGCTGTTGGCCCACGAGCTCGCGCACGCCGTGGTCGCTCGTCGCTCCGGAGTGCCGGTCGCAAGCGTGACGCTGTGGCTGTTCGGCGGGGTGACCAGGCTGGGCGGCGAAGCCAAGACACCCAGGGCCGCTTTCCGCATCGCGTTCGCGGGCCCGGCCACCAGCCTGGCCCTGTCGGCGGTGTTCGGTGCGCTGGCCGTTGCGTTCGCCGTCGCGCGGGCCCCTGCCCTGGTGGTCAGCGTCGCGTGGTGGTTGGCCGCCGTCAACGCGGTGCTGGGGGTGTTCAATCTGCTGCCGGGCGCGCCGCTGGACGGCGGCCGGCTCGTCCGGGCCTACCTGTGGCGCCGCCACGGCGATATCGTGCGCGCCGGGATCGGCGCGGCGCGTGCCGGCCGGGCGGTTGCGCTGGTGTTGATCACGTTGGGGTTGGCCGAATTCGTGGCCGGCGGCCTGGTCGGCGGCGTGTGGTTGGCCTTTATCGGCTGGTTCATCTTCTCCGCCGCCCGCGAGGAGGAGACCCGGATTTCGGCCCAGCAGCTGTTTGCCGGGGTGCGGGTGGCGGACGCGATGACCGCCCGGCCGCACACCGCTCCGGGATCGATCACCGTCGAGGACTTCATTCAGCGTTATCTGCTCGGTGACCGGCACTCGGCCTACCCGGTTGCCGAGCGGGACGGATCGGTCATCGGCCTGGTCACGCTGGAACAGCTGCGTGAGCTGGCACCCAGCCGGCGCGGCACGACCAGCGTGCGCGACATCGCCGTACCACTGCACGACGTGCCGACCGCGACCGCGCAGGAGCCGCTGAACGCGCTGCTCGAGCGGATGGCCCCGGCCGGTCCCGGCAGCCGCGCCCTCGTCGTGGATGGCGGCGCGGTGGTCGGCATTGTCACCGCCCGCGATATCGCGCGACTTGTTGATGTCTACCGGCTCACCCGGGCCGACTCTCCCCACTGAGTGATTCGCAACGGTGCTCGTCGAGAGAGGAGTAAGGACATGAAACCGGTCATTGTCGGTATCGACGGTTCGCCAGCGGCGCTCGCGGCCGCGCTGTGGGGTACCGACGAGGCCGTCGGCAAAGGTGTGCCGCTGCGCCTGCTGTCGGTCATCAAGACCACCCATCCATCGCCGCAGGACTACGAACGTGACCTGCGGCATGCCGAGGCTTCGCTGCGGGCGGCGCACGCCGCCGTCGAGGCCACCGGGAAGCCGGTCAAGATCGAAAGCGACACGCCGCGCGGGCCGGCCGGCGCCGTTTTGGTCGAGGAGTCCCGCGATGCCGAGCTGATCTGCGTGGGCGCCCCTGCTATCGGACGCTACGCACGCGCCATCCTGGGTTCGACCGCGACCGAGCTCGCCGAAAAGGCGCATTGCCCGGTCGCGGTCATCCGCCCGAACGAGGATCAGCCGCCGTCGGGCATCAACTGGATCGTGGTGCGCCTGACGGATGCGCCCGACGACGATGCCATCCTGGAATACGCCGCCGGGGAGGCGGTCCTGCGGCACGCGCCCATACTCGCCCTGGGAGGCGGGCCGGAGCAGCTCACCGAGACCCCGGACGGGGAATTCGAGCGCCGCGTGCAGCGGTGGCGCCGCCGTCATCCCGAGCTGCATATCTACCCGATCACCACCAACGCGGACATTGCCCGCTTCCTGGCCGACCACGACGAGCGTGTGCAGCTCGCGGTGATCGGCGCCGGCGAGGCCGCTCAGCTGACACGGTTTGTCGGACCGTCCGGGCACCCGGTCCTGCGGCACGCCGAATGTTCGGTGCTCGTGGTGCGCGGCTGAGCGCGCGCGGGCTCACCGGATCCGGAACTCGGCGCCGTCGGCGCCCCACCGCCCGAACGGGGGATGTTCGCCCCGGTCGATGGCCCGGATGCTCGGCCGGCCGATGTAGGCAAAGACCAAGCAGCAGCAGCCGTGGCATCACGCGCTACAGCCGCGCGGGTGCCACGATCACACCGCCGGCTTAGATGCGACGATGGCGACGGCGGCCAGACGCTGGCGGTATTTGCGAAATGTGCGTCGCATCAACAGGACTCGTCGGCGTGCGGCGGGTTGCGTGAGCAGGTTCTTGGCGAACCGCAGCGCACCGAAGAGGCCTTCGTCGGCGATCACTCGCCGCGGCTGCAGCAACGCCATCGGCCCGGTCGCGACGTGCTCAACCACCAGTCCATGGCCGGCCAGCAGGTGTGACCATTCCGCAACGGTCAGCGGACGCGCGTTGACCTTGATCGCCCGGGCGAGCGACTGCCGGATCTCGGTGCTGACATCGTCGGGGACATCGTCCGGCGTCAGTGCCAGTTCATGGATCGCGTAGCGGCCTTGGGGCCGCAGCACCCGCGCCGCCTCGGCGACTATGGCGTGCTTGGCCGTGTCGCCCTGCATGGTCAGCATGGCCTCTCCGATGACGACATCGGCGCTGGCGTCGGGCAATCCGGTGTCGGCGGCGTCGGTGACCCGGACCTCGCCGCGGCTGGCCCCATGGTTTTGCAGGACGCCGCGAACCAGGTTGGCCGCGTCCGGGTCGCGTTCGGCTCCCACGTAGGACCGGGGCCGTCGGGCAAGGATCTCGGTGGCGGTGCGGCCCAGGCCCGGGGCCAGCTCGAGCACGTCGGCGTCGGTCACCTCGGCCCGGGCCACCAACGCGCGGGTGAGCTCGACACCACCGGGGCGGAGCACCCGTTTGCCCAGCCGGGCCAGCAGCCAGTGCCCCTGCACGTGGTCATCGTCGCGATTCGACAACGGCAGGGGCCGCCCGGTTTCGCCCGCACTGGCGGCCATCAGCGCGCGTGCCGCGCGGGGGTCAACAGCGGCAACCGGGGCGGGCCGCCGCGGGAGGGGCCGATTGTGCCCGCAAAGTCGTTGCCGGCCATGAAACTTCCCCACCTTCGCTCGAGTTTTTACAACCCAGTTTGTGTAAACTTTACTGCATGGTGTGGGGGATCGGGAAGCCACGTGTCGACGTGCCGGACCGCAACGACGCGCCCCGGCCGGCTAACCAACCAAGGCCAAACGTATCAAGGGTCCAGCGACCGTGAACGCCACGTTGGTCGAGGAGCCGGCCGATCGCCGGCGCGCGGTGCTGCGGTTATTGCGGGCGTCCGGCGCCCCGCTAACCGTTGTCGCGATCGCCGACCAGCTGGGCATACATCCCAACACCGTGCGCTTCCACCTGGACAGCCTGGTCCGCGCCGGCCAGGTGGAGCGCGTCCGGCCCGCCCGGCGCGGCCCGGGGCGCCCGCCGCTGATGTTCGGCGCCGTCCGGCAGATGGATCGCGGCGGACCGCGGCACTACCGGCTGCTGGCCGAGATCCTCAGCAATGGCCTTGCCGCCGAACCGAATCCAAGCGCCCGCGCGCTAGCCGCGGGCCGCGCGTGGGGTAAGCGGCTGGACCCGAGACCGGCTGGTTTCGCGAGCGCCGAGAAGTCGATCGACCACCTGGTCGGGGTGCTGGACGAGCTGGGCTTCGCCCCCGAACGCCGGCAAGCCGACGGCGAGCAGCAGGTGGGCCTGCGGCACTGCCCGTTTCTGGAACTGGCCGAATCCCGAGCCAGCGTGGTCTGCTCGATCCACCTGGGGATCATGCAGGGCGCCCTGGAAAGCTGGTCGGCGCCAGTCACCGTCGACCGGCTGGAAGCATTCGTCGAACCGGACCTGTGTCTGGCCCACCTCACCGCGAAAGGAGCCGCCACGTGAGCACCGGACCCGCGATCGAGGTCGCCGTCACCTTCGTCTGGCTCGGCATGGTGCTGGCCATCTCCTTTCTGGAGGCCCCGCTGAAGTTCCGAGCGCCCAACGTGACCCTGCAGATCGGACTCGGCATCGGCCGCTTGGTCTTTCGTGCGCTCAACACCGTGGAGGTGGCGTTCGCCCTCGTCCTGCTGGCGCTGTTGGCGTCCGGCCCGGCACCGGCGCGGATCATGGCGGCGTTCGGCGTCGTGTTCGCCGCGCTGGCCGGCCAGCTGATCGCGGTGCGTCCGGGCCTGACCCGGCGTTCCGACCAGGTACTGGCCGGACGGGATCTGCCACGCTCCCGCGCGCACTACGCCTACGTCGGGTTGGAGGTGGTCAAGGCGGTGGCCCTGGCGGTGGCGGGCATACTTCTACTGAACGGCTAGTTCGGACACCAAATCGCCGATAAGGACGCACCGATGGAATCCGTCTCGCTCACCAGCCTGGCCTCCGAGAAGTTGGCCGAGGCACACGAGTCGCACAGCGGCCGGGCCGCGCACACCATCCATGGCGGGCACACCCACGAACTTCGCCAGACGGTGCTGGCCCTGCTCGCCGGGCGCGACCTGTCCGAACACGAAAGTCCGGGGGAGGCGACCTTGCAGGTTTTGCAGGGCCGCGTGCGTCTCACCACCGGCGACGACGCCTGGGAGGGCAAGGCCGGCGACTACGTCGCGATCCCGCGGGAGCGGCATGCCCTCCACGCGATCGAGGATTCGGTGATCATGCTGACCGTCTTGAAATCCCTGCCCACGGCCACCTAGTTCTTCCAGGGAGCTACACGCCGCATGTGCAACCACGGCGGCCTCCTGGCGTGTCCCCGCCACCTATGCACGCTCGATGGGGCCCGGTGCACGCTCCGCGCGTAATCAGTCCCCCGTGCGGGTGGTCGCCGCACGGCGCCGGAGAACGACACAACACCGGCCCGGTCCGGGGTCGAGCCGGGCTTCTGGGCCGTACGGCGCCAGCGCAGCGGCCACGCCGGTGACCAATGCGTGGTTCATGGTGCAGGCCAGCTCGGTCTGTTCCTGGGCCAGGGCGTGGAACGGGCAGTTGGCCAGCTGAACTTCGCCGTCGGTTTGGCGGGGTTCATACCCGTACCTGCGCAGCAGGCCGAGCGTCAGCTGTAGCGCCGTCGCGGCATCGGCGGGTGGCCGGTTGGCGGCGGTGGCGCTGATCGTCTGGCCGTAGTCGTGGGCGACCCGGTTGAGCACCTCATCCGCGGGCTCCCCGGTGGCGGCCGACCGCGCGATGGCCGTGGCCATGAGCCGTCCGGCCAGTTCGTACTCCCGCGGCGGAAGGCTGACCGCGATGTCGCGGCCGGCCCGGCGATACAGTTTGGCGGTGCGCCCGGCGCCGGGGCCCGACCGGCCGGTCAGGCGCGCGTAGTCGCTGTCGAGCAAGCCCTCGGCGGTGAGCCGGTCCAGGTGGAATTTCGCCTGGTGGTGCGGCACGCCGACGGCGTCGGCCGCCTGATCACGACTCACCGGTCCGGGTTGCGAACACACGAACTGATAGAGCCGGTAACGCACCGGGTCGGCCAGCGCTCCGATCCCGGCGGCGGCGCGCTCCAGGTCCATGCCGGCGCCCCATTTCTAACGGACAAAGTTCTTGACGCTACAGTCTACAGGTTCTAACGTTCGAATTATTATCTGTTAGAAGCTGGGAGGTAAATCATGAGCACCAGGCAGGCCACCGCCACACCGGCCCTCGTCGACCGCCTGCAGGATCCCGCCTACTCGGCGTATCTGCTGCTGCGCACCGTGTTCACGATCGCGCCCATCGCGTTCGGGCTGGACAAGTTCTTCAATCTGCTGACCCACCCGCATCACTGGAGCCGGTATCTGGCGGGCTGGATCAACGACGTCGTTCCCGGGACGGCCGACCACTGCATGTACCTGGTCGGGGTGATCGAGATCGTCGCCGGCATCCTGGTTGCGGTGGCCCCGCGCGTCGGAGCCTGGCTGGTTGCGGCCTGGCTGGCCGCGATCATCGTCGACCTGGTCACCGTGCCGGGCTTCTATGATGTCGCGCTGCGTGACTTCGGTTTGCTGGCCGGCGCGGTCGCGCTTGCCCGGCTGGCGCAGGGTGTGCACGACGGGAGCATCGGGCGCCGCTAGCGGTATCGCTCGTATGTTTTGGGGGGGTTGGAACCAGGGTGACCCCGCGTGCCGCGGCTGCTGGCGACCCAGTGCGCAAACTGCACGTTCCCCGTTGTCTCACCCGTCTCATGCGTTCAGCACGACGGGGATATCTGCGATGTGCCCGCCTCGCAGCGACAACCGTGGCTGTCGCTGCGAGGCGGGCACTTTGTATATCGGTCAGTTCCGGGTACACGTGGGGCAGATGAGGAAGGTGCGCCGCCTGGAGCAGCCTGTCAGAACACCGAGATGCCCGACGAACATACATACAAGGCGCTCCACTGGCGAGGCCAGGCTCGGACCGCCGAGGTGGGCGGCCGGGTTGGGCGGGATCGTTTCGGTTGGCTGCTGGTGATGCGGCCGTATCTGGCGGGGCCGGCGGCGCCCGTTGGGGTGGTTGCGATCGGGGTGGCCCAGCAGCCGGTGGCGATATCGGACGCGCCATCACGTTGGGGAGCACACCATCGTCTTGCCCGGCGACTCACGTGATTGCTGAGGCTGGTGAGATCTGATCGTGGTCGCGTGTTGCCACCACGCGATCGGCTTCCCGAGGGTGCGGGCCGCCGAACCCGCCGGGTCACACTCCACGCAGGTAGCGCTTGGCGATGACGCGCTGCACCACCGACACGACTGGCCCACCACCCTTGCTCCACCAGGTCGCGGGCCGGGAGAACGACGACACTTCCGCATACACCGCCGAGGTGCTCGGGTCGCGGCGCACGGCGAACCGTTCCTCGCCAGACTGCGGGTGCCCGGGCAGTGTGCCGTAGGCGAACCCGCGCAGATCCGGTTCGTCGATGACATACACCACGCGGCAGGGCGCGCGCAGGAAGCCCATCAGCCTGACCACCACCACCGCGGAGACCACGGCGATATCGGAGCTGGCCTGCACCCGCAGGCCGGCTCCGCGCTGCATACCCCAATGCATGACCGCGTCGCCGGCCTCATCGAATCGCTGCTGGCCGGTACCGATTTGGGTCGTCACGCTGAGGTGGCCATATCCCGGGGGCAGCTGGCCGGCTGCGGTCGCGCCCACCTCGGGGTAGGTCAAGGGCAGCTCGGCAAGCGCCTCGAGGTCCACCTGCTCAGCTTGCCACGCCTGGCGGCGTAGCTGGGTTCCGGGCGCACGGTCATAGGGGTGACGACTCCCGCCTCTGCAGCGGCATCCGGCACGTTCACGCTCGGCGGCGACCTGACCGTCAACCGGCTCGGCTTCGGCGCGATGCGCCTGACCGGCACGGGGGTCTGGGGCTCGCCCGAGCACCACCCGGAAGCCGTCCGGGTGTTGCGGCGCGCCGTCGAACTGGGTGTGAACTTCATCGACACCGCCGACTCTTACGGGCCCTACGTCTCCGAGGAGATCATCCGCGAGGCGCTGCATCCCTATGCCGGGCCGGTCATTGCCACCAAGGCGGGTTTGCTGCGCACCGGCCCGAATGTGTGGATCCCCCTGGGCCATCCGAGCTACCTGCGGCAGGAATGCGAGATGAGCCTGCGCCGGCTGGGGGTGGAGGCCATCGACCCATTCCAGCTGCACCGCATCGACCGCAACGTCCCGCTGGCCGATCAGGTGGGCGAGCCGGCGGCGCTGAAAAACGAAGGCAAGATCCGCCACATCGGGCTGTGCGAGGTGGACGTCGAGCAGCTCAGAGCTGCCCAGCAAATCACGCCGATCGTGTCGGTGCAGAACAGGTACAACCTCACCACGCGCGCCGCCGAGCCGCTGCTGGATGTCGCGACCGGTCTGGCCGCCGGGCCGGCCGGTGATGGTGCCGATTCCGGGCACGTCGCGGGTGGCGCACCTGGAGGAGAACGTCGCCGCCGCCGAGATCACCCTTTCCGACGAGGAGTTCGCGACCCTGGCCGCGGCCGGCGCCCGGCATGGCGGCTAAGCCGCGGGCGTGCCGAACCCGTTGCGCGCCGGCCGAATAAGGCCGGTGAAAAGCGCTGACACCGCGCTGGCGCCGCGTTAGCCTGACCTGACGAATGTCCTGATGCCTCGGGAGGTGGGCCGTGTCGTTTGTGATCGCGACACCGGAAGCATTGGCCGCGGCGACAACGGAATTGCGCAGTATTGGCGCCGCACTCGGTGCGGCCAACCTGGCGGCGGCCGGCCCGACCGCCGCGGTGCTGGCGGCCGGGGCCGATGAGGTGTCCGCCGCCGTCGCGGCGCTGTTCGGCGGGCACGCCCAGGCATACCAGACGGTGAGCGCACAGGCCGCGGCGTTTCATGCGCAGTTCGTGCGGGCATTGAGCGCCGCCGCAGGGTCGTACGCCAGCGCCGAGGCCGCCAACGCGTCGCCGTTGCAGACCCTGGAGCAAAATGTCTTGGGCGTGGTCAACGCGCCCACCCAGGCGCTGCTGGGCCGCCCGCTGATCGGCAACGGCGCCGATGGCGGCCCCGGCCAGGCCGGCGGGCCCGGTGGGTTGTTGTACGGCAACGGTGGCAATGGCGGAAACGGCTTGCCCGGTCAGGTCGGCGGCAACGGCGGCAGCGCGGGCCTGATCGGCAACGGCGGGTCCGGCGGCATGGGCGGGGCCGGCGCCGCCGGCGGCAACGGCGGCGCGGGCGGGTGGCTCTACGGCAACGGCGGGCCCGGCGGTATGGGTGGGGTCGGGCTGGCCGGCATCAACGGCGGCGCGCCCGGGCCGGGCGGCAACGGCGGCAATGCCATCCTGTTCGGCGACGGCGGCGCGGGCGGCCCAGGCGGCACCGGTCTCGCCGGCGCCAACGCTGTCAACCCCACCTTCGGCGGCATCGCCGCGACCGGGAGCCCCGGCATCAATGACACCGTTGCCGCTGGCGCCAACAACGCCATCGCAACCAGCGGCGGCGATGGAGCCGACGGCGGGCTCAGTGCCACCGGCGGCAGTGGGGGGCGGGGTGGGGAGGCTATTGCCTTGGGCACCGGCACGGCCCGGGGCGGTAACGGCGGAACCGGCGGCGCGGGCGCCAACGGCGGCGCCGGCGGTTTCGGCGGGAACGCCTCTGCCAACTCGAATTCGTTCGGCGGTGCGGGCGGCAACGGGACCGTCGCCGAGGGCGCCGGCGGCGCGGGGGGCGCCGGCGGCGATGGCGGTCTGGCCAGCGCCCCCTCTGCCGTTGCGACTGGCGGGCCGGGCGGCCATGGAGGCGGCGGCGGGCTGGGCGCCTCCGGTGGCAACGGTGGCGCCGGAGGCACCGGCGGTGACGGTGGCCGCGGTGGGCTGTTGGTCGGCACCGGCGGCGCCGGCGGCGCGGGCGGCACCGGTGGTGCCGGCGGGGCCGGCGCCGCCGGCGGGATCGGCGGCAGCGGAGGGGGCGGCGGAAACGCTGCCGGCGCCAGCGCCTCGGCCGGTGCGGGCGGCGGTGGCGGTGCCGGCGGCATGGGCGGAGCCGGTGGCAACGGTGGCACCGGCGGAAACGGCGGCGATGGCGGTGCCGGCGGGCTGTTGGTCGGCAACGGCGGCGCCGGCGGCATCGCCGGCCTCGGCGGCGCGGGCGGCGTCGGCGGCGTGGGCGGCGTGGGTGGTGCCGGCGGCACCGGCGGCATCGGCTCCGGCGTCGGCCAGGGCGTCGGCGGTAACGGTGGCAATGGCGGCACCGGCGGCATCGGCGGCACCGGCGGCAATGGCGGCGGCAGTGGCATCGGCGGCGCGGGCGGTTCCGCGGGGCTGTTGATCGGCCAGGTCGGCGTCAACGGCACCGCCGGCCAGGGCGGCCTCGGCGGTGGCGGCGGCCAGGGCGGCGCCGGCGGCGCCGCCGGGGCCGGTGGCTTTGGGAGCACCAAAACCGGCAACCCGGGTGCCGCGGGCCTGACCGGCGGCACGGGCACGTCCGGCCAAAACGGGTAGTTAGCCGCGGTCGCCACCCGGCCGGTCGGTGCTCACCGGCCGCCCGCCTCAACAAGTCGCTGACGACCTGGTCCTGAACGGGCGCCGCCGTAGCGACCTTTGGTCGCTAGGGTCGCCGGAAGCGAGTCTCCACGGTCCGAATCAGACACTCCGACCAATATTGCAGTAGCATAACATTGCAATAACACACTATTGTGTAGGTGGTTGGTCGGAGGCATGAGCGCAGATATCAACGGGTTCGGGCGCGTCGTGCGCACCGATTGCCGACAACCGTCGGTGGCCATCGTCATCCCAGCCCACAACGAGGAACATTTCATCGGGAAATGCCTCGAATCATGCATCGACCAGACGTCGACACCGGACGAGATCATCGTCGTCAACAACAGGTCGACCGACGCTACCGCGTCGATCGTGCGCCGATATCAAACGCAGCACCCCGAAATCGACATCCGCCTGCTGGACCAACACGATCATCTCGGCATCGCTCCGACCCGCAACCGTGGGTTCGACGATGCGCACAGCGACGTGATCGGGCGGATCGACGCCGATTCCATCATTGCCCATGACTGGGTCGAGACGATTCGGCGCCGCTTTCGGGATCCGGCCATCGGCGCGGCGACCGGCCCGGTCGTGTATTACGACATGCCGCTGCGGGGCGTGTTCTTCCGGCTGGACCGGGCGGTACGCGCCGCGCTGCATCGGCACGCCACCGATCAACGGTTCCTTCTCGGGGCGAACATGGCGATCCGCGGCTCAGCCTGGCGGGCGATCGGTCACCTGACGCGTCTGGATTTGGAAGATCAGCTGCATGAGGATATCGACCTGGCCCTGACGCTGGTCAAGAACAACGTCCAGGTCGACTACGAGCCCACGCTGATCGCCGGCATGTCCGGTCGCCGGGTGGAATGCGCGCCGCGGGATTTCTACCGGTATGCCACCCGTTACCTCAGGACGACACGAGCCCACGGAGTCACCAGCGGTCCCGCGCTTGTGACGATATTCATCCTTTTGTTGGGGTATTTCCCGGCCCGCGTGCTGCGATTCTTTTATGACACCGAAAACCATCGGTTCACCGTGACCAAGCTGCGCGCCACGGTGTGCGGGGTGACCGGCCGGATTGCACGTGACAAGCAAGCGAAGGTCATCAGGCCGTGGGCGCCGGACCCGCCGTGGGCGCCGGATACCGCGTGGGCGCAGCGCAACCGGCATCCGCGTCCGTTGCCCGATCAAGCGGCGTGACGCTCCGCCGGCCTGGGTTCGTCGAGGCCTGCCCCGATAGCATGGTCGCGATCGTTTCGACACGCCCAGCACATGGAGACCGACCCGATGAGCGCCCCCGCACGCCCCGCCCCAGGAGCCGACGGCGGCGACCCGCGGCACCCGGCTGCACCGGGTTTGCCATCGCCGCAAGCCCCGATCCGGGTTCCCGCCGGGACCACCGCGGCGGCCGCGGTCGCCGCGGCGGGGTTGCCCAGGCGCGGCGCGCCCGACGCGGTCGTGGTGGTGCGCGACGCCGACGGCACGCTGCGCGACCTGAGCTGGGTGCCTGACGTCGACGTCGAGGTCACCCCGGTGGCCGCCAACACCGACGACGGTCGCAGCGTCATCCGGCATTCCACCGCGCACGTCTTGGCGCAAGCCGTCCAGGAGCTGTTCCCGCACGCCAAGCTGGGCATCGGGCCACCCATCACCGACGGCTTCTATTACGACTTCGACGTGCCCGAGCCGTTCACCCCCGAAGACCTGGCGACGCTGGAAAGGCGGATGCGCCAGATCGTCAAGGACGGACAACTGTTCTGCCGGCGGGTCTACGAATCCACGGAGCAGGCCCGCGCGGAGCTGGCCAACGAGCCCTACAAGTTGGAGCTGGTCGACGACAAGTCCGGGGATGCCGAAATCATGGAGGTCGGCGGCGACGAGCTCACCGCCTATGACAACCTCGATCCGCGCACCCGCGAGCGCCTCTGGGGCGACCTGTGCCGCGGCCCGCACATCCCGACCACCAAGCACATCCCGGCGTTCAAGCTCACCCGCAGCTCGGCGGCCTATTGGCGGGGCGACCAGAACAACGCCAGCCTGCAGCGCATCTACGGCACCGCATGGGAATCGCAGGAGGCGCTCGACCGTCACCTGGCGCTGATCGCCGAGGCCCAACGTCGCGACCACCGCAAGCTGGGCGTCGAGCTGGACCTGTTCAGCTTTCCCGACGAAATCGGTTCCGGTCTGGCGGTTTTCCACCCCAAGGGCGGCGTCGTGCGGCGCGAGCTGGAGGACTACTCGCGGCGCAAGCACACCGAAGCCGGGTACGAGTTCGTCAACACCCCGCACATCACCAAGGCGCAGCTGTTCCACACCTCGGGCCACCTGGACTGGTACGCCGACGGCATGTTCCCGCCGATGCACATCGACGCCGAGCACAACCCCGACGGCTCGGTGCGCAAACCCGGCCAGGACTACTACCTCAAGCCGATGAACTGCCCGATGCACTGCCTGATCTTCCGGGCCCGCGGGCGGTCGTATCGGGAACTGCCGTTGCGGCTCTTCGAGTTCGGCACCGTGTACCGCTACGAGAAGTCCGGGGTGGTGCACGGCCTGACCCGGGTCCGCGGGCTGACGATGGACGACGCGCACATCTTCTGCGCCCGCGACCAGATGCGCGACGAGTTGCGTTCGCTGCTGCGGTTCGTGCTCGACCTGCTCGGTGACTACGGCCTGACCGACTTCTACCTCGAACTGTCCACCAAGGACCCGGACAAGTCCGTCGGCTCCGACGAGGCCTGGGAGGAAGCCACCAACGTGCTGGCCGAGGTGGGTGCCGACTCCGGCCTGGAGCTGGTGCCCGACCCCGGCGGTGCGGCGTTCTACGGGCCCAAGATCTCGGTGCAGGTCAAGGACGCGCTGGGCCGCACCTGGCAGATGTCGACCATCCAGCTGGACTTCAACTTCCCGGAACGTTTTGAGCTGGAATACACCGCCGCCGACGGGACCCGCCAACGTCCGGTGATGATCCACCGCGCGCTGTTCGGGTCGATCGAGCGGTTCTTCGGCATCCTCACCGAGCACTACGCGGGGGCGTTCCCGGCGTGGCTGGCACCCGTCCAGGTGGTCGGCATCCCGGTCGCCGACGAGCACGTTTCCTATCTGGAAGATGTTGCCGCGCAACTGAAGTCGCACGGGGTGCGGGCGGAGGTGGACGCCAGCGACGACCGGATGGCCAAGAAGATCGTGCACCACACCAACCACAAGGTGCCGTTCATGCTGCTGGCCGGCGACCGCGACGTCGCGGCCGGAGCGGTCAGCTTCCGGTTCGGTGACCGCTCGCAAATCAACGGCGTGGCCCGCGACAACGCGGTGGCCGCTATCGTCTCCTGGATCACCGACCGTGAAAACGCCGCGCCGACAGCCGAACTGCTGAAAGTGGCCGGCGGTGAGTGACCAGGACAAGGCCGCGGGGCCCGACCAGCGCGCCGACGACACCATCCTCGACCGAGGGGTCGGCCAGGACGACCAGCTGCAGCGGCTGTGGACGCCGTATCGGATGAACTACCTGGCCGAAGCGCCGGTGAAACGCGACAACGGCAACCCCGAGCAGCCGTTCACCGACATCCCGCAACTGTCCGACGAAGAGGGCCTGGTGGTCGCCCGCGGCAACCTGGTCTATGCCGTGCTCAACCTCTACCCGTACAACCCCGGGCACCTGATGGTGGTGCCCTATCGGCGGGTATCGGAGCTGGAGGACCTGACCGAGGCGGAGAGCGCCGAACTGATGGCGTTCACCCAGAAGGCGATTCGCGTCATCAAAAACGTGTCGCGGCCACACGGCTTCAACGTCGGCCTGAATCTGGGGACCTCGGCCGGCGGGTCGCTGGCCGAGCATCTGCACGTGCATGTGGTGCCGCGGTGGGGTGGCGACGCCAACTTCATCACCATCATCGGCGGCTCCAAGGTGATTCCGCAGCTGCTGCGCGACACCCGCCGGCTGCTGGCCGCGGAATGGGCCAGGCAACCGTGAGTCGCGTCGGTAACGATGCGGTGGGGGCACGCCCCCATACGTGGGCGGTACCCCCACCCGCTTGCGGGGGACGCGGCGATCGGGAGAGGCGAAGCCGATGAGCAAGTTGCCCTTCCTGTCCCGGGCGGCGTTCGCCCGCATCATCGACCCGGTCGCGCGAGGGTTGCTGCGGGCCGGCCTCACCCCGGACAGCGTCACCATCCTGGGCACCGTCGCCTCGGTGGCGGGGGCGCTGGTGCTGTTCCCGATCGGCAAACTGTTTGCCGGGGCGTGTGTGGTCTGGTTCTTTGTGCTCTTCGACATGCTCGACGGGGCGATGGCACGCCAACGCGGCGGGGGCACCCGCTTTGGCGCGGTGCTGGACGCCGCCTGCGACCGCATCAGCGACGGCGCGGTGTTCTGCGGGCTGCTGTGGTGGATAGCGTTTCACCTGCGCGACCAACTGCTGGTGATCGCGACCTTGATCTGCCTGGTCACCTCCCAGGTGATCTCCTACATCAAGGCCCGGGCGGAGGCCAGCGGGTTGCGCGGCGACGGCGGATTCATCGAACGGCCGGAACGGTTGATCATCGTGCTGACCGGGGCGGGCGTGTCGGACTTTCCGTTCGTCGCCTGGCCGCCGGCGCTGCCCGTGGCGATGTGGGTGCTGGCGGTGGCCAGCCTGATCACTTGCGCCCAGCGGTTGTACACGGTGCGCACCTCGCCGGGTGCCACCGATCGCATTGCGCCCATGCCCGGGCCCGGCGGAAAGGGTGAGCGGTGATCGCCACGCCGGCCGGCTGGACAGTGATCCAGTCCCCGCGTCAACTGGTGCTGGGCAGAGTGACCGACTGGGCGTATGCCGCCGGCTGGATGGCCGTGCGGGCGATGCCGGAATTCGCCGCGCGCAACGCGTTCGACGCTGGTGCGCGGTATGCTGCCCGCAACGGCGGACCGGAGCAGCTGCGCAAGAACCTGGCCCGCGTCATCGGTGTGCCGCCGGACGACGTGCCGGACTCGCTGATGCTCGCCTCGCTGCGGTCCTACGGCCGGTATTGGCGGGAGGCGTTTCGGTTGCCGACGATGGACCACCGCGCCATCGCCCGTCGGCTCGACCATGTGATCCAGGGGCTGGACCACGTGGATGCGGGGCTGGCCGCCGGCCGGGGCGTGGTGCTGGCATTGCCGCACAGCGGCAACTGGGACATGGCCGGGGTGTGGCTGGTGCAGCGGCACGGCACGTTCACCACCGTCGCGGAACGGCTCAAGCCCGAATCGCTGTACCGGCGTTTCATCGACTATCGCCAGGGCCTCGGCTTTGAGGTGCTGCCGCTGTCCGGCGGTGCGAAACCACCCTTTGAGGTGCTCTGTGAGCGGCTGCGACGCAACCGGGTGGTGTGTCTGCTGGCCGAGCGGGACCTCACCCGCACCGGTGTCGAGGTCGAATTCTTCGGCGAACCCACCCGGATGCCGTCGGGGCCGGCCAAGCTGGCGATCGAGACCGGGGCGGCACTGCTGCCGGTGCACTGCTGGTTCGAGGACGACGGCTGGGGGTTTTCGGCGCATCAGGCGCTGGACTGCACCGGCGCGGACGTCGGCGCCATCACCCAGGCCCTGGCCGACCAGTTCGCCCGCAACATCGCCGCCCATCCCGCGGACTGGCACATGCTGCAGCCCCTGTGGCTGGCCGATCAGGCCGCTGCCCGGCGACGATGCGGGCCGGAGCGGCCTGAGGAGGAGCCGGGCGATCAGGCCGCTGCCCGGCGACGATGCGGGCCGGAACGGCCTGAGGAGGAGCCGGGCGATCAGGCCGCTGCCCGGCGACGATGCGGGCCGGGTTGAGGGGCGGCTGATGCGCATCGGGATGATTTGCCCGTACTCGTTCGACGTGCCCGGCGGGGTGCAGGCGCACGTGTTGCAGCTGGCCGAGGTGATGCACGCCCGCGGCCACCAGGTCGGCGTGCTGGCGCCGGCGTCGCCGCACACCTCTCTACCGGAGTACGTCGTCTCGGCCGGCAAGGCCGTGCCGATCCCCTACAACGGCTCGGTGGCCCGGCTGCGGTTCGGCCCGGCGACCCATCGCAAGGTCAAAAAGTGGCTGGCCGAAGGCGATTTCGACGTGCTGCACCTGCACGAGCCCAACGCGCCCAGCCTGTCGATGCTGGCCCTGAACATCGCCGAGGGCCCGATCGTGGCGACGTTTCACACCTCGACCACCAAATCGCTGACCCTGACCGTCTTTCAGGGCATCCTGCGACCGATGCACGAAAAGATCGTCGGCCGGATCGCGGTGTCGGATCTGGCCCGGCGCTGGCAGATGGAGGCGCTGGGGTCCGACGCGGTGGAGATTCCCAACGGCGTGGACGTGGACGCCTTTGCCTCGGCGCCGCCGCTGGACGGCTACCCGCGGCCGGGTAAGACGGTGCTTTTCCTGGGGCGTTACGACGAGCCCCGCAAGGGCATGGCGGTGCTGCTCGACGCGCTGCCCAGGGTGGTGCAGCGCTTCGGCGACGTGCAGCTGCTGGTCGTCGGCCGCGGCGACGAGCAGCAGCTGCGCGCCCAGGCCGGGAACGTGGAGCGCCACCTCCGCTTTCTCGGCCAGGTGGACGACGCCGGGAAGGCGTCGGCGATGCGCAGCGCCGACGTCTACTGCGCACCCAACACCGGCGGCGAAAGTTTCGGCATCGTGCTGGTCGAGGCGATGGCCGCGGGCACCGCGGTGGTGGCCAGCGACCTGGACGCGTTCCGGCGGGTGCTGCACGACGGTGAGGTGGGTCGGCTGGTGCCGGTCGACCCCCCGGAGCTGCAGGCGGCGGCGTTGGGTGATGCGCTGGTTTCGGTGCTGCAGGACGACACGCTGCGGGAGCGCTACGTGACGGCCGGCCGCGAAGCCGTGCGCCGGTACGACTGGTCGGTGGTGGCCACCCAGATCATGCGGGTGTACGAGACGGTCGCCGGCTCGGGTGGCAAGGTTCAGGTGGCTAGCTAGTGACCTGGCCGGTTGTCGTTGTCGCGGTGCTGTTGGTGCTGCTGATGGCCGTCGCTGCCTGGGGTTATCAGACCGCCAACCGGCTGAACCGGCTCCACGTGCGCTACGACCTGTCCTGGCAGGCGTTGGACGCCGCGCTGGCGCGGCGAGCGGTGGTGGCCCGAGCGGTCGCGGTCGACGCGTACGGCGGCGCGTCCGAGGGCAGACGGTTGGCGGCCCTGGCCGACGCGGCCGAGCGCGCGCCACGGCACGCGCGTGAGGCGCGCGAAAACGAGCTCTCGGCCGCGCTGGCCATGGTGGATCCGGGGTCGCTGCCGACGGCCCTGATCGCCGAATTGGCCGACGCCGAAGCCCGGGTGCTGTTGGCCCGTCGCTTCCACAACGACGCCGTCCGGGACGCTCGGGCGCTAGGTGAACGCCCCGTGGTCCGCGCGTTCCGGCTTGGTGGAACCGCAACGCTGCCAAGCTATTTCGAGATCGCCGAGCGGCCCCAGGTGGTGGCGCACCGGGATCAGGGTGGATTCAACCACCGCACCTCGGCGCGGGTGGTGCTGCTCGACGAGAGCGGCGCCGTGCTGCTGCTGTGCGGCTCGGATCCGGCGATCACCGACGGCACCGCGCCGAAGTGGTGGTTCACCGTGGGCGGCGAAGTGCGCCGCGGCGAGCGGTTGGCCCAGGCCGCCGCCCGTGAGCTGGCCGAAGAAACCGGTCTGCGGGTCGCGCCGGAAGACCTGGTCGGACCGATCTGGCGACGCGCCGAGGTCTTCGAGTTCAACGGCTCGATGATCGACAGCGAGGAGTTCTACCTGGTGCACCGCACGCGCCGGTTCCAGCCGGCGGTCGACGGGCGCACCGAGCTGGAACGCCGCTACATCCACGGCGCCCGCTGGTGCGACGCGGACGACATCGCGGACCTGGTGGCGGCTGGCGAGCTGGTGTACCCGCTGCAACTCAGCGAGTTGCTGCCCGCGGCCAACCGGCTGGCGGACGGTGCCCTCGGCGCCGAGGCTGCGCGGGACGCCGGCGGTCCGCTGGCGATCCGCTGATCAAAGGAGGCGCAGAGCCGGCGGCGGCGGCAACCCCAGTCCGGACAGTGCGTCGTTGATGCCTTGCAGGGTCCCCTGCTGCAGCTCGGCGCCGACCGCGGCCCAATCGACGTCCGGGAACAGCCCAAACCCGGTTGGCACATCTTGGTAGGCGGTGCGGTCATAGCCGAGCTCGACGAGCACCCGCAAATCCGGCTCGATGAGGTCGGCCAACGGGTCACCCAGCACGGGGATCGCGCGCAGCGGGACCAGCAGCGGCAGATCCTCGCTGGGAATCAGGATGTAGGTGGTCAGGACTTCCGCCGAGGACACCGGCTGGATCACACCCGACGCAACATCGGTCGGCACGGCAACGAGCCCGGAGTGCAGGAAAACGATGCCAGCGATCGCGTTGGCGGTCGCGAAGAAATTCAGCGGGTATCTGGGGAAGTCGTTGACGCCGTCGTATTGGCCCGCGTAATCCACGGTCGGGTAGGCGTTGGCGGGCGTCGCGCCATAGATCGTGGAAGCCAAACCCGGTATGAGAGCGCTATAACGCGTGAAGAGTCCGCCGTCGGGCCGGTTGGGATTGCCGCTCAACGTAAAGAACAACTCGTCGATGCCCGGACGTAGGTTTTCGGGCAGGGTTTGTAGATAGCGCATTTCGAGACTGGCGATCGTGGCGCTTTGGGAGGTGCCGAAGACGACGATCTGGTTTCCCGCCACCAGTTCCGCCATGATCGCGGTGTGCAGATTCGCGACGCCCTGGGCCACGGAGGCGTCAAAGGTGAGGCTGTTCAGCCCGGTGAATGGAAAAAACTGCGATGGCGTTTCCAGGAACTGAGCGGTATACCCGGGATGGAACGGGGTGATGAGCTGCGCGGCATACTCCAGCAGGCTGACGTTGGGTAGCGGCAGCGGGCTGTCGGTGCCGCCCATGACCAACGCCGTTACCGCCGGGCCGCCGTCCCCCACCACCAGGACGTCGAGGTCGCCATCGCCGGGATTCCCGAAGCCGATCTGTCCATTGCCGGTGATGCCGATGCCGATATTCCAATTGCCGGTGTTGCCGATGCCGATGTTGCCGACGCCGGTGTTCCCGACGCCGATGTTGCGGTCGCCGATGTTTCCGTTGCCGATGTTCCCGTTGCCGATGTTCCCATTGCCGATGTTGTTGACGCCGACGTTTCCGTTGCCCACGTTGAAAGTGCCGGTGGTCAAATCCACGTTGATTGCCGGCAGCCCCGCGGCGGCGTAGGCGCTGGCCAACCGGCCGGGCAGGGTTCCCAGCAGCCGCTGAAAATCCTCGTGGAACGGCACCAGCTGGGCGGCCGCCGCCGATGCGCCGGCATGATAGCCGCACAACGCGGCCACGTCCTGGGCCCACATCTGCTCGTATTCGGCTTCGGCGGCCGCGATCGCCGGGGCGTTCTGGCCCAGCACGTTGGAGCCCACCAGCGACACCAGCCGAATCCGGTTGGCCGCGACCATCGCCGGATGCACGATGGCCGCCCGCGCCGCCTCGAACGCGCTCGCCGCCACCCGGGCCTGGGTGGCCGCCTGCTCGGCCTGACCGGCCGCCGTGCTCAACCATCCGGCATAAGGGCCGGCCGTGCGCATCATCGACAGCGACGCCGGGCCCTGCCACGCCTGGGCCGTCAGCCCCGAGGTCACCGATGTGAACGACGCCGCCGCGGCGTGCAACTGCTCGGCCAGCCCGTCCCAGGCTGCCGCCGCGCCCAGCAGCGGGCCCAGGCCCGCACCGGCGAACATGCGCGCCGAATTCATTTCCGGGGGCAACACGGCGAAATTCATCGCTATGTTTCTTTCCCAGTCCGCCTTTCTCGGTAAGCCGCACTCCGGTAGCACAAGACCCTATGACACGAACGGCAGGACCATCAGGTTTCCAAGAAACTTTTCCGGTGCGATGGCCAAGACGCCGCCGCGAGCAGCGCCTTCATCACCGCAAGAGCTGGAAGCTGGTTTGTAGGTCAGCACTAGACTGGTGTCGGCACCGAAGCAACGAAGGAGACCAGTGGACACCGCCGCCCAGTCAAACGAGGCCCAGTCGGGTAGGCCGGCTTCCGGCCAGACCGGCACCGCCCGGGTCAAGCGTGGCATGGCCGAGATGCTTAAGGGCGGCGTCATCATGGACGTCGTCACCCCCGAGCAGGCCCGCATCGCCGAGGGCGCCGGTGCCGTCGCGGTGATGGCGCTGGAACGGGTGCCCGCCGACATCCGGGCCCAGGGCGGGGTGTCGCGGATGAGCGACCCCGACATCATCGAGGGCATCATCGCCGCGGTCACCATCCCGGTGATGGCCAAGGTCCGCATCGGGCATTTCGTCGAGGCGCAGATCCTGCAGAGCCTTGGGGTGGATTACATCGACGAGTCCGAGGTGTTGACGCCCGCCGACTACACCCATCACATCGACAAGTGGAAATTCACCGTGCCGTTCGTGTGCGGGGCCACCAACCTCGGCGAGGCGCTGCGCCGCATCAGCGAGGGCGCCGCGATGATCCGGTCCAAGGGCGAGGCCGGCACCGGTGACGTCTCCAACGCGACCACCCATATGCGGGCCATCACCGGCGAGATCCGCCGGCTGACATCGCTGTCTGAAGACGAATTGTTCGTCGCGGCAAAGGAATTGCAGGCGCCTTACGAGCTCGTCGTCGAGGTGGCCCGGGCCGGCAAGCTGCCGGTCACGCTGTTCACCGCTGGGGGTATCGCCACGCCCGCAGACGCCGCGATGATGATGCAGCTGGGCGCGGAGGGCATCTTCGTTGGCTCGGGCATCTTCAAGTCCGGTGCCCCCGAGCATCGGGCCGCGGCGATCGTCAAGGCCACCACCTTCTACGACGACCCGGACGTGCTGGCGAAGGTGTCGCGGGGGCTGGGCGAGGCGATGGTGGGCATCAACGTGGAGGAGATCGCTCAGCCGCATCGGCTGGCTCGGCGCGGTTGGTAAGAACGTTTCGTGGCGATCGAGCAGATCCTTGACCTCGAGCAACTCGAGGTCAACATCTACCGCGGCAGCGTGTTCAGCCCGGAATCGGGTTTCCTGCAGCGCACCTTTGGCGGACATGTGGCCGGCCAGTCGCTGGTGTCAGCGGTGCGCACCGTCGACCCGCGCTACCTGGTCCACTCGCTGCACGGCTACTTTCTGCGGCCCGGGGATGCCAAGGCGCCCACGGTCTTTCTCGTCGAGCGACTCCGGGACGGCGGTTCGTTCTGCACCAGGCGGGTCAGCGCCGTCCAGCACGGTCAGACCATCTTCAGCATGTCGGCGTCTTTTCAAACCGAGCAGGACGGCATCACCCACCAGGACGTCATGCCGGTGGCACCACCGCCGGACGAACTGCCGGGCCTGCGGTCGGTGCGGGTGTTCGACGAAGCCGGGTTCCGGCAGTTCGAGGAGTGGGACGTGCGCATGGTGCCGCGAGACGAGCTGCAACGTCTGCCCGGCAAGGCCTCCCAGCAGCAGGTGTGGTTTCGCCACCGCGATCGGTTGCCCGATGACCCGGTGCTGCACATCTGCGCGTTGGCGTATATGAGTGACCTGACGTTGCTGGGCTCGGCGCAGGTCAATCATCTCGAGGTGCGGGACCGGCTGCAGGTGGCGTCGCTGGATCATGCGATGTGGTTCATGCGGGTGTTTCGGGCCGACGAATGGCTGCTGTACGACCAGTCGTCGCCGTCGGCCTGCGGTGGTCGTGCGCTCACCCAGGGCAAGATCTTCAACCGGCGAGGCGAGTTGGTGGCGGCGGTGATGCAGGAGGGGCTGACTCGCTTCACACGCGGACACCGGTCGTGAGCCGACCATGAGCATTCCAAGGGTGGGTGTGCTGGCGCTGCAGGGCGACGCCAGGGAGCATCTGACGGCACTGCGCGAGTCTGGTGCCGCGCCGATGACCGTGCGGCGCCGTGATGAGCTGGATGCGGTGGACGGGTTGGTGATTCCCGGCGGGGAATCCACCACGATGAGCCACCTGCTGCGGGACTGTGACTTGCTGGAACCGTTGCGGGCGCGGCTGGCCGACGGGCTTCCGGCCTACGGCGCCTGTGCGGGCATGATCCTGTTGGCCAGTGAGATCCTGGACGCCGGTGCCGGCGGACGCGCGGCGCTGCCGCTGCGTGCTATCGATATGACGGTGCGGCGCAACGCTTTTGGACGTCAGGTCGACTCGTTCGAGGGCGATATCGCGTTCGCCGGGTTCGATGAGCCGGTGCGGGCGGTGTTCATCCGGGCGCCCTGGGTGGAGCGGGCCGGCGACGGCGTACAGGTGCTGGCCCGAACCGCGGGCCACATCGTGGCGGTGCGCCAGGGCGCGGTGCTGGCGACGGCGTTTCATCCGGAGATGACCGGCGACCGCCGGATCCACCAGCTGTTCGTCGACATGGTCAACGGCCGGCGCTGACGTCACCCCGGCGCGCCGTCATCGCCCGCAGCGGGCGGTTCCCGAGGCGTTCGGACCCGATTACTTGGCCGAGCTACGGGCGCGACGGCGGCAACGGCGGCAACGGTGTCAACGGCGGAGCCGGCGGTACCGGTGGCAAGGCCGGCCAGTTTGGCCCGCCAGGGACAAACGGAACGCCGTGACTGGACATGGCCAACCGGCCGTCACCTTCACCGGGGTCCACGGGCAGCCACGTAGACTCGTCTGGCGAACGAGCGACAGGAGAGGTATGACACTGCGATGAGCGGCCATTCCAAGTGGGCCACCACCAAGCACAAGAAGGCCGTCATCGACGCCCGCCGCGGCAAGATGTTCGCCCGGTTGATCAAGAACATCGAGGTCGCCGCGCGCGTCGGTGGTGGTGACCCGGCCGGTAACCCGACGCTCTATGACGCGATCCAGAAGGCGAAGAAGAGCTCGGTGCCCAACGAGAACATCGAGCGGGCGCGCAAGCGCGGCGCGGGAGAAGAGGCCGGCGGCGCCGACTGGCAAACCATCATCTACGAGGGTTACGCACCCAACGGGGTGGCGGTGCTGATCGAGTGCCTGACCGATAACCGCAACCGCGCCGCCAGCGAGGTCCGGGTGGCGATGACGCGTAACGGCGGCACCATGGCCGACCCGGGTTCGGTGGCCTATTTGTTCTCCCGCAAGGGCGTGGTCACGCTGGAGAAGAACGGATTGACCGAAGACGACATCCTGACGGCGGTGCTGGATGCCGGTGCCGAAGAAGTCAACGATCTCGGCGACAGCTTCGAGGTGATCTCCGAACCCGGCGACCTGGTGGCGGTGCGGACCGCGTTGCAGGACGCCGGCATCGACTACGAGTCGGCCGAGGCCAGCTTTCAGCCTTCGGTCAGCGTCCCCGTCGACATCGACGGCGCCCGAAAGGTTTTCAAGCTGGTAGAGGCGCTGGAGGAGAGCGACGACGTGCAGAACGTGTGGACCAACGTCGACGTGTCCGACGAGGTGTTGGCGGCGCTCGACGAGGAATGAGGCCGGTTGCCCAACCGGCCTGACCAACCGGCCCGATGGGTGCTAGCGGTATTGCTCGGCAAGCGCGCGCGGGGGATCGCTGTGTTGTTTGCCGCGCCACTGCAGCGCTCGGATCGCCACCGCAACTTCGACGGTGGTGTCGCTGAGGGGGCGGGGGAGGAGCCGCTGAGCGGTCTCCAGCCGGTGCAGCAGCGTGTTGCGATGGGTGAAGAGCAGCTTGGCCGCGCGCGAGGCGTTGCACTCCGCGCTGATGTAGGTCAGCACCGTCGTGTGCAACGTCGAGCTGGCCGACTCGAAATCCCCGAGGGTGGTCTGGATGAAATCGTCTGCACCGTCGGGATTTTCGGTGAGCAGCGCGACCAGCTGAACGTCGGCGAACAAGGCGACCCGTTGGGGTGACCGCAGCCGAGCCACCATGCGCTGCGTGGTGAGCGCGTCGAAGTGGCTGCGTCGGAAGCCGTCGATTCCCGGCAGGGTGGTGCCGATCGCGATCCGGGTGTGTGGCGAGTCGGCGAGCATGTCCCCGACCTTCTCCAGGTCGACGGCGTCGACGTCTTTGACCCACACCCAGCGCGTCGCGGCGCTGGGCACCACGACCAGTGGCTGCGGGCATCCGACGGCTTGGCCGAATGACTCCGCTACCCGGTCAAGGTGGTCGGGGTCGTCGTTGGCCTCGTCGCACCACAGGATGGCGGCGGTATGCGAGCGGTCGAAGGCGTAGTCCAACTGCGCTTGGGCGCGTTGATGGCTGATGGGTGCGGCGTCGAGGATGAGCTCGACGATTTTCCGGCGCTCGGCGCGGATATCTTGGGTCAGGTCTGCATACTCGGACTGCATCTGGGCGGCGATGCCGGCCAGCGTGGCGTCGACGAACTCGTTGGCCGATCGAAAAGGCACGTCGAGCAGCTCGCGCAGTTCCTTGGGGTCGGAGGTGAGTTGAAACGCGATTTCCGTCCAGCGCCGCCAGGCCACGTTGTGTCCGATGCGGTACACCTCGAGCGCCGACGCGTCCAGGCCGCGGCGCACCAGATCCCGGGCCATGCGCAGCGTCTCGGGGCTGAGATTCGGCGGCACCGGCGCGCCGGGATTGCGCAGGATGGAGGAGGCGAAGTGAACGAGATTGCCGCGGCTGGACCGAGTTACCACCGCCGCCAGGGCAGGATCCTGGGCGATCGGCGGGCAGGCGGCCAGCGTGGCGCGATCAAACTCTTCAAGCCATTCCCGCGGGGGGTTAAGGGCCATCCACGCGCCCTTGCGAATCAGCTCTTGCACCCGAGGTGACGGCGGTTGCCATTCCACCCGCTGATCGTAGGTCATCTGTGCACTTTGCACGGTCGGTTCGGACGGGATCGAGCAGCGGGCGGCGACCAACTAGTCGTACCCGTGGCGCATGTCGTCGACGATGCGCGGATTGTCCAGCGTCGAGGGCGCCACCGGGCGGGGCCGGGTGTCGTCGGAGAACACCGTGGCGGCCTGCAGCACCCGCTGGTCCAGGAAGCGCAGCGGGGGCGCATCATTCGGCACGGTGGGGGTGGGCGCGGCGTCACCGCGGCGCGCCAGGACGAAGCCCCAGTCGCCGAACGTCGGCACATGCACGTGGTAGGGGGTGGCCGCATAGCCCGCGGCCTGGATCGTCGAGACGGTGCGCCAGAACGCCATGCGCGTCGAAAACGGGCTCCCCGCTTGCACACTCATCAGCCCGCCGGGTGCCAGCACCTGCCCAACCAGGGCGTAGAACTCCGTCGAGTACAGCCGGCCCAGCACCGGTGTGTCGGGGTCGGGCAGGTCGACGATCACCGCATCAAAGCCGACTGCTTCAGTGGCGCGCAGCCAGCTCATCGCATCGTCGATCACGACGTGCACGCGCGGGTCGTCCAGCGCGCCGCCGTTGGCGTCGCGGATGATGGTGCGGCCCAGCTCGATGACCGCGGGGTCGAGCTCCACCTGCACGATCGACTGCACGCCGGGCTGGCGCAGCAGTTCGCGGGCCGCCAGGCCGTCGCCGCCACCGAGCACCAGCACCGAGTGTGCTCCGGCGCCCAACGCGGGATAGACCAGGCTTTCGGTGTAGCGGTATTCGTCCCGGGTGGAAAACTGCAACCCCCCGTCCAGGTACAGGCGCAGGTCGGCGCCCCGGCGGGTGACCACGATTTCCTGGTAGGCCGAGTGCCGGTAGGCGATGATCGGGTCGGCGTAGAGCCGTTGGCGGCTGGTGGTCTCGATGTCGTGTGCCCGCACCAGCAACGTCACTAGCAGCGTCAGTGCCGCGGCCAGCGAGCTCAACGCGGCCACCAGCTGCCCGATGGACACGACGTGTCGCAGCAAGAAGATGGACACCATCGCCGCGGCCACCAGGTTGACGACGCCGGTGGCCGCCGCCCCGCGGATCATCCCCAGCTGCGGCAGCAGCAGGAAAGGCCAGATGAGCCCGCCGACCAGCGCGCCCAGGTAGTCGGCCGCGTTGAGGTTGGCCAGGGTGCGCCCGGAATCGGCGGGGCCGGCCACTCGGCCGCGCTGCAGCAGCGTCATCAGCAGCGGCACCTCGGCGCCGACCAGCCCGCCGATCAGGGCGGTGCCGATCGCCAGCACCAGCGTCGACCCGCCCGGCTCGTCCAGGAACGCGAAGGCCACATACAGCGCCGCCGCCGACAATCCGCCGATGATGCCCAGGACCGTTTCGAGGGCGATGAAGGTGACGGCCGCACGGGCCAGCAACGGCTTGACCAGCAGGGCACCCACGCCCAGCGCGGCGATGTAGCCGGCGACGATCAGCGAGGTGGCGACGATGCCGCCGCCATTCAGGCTCGCCGACAGCGTCAGCAGCGCAAGCTCGTAGACGATGCCGCAGGCCGCGCACGCCGCGACGGCCGCCAGCAGCACGGCCCGCCAGCGCACCGCAGACTCGGCGGTTCCGACCCGGGTGGATGTCATGACAGCGCGGCGGCGATCACCCCCGCCACGGCCAGCAGCATGGCGGCGGTGGCGAACGCCGCCGGATGCAGCTGCGGTGCGTCGATGTGGTCCCGGAACCGCCCGGGCACGGCCGTCTCGAGGATCACCAACGCCACCCCCTGCAGCGCCACCCCGATGATCCCGTACACGGCCACACCGATCAGTCCCTGGCCCAGCTGGTTGGAGCTGGCGTAGATGGCGGCGATGATCACCACGGCCAGCGCCGCATACATCGCCGAGGCCAGCACGACCGCGTTGGGGCGCCGTTCGATGAACACCAGGCGACGCAGATCCCCCGGGGTCAACAGGTTGACCATCGCAAAGCCAGCGACCAGGACGGCCGCGCCGACCAGGAAGTACAACACGGTGGCCAGCACACCGTGCAGGATCGCTGTGACGTTGACGGTGCCGAAGTCGACTCCGGCCTGGTAGCTGGCCTGGTAGCTGGCCTGGTGCATGAGGTTCTCCTTATGGCGTGGTGGTCTTATTTGCTTCCGCCGGGCCCGCCGGGGCTGCCTCCGGAGCCGCCCGACGGCGACCCCGGGGTAAACCCGGGGCCCAGGAAGATGTAGGAGCCGTGGCTGTAGCCCGCGCCCAGCGGTTCGACGCGGATGCTGCACGGGTAGGTGCCGTCCGGGCCGACGATCACGATGTTGTTGCTGTAGCGCAGGTACTGGTTGTCGCCGCTGGCCGCGCGCGCCGCGGGGGCCTGGTAGTGGGCGAGCGTGTCGGCCACCTGGGTGGCTGATCCGGTGCACAGGTACCGCGTTCCGCGGGCGTCCCGGGATTCTTCGCGGTAGTGGGACGCGATATACGAGCCGATGTTCCTGTTCAGCAGTACCAGTCCGGAAACCAGGGACACCGTGGCGGCGACGGCCAGGGCGCCGGCGGTCAGCAACAGTCGGTTGCGGCTCACGGACGCCACCGGCTGGTGGTGTGCACGACCGTCCCGCCGGACCCAGAAGGGTGCCGCGGGTACAGGTGCCACGTCTGCCACTGCCAGCCGCTGCCGTCGGGGTGGCCGGCCAGCGCCGTCATGGCGGCGTCGTCGCCGGGAAATACCCCGCCCAGCCAGCCGGTGTCGGTGGTGCATCGGGTGCGCAGGTGTTGTGCGAGCAGGCGAAACGTCGCCTCGTCGTGGGTGTCGACCCGGGATTCCAGCCGGTAGCCGGGTGCCCGGGTGTGCGCGGGCAGGCCACCGCCATGGTCGCGCGCGCTGCAGGAGACCAGCTCGGTAAAGCGTCGGCCGCGGTGGTCGACGGCGACCACGTGGGAGGCCCCGAGGACGCCGAGCAGCAGGCTGCCCCCTTGGGGGTGGTCCAGTCGGCAGGTGGCCAGCGGCCGCGGGGCGGGCGCGTTGAGCGCCAGCCCGAGCCGGGCCCCGGACACGTCGGCCGGAGCCACGGCCAGGTGATGAAGCGCCACCGCGACCCTGGTCCTAGTCGGCGGGCGGCGGCGCCGGGTAGATGATGAGTTCGCCGGCCAGCACGGGCTTGCCCGTCGAGATCTCCCAGGGCATGTCGGGCGCCCAGCGCTCGAAGGACAGCAGCGCGGTCTGGTCGGCGTTGGCGTAGTCGACATAGTCCATCTCACCGCCGGCCGGCAGGCCGGTCGTGCCTTCCGTGGTGTAGCCGGCGTGGCCGCGTTCGGACACCCGGAAGGTCATCCCGTCGACCACCGGGTGGCCATCGGGCTCCACCGAAAGATCGCTGCGCTTCACCCACAGTCTCAGCTCGAGCCGTCCGTCGTCCTCGTCGACGCCCAACCACAACGGCTGCTCGCCGCCTTCGAGCAGGTGCTCCCACCACACGAACGGACCCTGGCGGAAGGTGACCGAACCGCGCACCACATAGTCCACGCCGCCGTGGCTGACGATCGCACCGGGACCGAGTTGGCGGGGGCCGAATTGTGCCATCGCGTCCAGGGAGAGCGGGTCCTGGCGCCCGCCCGGTTTGGTCGCCGTCTTGGGCCGTCTGATCACGATGACGAGGACGATGATCGACGCGATGAACAGCGCCACGGCGAGCACCACCAGCAGTGATCCCACGCATACCCTTTCGTGCTGCGGCGTTGAGCGATCGTGCGGTAAAGGTAACAGCTTTGGTGGGACCAACGGGCGGGGCAAGCCCTACAGCAGCAGATGGACACGCGTCAGGTCACCAGCTCAACCTCGACGCGCAACCGCTCGTATGTCGAGACCGCACGCACGTCGCGAGTCAACAGGGTGGCGCCAGCGGCCTTCGCCGTCAAGCCGACCAGCGCGTCGTAGGTTGCGCCACCGGCGACATTGTGCTCGGCGAGATGATCGATCAAGGCGCGATGTAAGCGCGCATCCAGCGTCAGATAGTCGCTCGACGTGATGTCGGTCAAATAGGTGTGCACGGCAGCGGGGGCGACACGGTGCGGCGGTGGCAGACGCGTCAGAACCGAATAGGTTTCCACCGCCGTGTGCGCGATCAGGTGCACGCCACGGCTGAGCGCGCGCACGGCCGACTCATGCCCTTGGTGCCAGGTCGCGAATCCGGCAACGAGGACACTGGTGTCTGCTGTGATCACCGCCGGACGCGATCGAGCGTTTCCCGAACGATTTCGTCGGTCAACGAGGGCAGCGGGCGTTCCGGCCGGGCGACCAGCACCGAACCTTCCCGAACGAGCTCGACACCGGTCGGTGCTGGCTCAATCTCGATGCGCCCGTCGCGCTCGGTGATCTCCACCTGCTCGTTTCCGCGTAAGCCGAGGCGGTCGCGAATCCGCTTGGGGATCACGAGACGCCCCGCCGCGTCGATGGTTGTACGCATGGCAGAAAACCTACCATTATTCTTGCCACGGGCGTGTCCTGCCCGCGGATGTCGGCGTGATCCGCTAGCCTATCGAACAGCTGTTCGGGCCGTGGCGCTGAAGGGGGTTGGGAGCATGCGGTGCGGGTGATGGGTGTCGATCCCGGGTTGACGCGATGCGGGCTGTCGCTGGTCGAGAGACGTGGTCGGCAGCTGGTCGCGTTGGATGTCGACGTGGTGCGAACCCCGGCCGATGCGCCGTTGTCGACGCGGCTGTTGACCATCGGTGACGCCGTCGAGCACTGGCTGGACACCCACCGCCCCGACGTGCTGGCCATCGAGCGGGTGTTCTCCCAGCACAACGTGACCACCGTGATGGGCACCGCGCAGGCCGGCGGCGTGGTCGCCCTGCTGGCGGCCAAGCGCGGCATCGACGTGCACTTCCACACCCCCAGCGAGGTCAAGGCCGCGGTCACCGGCAACGGTTCCGCGGACAAGGCGCAGGTCACCGCGATGGTCACCAGAATCCTCGGGTTGCACGCCAAGCCGACACCGGCCGACGCGGCCGACGCGCTGGCGCTGGCGATCTGTCACTGTTGGCGGGCGCCGATGATCGCTCGGATGGCCCAAGCCGATGCGCTGGCCACGCGGCAGCGTCGCGGCGACGCCGCCAAGGTGAAGGCCGCCCGATGATCGCCTCGGTGCGTGGTGAGGTGCTCGAGGTGGCGCTCGATCACGTGGTGATCGAGGCCGCCGGGGTTGGCTATCGGGTAAACGCGACGCCGGCGACGCTGGCCACGCTGCGGCCGGGGACCGAAGCCCGGCTGATCACCGCGATGATCGTGCGCGAGGATTCCATGACGCTGTACGGGTTCACCGATGTGGATACCCGCGACCTGTTCCTGACGCTGTTGTCGGTGTCCGGCGTCGGGCCCCGGCTGGCGATGGCGACCCTGGCGGTGCATGACGCCCCGGCGCTGCGCCAGGCGCTGGCCGACCGCGACGTTGTCGCGCTGACCCGGGTGCCCGGCATCGGCAAACGCGGCGCCGAACGGATGGTGCTGGAATTGCGTGACAAAGTGGGCCCAGCCGGGGCGTCCGCTTCCGGCGCCTCTGCGATCAATGGCCACGCGGTGCGCGGCCCCGTGGTGGAGGCCTTGGTCGGTCTCGGGTTTGCGGCCAGGCAGGCCGAGGAGGCCACCGACAAGGTGCTGGCCGCAGATCATGACGCGACCACGTCGGGCGCGCTGCGGGCCGCGCTGTCACTGTTAGGTAAGGCGCGATGAGCTCCGGGGACGCCGCGGACCGCGACGTCTCGCCGGCGCTGACCGTCGGCGAGGGCGACGTCGACGTCAGCCTGCGGCCGCGCTCGCTGCGGGAGTTCATCGGCCAGGCCCGGGTCCGCGAGCAGCTGCAGCTGGTCATCGAGGGCGCCAGAAACCGCGGCGGCACACCGGATCACATCCTGCTGTCGGGTCCGCCGGGGCTGGGCAAGACGTCGCTGGCGATGATCATCGCCGCCGAGCTCGGGTCCGCGTTGCGGGTGACGTCCGGGCCCGCGCTGGAACGCGCCGGTGACCTGGCCGCGATGCTGTCCAACCTGGTGGAGCACGACGTGTTGTTCATCGACGAGATCCATCGCATCGCCCGGCCCGCCGAAGAGATGCTCTACCTGGCGATGGAGGACTTCCGGGTCGACGTGGTCGTCGGCAAGGGCCCGGGGGCGACGTCGATTCCGCTGGAGGTCGCGCCCTTCACGCTGGTCGGCGCGACCACCCGGTCCGGCGCCCTCACCGGCCCGCTGCGCGACCGGTTCGGGTTCACCGCCCACCTGGATTTCTACGAGCCCGCCGAGCTGCAGCGGGTGCTGGCCCGCTCGGCCGGCATTCTGGGCATCGAGTTGGGCGCCGAGGCCGCCGCGGAGATCGCGCGCCGCTCGCGGGGCACCCCGCGGATCGCCAACCGGTTGCTGCGCCGGGTCCGGGATTTCGCCGAGGTGCGCGCCGACGGTGTCATCACCCGCGATGTCGCCAAGTCCGCGCTCGAGGTGTACGACGTCGACGAGTTTGGCCTGGACCGGCTGGACCGGGCGGTGTTGTCGGCGTTGACCCGCGGTTTCGGGGGCGGCCCGGTCGGGGTTTCGACGCTGGCGGTGGCGGTGGGCGAGGAGGCCGCCACGGTGGAGGAGGTGTGCGAACCGTTCCTGGTCCGCGCCGGCATGGTCGCGCGCACGCCGCGGGGCCGGGTGGCCACCGCGCTGGCGTGGACCCACCTGGGCATGACCCCGCCGGCCGGGGCGGCCGGTTTGAGTCAGCCGGGGCTGTTCGAGTAGCCAGCGGGACGGAAGCAAGCACGCCGGCTTGGTGCGCACACCTCGTCGGGTGGCGCTACCTGGGTCCGCAGACCGGCTATGACGATCCGTTGCTGCCGTTGGCGCCGATCAGTGTGCCGCCGCTGCCGCCGGTCCCGCCAATACCACCGACGGCACCGTTGCCGCCGTTACCGCCGAAACCGAACAGCCCCGGGGTGAACGAGCCGTTGGCGGTTACCCCGACGTTGCCGCCGTTGCCGCCGTCGGCAGCCAGGGCGCCGTTGCCGGCGTTGCCGCCGTTGCCGCCGAACCCGAGGCTGAGCAGGCCGCCACCGTCGCCGCCGTTCCCGCCTTTGCCACCAGTCCCAACGGCGGTGACGCCTCCGGCACCGCCATCGCCGCCGACGCCTACGCCGATGAGCGCGGAGCCCTGGCCGCCGTGGCCGCCTGCGCCGCCAATGCTATTGGTGGCGAAGCCACCGATGCCGCCGAGACCGCCGGCGCCCAGGCCGATGAGCGCGGCGCCCTGGCCCCCGTGGCCGCCCGCGCCGCTAGCGACGTTGCCGTTGGCGGCGCCACCCATGCCGCCGAAACCGCCGACGCCCGCGCCCAGGAGCACGGCGCCGATGCCGCCCTGGCCGCCCGTGCCGCCGGTGTCCAGGGAGAAGCCGCCCAGGCCGCCGGAGCCGCCCTGGGCGTAACCGATCGAGGCGCTGCTGTTACCGCCGGCGCCACCGTCACCGGCAACGGCCCCGGGGTTGGTACCGGCACCACCCATGCCACCGTTACCACCCAGGCTGAACAGTTGACCCGATGCGGCACCGCCGGCGCCGCCGGGGCCGCCGGCATCGTTGCTCGTTCCGCCGGCGCCGCCGTCACCGCCCAGGCCAACGAGTAAACCGCGTCCCAGGCCGCCGGCCCCCCCGGCGCCGCCGGCGCTGTCGCCCGATCCGCCGGGGCCGCCGTCGCCACCCCAGCCAAACAGCCACCCGCTGGCGCCGCCGTTGCCGCCGGCCCCGCCGATTCCGTCGGGGGCGAAACCGCCAGCCCCGCCCCTGCCGCCCCAGCCGAGGAATGGGGCGCTGCCGCCAGCCCCACCGGCACCACCTTTGCCGCCAAAAACGTTCGTCGGGCCCCCGGCGCCACCATTGCCGCCGTTGCCGAGCAGCCAGCCGCCGCTGCCGCCGGCCCCGCCGGCCGCGGCGGGCCCACCGGCACCACCATTGCCGCCGTTGCCGATCAGCCCGGCGGACCCGCCGTTACCGCCGGCCACGCCGGCCGTTGTCTGCGAATAACCGTTGCCGCCGTTGCCGAGCAACAGGCCGCCGGGTCCGCCGTTGGGATTGGCCGCGGTGCCGTTGGCGCCGTTGCCGATCAATGGGCGGCCCAACAAAGCCTGTGCGGGCGCGTTGATCGCGTCGAGCAACGGAACGCTGGCGGCCTCGGCAGCGGCATAGGATCCGCTGGCCGAGGTCAACGTCTGCACGAACCGGTCGTGAAAGCCCGCCGCCTGGGCGCTGATGGCCTGATAGGTGCGCGCATGGGTGCCGAACAACGCCGCGATCGCCGCCGACACCTCGTCGGCTCCGGCGGGCAGCAGCCGCACGGTCGACGCCGACGCCGCCGCGTTGGCCGCGCTCAGCGACGCGCCGATGCTGGCCAGGTCCTGCGCCGCGGCCGCCAGCATCTCCGGAGCCGCGATCACATATGACATCACTGCCTCCCCACACGTCGTGTGCTCGGCGCCAGGCCCCGGTCCGAATCGTCGATGGCCGGTGCGCTGCGAGTTTATGCGGACGGCGCAGCAGTGTGGGCCATTTCGCGGAAATCGGCATCGGGTGTTCGGCGGGCAGGCGGACCGACTATGACGATCCGTTGTTGCCGTTGGCGCCGATTAATGTGCCGCCGCTGCCGCCGGTGCCCCCGGTCCCGCCGTTGATGCCGTTGCCGCCGTTGCCGCCGAAGCCGACCAGCGCCGGGGTGAACGCGCCGTTGGCGACTACCCCGGCGTTGCCGCCGTTGCCGCCGTTGGCGGGCGCGGCGCCGTTGGCGGCGTTGCCGCCGTTTCCGCCGAACCCGATGCTGAGCAGGCCGCCGCCGTCGCCGCCGTCACCGCCAGCGCCGCCGGTCCCACCGAAAGCGGTGCCGCCGGCACCGCCGACGCCGCCGAGGCCCATGCCGATCAGCGCGGCGCCCTGGCCGCCGTAGCCGCCCGCGCCGCCATCGCCTCCGGAGAACCCGCCGATGCCGCCGGCACCGCCGGTGCCCACGCCGATGAACGTGGCGCCCTGGCCGCCGTGGCCGCCCGCGCCGGCGGTCACGTTGGCGGCGCCACCGACGCCGCCGAAACCGCCGACGCCCGAGCCCAGGAGCGCCGCGCCGATCCCGCCCTGGCCGCCCGCGCCGCCGGTGTCGTCGGCGAAGCCGCCCAGGCCGCCGGCGCCGCCCAGGGCGTAACCGATCACGGCGCTGCCGTCACCGCCGGCGCCGCCGGCCCCGCCGCTGGCGCCGGCAGCGACGGCGCCGCCGACCCCGCCGGCGCCACCCAGGCCAAGGAGCAGACCCTCTGCGGCGCCGCCGGCCCCGCCGGCGCCGCCGGCGGGGCCGCCCGTTCCGCCGCCGCCGGCGGCGCCGCCCAGGCCGAACAGCAGGCCGCGTCCGACACCGCCGGCACCCCCGGCGCCGCCGGTGTCGCCCGTCCCGCCAGTGCCGCCGGCCCCGCCGATGGCCCCCAGGACACCGCCGGCACCACCGGTGCCGCCGGCCCCGCCAGTCGTACCGGCACCAGCGGCGTCACCGCCCGACCCGCCAATGCCGCCTAGGCCGAGCAGCGGCGCGTTGCCGCCGGCCCCACCAGTACCACCTACCACGCCAAGAATGGCCCTACCGCCGCCGCCACCGGGGCCGCCGTTGCCGATCAGCCAGCCGCCGGTGCCGCCGGCGCCGCCGGCCGCGTCGGGCCCGCCGCCACCGCCGGTCCCGCCGTTGCCGATCAGCCCGGCGGGCCCGCCGTTACCGCCGGCCACGCCGGCCGCCGTCTGCGTATAGCCGTTGCCGCCGTTGCCGATCAACAGGCCGCCGGGTCCGCCGTTGGGATTGGCCGCGGTGCCGTTGGCGCCGTTGCCGATCAATGGGCGGCCCAACAAAGCCTGTGCGGGCGCGTTGATCGCGTCGAGCAACGGAACGCTGGCGGCCTCGGCGGCGGCATAGGATCCGCTGGCCGAGGTCAACGTCTGCACGAACCGGTCGTGAAAGCCCGCCGCCTGGGCGCTGATGGCCTGATAGGTGCGCGCATGGGTGCCGAACAACGCCGCGATCGCCGCCGACACCTCGTCGGCTCCGGCGGGCAGCAGCCGCACGGTCGACGCCGACGCCGCCGCGTTGGCCGCGCTCAGCGACGCGCCGATGCCGGCCAGATGCTGCGCCGCGGCCGCCAGCATCTCCGGAGCCGCGATCAGATATGACATCACTGCCTCCCCACACGTCGTGTGCTCGGCGCCAGCCCCGGGCCGGATCCCCCGGGGACCGGTTGACCGTGAGTTTATGGCGAGGGCGCCGCAGTGGGGGTGGTTTGGCTGACGCCGGGGTGCCGGCGGTGGCGACGACGCGCAGCCCGCCCACGCGGCGCCGGGGCGGGCGCGCCTGCTTACAGCAGCCCCAGCAGGCGCAGGTCGGTGACGTACTTGGTGATGATCGGCGCGCAGACGTGCGGAATGTCTTTGTCGGGGCCGATCTTGGCGTCCTGCACCGCGGCGCGGAACCGGTCGGTGGGTGCGACGGACCCGCACACCGGCTTGTCCGGTTTCTGGTAGTTGTGCAGCAGCGGCAGCAGCGAAGCGTGCCGCTGCCGCTCCGGCAACGCCTGCAGCGCCGTTTCGAACCGGCGCAGCCACTCGCCATAATCACCGATCCGCTGGATGCCACAGCCGGTGTCGATGAGCCAGTCGACGAACTCGTCGAGCCCGATGCCGTCGTCGTAGGGGTTCATCACGTGGTAGGTGTGGAACCCCTGCTCGCTGTGGGCACCTAAGACCGAAATCGCCTCGGCGATGAACTCGACGGGCAGTCCGTCGTAGTGGGCGCGTTGCCGGTGGCCGTCGGCGTCCAACTCGTAGAACGAGCCGGGCGCGATCCCGGTGGCCACCAGGGAAAGCATCAGCCGGGTGAACATGTCGGGCACGTTGAGCTGACCCGCCCACGTGGTGTCGGCCAGGATCATGTCGCAGCGGAAAACCGTGACCGGCAGGCCGCACAACTCGTGGGCCTCCCGCAGCAGCACCTCACCGGCCCACTTGCTGTTCGCATAGCCGTTGGCGTAGCTGTCGTCGATCGTGCGGGTCGCGCTGACCGCCCGGATGTCGGCGTCTTCGGTGAACGCCGCCGGGGTGATCTGGTCGCCCACCGCGATCGTCGAGGTGTAGGTGTAGGGCTTGATCTTGGAGGTCAACGCCAGGCGGATCAGTTCGGCGGTGCCCGCCACGTTGGGACCGAACAGCTGGCTGTAGGGCAGCACGTGGTTGACCAGGGCCGCCGGGTCGACGATCGCGTCGACCGTGTCGGCCAGCCGCTGCCAGGTCTGCGGATCCAGGCCCAGGTCTGCTTCGCCCTTGTCGCCGGCGAGCACCTCGAGGTGATCGGCGGCCAGCTCGCGGTAGTGCCGCAGCAGCGCCGGATCGCCGCTATCGAAGGTTTTGTCGAGCCGGGCTCGTGCCTGTTCATTCGACGTGGCCCGCACTAGGCAGATCAGCGTGCCGTCGACCAGGTTCATCCGCTGCAGCCATTCCAGGGCCAGGTAGCGACCCAGGAAGCCGGTGGCACCCGTCAGCAGGACGGTCCGCACCGGGGCGCTTGGTGCCGGCAGGTTCACCGCCCGAGCAAGCGTGGCGGGGTCAATGAATTTGTCCAACGTGAGGTCACGGGCGTGCACCTCCGCCGCGAAGCGCCCGTGCACCGAGGCGAACGTCGGCCGCTGGGCGCCGGGGCGACGTTGGGTCTCGATGTAGGCGGCCAGGGCCTGCAGGTCGGTGGCCGGGCTGACGATGACGCCCACCGGAACCTCGACGTCGAAGATCTCCTGTAGCAGGTTGGCAAAGGACAAAGCCGACAGTGAGTCGCCGCCCAGATCGGTGAAGTGAGCGTCCGGCCGCGGGTCGGCCTCGCCGGACGGGAGGGTGGTGCCCAGCAGGGCGGCCGCGGCGCGGCTCAGCGTCTCCAGCACCGGCGCGTCGGCGCCGGTTTGCCGCAGCGTGCGCAGCTCGTTGGCCTGGCCGTTCGCCAAGTCGGTGTAGAGCCGTTCCAGTCGCTCGCCGTAGTGCTTCTTGGCCTGCGGCCGCGCCAGCTTGCGAATGCCGGTGAGCAGGCCGTTTTCCAACGTGAACGGCGTCGTCTCGACGATGAAGTCGCGCGGGATCTCATAGGACTGCAGTCCGGCGGATTTGGCGATTTCCTGCAGTGACTCGCGGATCAGCGGCTTGACGCCCGCGACGCCGTGGCGCGACAGCGCCGCCTCGGTGGGGACGATCACCGCCAGCAGATACGCCCGGGCGCTGTTGCCGTAGACGAAGATCTGCCGGATCAGCGGGCTGTCGCCGAACACCGCCTCAAGCTTGGACACGGTGACGAACTCGCCCTGCGAGAGCTTGAGCACATTGTTGCGGCGATCGAGGTAGACGAACTGGTCGGGGCCCACTTGGGCCATGATGTCGCCGGTGCGGTAGAAGCCGTCGGCGTCGAACACCTCGGCGGTGACGTCGGGCCGCTGGTAGTAGCCGGGGAACAGGGCCTGCGTCTTGACCAGCAGCTCGCCGCGTGGGTGGGGCCGGTCGGTTAGGAAGTAGCCCAGGTCGGGGACGTCGACCAGCTTGTAGTCGATCACGGTGGGGCGCCGGATGTGGTCGTCGATCAAGACCATGCCGGCCTCGGTGGAGCCGTAGCCCTCCACCAGATGCACGTCGTGCAGCAGGGACTCGACCCAGGCCTTCATCTCGGGGGAGATCGGCGCCGAGCCGGTCAGCGCGGTGACGAACCGTCCGCCGAGCAGGCCCGCTCGCAGCTCCGACTTCACCTGCTCTTCAAGGGCAGCACGATCGGTGCCGGAGGCCCAGCGCCGGTCGACTTCGCGCTGGAACTCGGCGAACACCATGTCCCAGATGCGTGGCACGAAGCTCAACTCGGTGGGCCGAACCAGCGCCAGGTCCTCGAACAGCGTCGACAGGTCGCTGTTGGCCGCGAAGTAGGCGGTGCCTCCTTTGCACAGCGTCCCGTAGAGGATCTGACGGCCCATGATGTGGCTCATCGGCATGAAGTTGAGCGTGATCGCCGGTTCGGTGCCTAACTCGAACCAGGCGGACGTGCGCCAGAGGTTCGCCACCCGGCTCTGGGGGTACATGGCGCCCTTGGGCGCGCCGGTGCTGCCGGAGGTGTAGATCAGCAGCGCCAACGGGTCCCCCGAGCCGCCGGCAACGGCCGGCACGGGGCGCAGCGCCTGCCCGCGCTCGATCACCTCGGCCAGCGTCTCCACGATCACCGCGGTGCCGGCCAAGCGCGCCCGCGCGGCGTCGACGGCGTCGCGCTGCTCGTCCACCTCGGGACGGTAGTCGAAGACGACAAGCCGCGCCGGCGGGTGACCGGTCAGCACCAATTCGACGGCGTCGGCGAGGTTGGCCACGCTGGCGGCGACCACGGTGGGCTCGGTCTCGACGACGACGTGCCGCAGCTGGGCGATCGCCCCGCCGGTCTGCAGCGGAACCGCCACCGCACCCAGCTGGACCAGCGCGATGTCGATGGTGGTGTAGTCGACGCTGGTGAAGCCCAACACGGCGACCCGGTCGCCGGGCTGGACGTCAGCCGTTAACCCGCGTGCGAACGTGTCGGTGCGGTCGGACAGCTCGCGGTAGGTGATGGTCTCGAACTTGGGCAGCAGTCGCACCGAGGTGCGGCCGGTGTCGGGGTCGGTGACCAGTTGGGCGGCGCGTTGGCCGACGGCGGGCCGATCGGCGTAACCTCGCAGGACGGTGTGGATGATCTGCGGCAATGCCACTTCGGGTGCGTCGATGGCCGCGGTGATCGCCTCGTCGGGCCGAGCGGCGGCGAACTGCGGGTCGTTGGCGTAGTGGTCTTCGATGCGGCGGGCCAACCGCTCTTCGCGCTCTTCGTGGGTGGTGGTCGACATGACACGTCCCCTTGCACTTGCTGAAGGTGTTGACACTCGAGGCGCGGCGCTGCACCCGGGCAATAGAACGTTAGCGAAAGTAAATATATGCCTCAATGGAAGACCGCTGCCAATCGGCTGTGAGATGCGCCACCGGGCGGGCATCAGAGCTCGGCCAGCAGCCCGGCCAGCACGTCCAGGCCCTCGGCCAAGACCTCGTCGGTGATGGTCAGCGGCGGCAGCAGCCGAACGATGTTGCCGAACATGCCGCAGGTCAACACGATGACCCCGGCGGCGTGGGCCGCGGCGGAGAGTTTCCGCGTCAGCTCGGCGTCGGGCTCGGCGGTCCCGGATTTCACCAACTCGACGGCGATCATGGCGCCGCGGCCGCGCACATCGCCGATCCGGTCGTCGGCGGCCTGCAGCCGCAGCAGCGGCTCGGTGATCAGCCGCTCGATCTGCCGGGCCCGCTCGATGAGGCCGTCACGCTCGATGGTCGCGATCGCGGCCAGCGCCGCGGCACAGCACAGCGGGTTGCCGCCGAAGGTGCCGCCCAGGCCACCGACGTGCGGAGCGTCCATGATGTCGGCGCTGCCAGTGATCGCCGACAGCGGCAACCCGCCGGCGATGCCCTTGGCCGTGCAGATCAGGTCGGGCGCCACGCCCTCGTGCTCGCAGGCGAACATTGCCCCGGTGCGGGCAAACCCGGTTTGCACCTCGTCGGCGATGAACACCACGTTGTTGGCGCGGCACCAGTCGAGCAGCGCGGGCAGGAAGCCCGGGGCCGGCACGATGAAACCCCCTTCGCCCTGGATGGGTTCGATGACGACGGCCGCCAGGTTGCTCGCACCCACCTGCTTCTCGATCACGTTGATCGCCCGGGCCGCGGCCAGCTGGCCGTCGGTGGCCATGTCCTTGTCCAACAGGCCGTCCCGGTAGGGGTAGGACAACGGCGCCCGGTAGATCTCGGGCGCGAACGGGCCGAAGCCGCTCTTGTAGGGCATGGACTTGGCGGTGAGCGCCATCGTCAGGTTGGTGCGGCCGTGGTAGGCGTGGTCGAACGCGACCACCGCGGATTTACGGGTATAGGCGCGGGCGACCTTGACGGCGTTCTCCACCGCCTCGGCACCGGAGTTGAACAGCACCGAGCGCTTCTCGCCGGAGCCCGGGGTAATCCGGTTGAGCTGTTCGGCGACGGCGACGTACCCCTCGTAGGGGGTCACCATGAAGCAGGCGTGGGTGAACTCGGCCGCCTGCGCGCGCACCGCGTCCACGACGCGCGGGGCGGAGTTGCCGATGGTGGTCACCGCGATGCCGGAACCCAAGTCAATCAGGCGGTTGCCGTCGGCGTCTTCGAGGACGCCGCCGCCGGCACGCACCACAAATACCGGCAGGGTGACCGCGACGCCCCGGGACACCGCCGCGGCCCGGCGCTTGTTCAGCTCCATCGACGCCGGGCCCGGGATATCGGTGACCAGGTGCCGGCTCTGCTCGAGGCTGGCCACGGACCCTCCTTCCGCGGCTCGGCGGTCCCGTCGCGGATCAAGCCTAGCGGTTGGCCCGCGCCCGCCGAGCGGGGCTGCGCCCGCCGGTCGGTTTGCGACCTGCGGGAATGGCAGACTGGACCGTTACCGGGTGTGTGACCGGCACCTATCGATCCGAAAGACAGGCGTGTTGATGGACAGTTTCGTCTTGTTCCTGCCGTTCCTGCTCATCATGGGCGGGTTCATGTACTTCGCGTCGCGGCGTCAACGACGCGCGATGCAGGCCACCATCGAGTTGCACGAGTCGCTGCAACCGGGCGACCGGGTGCACACCACGTCCGGCCTGGAGGCCACCGTCGTCGACATCACCGAAGACACCGTCGACCTTGAGATCGCGCCCGGTGTGGTGACCACCTGGATGAAGCTGGCAATCCGCGACAAGATCCTGCCGGACGACGACGTGGCGGACCCCGTCGTCGGCACCGAAGACGACGACGAGCCGGCGCCGGTCGACGAGATGCCAAGCGTGTCCGAACGCGACACGTAGGCTCTGTCAGGGGTAACGAACCGACTTCAAGGAGAGGAACGTGGCATCGTCTTCGGCGCCGGTGCATCCTGCTCGCTACCTGTCGGTGTTTCTGGTCATGCTCATCGGCGTGTACCTGTTGGTGTTTCTCACCGGAGACAAGAAGGCCGCCCCCAAGCTCGGCATCGACCTGCAGGGCGGCACCCGGGTGACGTTGACCGCCCGCACCCCGGACGGGTCGGCACCCAGCCGCGAGGCGCTGGCGCAGGCGCAGCAGATCATCAGCGCGCGGGTCAACGGCCTGGGAGTCTCCGGCTCGGAGGTCGTCGTGGACGGCGACAACCTGGTCATCACGGTGCCAGGAACCAACGGCAACGAGGCCCGCAACCTCGGGCAGACCGCGCGGCTCTACATCCGGCCGGTGCTCAACTCGATGCCGGCCCAGCCCGAGGAAGCCAATCCCGCGCCCCAGCAGCCGGGCGGGTCGCCGCCCGGAATCCCGGGTGCTCCCGGCCCTCAGCCGCCCGGTCAGCCCGGGGCGCCCAGCGGCCAACCGGGCACTCCGACGCCGGCACAGCCGGGCGCGCAGCCGCGGCCCTATCCGCAGGAACCGGCGCCGTCACCCAGCCCCGCCCCCGTGCCATCGCCGGCCCCGACCACCGATCAGGTTCCGCCCACCGATGCGCCCGCACCCCCGGATCCGCGCAAAGACCTCGCGGAGCGCATTGCGCAGGAGAAGAAGTGGCGGCAGAGCACCAACCAGTACCTCCAGATGGTTGCGCTGGAGTTCCAGGCCACCCGCTGCGGCAAGGACGACATCCTGGCCGGCAACGACGACCCGAACCTGCCGCTGGTGACCTGCTCCACCGACCACAAGACCGCCTACCTGCTGGCGCCGTCGATCATCAGCGGCGACCAGATCCAAAACGCCACCTCGGGCATGGACCAGCGCAGCATCGGCTATGTCGTCGACCTGCAATTCAAGGGCGCAGCGGCCAACACCTGGGCCGATTACACCGCCGCCCACGTCGGCACCCAGACGGCCTTCACCCTGGACTCCCAGGTGGTCAGCGCGCCGGTGATCAACGAGGCGATCCCCGGTGGGCGGACCCAGATCAGCGGTGGCGACCCGCCGTTCACCGCGGCCAGCGCACGCCAACTCGCCAACGTCCTGAAATACGGCTCGTTGCCGCTGTCCTTCGAATCGTCGGAAGCCCAAACCGTTTCGGCGACATTGGGTTTGACATCGATGCGGGCCGGCCTGATCGCCGGCGCCATCGGTCTGGTGCTGGTTCTGGTGTATTCGTTGCTGTATTACCGGGTGCTGGGATTGCTCACGGCATTATCGCTGATAGCTTCCGGCGCAATGGTTTTCGCTATCCTGGTGCTGTTGGGCAGGTATATCAACTACACCCTGGACCTGGCCGGAATCGCGGGTCTGATCATCGGCATTGGGACCACCGCCGACTCGTTTGTGGTGTTCTTCGAACGCATCAAAGACGAGATCCGCGAAGGCCGTTCGTTCCGCTCAGCGGTGCCGCGCGGCTGGACGCGGGCCCGCAAGACGATCGTGTCGGGCAACGCGGTGACCTTCCTGGCCGCGGCCGTGCTGTACTTCCTGGCGATCGGCCAGGTGAAGGGCTTTGCTTTCACGCTGGGCCTTACCACGATCCTGGACCTGGTCGTGGTGTTCTTGGTGACGTGGCCGCTGGTGTATTTGGCTTCCAAGTCCGCGACGCTGGCCAAGCCGGCGTACAACGGCCTGGGAGCCGTTCAGCAGATCGCACGCGAACGCCGGGCTCGAGCGGGTGCCGCCAGGACGGGACGGGGATAACGCGATGGCATCCAACGCCAAGGCCGGCATCGACGCGGCCGAACTCAGCGAAGCCACCGAGACCGCGGTGCAGCCGACCGGCGCCGAGGCCGCCAGCGAGCTGCCGCACCACGGGTTCTTCTCGCGGCTCTACACCGGCACCGGCGCGTTCGAGGTCGTCGGACGCCGCAAGCTGTGGTTCGGCATCAGCGGTGCGATCATCGCGGTCGCGATCCTGTCCATCGTCGTGCGCGGGTTCACCTTCGGGATCGATTTCAAGGGCGGCACCACGGTCTCGATGCCCGCCGGAACGGGTTCGGTCAAGGTCAGCCAGGTGGAAGACGTTTTCCACCGGACCATCGGCCGGGATCCCGAGTCGGTGGTCGTCGTCGGCAAGGGCGCCTCGTCGTCGGTGCAGATCCGTTCGGAAACCTTGACCAACGAGCAGACGTCGCAGCTGCGCAACGCGCTATTTGATGCCTTTCAGCCCAAGGGCGCCGACGGCAAGCCCAGCAAGCAGGCCATCAGCGACTCGGCGGTGTCGGAGACCTGGGGCGGCCAGATCACCAAGAAGGCGGTGATCGCGCTGGTGGTGTTCCTGGCGCTGGTCGCCCTCTACATCACCGTGCGCTACGAGCGCTACATGACCATCGCGGCGCTGGCGGCCATGATTTTCGACCTGACGGTGACCGCCGGGGTGTACTCGCTGGTGGGCTTCGAGGTCACCCCGGCGACGGTCATCGGCCTGCTGACGATCCTCGGTTTCTCGCTGTATGACACCGTCATCGTGTTCGACAAGGTCGAGGAGAACACCCACGGCTTCCAGCACACCACCCGCCGCACCTTCGCCGAGCAAGCCAACCTGGCGATCAACCAGACGTTCATGCGTTCCATCAACACCAGCCTGATCTCGGTGCTGCCGGTGCTGGCGCTGATGGTGGTGGCGGTGTGGCTGCTGGGCGTCGGCACCTTGAAGGACCTGGCGTTGGTCCAGCTGGTCGGCATCGTGGTCGGGACCTATTCGTCGATCTTCTTCGCCACCCCGCTGCTGGTCACCCTGCGGGAACGCACGGAGCTGGTGCGCAGCCACACCCGCCGGGTGGTCCGACGGCGCGGCCCTGACCAGCAACCGGAGGCCGCCGACGACTCGCCGCAGGTGGTGACCGAAGCCCCCGCCCGGCCTGGCCCGCCGTCCGGCAAGCCGGCGGTGGCCACCAAGCCGGCGCCCGGTGCCCGGCCGGTGCGGCCCACCGGCACCCGGCGTCCGACGGGCAAGCGCGGCGCCGGCCGGCGGTAGTCCGGGATGGCCAGCTGGGCTCGCCGGTGCGGCCTCATCGGCGTGGCTGCGATCCTGGCCGCGGCATCGGCACTGACCGGGTGCTCGGGCGGTGCGGCGGGTCAGGTCGACTACGTGGTCGACGGTGCGCTGGTCACCTACAACGCCAACACCGTCGTCGGCGCCGCGTCGGCCGCCGCGCAGGCGTTTGCCCGCACGCTCACCGGTTTCGGCTATCACGGGCCCGACGGGCAGGTGGTCGCCGACCGCGACTTCGGAACCGTCTCGGTGGTGGGCGGCGCGCCGTTGGTGCTCGACTACCAGATCGCCGACAACGCAGTCTATTCCGACGGCAAGCCGGTGACCTGCGATGACCTGGTGCTGGCCTGGGCGGCCCAATCCGGGCGTTTTGCCGGCTTCGACGCCGCCTCCCAGGCCGGCTATCTCGACATCGCCAACATCGAGTGCACCCCGGGGCAGCGCAAGGCGCGGGTGTCGTTCATCCCGGATCGCGGTGTCGTCGACTACCTGCAGCTGTTTACCGCGACGTCGCTGATGCCGTCGCACGTCATCGCCGACCAGCTGAACATCGACGTCACCACGGCGCTGCTGACCAACAGGGTGCCGTTGGTGGAACAGATTGCGCGGCTATGGAATACCGCCTGGGACCTCAAGCCGGGTCTCACACCGGAAGAAGTCCTCAAACGCTTCCCGTCGTCGGGACCGTACCGGATCGAGTCCGTGCTGGACGGTGGTGCGGTGGTGTTGGTCGCCAACGACCGTTGGTGGGGCGCCAGGGCCGTCACCAAGCGGATCACCGTGCGGCCACAGGGCGCCGACATCCAGGACCGGGTCAACAGCCGAAGCGTCGCCGTGGTCGACGTCTCGACCGGGTCGTCGGGGGTGCTGGCCACCCCGGACGACTACCAGCGCAGCGACTCGCCCTCGGGCGGGATCGAGCAGCTGATCTTCGCCCCGCAAGGACCGCTGGCGCAGGTCCGTGCGCGCCGCGCGGTGGCCCTGTGCACGCCGCGGGAGGCGATCGCCCGCGACGCCGGGGTGGCGATCGCCAACTCGCGGCTGTCCCCGGCCGCCGACGACGCGGTCGCCGCGGCCGACGGCGTCACCGAGGCCGCCCGGTTCACCACCGGGGATCCCGCCGCGGCGCGCGACGCGCTGGGCGGTGCGCCGCTGACGGTGCGGATGGGCTACCAGGGACCCAACGCTCGGTTGGCGGCCATCGTCGGGACCATCGCCACGTCGTGCGCCCCGGCCGGGATCACCGTTTCCGATGTGACGCTGGACACATCCGGGCCGCAGGCGCTGCGCGACGGAAAGATCGACGTCCTGCTGGCCAGCACCGGTGGGGCCACCGGCAGCGGGTCGAGCGGTTCGTCGCCGATGGACGCCTACGACCTGCACAGCGGCAACGGAAACAACCTGTCGGGCTACGCAAATCCTCAGGTTGACGGGATCATCGGCGGGCTGGCAGTATCGGCCGACCCCGCCGAGCGTGTCAGGTTGCTTGCCGATGCCGCGCCGGTACTCTGGGCGGAGATGCCAACGTTGCCGTTGTACCGGCAGCAGCGGACGTTGTTGATGTCGACAAAGATGTATGCCGTGAGCAGGAATCCCACCCGCTGGGGAGCGGGCTGGAACATGGACCGATGGGCGTTGATGCAGTGATTACCGTCCGGGGGAGTGCGCCGGTAGCCGACGTGATCGCGTCGCTGACTCGCGATGTGGCCGATTTTCCGTTGCCAGGCATCCAATTCAAGGACCTGACTCCGTTGTTCGCCAACCGCGCGGCGATGTCCGCGGTGATCGACGCGCTGGCCGATGTCGCGTCCGGCGCCGATTTGGTGGCCGGCATCGAGTCGCGGGGATCCTTGGTCGCGGCGGCCATCGCCGCACGGCTCGGCACGGGCGTGCTGTCCATCCGCAAGAGCGGCAAGCTTCCGCCGCCGGTGCTGTCCGAGGACTACGACATGGAGTACGGCTCGGACACCCTGGAGATTCCCGCCGACAGCCTCGAGCTGCGGGGCCGCAGCGTGGTGCTCGTCGACGACGTGTTGGCCACCGGTGGCACCATCGGTGCGGCCAGCCGGTTGCTGCGGCGCGCCGGCGCCACCGTGACCGCCGCGGCGGTGGTGGTGGAGCTCACCGCGCTGGGCGGACGCGAGGCAATCGCCCCGTTGCCGGTGCACAGTTTGTGCCAGTTCTGATTGTCCGCTGCTAGCGGGCCACCAGCGCTTTCGCGATATCCTCAAGGTCGGAGGTGACGACCGTGGCGGATGACCAGAGCACAACGCAAGCCGTCGCGCCGCCGACGGAATCGGCGCCCGTGTCGCGGTCGGTGTTGGACGCCCCCGAGCCGCCGGTCGAGACCCTCAAAACCACCAGCAGCGCGTCGCGTCGGGTGCGGGCCCGGTTGGCCCGCCGGATGACCGCCCGCAGCGGCGCCCTCAATCCGGTGCTCGAACCGCTGGTGGCGGTGCACCGGGAAATCTATCCCAAAGCCGACCTTTCCATACTGCAGCGCGCCTACGAGGTAGCCGAGCAGCGGCACGCCAGCCAGCTGCGGCACTCCGGCGACCCCTACATCACCCACCCGCTGGCGGTCGCCAACATTCTGGCCGAGTTGGGCATGGACACCACCACGTTGGTGGCCGCGCTGCTGCACGACACCGTCGAGGACACCGGTTACACGCTGGAGGCGCTCAGCGAGGAATTCGGTGAGGAGGTGGGCCATCTGGTCGACGGGGTGACCAAGCTGGACCGGGTGGTGCTCGGCAGCGCCGCCGAGGGCGAGACCATCCGCAAGATGATCACCGCGATGGCCCGCGACCCGCGGGTGCTGGTGATCAAGGTGGCCGACCGGCTGCACAACATGCGCACCATGCGGTTCCTGCCGCCGGAGAAGCAGGCGCGCAAGGCCCGCGAAACGTTGGAAGTGATTGCGCCCCTGGCACATCGGCTGGGCATGGCCAGCGTCAAGTGGGAGCTGGAGGATCTGTCGTTCGCGATCCTGCACCCCAAGAAGTACGAGGAGATCGTGCGGCTGGTCGCCGGTCGCGCACCCTCGAGGGACACCTACCTGGCCAAGGTTCGCACCGAGATCGTCAACACCCTAAACGCGTCGAAGATCAAGGCAACCGTGGAGGGCCGCCCCAAGCATTACTGGTCGATCTATCAGAAGATGATCGTCAAGGGCCGCGACTTCGACGACATCCACGACCTGGTCGGCATCCGCATCCTGTGCGACGAGATCCGAGACTGCTACGCCGCCGTCGGTGTGGTGCATTCGTTGTGGCAGCCGATGGCCGGACGGTTCAAGGACTACATCGCCCAGCCCAGATACGGGGTGTACCAGTCGTTGCACACCACCGTCGTCGGGCCCGAGGGCAAGCCGCTGGAGGTGCAGATCCGCACCCGCGACATGCACCGCACCGCCGAATACGGCATCGCCGCGCACTGGCGCTACAAGGAAGCCAAGGGCCGCAACGGAGTTCCGCATCCGCATGCCGCCGCCGAAATCGACGACATGGCCTGGATGCGCCAGCTGCTCGACTGGCAGCGAGAGGCCGCCGACCCGGGCGAATTCCTGGAGTCTTTGCGTTACGACCTTGCGGTGCAAGAGATTTTCGTGTTCACCCCGAAGGGCGACGTGATCACCCTGCCGGCCGGGTCGACACCGGTGGACTTCGCCTACGCGGTGCACACCGAGGTCGGCCACCGCTGCATCGGCGCCCGGGTCAACGGGCGGCTGGTGGCGCTGGAACGCAAGCTGGAAAACGGGGAAGTCGTCGAGATTTTCACGTCCAAGGCGCCCAACGCCGGCCCGTCGCGGGACTGGCAGCAGTTCGTGGTGTCGCCGCGCGCCAAGACCAAGATCCGGCAGTGGTTCGCCAAGGAGCGTCGTGAGGAGGCGCTGGAGGCCGGCAAGGAGGCGATGGCCCGGGAGGTGCGCCGGGGCGGACTTCCGTTGCAGCGCTTGGTCAATGGCGAATCCATGGCCGCGGTGGCCCGGGAGCTGCACTACGCCGACGTGTCGGCGCTGTACACCGCGATCGGGGAGGGGCACGTGTCGGCCCGGCACGTCGTGCAGCGGCTGCTGGCCGAGCTCGGCGGCATCGACCAGGCCGAGGAGGAGCTCGCCGAGCGGTCCACCCCGGCGACCATGTTGCGGCGGCAGCGCAGCACCGACGACACCGGGGTTGCGGTGCCCGGCGCCCCCGGCGTGCTGACCAAGCTGGCCAAATGCTGTACCCCGGTGCCCGGCGACCAGATCATGGGATTCGTCACCCGCGGCGGCGGGGTCAGCGTGCACCGCACCGACTGCACCAACGCCGCGTCGCTGCAACAGCAGGCCGAGCGCATCATCGAGGTGCAGTGGGCGCCGTCGCCGTCGTCGGTGTTCCTGGTGGCGATCCAGGTCGAGGCGCTCGACCGGCACCGGCTGCTATCGGATGTGACCCGCGCGTTGGCCGACGAGAAGGTCAACATCCTGTCGGCGTCGGTGACCACCTCGGGTGATCGGGTGGCGATCAGCCGGTTCACCTTCGAGATGGGTGACCCCAAGCATCTGGGCCACCTGCTCAACGTGGTGCGCAACGTCGAAGGCGTCTACGACGTCTACCGGGTGACGTCGGCGGCCTAGCGCGGCGCGTTCCCCTGTGCGAGCAGACGCAAAAGCCCCCAAATTCGGGCCGAATTTGGGCTTTTGCGTCTGCTGACGCGGTCCTAGTCCAGCAGCACCGACGTGATGATCACCTCGGTGGCCGGCGGGCCGTCGGCGCCGCCGCCGGCGACCCCGGCCTTGGCGATCTTGTCCAGGGTGGCCAGCCCGTCGGCCTGGATGGTGCCGAACACGGTGTAGTCGGGCGGCAGCTGCGAATCGCGATAGACCATGAAGAACTGGCTGCCGTTGCTGTTGGGGGCCTGGGAGTGGGCCATGGCCAGGGTGCCGCGCGGATACAGCACCGGCTGCGCCAGCTTGGGGTCGTTGGGTGGGTACTGGTCGGTGGGGTATTCGTTGGCGAAGTGGTAGCCGGGGCCACCGGTGCCGTCGCCCTTGGGGTCGCCGCATTGCAGGACGCTCAGCTGCGGGGAGGTGGTCAGCCGGTGGCATTTGGTGTCGTTGAAGAACCGCTGGCCGACCAAACTGGCGAAACTGTTGACCGTGCAGGGCGATTCGTTGTTGGCCAGCATGAGGCCGATGTTGCCCTGGTTGGTCACCATGCTGACGCTGATCTGGGCCGGCTCGGTGGGAATCTTGCCGGTCCGCGGCGGCTTGACCGGCTTGGCGGGCTTGTCCGGCGACGGCGGGTATTGGCAGTTGGCGCCGACGTTGGCCGACGGCTGAAAGGGCGGCAACGGCGGGACGGGGGCCGTGTCCGGGGCCGGGGTGGTCGCTGCGGAGCTGGATGTCGTCGTGCTGGTGCTCTTGTGGTCGTCCTTGTTGACCACCACCGCGACCACCACCGCGGCGATGACGGCCACCGCGGCCGCGGAGCCCCCGCCGATGGCCAGGATGCGGCGTCTCTTGGCTTGCTTGGCGCGGCGCTGAAGTTGCCGCTCGAGTTTGCGCTTGGCGGTCGCGCGTCGTTGTTGATTGGTCGGCACGACAGCTCAGGCTAATCGGGGAGCCGCGATCGGTGTCAACCGCCCCGTACACGTGGGCCGCGTCGTCGCCGACCGGCGCGGATGGGAAACTGGGCACTGTGTTTCTCACCGGATTTCCCGCCGGGTTGCTGCAATGCAACTGCTACGTGCTGGCCGAGCGGCCCGGCACCGATGCCATCATCGTGGACCCGGGGCAGCGTGCGCTGGGCCAGCTGCGGCGCATCCTCGACGAAAACCGCCTGACCCCGGCCGCGGTGCTGCTCACCCACGGGCACATCGACCACATCTGGTCCGCCCAGAAGGTGTCCGACACCTTCGGCTGCCCCAGCTACATTCATCCCGAGGACCGGTTCATGCTGACCGACCCAATCTACGGCCTGGGTCCGCGGATGGCGCAGCTGATCACCGGGGCGTTTTTCCGGGAGCCCAAACAGGTCGTCGAGCTGGACCGCGACGGCGACAAGATCGACCTGGGCGGCATCGCCGTCACCATCGATCACACCCCGGGCCACACCCGCGGATCGGCGTGCTTTCGGGTGGTTGGGGCGACCAAGAACGGCGCCGACGTGGTGTTCAGCGGCGACACCCTATTCGAGCGTTCGGTGGGCCGCACCGACTTGTTTGGCGGCAGCGGCCGCGACCTGCTGCGCTCCATCCGCGACAAGTTGTTGGTGCTCGACGACACCACCGTGGTACTACCCGGGCATGGCAACTCCACCACCATCGGGGCCGAGCGCCGGTTCAACCCGTTCCTCGAGGGCCTGTAGCCGGTGACGGAGTTCTCGGCGTTCTCGGCGCCCAAGGGGGTGCCGGACTACCTCCCGCCCGACTCGGCGCGGTTCGTCGCGGTGCGCGACGGGCTGCTGGCCGCCGCCCGCCGGGCCGGTTACGCCGATGTCGAACTGCCCGTCTTCGAGGACACCGCGCTGTTCGCCCGCGGTGTCGGCGAGTCCACCGACGTGGTGTCCAAGGAGATGTACACGTTCGCCGACCGCGGTCACCGCTCGGTGACGCTGCGGCCCGAGGGCACCGCCGGGGTGGTGCGCGCGGTGATCGAACATGGCCTAGACCGCGGCGCGCTGCCGATCAAGTTGTGCTATGCGGGCCCGTTTTTCCGCTACGAGCGCCCGCAGGCCGGCCGGTTTCGCCAGCTGCAGCAGGTCGGGGTGGAGGCGATCGGGGTTGACGACCCGGCGCTGGACGCCGAGGTGATCGCCCTTGCCGACGCCGGCTTCCGCGCGCTGGGCCTCGACGGGTTCCGGCTGGAGATCACCTCGTTGGGCGACGAGAGCTGCCGACCGCAGTACCGGGAACTGTTGCAGGAGTACCTGTTTGGGCTCGACCTCGACGAGGAGACCCGCCGGCGCGCCGAGATCAACCCGCTGCGGGTGCTCGACGACAAGCGCCCGCAGATGCGGGCGATGACGGCGGAGGCACCGGTGCTGTTGGATCATCTGTCCGATAGCGCCAAGCAGCACTTCGACACCGTGCTGGCCCATCTGGACGCGCTGGGGGTGCCCTATGTGCTCAACCCGCGGATGGTGCGCGGCCTGGACTACTACACCAAGACCACCTTCGAGTTCGTCCATGACGGGCTGGGCGCGCAATCCGGCATCGGCGGCGGCGGACGCTACGACGGCCTGATGCGCCAGCTCGGTGGGCAGGACCTGTCGGGCATCGGGTTCGGGCTGGGGGTGGACCGCACCCTGCTGGCGTTGCGGGCCGAGGGGAAGACGGTGGGGGAGACCACCCGGTGCGACGTGTTCGGGGTGCCGCTCAGCGAGGCGGCCAAGCTCAGGCTGGCGGTGCTGATCGGGCGGCTGCGGGCCGCCGGTGTGCGCGCCGACCTGGCCTACGGTGACCGCGGGCTCAAGGGCGCGATGCGCGCGGCCGACCGGTCCGGCGCCCGCATCGCGCTGGTCGCGGGCGGTCGTGACATCGAGGCGGGCGCGGTCGGGGTGAAGGACTTGTCGACCGGTGAGCAGGTTTCGATTTCGGTGGATTCGGTTGTCGCCGAGGTGGTTTCGCGGCTGGGCCGGTCACGTTTGGACGTCAGCCGGCGACCGTAGCCGCCGAACGAACTGCGCCACGGCCGAACCGATTTCGTCGGGGCTGTCTTCCTGAATGAAATGCACGCCGGGCACCGTGATTTCGGTCTGGTTGGGCCAGCTCCGGACATAGTCACGGATACGCCCGGTGACGATCGCCCCGGGCTCGGCGTTGACGAACAATTTCGGCACGTCGCTTTCCTCCAGCCAGCTGCGGTACTCGTTGACCACCGCGACGACCTCGGCGGGCTCGCCGTCGAGGGGCAGGTTGCGTGGCCACGACAAGGTGGGGCGGCGGTCCTCGCCGGGGTTGACGAACGGCCGTCGGTAGTGGTTCATTTCCTCGTCGCTGAGCCGGCGCAGGATCGCGCCGGGCAGGACCCCTTCGACAAAGATGTTCTGCTCCAACACCATTCGTTCGCCCTCCGGCGATCGAAAACCCTGGAAAACACCCCGCACGTTGGGTGGGAAGTCGGCCCATGTCATCGGGGCCACGATCGCCTCCATGAACGCGATCCCCTGCACCCGGTCGCGATGCTGGTTGGCCCAGTCGAAGCCCAGCGCCGCGCCCCAGTCATGCAGCACCAACACCACGCGATCGCCGAGGTCGAGCGCATCCCAGAGTGCGAACAAGAAGTCACGCTGCTCGTCGTAGTTGTACCGGTCGGGTCCCGACTGGCTGAGCTTGTCCGACGCTCCCATCCCGATCAGATCGCAGGCCACCAGCCGGCCTAGTCCCTGCAGATGCGGCATGATGTTGCGCCACAGGTACGACGACGTGGGATTGCCGTGCTGAAAGACGATGGCGTCGCCGTCGCCCTCATCGACGTAGGCCATGCGGGTGCCCGCGATGTGCTGGTATCGCAGCTGCCCGTACGGCTCGACTCCGCGCGGCGTCATCGGGTGGTCCTTTCCATCGGGTGCCGGTGTCGACATGGCTGCCAGGTGCGCGGTGCCCCACGGTACCTGCTTTGAGCCGGCAAACGCACGCCCGGTGTGTATCGCGGCGGCTCGACCGGCAGCGTTCTGCGGTGTCGAAGTCGCGTACGGGCTGGTGGGTGCGTGCAGCCGGCGCCACACTTGACACCACGTCGAACTGCTGTTCGAATAGAAGCATGCGTTGGGCGGGTCAAGCCGTCGCCGTCAACGGACTGCCCATCGACGACGGGGCGCTGCCGGGGTTGCAGCGGATCGGGCTGGTGCGCAGCGTGCGCGCACCCCAATTCGAGGGCCTCACGTTTCACGAGGTGCTGTGCAAGTCCGCGCTGAACAAGGTGCCCAACGCGGTGGCCCTGCCGTTCCGGTACACCGTCAACGGCTACCGCGGCTGCTCGCACGGCTGTCGCTACTGTTTCGCGCGTCCCACCCACGAATACCTGGACTTCAACTGCGGCACCGACTTCGACACCCAGGTGGTGGTCAAGATCAACGTCGTCGAGGTGCTGCGCCGCGAGCTGCGGCGGCCGTCCTGGCGGCGCGAGACCGTTGCGCTGGGCACCAACACCGATCCCTACCAGCGCGCCGAGGGCCGGTACGCGCTGATGCCGGGGATCATCGGCGCGCTCGCGGGATCCGGTACCCCGCTGTCCATCCTGACCAAGGGCACTCTGCTACGGCGGGACCTGCCGCTGCTCGCCGAGGCGGCCCAACAGGTTCCGGTGTCGGTGGCGGTGTCGCTGGCGGTCGCCGATCCGCAGCTGCACAAGGACGTCGAGCCGGGCACGCCGACGCCACCGGCTCGCCTGGGGCTGATCACCGCGGTCCGCCAGGCCGGCCTGGACTGTCATGTGATGGTCGCCCCGGTGCTGCCGCATCTCACCGACTCCAGCGAGCACCTCGACCGGCTGCTTGGCCAGATCGCCGCCGCGGGTGCCACCGGCGTGACGGTTTTCGGCCTGCACCTGCGCGGCTCGACACGCGGCTGGTTCATGTCCTGGCTGGCTGGTGCGCATCCGGAGCTGGTCGGCCGCTACCGCCAGTTGTATCGGCGCGGAGCGTATCTGCCGCCCAGTTATCGCGCGATGCTGCGGGAGCGGGCGGCGCCGTTGATCGCGAAATACCGGCTGGTCGGTGAGCACCGCCCGCTCCCGTGGGCGACCGAAGCGGCGGCGGGCCCCGCTCAGGCGACGCTGTTCTGATGAGCCCCTGAATTAGCCGCCGCGCGGCTTGGCCAAGGTGAATTGGTCGACGACGGTGATCGCCCCGAACGGCCCGTTGAGCCTGTAGTACGTCGCCTTGATCGTCGTGTTGCCGCCCGGCTGACCCGGGTCGACGTCGAAAGCCACGAAACCGTAGGGGTTGTCGTGGTCGCGAAACGCCGACCACGGCGCATCCTCCACCGTGAACATGGACGGCTTGCGCCGGATCACGGGATCGGAGGGGCCGACGCCGGTTATCACACGGCACCGAGGTTGCGGGAAAAGTAGCCCGTTGGTCGGTTTGGAGGTCCCGCCGCCGCCGATGACGAGGTGTACGGTGCCTCGGGTCGTGTCGATGAGATCGGCACGGGTGTCGACGGGTGCGGGTGTTTGGGTGTCGGTACCCAGCGTGCCCCGCAGCGGATGCGATCGTTCGTAGTGGTGTTCATGGCCGCACACCACCAAGTCGACCCGGTAGCGGTCGAACAACGGCAGCCAGTCTTGCCGGATCCCAAGGTCGGCACCGTTGGCTTGGTCGGCGGTAGAGATCGCCGTCTGGTGCATGCAGACGACCACCCAGTCGATATCCGGGTCGCGCCGCGCCTGGGCGAGTTCGGTTTCCAGCCAACGTTTTTGCTCTCCACCGGAGTAGCCGCGCACATACGAGTTGCCGCCATCTTGGACGCACACGTCGTCGTTGTTCAGGCTGATCACGCGCACCGAGCCGGCGGTGAACGAGTACCACAGCCCGCGCAGCTGCGGGCTGGCCCCGGAATCGGGCACCGCGAAGTATGTCTGGTAGGCGCCGTAACCGATTGGGCCGTTGCCTAATTCGTTCTCGTGGTTGCCGGCCGCCGGCATCCACGGGCGGTATCGCGCCGAGCGGGTGTTGTTGTCGAACCAGTCGGACCAGGTACGAATCCGGTCGTCGGCCAGGTTGGCGTAGCACAGGTCCCCGTTGATCAGGTTGAACAGCGGGGCGATCCGCTCGATCGCGAGCGTGATGTCGCCCGCCGCGGGCGATCCGATGTTGCCGCTGACGTACCGTCCGTTTGCCAACCTGCCCAGCGTCGGAGTGGATTGGTCTCCGAAACTGGTGAAACGCAATGGCTTTCGCCCAGATGGAGCCGTATGGAGCGTCCCCAGCTCCGGCGCGGCGCCGTCGTGCATGGCGGCGTACACGTAGTCGGTGTCCGCCGTCAGATTGGTCAGGCGAGCGTGATTGACGCGAACCTCGATGTTGGACTGGGCATCCCGGTATGTTCGGGTTTCGGCCGCCACGGTACGGCCAAATCCGGACGTGGGCGTGCCCAGCACCACGCGCGGATTGCGGACGGCGTCGGTGGTGTGCCAGGACACCACGACCTCGGTGCTGGCGTTCCGGCCGAACTGCAGATGCAGCCCGCCCACCGGCGGTGCGCCGCTTCGATCAGGCTGGTACCAGACGGCGGGGCCGGCGCGGTTTGACCACAGCAGCGTGGCCCCGCCCGCCGCGACGCCGGCGCCCAGAACCGCCGAGGCGGCACCAGTGGTCAACAACGTGCGGCGGCTGATGCCCTTCGTCGGCGCGGACTCCTCGCCAGCCCGATCCGGATCGTCGCTCACCCAGGCTTCATACCCGCCGTGGATTACCTGCGGGTGAACGGGCGGCTAGTGGCGGTGCACCGCAAGCAATTGAGCCTGGCCGGTGGGCGGCGGGTGAGCCGCCAGCCACTCTCGGGTGGCCGCGTGCGAGCGCTCGATGAGCGTTGCCGCGTGCGAGAAGTCCGCTCCGGAAATGGCAACCGGGCACAGTGGCCGGATCACGTGAAGGTCGCACACCTGCTCGAAACGGTCGATGTCGATCGCCAGCCGATGATTGACCGTGGTGGTCAGCGCATGCAGGGCCATGGTGATCGCGGTCTTGGGCGCGGCGGGCAGATCGCACGAGTAGCCGGTGGGCAACACCCAGACGTGGTCGGCACCGAGCGCGACGGCGTGAGACACCGGGGTGTTGTTGACCACGCCGCCGTCCATGAGCGCGCGTCCGTCGATGTGCACCGGCGGGAAGATGCCCGGGATGGCGGCGCTGGCCGAGATCGCGTCGACCGCGTCTCCAGCCGACAGCAGAACGTCGGTGCCCGAAATCACGTCCGTGGCCACCACATGGAGCGGGATCGGCGCGTCCTCGAGCCGAGTGAACTGCAGCTTCTCCGCGAGCAGGCGTCGCAGACCCGTGTTGGGTATCAGGTGCGGACGGCGCCCGAGAAAGCCCATCATGCCCGCCAGTGGGCGGGCGGGAAAGACGTCCTTGCGTGACAGCGACAACCACAGGTCGGCCAGCCCACGAATGCCTGCCGTGTCGGGCCGCGACGCGATCCACCCGCCGTTGACCGCGCCGACCGAGGTGCCCACGATGAGGTCGGGTGTTATGCCCTCTTCGGCCAGCGCGAGCAGCATCCCGACGTGGATCGCGCCGAGACTTGCGCCGCCGGACAACACGAACGCTGTGGGCACCTATGCATCGTACGAACCAACGCCGCCGCCGCGGTAACGAATCCCCTCGCGTCGTCGATATGAGGAACGTGCGAAAAGTGGCGGCCGGCGTCGTGCTGGCAACGTTTGCGGCCATCGCGGTGGCTACGCCCCCGTTAGCGCATGCGGCTCCAGCCGGACACCAGGTGACCTACACCGTGACGACCACCAGCGATCTGACCGCCAACATCCGCTACATGAACTCGGATCCGCCGAGCCAGGCGGCGTTTGACGCCGACGCGTCGAAGTACATGAACGCCGTGCACGCACCGATCACCGGCGGGGTCCCGCTGGTCTACACGACCACGCTGATCAACCCGAACCAGTGGGCGATCGTCACCGCCAGCGGCGGCCTGCGGGTCAATCCGGAATTCCACTGTGAGATCGCCGTCGACGGGCAGGTGGTGGTGTCGCAGCAGGGCGGCAGTGGCGTGCAGTGCTCGACGCGGCCCTGGTAGCGGGTGGAGGCCGGTCGCAACGGCACCGCGATCGGGCGGTAGCCGTCAACGAGCGCCCACCGGGTCCACGTCGCGGGGCGCAGTGTGGTGGTAGCACACGTGATCAGCGCTGCGGTGACTGATCCGGCGAGCACCCCAGCGCCTCAGCCGGGTGCCCTTTCCACCTCAGAACGGCGGGGTTCGTTGTCGGGTTGGGGTGGGTCGGGTGAGGTGTGGCTGGGGCCTTGGGTTGGTGGGGTGCTGCGGGCAACCATGCGCGCAGCGTGGTTGTGGCGGCGTTCGGTGGCGATGCACCGGTGTTGCCGCCGGCCGGCCCCCGGCGGTGCAATCGGGGCGCCCGCAGCGGCAGCCCAGCCGATCGGCCCCGGCGGCCAGCGCCCCCAGCGCATCGGCGCGGCGCTGCTGGCGGCTGCGCGGATCGTGCGCACACACCGTGGCCGCCAGCGCGGTCAACCGCTTGTCCAGCGCCTGCGCATCCGGGGTCAGCAGGCTGCCGTGGATCTCGCAGACGCCCTCGCCGGCATCGCCGATCCAGATCTCCCGATCAACCTGGCGCTCCCTGCGCCGGCGCACCGCATCGGCGTCGGCGCGGGCCACGATCTTGTCGACCTGCCCGGCCAGCCGACCCCGGGTCAGCGACGGCCAGCGCGGCACCGTCACCGCCAGCTCGGCGTCCACCGCCGCCAGCACCTCGCGGTCGGTGATCAAATCGGTGCGATACACCAGCGTGGCAAACATCCGAAAGTCGATCTCCCCGGCCTTGAACAGCTCAGCCACCTTCGGCAACCGCTCACGCATCGCCCGCGCACAACGCAGCCGGCTGGCCGCCAACCCCTGACCGATCCGCAACGCCGCGGCCAGCTCGGCGGCCACCGCCTCCATCGTGTCGATCGCCCAGTCCTCGTTCTGCGAGCAGCGCGCCAACCGGTAGCCGAACAAGTCACCGATCGCGCCCAGCTGCGCGGCCGCCGCCCGGTTCTCCGCCCGCGACGCCGAGCAGATCCGATCCACCAACACCGCCGACTCCGCGGTGGCCGACGGGTAACGCCGCTCAACGAGCTCATCGAAGCGGGCAATCACCTCCGGCGCAGACCCACGATCAACCATCTGTTCGAACACGCATGCGATTATGCCAGGGCGGTCCGACCAGAAACGCCCACAGCCCACCGGCTGCGGATAACCACACGACAAGCCCCGAAAGCATTGGGTGTCAGCCTCGGCCCAGTACCAACGACGGCCTAGAGCTCTGCGGCGGTGAACGTATTGCACTTGTTGGGGTCGCCGCTCTGGTAGCCGATGGTGAACCACTTCTGGCGTTGCGCGGCCGAACCGTGCGTCCAGGACTCGGGATTGGTTCGCCCGCTGGCCTGCTGCTGGATGCGGTCATCGCCGACCGCCGCCGCGGCCGAGAGGGCGTCGTGGATGTCCTTGTCGCTCAACGGCTCCAGGTACGGCACGCCGGTGCTCGCCTGAACGACCGTCGACGCGTAGTGCGCCCAGACGCCCGCGTAGCAATCGGCCTGCAACTCGGTGCGTACCCCGTTGCCCGCAGCACCCTGCGCGCCCTGCTGGCCGCGGCCGAGCACCCCCAGCAGGTTCTGCACGTGGTGGCCGAACTCGTGGGCCACCACGTACTCTTGCGCCAATGGTCCACCGCTGGAACCGAATCGGGTGATCAGCACCCCAAAAAAGTCGGTGTCGAAGTACGCGGTCTTGTCCACCGGGCAGTAGAACGGCCCGATGTCGCTGCTGGCCGGTCCGCATGCGGTGCCCACCTGGCCGGTGAACAGCCGCACATGGGGTCGGGTGTAGCCGGACAACAGCTGCTTCCACACCGCGTCCAGCGAATTGCCGGTGGCCACCACCCGGCACTGCACAAACTTGTTGGCGTCGGCCCCGGTCTTGCACTGGCGCAGGTCGAAACCGGGTGCGACGGCTCCGTTGACGTCCATCGGCAGCTGACTTCGCACCCCGCCGGGATCGATTCCGAGCAGCATCGCGACCATCACCAACAGCAACCCGCCGAGACCGCCGCCGATCGCGATCACTCGACTGCCCGTGCTGCTCGTCGACGACGACGTGCTGGTGTCGATCTGTATGCCCTCGTTGAAGGTCATCGCGGGCCGCTATCCGAGATCGGCGGCATCGAAGGTGTCGCACTGGCTGGGGTTGCCGGTCTGGTAGCCGACGGTGAACCACTTCTGCCGTTGCACGGCCGAACCGTGCGTCCAGGATTCGGGATTGGTTCGCCCGGTCGCCTGCTGCTGGATGCGGTCGTCGCCCACCGCCGCCGCGGCCGAGAGGGCGTCGTGGATGTCCTTGTCGCTCAACGGCTGCAGGTAGGGCACCCCGGTGCTTTCCTGTTTGACGGTGGACGCGTAGTGCGCCCAGATCCCGGCATAACAGTCGGCCTGCAGCTCGGTGCGCACGCCGTTGCCCGCTGCGCCCTGCGCGCCCTGCTGGGCGCGGCCAAGCACCCCCGCCAGGTTCTGCACGTGGTGGCCGTATTCGTGGGCCACCACGTACTCCTGGGCGAATGGTCCACCGCTGGAACCGAATTGGGTGACCAGCACCCCAAAGAAGTCGGTGTCGAAGTATGCCGTCTTGTCCACCGGGCAGTAAAACGGCCCGATGTCGCTGGTGGCCGACCCGCAGCCGGTGCCCACCTGGCCGATGAACAGCCGCACATGTGGCCGGGTGTAGCCGGGCAGCAACTGCTTCCACACCGCGTCCACCGAATTGCCGGTGGCCACCACGCGGCACTGCACGTACTTGTTGGCGTCGGCCCCGGTCTGGCACCGGCTCAGATCGAACCCGGGCGCCGCGACGTCGCTGATGTCCTGCTGGTTGGCGACCTGGCCGGGATCCACGCCGAGGAGCACCGCGACCACCACCAACAGCAGCCCGCCGATGCCGCCGCCCATGGCGATCGTCCGACCGCCACCACCGCCCGAGGACGACGCGGTGCTGGTGTCGATCCGCATACCTTCGTTGAAGGTCATCGCATGCTCCCGAAAACTGGCGCGGCAGGCACCCAGCCTAACGCGGGTCCGCGGCGGCGAACCGGGTGTCGGTGTAACGGCGCAGGTTGGTCAGGAAGCGGCGAAAAACCAGGTTCAACAGCGGCCGAAACACGAACATCCCCAGCCGCGCCGCGCCGGCGGGCTTCTGCGCCATCGTCCAGGTCAGCCGGCAGCCTCCCGGGATGGCCTCGACCCGGTAATCTTCGGCGAACGCGGCGACGGCCCGGGTGGAGCATTCGTTGAAACGAAACGCCATGCGGGTGACCGGTTCCCACACGAGGAACACTTCGTCACCGACGATGCCTCCGCGCATTTCGACGGTGCGGGTGCTGCCGACGCCGAGCGGTGCGGGACTGGTCCAGGTCACCGTGGTGATCACCGTCGCCCACCGCGGCCAGGACTGGGCGTCGGCGAGGACCTCGAACAGCTGCTGGGGCGTGATGGCCAGATCGACGCTATTGCGGAAGCGGTATGGCGCGGTATCGGTGAAGCTCACGTCGACGCGCTCGCAGGGGAACATGGTCCTAACCTAACCGGGGCCGTCGCCGGCCGTGGCCAGCGCCATGCGCCCGGTGATGATGCCGGCCTCTAGACTGGGCAATCGTTTCCGGTGAAGGGGGTTGTTTGTGCTGCGCAGCCACGCCGCAGGTGCGCTACGGGAAAGCGACGCCGGGCAGCAGGTGACGCTGGCCGGCTGGGTGGCGCGCCGCCGCGACCACGGCGGCGTCATCTTCATCGACCTGCGCGACGCCTCCGGCATCGCACAGGTGGTGTTCCGCGCCCCCGACGTGCTGGCACAGGCGCATCGGCTGCGCGCCGAGTTCTGCATCGCCGTGCACGGCGTGGTGGAGATCCGCCCGGAAGGCAACGCTAACCCCGAGATCGCCACCGGCGATATCGAGGTCAACGCCGCCTCGCTGACGGTGCTGGGTGAATGCGCGCCGCTGCCGTTCCAGCTGGACGAGCCCGCGGGCGAGGAGTTGCGGTTGAAGTACCGTTACCTCGACCTGCGCCGCGACGGCCCCGCCGCGGCAATCCGATTGCGTTCCAAGGTAAATGCCGCTGCGCGCGCGGTGCTGGCGCGGCACGACTTCGTCGAGATCGAGACGCCCACGATCACCCGCTCGACGCCGGAAGGGGCGCGCGACTTTCTGGTGCCGGCCCGGCTGCACCCCGGTTCGTTCTACGCCCTGCCGCAGAGCCCGCAGCTGTTCAAGCAGCTGCTGATGGTGGCCGGGATGGAACGCTACTTCCAGATCGCCCGCTGCTACCGCGACGAAGACTTCCGTGCCGACCGTCAGCCGGAATTCACCCAGCTCGACATGGAGCTCAGCTTCGTCGACGCCGACGACGTCATCGCGATCTCCGAGGAGATCCTGACCGAATTGTGGGCGCTGATCGGCTACCGGCTTGCGACGCCGATCCCGCGCATCACCTACGCCGAAGCCATGCGCCGATTCGGCACCGACAAGCCCGACCTGCGGTTCGGGCTGGAACTCGTCGAGTGCACGGAGTTTTTCAGGGACACCACATTTCGCGTTTTCCAGGCGCCGTATGTCGGCGCCGTCGTGATGCCCGGCGGGGCGTCGCAGCCGCGACGCACGCTGGATGGCTGGCAGGAGTGGGCCAAACAGCGCGGACATCGGGGCCTGGCCTACGTGCTCGTCGGCGACGCGTCATCTGGGGGCGCCCTGGCCGGCCCGGTGGCCAAGAACCTCACCGAGACCGAACGCGAGGGCCTTGCCGCCCATGTCGGAGCCAACCCCGGGGACTGCATCTTCTTTTCGGCGGGTCCGGTCAAGTCGTCGCGGGCGCTGCTGGGCGCGGCCCGCATCGAGATCGCCAACCGCCTGGGCCTGATCGACCCGGACGCGTGGTCGTTCGTCTGGGTGGTTGACCCGCCGTTGTTCGAACCCGCCGACGAGGCCGCCGCCGCCGGTGAGGTCGCGGTCGGCTCCGGGGCGTGGACCGCGGTGCATCACCCCTTCACCGCGCCCAAGCCGGAGTGGGAGCACAGCATCGAATCCGATCCGGGCGGCGTGCTGGCCGACGCCTACGACATCGTCTGCAACGGCCACGAGATCGGCGGCGGTTCGATCCGTATCCACCGCCGCGACATCCAGGAACGGGTGTTCGCGGTGATGGGTCTGGACAAGGCCGAGGCCGAAGAGAAGTTCGGATTCCTGTTGGAGGCCTTCATGTTTGGCGCACCGCCACACGGCGGGATCGCGTTCGGCTGGGACCGGACCACCGCGCTGTTGGCCGGGGCCGACTCGATCCGGGAGGTGATCGCCTTCCCCAAGACCGGCGGCGGGGTCGACCCGCTGACCGACGCCCCGGCCCCGATCACCGCCCAGCAGCGCAAGGAATCCGGCATCGACGCCAAGGCCTAAGTATCGCGAGCAGACGCAAAATCCCCCGAAACGCCGTGCGTTCGGGGGATTTTGCGTCTGCTCGCGATGGCAGGCAAGGCCTAGATCGGCGGTCCGCGCTGCGGTAAGCAAGCGCTATGCACACTTCGCTGCTGGGCAGGGCGGCCGCCGGCGGCCTTGCTGTCGCCCAACGCCTGCGCGCCGCGTTGTGGCCGATCACTCAGACCTCGGTCGCCGCCAGCCTCGCCTGGTATCTCACCCATGACGTGCTCGCCCATCCCCAGCCGTTCTTCGCGCCGATCTCCGCGGTGGTGTGCATGTCGGCGACCAATGTTCTGCGGGCACGACGTGCCACCCAGATGATCGTCGGGGTGGCACTGGGGATTGTCCTGGGTGCGGGCGTGCACGCCGTGCTCGGTGCCGGTCCCCTCGCCATGGGTGTGGCGGTGTTGATCTCGCTGAGCGTCGCGGTGCTGATCGCGCGTGGCTTCATCGCGCAGGGCTTGATGTTCGTCAACCAGACCGCCGTCTCGTCGGTGCTGGTCTTGGTGTTCGCTCCGACCGGCGGGGTGGTCGCCGAGCGCTTGTTCGATTCGCTGATTGGCGGCGGCCTGGCCCTGGTGTTCGCCATGCTGCTGTTTCCTGCCGACCCGGTGGGCATGCTGTGCGCGGCGCGCGCCGAGGTGCTGACCGCCCTGCACGACACCTTGGCCGCGGCCGCGACTGCGGTGAATGATCCCGACCGCGCCGGTCCCGACTGGCCGCTGTCCGCCTTCGATCGACTGCACCATCAGCTGAGCGGGCTGATCGAGGCCCGCGCTACGGCCGTCCTGGTGTCCCGCAGAGCGCCCCGCCGATGGGCGGCGCGTGCCGCCATTCGCGACGTCGACCTGCAGTCGGCCCGATTGGGGATGCTGGTCAGCTGCGTGGTGCAGCTGACCCGGGCGATCACCCGGTTGGGCGCCGCGGAGGTTCCGCAATCCGTGCGCGGCGCGCTTGCCGACCTCGCGGCGGGCACGGCGCTGGCCGACGAGGATCCCGCGACGGCGGCCGAGCATGCCGCCGCGGCCCGCCGCCAGGCCGTGGACTTGCAAGCACGGGCCCGCAGCAGATCCGAGGTGGTGCTCGCCGACATCGTGCATGTCTGCGCCGACGACCTGCAACAGGTGATCGAGCGGCCCCACGGTCAGCCCTCGGGCTCACGGTGAGTCCGTGAGGAACTCCTGCGCCAGCTTTTTCGGGGCCTGCGTCAGCCAGGCCTCGGTGATCAGCTCCTCGAGGCCGGGTACCTCGATCGCGGCCAGCTTGACCAGCACCGCGGGATACCCGTCGAAATGCGGGGTGGTGAAATACACCTCCGGCTCGTCGGCGATCAAGGCGAACTTGACACCCTCGTCCGACACCCGCACGGCCAGGATGTCGCCGTCCGGCGGTTCCGACCCGGCCCTGATCAAAGCTTCCCGGTCGGACGGTCGCAGCGGCCGCTCCCACGCCAGCGGTTTCTTGCCGACCCGCCAGTCACGCGGCGACCGCTCGGCGGTAAGGGGCAGCTCAGCGACAATGCGGGCAACGTCGTCCCAGGTGGCCACGTCTTGATTGTGCGCCCGATAGGGTGCGCTTGGTACCGCATTGGCCGTGCCGCAGCGGCGCGGCGGGTGACGGGGCGGCCGTGTGGGCCAGCGTCGAGCAGTCAGGAGTGAGCCGTTGTCGTTGCCGATTGACGACCTGCCCGGTGCCCCGGCCACCAAGCGTTGGCGTGTCACGCACCGCACCGAATACCGCTATTCCGACGTCGTCACCAGCTCGTATGGCCGTGGTTTTCTCACCCCGCGGGACTCGCTGCGCCAGCGGTGTGTCGCGCACCGGCTGATCGTTGAGCCGACCCCCGCCGACAGCTCCACCAGCCGCGACAGTTACGGCAACATCAGCTCCTATTTCCACGTCACCGAGCCGCACCGCATCTTGACGATCACCAGCGACTCCATCGTCGATGTGGCCCCGCCCGGTGACGGGCTCTACACCAGCGGGCCGGCCCTGCAGCGATGGGAGGCCGCCCGGCCGAGCGGGCCGCAGGGGGCGCTGGCGGTCGATTTCACCCTGGACCTGAACCCGCCGGAGATCACCGACGAGGTGCGGGAGTACGCGGCCCCCAGCTTCGTGCCGGAACGCCCGTTGGTGGAGGTGCTGCGCGACCTCGCCGCGCGGATCTACCGCGACTTCTCCTACCGGTCGGGGTCGACCACCGTCTCCACCAGAGTCGCCGAGGTTCTGCGGGCGCGGGAAGGGGTATGCCAAGACTTTGCCAGGCTGGCGATCGCTTGCCTGCGCGCCAACGGTCTGGCGGCCTGTTACGTGTCGGGGTATCTGGCCACCGACCCGCCGCCGGGAAAGGATCGGATGATCGGCATCGACGCCACCCATGCCTGGGCGACGGTGTGGACGCCCCAGCAGCCAGGTCAGTTCGAGTGGCTGGGCCTGGATCCCACCAACGACCAGCTGGTCGACCAGCGCTACATCGCCGTCGGTCGCGGCCGCGACTACGCCGACGTGCCGCCGCTGCGCGGCATCATCTACACCAACTCCGAGCACAGCGTGATCGACGTCGCCGTCGATGTCGTCCCGTTCGAGGGTGACACGCTGCATGCGTGACTTCCACTGCCCCAACTGCGGTCAGCGCTTGACGTTCGAGAACTCCGCGTGCCTGTCGTGCGGCAGCGCCCTGGGGTTCTCGCTTGACCAGATGGCCCTGTTGGTGATCGCCCACGGCGAGGGGGGCGAGCATGCCGGCGCCGTTGCCGCCAGCGACTATCGGTTGTGCGCCAATCTGCATCGCGCCGAATGCAATTGGCTGGTCCCTGTCGATCGGCCCGGCGGCCTGTGTGCGTCGTGCGCGCTGACCGTGGAGCGACCCAACGACGCCGACGGTGTCGGCTTGGCGGTGTTCGCCCGGGCCGAGGCGGCCAAGCGGCGGCTGGTCGCCGAGCTGCACGAGCTGAAACTGCCGGTCGTCGGACGCGACCAGGATCCCAACCGCGGGCTGGCATTCCGGCTGCTGTCTAGTGCGCACGAGGCCGTGACCACCGGGCACGACAACGGCGTCATCACCCTGGATCTGGCCGAGGGCGACGACGTGCACCGCGAGCAGCTGCGGGTCGAGATGGACGAGCCCTACCGGACCCTGCTGGGGCACTTTCGCCACGAGGTCGGGCACTACTACTTCTTCCGGCTGATCTCCGGCTCAGGTGACTACCTGGCGCGGTTCCGTGGGCTGTTCGGCGACCCCGACGCCGATTACCAGCAGGCGCTGGACCGGCATTACCGCGACGGCGTGCCCGAGGGCTGGCGGGAGCGCTTCGTGTCGTCGTATGCGACCATGCACGCCGCCGAGGATTGGGCCGAGACGTTCGCCCACTACCTGCACATCCGCGACACCCTGGACACCTGCGCCTGGTGCGGCCTGGCGCCGGCGTCGGCCACCTTTGATCGGCAGCCGTTGGGCCCCAGCGCTTTTCCCACCATCATCGACATGTGGCTGCCGTTGTCGTGGTCGCTGAACATGGTGAACAGGTCGATGGGCCACGACGACCTGTACCCCTTCGTGCTGCCGCCCGCGGTGTTGGAGAAGATGCGGTTCGTCCACACGGTCATCGACGAGGTGGCTGCCGCCGCGAGCGGGCCCGCGGCACAGTCGTGACAAGTGCGCACAGTAGTTGCTGATAACGCAACATTCTGTTCGAAATCTTCTGCTGGAAGCTGATATTCGGGCTGCATAGCCTTGCCTTGCGGGTGTGGGCGCGCTGATGAGCGGCCGGCCCGAGTGATGGGAGCCGCAGATGTCGTCATTTGTGATCGCTGTGCCGGAGGCGTTGGCGGCAGCGTCGAGCGAGTTGACCGGGATCGGGTCGACGATCAGGGCGGCTAACTCGGCGGCGGCCGCATCGACGACGGAGATACTGGCCGCCGGTAGCGACGAAGTGTCCGCGGCGATCGCACGGTTGTTCGGCAGCTATGCGCGGGACTTTCAGGCGCTCAGCGCGCAGGCGGCGGCGTTTCATGACCAATTCGTGCGGGCTATAGCTGCGAGCGGTGACGCGTATGCGGCCGCCGAAGCCCTGAACGCGTCACCCCTGCAGGTCCTGGAGCAGGACATCCTGAGCCTGATCAATGCGCCCACCAACATGCTGTTTGGGCGCCCGCTGATCGGCAACGGCGCCGACGGCGCGCCGGGGACGGGGCAGCCCGGTGGGGCTGGCGGGATCCTGATTGGCAACGGCGGCAACGGTGGGTCGGGCGCGACCGGCCATGCTGGCGGGGCTGGCGGGTCGGCGGGACTGTGGGGTGCCGGCGGGGCCGGCGGGGCCGGCGGTGCCGGCGTGGCGGGCAAGGCCGGTAATGGCGGGCCGGCGGTGTGCGGCCGGCGGTGGCGATCGGCATGGCGGGCCGGCGGTGGCAGGGGCCGGCGGTGGGCCGGTGCGGGTGTCGCTGGCGTCGCGGGCAAGCGGTGACGGGGCCGGGGGCCGGCGGGCCGGCAGGGCCGGCAGGGCCATGTTAGGGTTCGCTGGGCTGTTGGGTGCTGGCGGTGATGGTGGCGTTGGCGGTGTTGGCGGCGCCGGCGGGACGGGCGGGACCGGCGGCGCTGGTGTGGACGTCAATGCACCGGCTGCGACCGGTGGTACCGGTGGAGTCGGCGGTAGCGCCGGGGTCGGCGGGGCCGGCGGCGCTGGTGCGTGGTTCGGTAGCGCCGGCCACGCGGGTGGCATAGGGACTGGCGGGGTCGGCGGGACCGGCGGTACCGGCGGGGCCGGCGCCACCGGCATAGCCGGCGTTAGCGACCCGACCGCGCCCACCGGGGGCAACCTGGGCGGCATGGGTGGGGCCGGCGGTCAGGGTGGGGCCGGCGGCGTGGGCGGGGCGGCGGGCGGTGGCGGCGGCCGGGCGGACACCGGCGGCGGCGACGGCGCCACGGGCGGTCAGGGCGGTACCGGTGGCAGTGCTGGTGTGGGTGGTTCGGGAACCGACGGTGGTGCGGCGGGCGCCAACGGCACCGGCGGGTCGGCGGCACCGGCGGTAAAGGTGGCCAGGGCGGCACTGGCGCTGCTGGTCTCGACGACCCGACCGCGCCCACTGCGGGTGCCCAGGGCGGCATGGGTGGGGCCGGCGGTCAGGGCGGCTCCGGGGGCGCGGGCATCGGCGGGGTCGGCGGCGGTGCCGGTGGCCAAGGAGGCATGGGCGGTCAGGGCGGTACCGGCGGGGCCGGCGGCGCCAACATCGGCACCGGGACCAGCCCCGGCGGCGGTGCCGCGGGCGGGCAGGGCGGTACCGGTGGCACTGCTGGTAGCGCGGGTGTCGGGACCGACGGCGGCGCCATGGGCATTGGGGGCGTTGGCGGTGTGGGCGGCCAGGGCGGTCAAGGCGGCGCCGGTGGCACCGGCGCCGACGCCACGCAGCCGTTCGACTACGGCTTCAACGGTGGCCCAGGTGGGCAAGGCGGCGCCGGCGGCACCGGGGGCGACGCCGTCGACGGCGGAACCAACGGCAGCGGCGGCCAAGGTGGGCAGGGCGGCACCGGCGGCGCCGGCGGCGCCGGCTATAACGACGACGGCATCAACGGGACCACCCCCGGTGGCTACGGTGGCAATGGCGGTACCGGCGGCGTTGGCGGCGCGATCGGCACCGGCGGTACCGGCGGCACCGCCGGCCAAGGCGGCACCGGCGGCACCGGCGGTGTCGGCGGCCAAGGCGGCAGCACCAATTTCACCGGCGGCAGCGCCGCTGAGGGCGGTGAAGGGGGCGTCGGCGGCAACGGCGGCGACGGTGGGTTCAGCCCCACCGACCCCGGGGTCGGCGGCACCGGCGGCCGAGGCGGCCAGGGCGGCACCGGCGGTTCCAACGCGCTCGGCACGGGTGCCGACGGCGGCCGGGGCGGTGAAGGAGGGGTCGGCGGCAACGGCGGCATCGACCCTGGCGGCGAAGGCGGCACCGGTGGCACCGGCGGGACCGGCGGGACCGGCGGCACGGGCTCTACCGGCGACCCCGGCGCAGAGGGCGACCCGGGCGCCGCAGGGATGGGCCCCTGGGGAAGTGTCGGTGGTTTCGGCGGGGACGGCGGCTCCGGCGGCGCCGGCTCCCCGTAGGTCAAGTCCTCGCAGTCGTTAAGCCGGCATCACCCGTCGTTCGTCGGGCCCCCACAGCGGCTGCATGCCGCCGGGCAACGTCAGCTGCGTCGCGGTGATGACGTCGGACAGGTCGCGCAACGCCGAATGTACCGCGGCGAGCAGATCTGCCAGCTCCGCGCGGCGCCCGTCGGCGACCTCTTCCAGCTCCGCCGGATCCGATCGGCGCAGACGGGTGCTGATCTCCTCCACCACCCGCTCCGGACGTGATGACCCCGACGCGCCGGGCAGATCCTTGAGGTTGGCCCGCAGCCGCTCCAGCTGGTAGACCAGCGACCGCGGGTTGTGCGCGTCGAACAGCATCAGCTCGGTCACCGCGGCGACGCTGACCTTGCCAACCGTGCGGCGCCGGTAGATCACCGACGATTCACACGCCACCAGGGTGGCCTCCGTGATGGCTTCCTCGGCCGCGGCACCGCGGACGGTGGTCAGCGTGTCGCGCAGCAGCGCGGTCAGCCACAGGCCGCGCTCGATCCGTTTGCCGATGTCCATCATCGTCCAGCCCACGTCGTGCACCATCGACTCGGCGGCCACCCCCGCGAGCGTCAGCATGCCGGCCAACGTCTGCGCCTGAGCCGCGGCGAGCAGCACGTCGGCCTCGGCGAGCGGCTCCGGCGGGTCGGATGGCTGCGCAAGCGCACGCTCCACCCCGGCCAGCACCATCCAGGTGTCGTTGGACAACTGGTCGCGCACCGCGCGGGCGGCCAGCGCCAGCCCCTCCACCGACTGGGCAAGCGATCCTGGCCGGTCGGGGTCCACGGTCATGGCCCACAGCATCGACGGGGCGACGGCGATCATCTCGGCGTGGTCATGAGCCGCGCCGGTGTCGGTCCCGGTGATCTGGCCCAGCGCGGCCATCAGCACCGGCACACACTCGCTTTCCTCGGTGTCCTGTGCATGCCGGAACACGTGGAAGCGCTCGCGCGCGACGATCAGCAACCGGGCCATGTTCTCGGCCCGCTCGCCGTAGCGTCCCATCCAGAACAGGTCGGACAGCACCCGCGGCGAGCTGACGGCCCAGGTGCCCGCGCCGGTCTTCGCCGGCAGCTCCACCGGCAGCTCAACCGCTGGCAGTGTCACCGTCTCGACCAGCGCACGCTCCGTCGGCCGCACCCAAATATCCTTTGCCGCAACGGTTTTTAGCGTGAATGCGGCAGGACCGGACGCCAGTACGTAGCCCAGGCCGCCGATCATCGGCGCATAGCCGCTGCGCTGGGCGACGGTGAACAGCCGGATGCCGACGCCGGCCGAGGACAACACGCCGGCATGGTCGGTGGGCGCCGACGAAAACGTCGGTAGCTCCTGGCCGACCCACTGCCACGGCATGGCTTCGATCCGCGCGGCCAGTTGCGCCAGCTGCCCCGACGACATCGCCGGCCCGACCAGGGTTTCCCCGCCGACCGTCGGCTTGATCAGCAGTGACGAGAGATTGGCCAGCAGGTGTGCGCGTTCGCTGGGGATGCCGCCCCAATAGAGGGGCGCGGTGGGTAAAAGCGGGGCCTCGCCGAGCAACCGCTCGGCGAGCTCGGGCAGAAACCGCAGCAGCCCGGGGTTTTCCAGGATGCCGCTGCCCAAGGTGTTGACGACGGTCACCGTTCCCCGATGTTGCGCCTCCACCAGACCGACCACACCGAGCCGGGAATCGGCGCGCAGATCCAGCGGGTCCGCGTAGTCCGCGTCGACGCGGCGCAGCACGACGTCGACGCGTTTCAGGGTGCCCAGGGAACGCATCCACAGCTTGCCGTCGCGCACCACCAAATCCGTGCTTTCCACCAGCGGGAAACCCAGCAACGTCGCCAGATACGCCTGATCGAAGGCCGTCTCGGAGTAGATGCCCGGGCTGAGCACGACCACCATCGGGTCCTGGGCAACGTCGGGTGCCGCGTCGATCAGCGCCAGCCGCAGCGCCTGGGCGAACGGTGTGGTGGGGCGCGGCGCGATCCGTTCGTAGAGATCGGGGATGGCGTGCGCGACCACCCGCCGGTCGGCCAGCGCGTAGCCGGCCCCCGAGGGCGCCTGGGTCCAGTCGGCGTTGACTTGGAAGCCGCCGTCGGGCAACCGGCTCAGGTCGCACGCGTGCATGAACAGCTGGTGACGCCCGGGCACCCTGATGCCGTTGGCGGCGCGCAGGTAACCCGGGTGGGCGAACAGCAGCTCCGGTGGCAGCACACCCTCGAGCAGCATGCGGCGAGGCCCGTAGAGGTCTGCGAGCACGGTATCGAGTAGGCGTGACCGCTGGACCAGCCCGGCCTCCAGGACGTTCCAGTCGTCCGCGGAGACCACCAGCGGCAGCGTGTCCAGCCGCCAGGGCCCCGGCTCGGGGGGGTGGCCGCCGTCGTGGGCGACGCGGTGGGAATCGACCTCGGTGTAGGTGATGCCGTCGTGGTCGATCAGGCCACCCACCACCGACCGCAGCCGATCCAGCCCGGCCCTGCCACGCTCGGCCACCGCGTCGGCCAGCTCGGTCCAGGCCGGCCGCACATTCCCGTCGGCGTCGACGAATTCGTCGTAGCCGATTCCCGGGCCGCTGCGCAGGTCGAACAGCGCCTGTTGGGCACGCGCCGCCTGGTAGCCGGCCAGCAGGCGGTCGGCGTCGTAGCGGTCGCCGGCAGCGCCAGCGGCCGCCGTCCTCGTGTCGAGTGCCAATTCTGCGGACGCCATTACTGGTGCACGGTACGCACGCGGCGCAGGTCGAGGATCCCCGGCGCGCCGATGTCGGTCAAAATCCGGGCCTGTTTCTCGCGGAGGTCTGATAGATCCAGTTTGCCTGGTGTGAACCCGGTCGCCTCGAAGCGACGGGCGCGGCGGGACTCGGCCTCCACGGCGTTGACGGGCGGCTCGTCGTAGGCGCGCCCTCCGGGGTGGGCGACGTGGTAGGTGCAGCCGCCGCACGACGTGCCGGCGGTGAGGTCGATGAGCTCGAACTGCAGCGGGCCGTCGGCGCCGATGGTCGGGTGCAGCGCGCTGGGCGGCTGCCAGGCCTTGAACCGCACCCCGCCGACGTGGATGTCGGGGTTGTCGGTGGCCAGCAGCGGGACCGGGTAGCCGTTGCAGGTCACCACGTAGCGGTGCCGGTCGGCGCCGATGACCCGGACCTGGATGCGTTCGACCGACGAGTCGACGTAGCGGGCGGTGCCGGTGGCGGTGGCCTCCTCGCCGAGGGTGTACCACGGCTCGATCGCGCCGCGCAGCTCGATCTCCACACCGTTGAACACGGCGGTGCCGATGCGCGGGAAGCGGAACTCGGTGAACGGATCCAGCCAGCTGGTCTCGAACGCGATGCCGTGCGCGCGCAGGTCGGCGGCCACCTCGGCGATGTCATGGATCAAGAAGTGCGGCAACAGGTATCGCCCGTGCAGGTTGTCCCCGTGCCGGATCAGCGGGGCGCGCAGCGGCTGCTCCCAGAACCACGCCACCAGCGAGCGCACCAGCAGCGACTGCACCATCGCCATCCGCAGATGCGGCGGCATCTCGAAGCCGCGCAGCTCCAGCAGGCCCTGTCGGCCGCGGGGTCCCTCGGGGCTGTAGAGCTTGTCGATGCAGAACTCGGCGCGGTGGGTGTTGCCGGTGATGTCGGTGAGCAGGTGCCGCAGCGCGCGGTCGACCAGCCACGGTTCGGCTCGGTTCGCCGCGGGCCCCCCACCTGCTAGCCGGGCGATCTCGGCGAACGCGATCTCGAGCTCGTAGAGCGCCTCGGAGCGGCCCTCGTCCACTCGCGGTGCCTGCGACGTGGTGCCGACGAATCGCCCAGCGAATAGATACGACAGCGACGGGTGCCGCTGCCAGTAGGTCAGCAGGGAGACCAGCAGGTCGGGCCGGCGCAGCAGCGGTGAGTCGGCCGGGGTGACGCCGCCCAGCGTGATGTGGTTGCCGCCGCCAGTGCCGCCGTGGGTGCCGTCGACGTCGAACGACTCCGTCGAGAGCCGAGCCAACCGGGCCTGCTCATACAGGGTTTCCAGCTGCTGATGTTGTTCGTCGAAGCTGGCGGTGGGCGCGATGTTGACCTCGATCACGCCGGGGTCGGGGGTGATCGTCGTCGATGCCAGCCGCGGGTCGGGTGGGGGGCCGTAGCCCTCGACCACGACCGGACAGTTGGCCTGCGCCGCCGCTGCCTCGACGCGGGCGATGAGGTCCACGAAGTATTCCAGCGCCTCGGTGGGCGGCATGAAGAGGTAGAGCAGCCCGTCGCGCACCTCGGCGACCATCGCGGTCGTCGGCGCGGTCTCGGGATCCTCCAGCACCGCCGCTGCCGCCTCCGCGGCGTCGGGCTCCGGCGCTCGAGCATCCGCCACGGTCATCGGGTCGACGTCGAACGACACCCGGGGCGGGCGCCAGCTGATCGAGTTCAGCGGCAGCCGTAGACCCGCCGGGGAATCCCCCTCGATCAGCACCAGGCGACCGCGGCGCAGCCGCCAGTTCGCGCTGGCCCAGCCGAGGCCATCGGCACGGCGATGCAGCGGCAGCACGAACGCCGCCGGGGTGGCGACGGACCCGTCGAGGCGCGCCAGCAGCGCCACGCGGGCGGCGGCGGTGTCGGGGTTGGTGTCGGGGGACAGGTCGTCGCCCGGGTCCACCGGGTCGCCGGACGGCAGTCGCACCGCGGCCGCCAGCCGGCTCAACGGGTCCTCGTAGGCCGGCCGCACCTGTGACAACGGCAGCCCCAGGCCCTCGGCGACACCGGCGAGCACCCGCTGGGCCGCCTCGTTGTCGGCCGGCGGCGGCTGGTTGAGCCAGGGGTCGGCCAGCAGCGCGTCGTTGGTCCACAGCGGGCGCCCGTCGGTGCGCCAGTACAGCGCTATCTGCCAGCGCGGCAACGGTTCTCCCGGATACCACCTGCCCTGGCCGCGCTGGATCAGTCCGTGCGGGGCCCACCGGGCCTTGAGCCGGGCGGCTAGGTCGGAGGCCCGTTGCCGCTTGTGCGGACCGTCGGCGGCGGTTCGCCACTCGGTGTCGACGTGGTTATCCACCGAGACGAACGTGGGTTCGCCGCCGATGGTCAGCCGGACGTCACCGGCCGCCAGCCGCTGGTCGACGCCACGGCCGACCGCGCAGATCGCCCGCCACGCCTGGTCGCTGTAGGGCAGCGTGACGCGCGGGTCTTCGTGCACGCGGGTGACGGTGTTGGAGAACTCCAGCACGGTGTGGCAGACATCGGTGCCGCCGCTGATCGGCGCCGCGGTCGCGGGGTGCGGGGTGGCCGCCAGCGGGATGTGCCCCTCCCCGGCGAACAGCCCCGACGTCGGGTCCAGTCCGATCCACCCCGCGCCGGGCAGGTACACCTCCGCCCAGGCGTGTAGGTCGGTGAAGTCGGCGGCCGGCCCGGACGGCCCGTCCAGCGCCTCGACGTCGGAAGCCAGCTGCACCAGGTAGCCGGACACGAAGCGGGCGGCCAGCCCCAACTGGCGCAGGATCGACACCAACAGCCAGGCCGAGTCCCGGCACGATCCAACGCCGGCGCGCAGCGTGAAGTCCGGTGTCTGCACGCCCGGTTCCATGCGCACGGTGTAGCCGACGTCGGCGTGCAGTGCGCGGTTGAGCGCGACCAGCAGGTCGATGGTGCGGGTGCCCTCCGGCATGGTGAAGTTCCGCACCCACGCCCGCACCAGCTCACCCGGTCCGGCCCCGGGGGCGTCCGCGCCGTCCTCGTCGACCGGCCGCAGATACGGTTCCAAGTCATCGGCCAGCGGCTTGGGGTAGGTCAATCCTGTCGAAGGCCAGGTTTCGGCCCAGTCTTCGACGAAGAAGTCGAACGGGTTGATGACCTTGAGGTCAGCGATGAGCCCGACGGTGATGGTCAGCTGCCGCATGGGTTTCGGAAACACCAACCGGGCCAGGAAATTGCCCACCGCGTCCTGCTGCCAGTTGATGAAGTGCTCGGCCGGCTGCACCCGCAGCGAGTACGCCTCGATGGGTGTGCGGCAGTGCGGCGCCGGGCGCAGCCGCACGATGTGCGGATACACCCGAACCGGCTGGTCAAAGGTGTAGCTGGTGCGGTGCTCCAGCGCAACTTTGATGCTCATAACCGCTGATCTCATCACAGGCGGCCGGATCGCCGCAGCGCATGCGGCCAGAGTCGGCCAGAGCGGTGTCATACCGGCGCCGCATCACCCGGCTGTCCCCAGCCCGCCTACACCAGGCGTGCCGCACACTTCGCGCTAGCACCGGGTGCTGACCGCCGTCGGGCGTCCGATGGGCGGGTATTAGGCGTACTGCTGTCCGGGCGGTGGCGGTGGTGGTGGCGGCCCTGGCGGGAAGCCGGCCGGGGGCCCGGGCGGGCTCAACTCAACGACGTGGCCGCCGGAAAGCTTGCGCCAGGTGTAGGTCTGGATCAGGCTGGCGACCGGAATGCCGGCCAGTATGCCGACGAAGCACAGCAATTCGCCGACCAGCACCGCCGCGTACTGCGCCAGCCACGACAGCACGCTGCCACCGACGTTGGACCTGACCGCCGCGATGCTAGCCCGGATGGAGTCGACGGGCGACAGGGATCGGTCGACGACGGCCACGATGGCGAACTGGGCGAGGAAGCCGAAGATGATGCCGGGGATGATGCACAGCACCCATCCGATCAGGGTGCCGATGACCACCAGCAGCCCGGTGACCAGCACCATGCCCAGGTTGCGTGGCCGGAAAAACGTCCCCATCGTCACCGGCCTGCCGTCGGCGATGGCCAGGCAGCCAGTCGTCAATCCGGCATGCATGTAGAGCGCCACCACGAACAGCACGACATAGCCCACGATCATGGCGACCACCGCGATTGGGCTCAGGTTGGTGGTCGTCGTTTCCGCGGTGGCGCCGAAGGCGTCGGTGTAGGTCGTGGTGGTGCTGTTCGAGGAGGCGAAGATGAGCCCGAACATCACCCCGACGACGCCGGCTATCGCCACGAAATAGCCGAGCACGGGAACGATGAGCGTCACCGCGTTCTGGGTGAACCGGTTCCATCCCCAGCTGATGGCGTCACCCACCTTGAACGTGGACACCGGGCCACCGAGGCCGGGCGGGGGCGGGTAACCGACAGGGGGTGCGCCCCCCGGTGGGCCGTAGCCGGGAGGCGGGGGCGGCGGCGTACCGTAGCCGGGCGCCGAATAGCCCCCGGGGGGCGCGCCGTAGCCGGGTGGCGGCGGTGGCGGGGGCGGCGCGCCGTAGCCCGGGGGCGGCGGTGGCGGGGGCGGCGCGCCGTAGCCCGGTGGCGGGGGTGGTGGGTAGCCCGACGGGCCCTGGTTGCCGCCCTGCGGCTCGGCCGGGGTGCCTGCATGTTCTGGTGGCTGGCTCATTGCCGTCCTTATTCGCTTGTAGTTCGCTCGGTCGGGTGTGCGTGAGACGTAGCAAACCGGAACTTAGCAAATGTGCGCCCCCGGCGCGCGCATTGGCGCCGTTCCGCTCGGGGGTGGAGTCCGGTCGCGGCCCGCGTTGACCGTCCGTGGTATGCCTGAAGCCGTGTCCGACGGTCTATTCGACCTGCCCGGCGCATCGAAGATGAGCGATCCTGGCCTGGGCGCTCCGGCCGGGGCGCCGCTGGCGGTGCGGATGCGCCCGGCGTCGCTGGACGAAGTGGTCGGGCAGGACCACCTGCTGGCCGCGGGGTCGCCGTTGCGCCGCCTGGTCGAGGGCTCGGGCGTGGCGTCGGTCATCCTGTACGGCCCGCCGGGAAGCGGCAAGACGACGCTGGCGGCGCTGATCTCACGGGCCACCGGCCGCCGATTCGTGGCGTTGTCGGCGTTGTCGGCGGGCGTTAAGGATGTTCGGGCGGTTATCGACTATGCGCGCAAGGCGCTCCTTTCCGGCGAGCAGACGGTGCTGTTCATCGACGAGGTGCATCGGTTCTCCAAGACCCAGCAGGACGCCCTGCTGTCGGCGGTGGAGAACCGGGTGGTGTTGCTGGTGGCCGCGACCACCGAGAACCCATCGTTTTCGGTGGTGGCCCCGCTGCTGTCGCGGTCGCTGATCCTGCAGTTGCGGCCGCTGACGGCCGACGACATCCGCGCCGTGGTGCGGCGCGCGATCGAGGATCCGCGCGGCTTGGGCGGGCGGATCTCGGTGGCGCCCGAGGCCGTCGACCTGCTGGTGCGCCAGGCGGCCGGCGACGCCCGCCGCGCCCTGACCGCGCTGGAGGTCGCCGCCGAGGCCGCCCAGGGGACCAACGAGCCGGTCACGGTTGCGACCATCGAGCGGTCGCTGGACAAGGCCGCGGTCCGCTACGACCGAGACGGCGACCAGCACTACGACGTGATCAGCGCGTTCATCAAATCGGTGCGCGGTTCCGACGTCGACGCCGCGCTGCACTATCTGGCCCGCATGCTGGTCGCCGGGGAGGATCCGCGGTTCATCGCCCGCCGGCTGATGATCCTGGCCAGCGAGGATATCGGCCTGGCCGATCCGACCGCGCTGCAGGTCGCGGTCGCCGCGGCGCAGACGGTGGCGCTGATCGGCATGCCCGAAGCCCAGCTGACGCTGGCGCACGCCACCATCCACCTGGCCACCGCACCAAAGTCGAACGCGGTCACCACGGCCCTGGCCGCGGCGATGAACGACATCAAGGCCGGCAAGGCCGGCCTGGTGCCGGCCCATTTGCGCGACGGGCACTACTCGGGGGCCGCCGCGCTGGGCAACGCGCAGGGCTACAAATACTCCCACGACGACCCGGATGGCGTTGTCGCCCAACAATATTCGCCGGACGAGCTGGTGAACGTGGACTACTACCGGCCCACCGGCCGCGGCGGTGAGCGCGAGATCGTCGGCCGCCTGGACCGGCTGCGGGCGATCATCCGCAACCAGCGGCGCAATCAGCGCAGCTGAGCTCAGACCAGCTCGGGCACCCGCAGGTGCGCGATCGCCAGCTCGAATTCGGCGACGTCGAGCACCTCGGCTCCCAGCTCCCGGACACGCCTGCTGCGCAGCTCGCTGGCCCGGTCGCGGTTGCGGGCCATGGCGTCCAGGCTGTCGAACGTCGAGCACGACACCGCGCGTCGGCGTGCCGGGTGGTCGACCATCAGGCTGGCGCTGCAGAATCCGTCCAGATCCTCCATCTCGGGCAGGACGTGCGTCCGGTAGAACTCCAGGGACCGGCCAAGCTGGTCCGGCACCACCTTGAGCCAGGTGGCGCGCACGCACGCTCCGTCCTGCGACCGGTGATCCCGGTGCAGCACGGCGATTTCCCACTCTTCGACCCGGGCGCTGCCGGCGAACATCAGCGCGGCGCGGTCGCGGATGGGCGCCACCCGCGTGGCGCTTGCGCGCATCGCCTCCAGGGTCTCCCAGGCGCTGGTGGCGATGCATGTGCCGGACTGTCGGTCGACCAGCAGTGACAGCCCAACAAACCCGTTGACCTCCTGGAGGGCGGGCATGACGACATCGCGAACATGCGCAATACCGATGTCGACCGACAAGGGCTGCGCGTGGATGGTGGTAGAGCGTGCGTACACGATCGACCCCTCCTGTTATCGGGGCAGCGCCCCGGTGGCGCCACCGGTCCCACCGATTACCTTCCTCCTACCGAATGGCCCTGGCAATGCTTGTCGGGGGCTTGTCTGGGGTAGCTGCCGGTGCCGTTTCGGCGGCTGCAGCCAGGCACGAATCCTGGTTGATGTCGGGGCGCAGGCAGCCGAACAGCAGGCGGTGGTACGTGCGGGTGTTCCGGCTGCTACATCACCTGGATTTAGCCCGACCCGTGTGTGCCGCCGGCGGCCTACGGCAACCCGTTGTTGCCGTCATTGCCGAGCAGCAGCCCGCCGGTGCCGCCGGCGCCGTGGTCATAGGTGACGCTCGTCCACGCGGTCGGGCGCACCAGCGGCACGCACAGCTCGCCCGCCGAACGTGCAACCACGGCGGCATCGCCCGGCGTGTCCCCGCAACCAGTGCACGCTCGGCGCGGAGTCAGGAATTGCTCATCGAGTTTGGCCGGTATGGCCGCCGGAATCTTGATCAGACCAGTTCGGGTACCCGCAGGTGCGCCAGCGCCAGTTCGAACTCGCACTCATCGAGTTCCTCGCCGCCCGCCTCGCGCAGCGACCTGGTCTTGAGGGCGGTCGCCTGCTCCCTGTTGCGGTCCATCGCGGCGAGGCTGTCGAACGTCGTGGAGGCCACCGCACGCCCGGAGGCGCGGTCGACCAACAGGCTGGCGCTGCAGAACCCGTCGAGGGCCTCGATCTGCGGCAGCACGGACGACTTGTAATACTCGATGCCCTGGTCAACTTGGTCCGGTGGCACCTTGACCCAGGTCGCCCGCACACAGGCACCGTCGGCCGAGCGGTGGTCGCGATGCATCGACGCGATCTCCCACTCCTCGACGGCGGCGGTGCCGCCGAACATCTCCGCGCACCGATCACGGATAGGCGTGACTTGTTCCCCGGTGGCACGCATCGCCTCCGCGGTCTCCCAGGCGCTGGTGGCGATGCAGCGGCCGGATCTCCGGTCGACCAAAAGGGATACGCCGACGCACCCGTCCATCTCCTGCAGCGCGGGCATAACCACATCGCGAACATGCGCAATCCCGGTGTCGATGGACTGGGGTTGCGCCTGAATAGTGGTAGAGCGCGCGTACACGATCCACCCCTCTTTCACTGTTCGGGGCAGCGCCCCGGTGGCGCCACCGGTCACTCAATACCTTCCTCCGACCGACCGCGCGGGGCAATGGGCAATCCGGGCGCTAGACGGCCGGCTCGAGGCGGTAACGGGTTGGCGGGTCGGCGAGCCCTCACCGTAGGCTGGGACGGGTGGATACCGATGTGCTGGATGTGGACACCGCGCGTCGCCGCATCGTCGATCTCACCGACGCCGTGCGTGCCTTCTGCGCGACCCACAACGACGGCCTGTGCAACGTGTTCGTCCCGCATGCGACGGCCGGTGTGGCGATCATCGAGACCGGAGCCGGTTCCGACGAGGACCTGGTCGACACCCTGAACCGGTTGTTGCCGCGCGACGACCGCTACCGGCACGCCCACGGCTCCTACGGTCACGGCGCCGATCATGTGCTGCCGGCGCTGGTCGCACCGTCGGTGACGGTGCCGGTGTCGGGTGGTGAGCCGCTGCTGGGGATCTGGCAAAGCGTGGTTCTGGTCGACCTCAACCGGGATAATCCGCGTCGGTCGGTGCGTTTGAGTTTTGTGGAGGGCTAAGCGCAGTCAATTGGGGCGTTGGTAACCAGGAACGAGGAAGCGACAACTGTGCAAACACACGAGATCAGGAAGCGGTTCCTTGATCACTTCGTGAAGGCGGGCCACACCGAGGTACCGAGCGCCTCGGTGATCCTCGACGACCCCAACCTGTTGTTCGTCAACGCCGGCATGGTCCAGTTCGTCCCGTACTTCCTGGGGCAGCGCACGCCGCCGTATTCCACGGCCACCAGCATCCAGAAGTGCATCCGCACCCCCGATATCGACGAGGTCGGCATCACCACCCGGCACAACACGTTCTTTCAGATGGCCGGCAATTTCTCGTTCGGCGACTATTTCAAACGCCGGGCGATCGAACTGGCCTGGTCGCTGCTGACCAACCCCGTCGCCGACGGCGGCTACGGACTGGATCCGGACAGAATCTGGGCCACGGTGTATCTCGACGACGACGAGGCCGCGCAGCTGTGGCAGCAGATCGCCGGGCTGCCGCCCAAGCGGATTCAGCGCCGCGGCATGGCCCACAACTATTGGTCGATGGGCATCCCCGGGCCCTGTGGGCCGTCGTCGGAGATCTACTACGACCGCGGGCCCGAGTTCGGCCCCGAGGGCGGCCCGATTATCAGCGAGGACCGCTACCTTGAGCTGTGGAACCTGGTGTTCATGCAGAACGAGCGCGGCGAGGGCACCAGCAAAGAGGACTATGTGATCCTGGGGCCGCTGCCCCGCAAGAACATCGACACCGGCATGGGGGTGGAGCGGGTCGCGCTGGTGCTGCAAGGGGTGCACAACGTCTACGAGACCGATCTGCTGCGACCGATCATCGACACCGTGGCCGCTCGCGCGCCGCGCCCCTATGATGTCGGCAATCACGCCGACGACGTGCGCTACCGCATCATCGCCGACCACAGCCGCACCGCCGCGATCCTGATCGGCGACGGCGTCAGCCCCGGCAACGACGGCCGCGGCTATGTGTTGCGTCGGTTGCTGCGCCGGGTCATCCGCTCGGCCAAGCTGCTGGGCATCGACACCCCGATCGTCGGGGATCTGATGGCCACCGTGCGCGATGCGATGGGCCCGTCCTATCCCGAGCTGGTCACCGACTTCGAGCGGATCAACCGCATCGCCGTCGCCGAGGAGACGGCGTTCAACCGCACGCTGGCGTCGGGCTCCAAGCTGTTCGACGAGGTGGCCGGTGCCACCAAGTCCTCCGGCGCCGGCGTGGTGTCCGGTTCGGACGCCTTCACCCTGCACGACACCTACGGCTTCCCGATCGAGCTGACCCTGGAGATGGCCGCCGAAGCCGGGCTGATGGTCGACGAGGCCGGCTTTCACGAACTGATGGCGCAGCAGCGCCGCCGCGCCAAGGCCGACGCCGCCGCGCGCAAGCACGCGCACGCCGACTTGAGCGCCTACCGCGAGTTGGTCGACGCCGGCCCCACCAAGTTCACCGGATATGACGAGTTGACTTCCGAGGCAAGGATTTTGGGCATCTTCGTGGACGGCAAGCGGGTTCCGGTGGTGGCGCACGGCTCGCCGGGGGACATCGCCGAAGCCGATCGGGTGGAGCTGATTCTGGACCGCACCCCGCTGTATGCCGAGTCGGGTGGGCAGATCGCCGACGAGGGAACCATCAGCGGAACCGGGTCCAGCGGCACCGCCCGGGCGGCGGTCACCGATGTGCAAAAGATCGCCAAAACCCTTTTTGTGCATAGGGTTAACGTGGAGTCCGGGGAATTCGTCGAGGGCGACACCGTCATCGCGGCGGTGGACCCGGGCTGGCGCCGGGGCGCCACCCAGGGTCACTCGGGCACCCACATGGTGCACGCGGCGTTGCGACAAGTGCTGGGGCCCAGCGCGGTTCAGGCCGGCTCGCTGAACCGGCCGGGCTACCTGCGCTTCGACTTCAATTGGCAAGGGCCGTTGACCGAACAGCAGCGCACCCAGATCGAAGAAGTGACCAACGAGGCCGTGCAAGCCGGCTTCGAGGTGCACACCTTCACCGAGCAGCTCGACAAGGCCAAGGCGATGGGCGCTATCGCAATGTTCGGCGAGAGCTATCCCGACCAGGTGCGGGTGGTTGAGATGGGCGGACCGTTCTCGCTGGAGCTGTGCGGCGGCACCCATGTGAGCAACACCGCCCAGATCGGCCCGGTGACGATCCTGGGTGAATCGTCGATCGGTTCCGGGGTGCGCAGGGTGGAGGCCTACGTCGGGCTGGAGTCGTTCCGGCACCTGGCCAAGGAACGCGCGCTGATGGCCGGGCTGGCGTCGTCGCTGAAGCTTCCGTCGGCTGAGGTGCCTGCCCGGGTGGCCAATCTGGTGGAGCGGCTGCGGGCCGCCGAGAAGGAACTCGAACGCGTGCGGCTGGCCGGCGCGCGGGCGGCCGCGGCGAACGCGGCGGCCGGCGCCGAACGCATCGGCAACGTCCGGGTGGTGGCGCAACGCATGTCCGCCGGGATGACCGCGGCCGACCTGCGTTCCCTGGTCGGCGACATCCGCGGCAAGCTGGGCAGCGATCCGGCGGTGGTCGCGCTGATCGCCGAGGGGGAGAGGTCCACCGTGCCGTATGCGGTGGCGACCAATCCCGCCGCCCAGGACCTCGGCATTCGGGCCAACGAGCTGGTCAAACAGCTTGCCGTGGCGGTCGCGGGCCGCGGCGGCGGCAAGGCCGACCTGGCGCAAGGCTCAGGCAAGGATCCGACCGGGATCGACGCCGCGCTCGACGCGGTCCGCTCCGAGATCGCCGTGATAGCACGGGTCGGTTGAGTGGGCGAAGCACACCGCCGCCCGCCTGACCGGCCCGGCGATCCAGACCAGGACCCCGGACGGGGGCGCCGCCTCGGCGTCGACGTGGGCACGGTGCGGATCGGCGTGGCCTGCAGCGATCCCGACGGCATACTGGCCACCCCGGTGGAAACCGTGCGCCGCGACCGCAGCGACAAGCATCTGCGCCGGCTGGCCGCGCTGGCCACCGAACGGCAGGCCGTCGAGGTGATCGTCGGGCTGCCGCGCACCCTGGCCGACCGCACCGGGGCCGCGGCCCGCGATGCGATCGAGCTGGCCGAGGCGCTGGCTGTGCGAATCGCGCCCACGCCGGTGCGGCTGGCCGACGAGCGGCTGACCACGGTGAGCGCGCAGCGGGCACTGCGCGCGGCGGGTGTGCGGGCTCGGGATCAGCGTTCGGTGATCGATCAGGCCGCCGCGGTGGCCATCCTGCAGGGCTGGCTGGATGAACGCCGCACCGTGCTGGCCGCACGGGTGGCTCAGGAAGGCGCCGATGGGTGAGCACCACCGCCACCGGGCCCAGCCCGTCGCGGTCCGGCCCACTCGGCACCGCAAGACCCGTGCGGATCGCAGGCGGGCACAACGAATCACCCGCCGGCGGCGCGTCGCCGGCGGGTTCGTGGGCGGCCTGGTGGTCGTGGTCGTGGTGGCGGCTGTGGTGGTGGGCTCGAAGCTGTGGCACGTGCTGTCGGGTTCCGGTGACGACTACACCGGGACCGGCAAGAGGGACATCGTCATCCAGATACGGGCCGGTGATTCGACGACCGCGGTGGGGGAGACGCTGCACGACCGCGGCGTGGTGGCCACCGTGCGGGCGTTCGTCGACGCCGCGCACGGCAACGCCGCGATCGCGTTGATCCAGCCCGGGTTCTATCGGATGCGCACCGAGATTCCGGCGGCGGCCGCGGTCGCCCGGCTGGCGGACCCCAAGAACAGGGTGGGCAAGCTGGTCATTCCGGAGGGGCGGCAGCTCGACGACACCACCGATATGAAGACCAACGTCGTCAACCCCGGCATTCTCACCCTGATCTCCCAGGCGACCTGCGTGGATCTCGACGGTAACCGACGCTGCGTGTCGGTGGCGGATCTGCGTGCCGCGGTCAGCAAGGGCACCCCGACGATGCTGGCGGTGCCGCCCTGGGCGGTCGAGCCGGTGCTGGAGCTGGGCAATGACCATCGCCGGATCGAGGGCCTGATCGCGCCGGGGACCTTCAACGTCGATCCGGGGGCCTCGGCGCAGACCATCCTGGCGACGCTGATCAGCGCCGGAGCCGTGGAGTACATGAAATCGGGTCTGGTGGACACCGCCAAGGCGCTGAGCCTGTCGCCCTACGACATCCTGGTGGTGGCCTCGCTGGTGCAGCAGGAATCCAACACGCAGGATTTCCCGAAGGTGGCGCAGGTCATCTACAACCGGCTGCGCGAGCATCGCACGCTGGAGTTCGACTCGACGGTGAACTACCCGCTGGACCGCCGGGAGGTGGCCACCAGCGACGCCGACCGTGCCCAGCGCACGCCGTGGAACACCTATGTGTCCGAGGGGCTGCCGGCCACCGCGATCTGTTCGCCCGGCGTTGACGCGCTGCGCGCCGCCGAGCACCCACAGCCGGGTGACTGGTTGTACTTCGTCACCATCGACACCCAGGGGACGACGCTGTTCACCCGGGACTATCACCAGCATCTGGCGAATATCGAGCTGGCCAAGCACAACGGTGTCCTCGACAGCACGCGCTAGCTCGGCGCCCAATAAGGCGGGCGTGCTCGGTTCGCCGATCACCCATTCCCGGTCCCCGCAACTGCACCTGGCCGCCTACCGCGCGCTGGGCCTGCACGACTGGACCTACGAGCGCATCGAATGCGGCGCCGAGCAACTGCCCGGTGTGGTGGGCGGCTTCGGCCCGGAGTGGGTGGGCGTGTCGGTGACCATGCCGGGCAAGTTCGCCGCGCTGCGGTTCGCCGACGAGCACACCGCGCGCGCGGACCTGGTCGGTTCGGCCAACACCCTGGTGCGGACGGCGCGCGGCTGGCGGGCCGACAACACCGACATCGACGGCGTCGCCGGGGCGTTGGGGACGGTGTCCGGGCACGCGCTGGTGCTGGGGTCCGGGGGTACCGCACCGGCGGCGGTGGTGGCGTTGGCCGAACTCGGTGTCACCGGCGTCACCGTCGTTGCGCGCAACCCGGACAAGGCCGCCCGGCTGGTGGACCTGGGCACCCGGGTCGGCGTGCCGACCCGGTTCTGCGGCCTCGACGACGACCGGTTGGCCGCGGAGGTGGCGGCCGCGGGGGTGCTGGTGAGCACCCTTCCGGCGGGCGTGGCATCGCGGTACGCCGGCACCTTGGCCGCCGTCCCGGTGCTGCTGGACGCGGTTTACGACCCGTGGCCCACGCCGCTGGCCGCCGCGGTCGCCGCGGCGGGCGGGCGGGTGATCAGCGGCCTGCAGATGTTGCTGCATCAGGCATTCGCCCAGGTGGAGCAGTTCACCGGGTTGCCCGCGCCCCGCGAAGCGATGACTTGCGCGCTGGCCGCGTTGGACTAGCGTGCCCCAGCATGCTGGCGGGGACGGTGTTGCTCTGGATGGCAGCCCTGTGCGTCTACGACATCCGGCAGCGCCGGCTACCCAACACGCTGACCCTGCCGGGGGCGGGCGTGATCCTGCTGGTCGCCGTGTTCGCCGGCCACGGTTTGCCGGCGCTGGCCGGGGCGGCCGCATTGGCCGGGGTGTACCTGCTGGTGCACCTGGCGGCCCCGGCCGCGATGGGCGCCGGTGACGTCAAGCTGGCGATCGGCCTGGGTGGGCTGACCGGTTGCTTCGGCGTCGAGGTGTGGTTTCTAGCGGCGCTGGCCGCGCCGCTGCTGACCGCGGTGTGCGGCGTGATGGTGACGCCATGGGGCGTCCGCACCCTGCCGCACGGGCCGTCGATGTGTGTGGCCACCGCCGGCGCGGTGGGGCTCATCGGAAGCCCGCTGGTGGAACCTGGCGCGATATCTGTGTAGGCCATCGGTGATTTGACAACGAATTAAACTCTAGCACAACGCGATTCGTTCAGAGAACAGCTTGGACACTCGCTGGCGAGGCGCTGGCGCTGGGTGCTCGCAACAGGAGCTTCACGGTCACCGCGCGCCGGGCTCGAACGTGAGCGATCTTGCATGGGAACCGTGGCGAACTCAGCGGCTGATTACGACGCGTAAAGGGGCGGAAACCTGCTCCGCCCCTTTACAGAAGCAGCCGTTTGGCCATCGTCGCCACACGCGGAGAAATCCGTTGAACCAATGCATGCCTGAATGAAGTGCGGCGATCCGACCCAACTCTAACAAGGGCTTGGTCGGCATCGGCGTGTCAGCTGCGGACGGCAAGCCAGAGTGGTAACGCAAAATCAAAACATACATGCAATGGTTGACAGGACGTACCTGCATGCCTAAACTCCTATCCACTGACGCAGGCACATCACGTCACGTTGCACCTCATCGATGCCTGCACTTCAATCCGACCGCTCGGCGGACCGAGAGGCTTGTCAGACGGCGGGTGCATCATGCACAAATCAGACGAATACGAATAGGTGACCTCGAACTACTCGTACCCCTGCAAACGGAAGGATCAGCATGCCCACACTGGACTACTCACAGCTTTACGAGGCGTGCTCGCCAGGCGGCTCCAGTGCGTACATCTCCGTCACCGAGCTCGCTCCCGCGGGCGGCCCCCATGCCGGCGTTGCGCCAGCCCGGTACGTTGACGGCACCAAGCCGACGTTCGCCTACGAGACACGATTCGTCGATGGCAAGCCCGTGACCACAGCCATTCTGGATAGCAAGCAAAGTCAAGCCAACCGCATGGAAGTGGCCATCCTGAACGACATCCGCGACGGACATCCAATCATCGGTCGCGTTCCTCGCATGCAGGTAACTTACTTCGGGGGTGAAGCGGTGTTTACGGACCTGGAGCTTCCACACCGCGCCTTTGACGGACATATTCGCGCGGGAACGGTCGGCGGACAGCCGGTTACGGCAAATCCCACGTTCCGATCGGCGCGTGACGCGTCACCCGCGAACGCGCGTGCCCTCCTCGAGCTGAGCCCAGGCAGTCTCGTGTTCGGCGCATGGGACTCTACCCGCAAGACTCGGCAGGGCCGCTACCGCAGCGCGCTGGTCGGCGAGATCATCGGCGTGCTCGCCAGCCAGGACGACAGAGCCACCAACCCGCCGCGAAGAGGCGGCGCGCGGGTCGACCCTGTTGGGATGAGCGTGCAGTTGGTCGGTGATGACCTGCTGGCCGTCATGTCTGACCAGAGTGAGGAGTTGAGTCCGAAGCTAATCGACAAGATCGAGAAAGCGGCGAAGAGGCGTGGCGAGAAGGGCAACTCGGGCTCGGTACTCGGACTTGGCGGGATACCGCCGACACTTGAGAACCTCGGTGTGGTCGCGTGCAGCCGAATCATTCGGACCCACGTGCTCAGTTTCGCCGCCCTGCGACAACTTCGGTTCGGCAGCGACTCCGGGGGCGACGTGGCTTGCCGCGCACTGCTTGCCGCATACGCGTTGGCGGGGCTAGCGCGGTCGGATTCGGAGCTCAATCTGCGTGCGAATTGCGACCTGGTCGAAAAAGGGCCGGCCTCTGTCAGGCTTGATGCTCGTGGCGGGAAACATATTGCGCTTGAAGCACTTTCGATCGCCGGTGCCGACGAGCTCTTGGCGGAGGCGCTTGCCGAGGCGGAACGGCGCGCGAATGTCGACTGGCATGGTCAGGTCTTCGAGGTTGTCGGCAACCCGGTGATTTACTCGGCAGCGACCGCTGAGTCAGCCGAGGAGTGATCCGGTGGCAATCGGAATCGAGGCGACATTCCTGCTCGGCACGTTCACCGGTCACCGACCGGATGGTTCGCCGGATCAGCTTCCCGACCCTGCGCGATTGCACGCGGCCCTGTTGAATGCGGCCGGTCAGGGCAGCACGGCAGTCCACGACAAATCGGGTCTGCATGCGTCTGCCAAAGCGATAGCTGCGCTTGAGTGGCTAGATGCCAACCCGCCCACCGGCATTCGGCTGCCGCGTGTGTACCCAGTAGCGGCATTGCCAATCACTGCATTCCGCCGCGAGGGTGTGATCAGGAAGGAGGGCGGCGCCTGGACGGACAAGATTGGCGGACGGCCGTTTTCCGATGGGTATGCGGTCGACGGGCCTGTGGGATGGTGCTGGGACCATGGGATACCAGAGGCCGTGAGGGCCGCGCTGGAAGAGCTTTGCGCCGACGTCGGCTGCCTTGGCGAAGCGACGAGCCCGGTGCGGCTCGTGGTGACTGACATCGAGCCGACGCATTCCCTCGATAGCGGCGCATCGATCTTTGTCGCGGGTGGAACCGACCTTCGGGTGCCCACTACCGGCCGCACCGCAGCGCTTACAGCAGCGCACACGACCGCTAACGGCAAGTCGCCGTCGATCGCGGGCGACCGCCACAAAACAGACGAAAACCCTTCACCGCCTACCCCAACCCGCCAGGCGGTGGAATCGCGACGCTATCGGCCTCGGGGGGCCGCGCCGACCGATGCACCCTGGGCAACGGTGGTGCTCTTGGCCACTGCACGCACGATCCAGCCAGCGCACCGAGTCCGCTGGTGCACAGCATTGCACCGCGCTCTCATCGCGCGGATCGGTTTCGGCGCGCCGCCGCTCATCACGGGTGCCTACGCAAAAGGGGTCCGGCAACCGGCAAACCGATTAGCAATCCAATTCTTGCCGGCAGGGATGCTCGCACAGCACGGGATGGCGTCCGGCGCTTTCGCTTTGCTGATTCCTAGTGACGCATCCTCAGAGGAGCTAGCGCCCCTGCATCATGCGCTCACCGGATTGCGCAGATTCTCCCTGGAGGGCAGGCATGCAGTTCTGGGGACTCCGGTGACGGTCCGTGGTGACGAGTTTTGGCACCCGCCTTTGCCGGGCCATGCACGGCGATGGACAACCAATCCCGTTGCTGTTCCTGAAACCTCGCCTCAGCGGCGGGGACACGGTGTCGGCGGTTCACGGAGCCGGTGGACTCTGCGTGACGCCGCTCGTGTATCGGTTGGTCTGGTCTGGCGTGACATCGTCGCCCCGCGTCGGGACAGCAGCCGATGGTTCGAGGAGATCGCTGCCCGAACCGTGGATTACGGAGTCAAAGTGCATGAGGCGCGGCTCCTGCACACCTCCGACGTCGCTGCGTGGGTGCACAAGACACCGAAACAAATTCTGGTGCAACCCTACCGCGCAACGCTCAGTCTGGGCGGGCTCGCAGCGGATCGGACCCTCGTCGCGATCGGTCAGAGCCGGCACTTGGGTGGCGGGTTGCTGGTCCCTGTGGACTCTCCTGCTGATGGATTTGCTGATCCCGCGGAGGATGCGTGATGGTCTTACGCACCGAAGACTTCGATGCATTCTTTGCCGCATTCAACGACGGCCACCGGCCGTTTGCATGGCAGCGTCGGTTATTCGACGAGCTCGCGACTACTGGGTGCTGGCCGGGGAGGATCATCGCACCCACTGGCGCCGGGAAGTCGAGTGTCGTCGATATCCATATCTTCGCCGTCGCCCTGTCGGCCATGCGCGAGATTGCCCGAGTGCCACGGCGGCTGGCTCTTGTCGTGAATCGGCGCGCGTTGGTCGACAATCAGGCCCAACGGGCACAGCGGATCCAGGAATCACTTAACAATGCGCCCCCCGGGTCGCTGCTGGGTAAGATCGCGACCGCTTTACGCTCACTTCGGATCGGGGATCCGACAGACAGCGACCACCCGGTGTTCGATGTTGTGGACCTTCGCGGAGGTGTTCCCCCGCGCCGTGGTTGGGTCGCGGACCCGTCTGCGTGCCAGATCATCTGCGCCACGCCCGATATGTGGGGAAGCCGCGTGTTGTTTCGCGGTTACGGGACATCGCGTCTCGCCCGGCCTCGCGAGGCGGGACTGCTCGTCTACGATGCGGCGATTGTGTTGGACGAGGCGCATCTGAACCACCAGTTGCTACTGACCGCTCGACGAGTGGCTCAGTTCGCGCGATCCCACAGCACAGCGATTGGTGTACCGGGCCTGCAGGTCGTCGAAACTACCGCCACCCCCACCGACTCGTCATTTGTGGACGAAGAGCGAGTTGAGATCCGCGTCGAATCGGCGGACATCGCTGGCAACGACGATGAGCTAACGCGCAGGCTAACGACGCCGAAACCGGTGCAGCGCATAAGCGCAGCAACCTGGCCACCGTCGCGTGGTGGCGCTAGCCGCACCCAATACATAGATGTCCTGGTGGGAGAGACGATTCGGCTACATCAGGAATTCGGTCCCACCGTCGGCTGCGTTGTCAACACAGTCACCCTTGCAACCGACATCGCAACTCGCCTTAGGAGCAGTGGTTTGCTCGTCGAACTGCTCGTCGGTCGGATGAGGCCGTACGACCGCGCCGTGCTCGAGTCAAGGCGGCCGAATCTGCTTACTGTGCTGGGCAATCCCGATGTCGATGTTTTGGTCGCAACCCAGACACTCGAGGTCGGCGTGGACATCGATTTCTCGGCACTAGTGACAGAACTCGCCCCGGCATCGGCGCTCGCCCAGCGAGCCGGCAGGGTGAATCGCGTTGGCAAGGTGGACAGGACAGAAGTTGTAGTGATCGGTCCAGCGCCGGAGTCACCGCTATTGTCCGCGAACTTAGATTGTAAGGATCGGCGGGCTCTCACGGTTCCGCCCTATGTTCGAACTGGCGACGTCGATGCGTCCGAGCACGTCCGCCGGACGTGGGAGTGGCTCGGCGAGCGTGAAGCCGACCCACGGGGCATGTCGCCGTGGGCGCTCACCGAATCCCAACCGCCCGTCCAGCATCCGCAGCGGACATTGTTGCAACGTCTGGAGCCATACGATGCGTGGTTCTTAAGTCGCACCGGCGCCGACCTGTTCGACGAACCCGACCTCGAGCTTTGGCTGCGCGACTCATTGGAGCCCGACGAAGTGACGTCCGGTGTGGTGGCACGAGCACTCCTGCCAGTGGACGACTCCGCCGCGATCGGGCTGCTTAGTGTGACTCCGCCGATCCAGCGCGAGATCTATCCGGCGACGCTGGGCACGACCAGGACGCTCATATCGTCGATACTGAGCGGCAACACCGACATGGCGCCACGACGTGCATTCCTTTTCCGGGACAACGAGATCCGCCCAATCGGTGACACTAGCGACCTCAAGCCTGGCGACATCGCAATCGTAGACTGCCGACACAAGATCTGCACGGCTGGGGTTGTGACGCCGACGCCGAGCGAAGAAGGCAGCGACGTCTTTGAAGACGTCGTCCGGCAAGAAGGGGCCAAGCGGGTGGCCCGATTCGTCGCAGGGATGTCCGATCAGGTGGATAGGCTATTGGATGATTTCGCAGACCTGATCGCGTCGTCCGGTGGTGAGTTCGACGATGTCGAGGTCGCGCAGCTTCTTTACTCGTATCGAGACGATGACGCCCGTCTCGCGATGTTCACCGAAGACCTGCGAAGTAACGCGACCAACATGTCAATTGATTTTGGCGGTCTTGAAGATCCCGAATCGCGTTGGCTGGTTATATCGGTGGTGCAGCAGCCGGCCGACGTCGGAGAGTCCACACAGCAGGTATGGACACCGTCTCCGAGCCCGGTGCTACTTGACGCGCATAACGCTGCCGTCGCCGAACGAGCCCGTGCCCTGGCGCTGGGTGTCGGCCTGTCGGCACCCCTTCAGGATGCGTTATCTGACGCTGGGCGGTTCCACGATGTGGGTAAGCGTGACAGGCGGTTTCAGCGTTTCAGGCTCGGTAACTCCGAACCGGATCGATACCTCCTCGCTAAGAGTCACACCGGATCGATCCGCCAGGTCGCGCGGGCTCAGAACGCTGGTGGTCTACCGACCCAATGGCGGCATGAGCAGCTGTCAGCCGCCATTGCCTCGACTGAACTCGACGCGTCGGATTGTCGCGACCTTGTTCTGCGTTTGGTCGGGACGAGCCACGGCTATGGGCGTCCAGACTTCCCCCACGTTTCCGATGGCTTGCTTTCTTGCGATGAGGAGGGCCGAGTGATCCAACATGCGGTGAAACTCTTCGACATCGGTGACTGGGACGTAGTCATCGAGTCCACACACCAATGTTGGGGTGTGTGGGGATGTGCGTACATGGAAGCAATCCTGCGCGCTGCGGATGGACAAGTGTCAGCGGAGGGGCGATGAGCGTCTTCACGCCCGCGGGATCGATAACGAGCGCGCTGAGCCATTTCGCTTTATTCGGCCTAGCGGCGATCTGCGAATCCGAACTCGCAGTGAGCGCCCGGGTGTGGTGGACCGACGAACGAATTCCACACCCGCAACTAGATGCGGGTCGAGAGCCGCGAGCAGTCGCCGAAGCCGTGCATCGGCATGCGACCAAGCGTGCTTCACCAGATAGTTGGCTTGCTGCGCAGCTCGAGCACGAGGAAAGGACAACCGCCGCCTTCAGTCCACGGATTAAGGCGCCTTCTTCGCCGTCGGCTTGGCGCCATCTGCAGACAACTCGTCACGCAGCGCTGGATCGATTGGTTGCCGGTCATAACTGGCTCGACCTGCGGATGGTCGGCGCGCTCGGTGAGCCGTCTTATTGGCTTGCCGACAAGTCTCCGGACGGAGGTGCGAGCCGGTGGGAAATGAAGACGCGAAACCGAGGAGAGGAGTTCGTCGGCAACCGGCTACTCCCGGTTGCAAATTGCGTAGCGGCCCGCCAGGTCGAGGAGGTGTTGTCTGGCCTGACGGGCGGCACTATTAACGATGAGGTAGCTAGGAATCAGCCGGATTCCCGTAGCGCGACGGGATTCGCCCGACCAGGTCCAGTGGACAACGCGCTCGTATGGTGCACGTTGTGGGGAATCAGTCAGTTCCCGGTTGTGCATCACACCGACGCGCAGTCGGTTACAGCTGGGACATACGTTCCAGGCAAGCGCACGCACCCTACCTTCGTCTTCCTGCCGGCTCCTACTAGACCAACCACTCTTGCCCGGCTTCGGACGATCATTGCGTCAATGCACCTCTTTGTTGTCGGTAGCGTCGCTCAGAATTCAAAACCGCTTGATGAGATTGCTGCCGCTGTGTCGCGAAAGTGGCTAGCGGATAGGGGTATCCGCGCATTAATTCGGTTCCCCGTTGATGTGTCAGACAACCCGAGCGCACCAGAGCGTCAAGTCCTGGATGGTGTGGCAATTCCACTGGGTGGCCAACTATGACCGCGCCAGACCCTCTCCCGATTAGCTTGGTCTCGCATCACGTTTTCTGCCCGCGACGGGCCTGGCTCGAGGCCGCCGGCGAGCAAACTGACACGTACCAGATGTCGGTTGGGGAGCTATCACACCGCGCTACCGACAATCCTGCGAATTCGCGTGGCGGTAGGCACAGGTCAGTCGATATCGCCCACCCCGCTTGGGGAATCACAGGCCGCGCCGACGCAGTGGAGGACCACGACGGGTCTCTGCGAGTGGTTGAGTACAAGGCAACTCCCGTCCGGAGGGAGGCGGAACCAACTGACACCATGCGAGTGCAACTGGCGTTGCAGAGTGCATGCCTCGAGGCGATGGGTCACACCGTCGTCGAGCACGGTGTTTACTTCACCACGCATCACAAGTACGTCCCGGTGGCCCTCAGCACCAAGGACTTCGACGCTGCTCGGGCCGAGGTGTCCAAGACCAGGGCAACGCTGCAGTCGTCGACCGCGCCCGCGCCCCTCGAAGACGACCCTCGGTGCATGAGGTGTTCGCACGTGGGAGTTTGCCTACCGGAGGAACGAGCACAGAATCCGGTGATACGGCGTATTCACGCAGCTGACCCGGATAGCCAAATCATCCATCTCGCAACTTCGGGTAGCCGCGCATCCATTCGTCATGGCCGGCTTTGCGTGTCTGCACGTGGCGAGGAAGTGGCATCGTTTCCATTGGAACGCGTTTCGGGTCTCGTTGTTCATGGCAACATCGACTTGTCAAGCGCACTGATTAGGGAGCTCTTGTGGCGCGGACTCACGATTGTCTGGTGTTCTGGAACAGGCCGTGTCATCGGATGGGGGCACACAGCGAATACGCCCAACGGACTCGCGCGGGTGCGACAGCACCAGGCATCCGCGGAAGGACGACTCGCTTTGGCGCGCGAGTTTATCGGCGCCAAGATCGCTAACCAGGCAACGTTGTTGCGTCGCAACGGCGATGCGCCCGCAACTGTTTCCTATTTGCGAATGCTGCAACGTACGGCTCTAAGCGCTGAAACGCTCGGGGCGTTGTACGGTTTCGAGGGTGAGGCCGCCGCGCGGTACTTCGCAAGCTTCTCGACGATGTTGCGACCTAGGCAGGCTGAGGTGTTTTTGGCGCGGTGGCCCGGCCGGGCCGGCAGAGGGGCGTTGGATCCGTTGAATGTCGCACTGAACTTTGTGTACGGCGTACTTGTTGCTGAAACCATCCGGGCGGTCGCGGCCTGCGGACTTGATCCGCATGCAGGCTTTCTGCACAGTAGCAACCGCAACAAGCCGGCGTTGGCACTTGACCTGATGGAGGAGTTTCGTGCACCGCTCGGCGATGCGGTAGTGCTGACCGCAATTAACAACGGGGAGATCACCGAATCTGGCTTCAGCAGTGCTCTCGGGTCTTGCCGACTGCGAGACAGCGGCCGCAAGGCGCTGCTGTCGGCATATGAGCGTCGATTAGCCACCGAATTCACGCATCCGGTTTTCAAGTACAAAGTCACCTGGCGTCGAGCAATCGAAGTGCAGGCGCGGATGGTACTCGGGTATATCGACGGCAGCCAGGCCAAGTACACCGGAGTAGCGACGCGATGAGTCGGAGCGACGCGCGCCGTTTTTTGATTGCCTACGATATACCCGACGATCGCAGACGTGACCGACTCGCAAAACGCTTGGAGCGGCACGGTGATCGCGTCCAGTACAGCGTTTTCGTCGTCGATGCGAGCCCGGCACGCATTGCGCGTCTCAAGAACGAAATATCCACGATTATCGTCACCGCCCTGGACTCGGTGCTGCTCTGCGACCTCGGGTTGGTCCAGAATGTCGATCATGGGAGGTTCGCGTTCATCGGACGGTCCCGACCGATCATGACCAGCGGCCCGATTGTCACCTAAACTAATCTGCCTCGCGAGACCCGCGTGGAAACGATATTTCCAGCAGGCTCTCGCGCGCCATCTATCCTCGTCAGGGCATGTTTCGCGTGTACTGAACGCCTGACGCTGACCACCTTATGGGTCTGACCTACGCGGGCCCTCGCGAAGGGGTTTCAACGGCCTGGTCAGGAGCATAGAATTGGCCAGGCTGCGGCGGCCGTTTCGGCGGCCGCACTTCATCGAGGCGCTCACCAGTCACCTCCGCAGTTTGGGTCATCGCATGCGGCGGCCGTTTCGGCGGCCGCACTTCATCGAGGCTCGTCATAAGCGCCACCATACGCCATCTGCGTCATGCGGCGGCCGTTTCGGCGGCCGCACTTCATCGAGGCCCGACGGCAGCGACCATTTCGCGGACCCCGGCGACGGCGGCGGCCGTTTCGGCGGCCGCACTTCATCGAGGCGCGGTCCAGCAGTGCTAACCCGCTTAGTACGCAGGCGGCGGCCGTTTCGGCGGCCGCACTTCATCGAGGCGCACTGACCAGGCTAGCGCCAGCCAAGTTAGCGCCAGGCGGCGGCCGTTTCGGCGGCCGCACTTCATCGAGGCTTCCAGCCGCTCCGCCGCGCACCGTGAACGTGTACGGCGGCGGCCGTTTCGGCGGCCGCACTTCATCGAGGCATGGGAAAGGCGTGATCGATGATGAAGCATGTAACGGCGGCGGCCGTTTCGGCGGCCGCACTTCATCGAGGCCATCACCACCGTGTGGGCGGAAATGCCGCGGAAGCAGGCGGCGGCCGTTTCGGCGGCCGCACTTCATCGAGGCTTAACGACACCCGCGGAAAGAGGTCGGCGAAGTAGTGGCGGCGGCCGTTTCGGCGGCCGCACTTCATCGAGGCGAGCGCCGAACCATTCCCCCCGGCCGACGGATGGCGGCGGCCGTTTCGGCGGCCGCACTTCATCGAGGCGGCCCGCAACTGCCGACGATGACACCCGACGCCGACACGAGCGGCGGCCGTTTCGGCGGCCGCACTTCATCGAGGCTCGTCGGTGACAGTGCCGGAAATGTCGGTCGCATGCGGCGGCCGTTTCGGCGGCCGCACTTCATCGAGGCCCATGCGACGGCCGGCCCGGTTTCGCAGTGCAGTCGGCGGCGGCCGTTTCGGCGGCCGCACTTCATCGAGGCCCGCATTCCACCGGCGCGCAGCTCGCCATGTACGCGCGGCGGCCGTTTCGGCGGCCGCACTTCATCGAGGCAAGCAGCGGTTCATGGACAACGGTGCGACCCCGGCGGCGGCCGTTTCGGCGGCCGCACTTCATCGAGGCGCAACATTCGCATCACATCATCAACCCCGGGCCGCGCGGCGGCCGTTTCGGCGGCCGCACTTCATCGAGGCTGGGTGACGCGGTGATGGCGAACGCGTCGAGGACTTGCGGCGGCCGTTTCGGCGGCCGCACTTCATCGAGGCTTGCTGGACTTGCCATGATGTCGATGATGTCCGCCACGCGGCGGCCGTTTCGGCGGCCGCACTTCATCGAGGCCCAGCGCTGGACCGTGCGCGAGCTGATCTGCAGACGAGCGGCGGCCGTTTCGGCGGCCGCACTTCATCGAGGCAATTTATTTGCGCGCCGAGCAGAAGGCGCCGACGTGCGGGCGGCGGCCGTTTCGGCGGCCGCACTTCATCGAGGCACCGAGGAGATTGCTAGCGGGGCCGCCTACGAGGGCCGGCGGCGGCCGTTTCGGCGGCCGCACTTCATCGAGGCGGGTTGCATTCCACAATTACATGCTTGTTCTACAAGCGGCGGCGGCCGTTTCGGCGGCCGCACTTCATCGAGGCTAGCAGCACCGGCTCCGATATCGCCAACCCGGCCGAGCGGCGGCCGTTTCGGCGGCCGCACTTCATCGAGGCCCTGCCTACTTCGAGCAGACGGACTGGTGCACCAGGCGGCGGCCGTTTCGGCGGCCGCACTTCATCGAGGCGGGCTGGACGAGCAGTACACTCCTGGCCGGCATTTAGCGGCGGCCGTTTCGGCGGCCGCACTTCATCGAGGCCAAATAACTTGGCTGCGCGCAACTTTCGCCACCACGTGCGGCGGCCGTTTCGGCGGCCGCACTTCATCGAGGCGTGATAAAGCCCTGCTCCTTAGCGTACTGCAGGCCATGCGGCGGCCGTTTCGGCGGCCGCACTTCATCGAGGCAGCGCGGACAGCTACGGGCGATACGGCTGCCCGGCGGCGGCGGCCGTTTCGGCGGCCGCACTTCATCGAGGCGCCAGTGAAACTAGCAGGCGCCGCCTCCGTGGTTCGCCCGCGGCGGCCGTTTCGGCGGCCGCACTTCATCGAGGCCTGGGGCATCCCGAGCACGGATACCAGGGGATCGCGCGGCGGCCGTTTCGGCGGCCGCACTTCATCGAGGCTGCGGTTATCGCGTCCCCTTTTCCACCCAATTATGGGCGGCGGCCGTTTCGGCGGCCGCACTTCATCGAGGCTCGAGCGGTGGTCGACGGGGCGGCGGATTCGTCACAGCGGCGGCCGTTTCGGCGGCCGCACTTCATCGAGGCTCCCGCACAAGTGGTCGGAAAAAGCCCGCAGACTCACGCGGCGGCCGTTTCGGCGGCCGCACTTCATCGAGGCCGCATCCCGTACCGGCCCCATCAGCCAGTTGTCAAACGCGGCGGCCGTTTCGGCGGCCGCACTTCATCGAGGCCCCTCAACTTCTTTCGCCGGAGCAGCAGCAGCGGTTCAAGCGGCGGCCGTTTCGGCGGCCGCACTTCATCGAGGCCTGGCGCTCGGCTACGCGCTTAGGGGTGCCTCGCTGCGAGGCGGCGGCCGTTTCGGCGGCCGCACTTCATCGAGGCTGGCCGCATCGAGCACTGCGCCGGTTGGGGGGTCCCCGCGGCGGCCGTTTCGGCGGCCGCACTTCATCGAGGCACCGTGCCCCAACGCTTATCCGCGCACCAAAGCGAACGCGGCGGCCGTTTCGGCGGCCGCACTTCATCGAGGCCCGCACGACGCGCATTTGATGACGTCGCGGCCCACCGCGGCGGCCGTTTCGGCGGCCGCACTTCATCGAGGCTTGCGCAGATGCGGTCCAGGGGGCTCCAAGATGGCCGACAGCGGCGGCCGTTTCGGCGGCCGCACTTCATCGAGGCGCGATGACCCGCAGCAGGTCGGGGTCGCCTAATGCTGCGGCGGCCGTTTCGGCGGCCGCACTTCATCGAGGCGTCGCAGCGGCCAAGCCCTCACTAAAGCCGGCGAGCGGCGGCCGTTTCGGCGGCCGCACTTCATCGAGGCGGCTTTGGCGGTGTCGGCCCCGACCTTTACGACTGCAGGCGGCGGCCGTTTCGGCGGCCGCACTTCATCGAGGCTTCGTAAGTTTCATCAGCAGCGAGCGAAACAGACGGCGGCGGCCGTTTCGGCGGCCGCACTTCATCGAGGCTGGATTGCGCCGCGTCACACATGCGGCGGATTCACCGGCGGCGGCCGTTTCGGCGGCCGCACTTCATCGAGGCCACTAGGGGGAAGAGCGATACTGGCGGCACAATACAAGCGGCGGCCGTTTCGGCGGCCGCACTTCATCGAGGCTTGGAATTGTGATCGCTAAACGTCGCGGCACCACCGGGCGGCGGCCGTTTCGGCGGCCGCACTTCATCGAGGCGCGCAGGCTCCACGAGTTTCAGCGAATGTATGATAGCGGCGGCCGTTTCGGCGGCCGCACTTCATCGAGGCCGGCATCAACGGCTGCACCTCAACCCAAAACGACGTGCGGCGGCCGTTTCGGCGGCCGCACTTCATCGAGGCAATCCCGCACGCTGAGTACATCGCGGATGTAACCTGCGGCGGCCGTTTCGGCGGCCGCACTTCATCGAGGCCAGTGATCGCATCCCTTCGGGTGGGTCGATGTCGAGCGGCGGCCGTTTCGGCGGCCGCACTTCATCGAGGCACCCATCCCGCGTGGGACGCAAGGGTCGGCACCGTGCGGCGGCCGTTTCGGCGGCCGCACTTCATCGAGGCTGCTCTTGGGGGGCGGTGAACTTGCCCAAGGTGTAGCGGCGGCCGTTTCGGCGGCCGCACTTCATCGAGGCTTGTCATCGGCGGAGACGGTGTTGGCGCCAGATAATGCGGCGGCCGTTTCGGCGGCCGCACTTCATCGAGGCGATCAGCCACACCGGCAGCCACAGGCCGCAGGTCAGGCGGCGGCCGTTTCGGCGGCCGCACTTCATCGAGGCATTAGGGTGTGTCAACCCCCCATTGAAACGTCAGCGGCGGCGGCCGTTTCGGCGGCCGCACTTCATCGAGGCGCCGATGTATCGGCGCAGTCGTAGTGGCGTGGTGGCGGCGGCGGCCGTTTCGGCGGCCGCACTTCATCGAGGCGCGCTCAGTGGACGCGCACTCGTATCGCCGGTCTCGCGCGGCGGCCGTTTCGGCGGCCGCACTTCATCGAGGCGTGTTGCTGGCACTAAACGACGAACGAGTGGGCACGCGGCGGCCGTTTCGGCGGCCGCACTTCATCGAGGCGCCACTGGTGGCAGTCTGCACCAGATGGGGTTTGCGGCGGCGGCCGTTTCGGCGGCCGCACTTCATCGAGGCTTGACACGATCAGCAGGTTCGCCGACGAGGTGCCGCAGGCGGCGGCCGTTTCGGCGGCCGCACTTCATCGAGGCACGCGGGCACCGCAGTCAGGGCAGGGCATAGTGTAGGCGGCGGCCGTTTCGGCGGCCGCACTTCATCGAGGCACCGTGCCAAATGGTGTGCAAACCATCCGGATTCGCCTGCGGCGGCCGTTTCGGCGGCCGCACTTCATCGAGGCTCAACCTCGTTGACGCGGGCGGCCAAGGCGGAGTGGCGGCGGCCGTTTCGGCGGCCGCACTTCATCGAGGCACTGCAGGGCATCTGCTGCGTGTGTGGCCGGCCAGGCGGCGGCCGTTTCGGCGGCCGCACTTCATCGAGGCCATTGATGACACGTAGTCATCTCACACAGGAGGTCAGAAGGCGGCGGCCGTTTCGGCGGCCGCACTTCATCGAGGCGGGCTGTACGGGCGCGGCGGCAACCCCAACCCTGTGGCGGCGGCCGTTTCGGCGGCCGCACTTCATCGAGGCAGGGGCAGCCGCGACTACAGCATCGCCAGTGGTGAAGCGGCGGCCGTTTCGGCGGCCGCACTTCATCGAGGCATGAGTTCGCTTTCGACATCGCCAATGACAGTGTCCAGCGGCGGCCGTTTCGGCGGCCGCACTTCATCGAGGCACATCACCCTGTCGGGTGACCTGTCGGCCGGCGCTCGCGGCGGCCGTTTCGGCGGCCGCACTTCATCGAGGCCCGGCAAAACATCACTCATCGGAAACCTGCTGCGATGCGGCGGCCGTTTCGGCGGCCGCACTTCATGTTCGGGGGCATTCAGGGTGAGCACGCGGGGGTAGGGTTCCGGCGCTGACGGTGAGGAGCGTGTCGGCCGGTTGGGGCCCGGTTTGGTGTGTGTGGTGCCGGGGCGGCACGGTGATCAAGTCATTGGTAGGCGACGGCCCTCCCATCGTCTCTTGGCCGAGTGCTACGGGAGGGCCGCCTTTTCGCGCTCGGAGGCGCTGTGGTCACCGTAGAAGCAGATGTCGATCTAGTCGAGCGCAGGTTGGCGGCTGGTGAGCTGAGCTGTCCGTTCTGCGGGGGTGTGCTGGCGGGGTGGGGGCGGGCGCGGGCGCGGCAGTTGCGCGGCGTGGATGGGCCGGTGGAGCTGCATCCACGCCGGTCGCGGTGCACCGGGTGCGGGGTGACGCATGTGTTGTTGCCGGTGACGGCGTTGCTGCGCCGTGCGGACACCGCGGCGGTGGTCGTGTCGGCGCTGGTGGCCAAGGGCGCCAGCCGGGTGGGGTTTCGCCGGATCGCTGCGGATGTGGCGCGCCCGGCCGAGACGGTGCGGGGCTGGCTACGGCGCTTCGCCGAGCGGGCCGAGGCGGTGCGTTCGGTGTTCACCGTGTGGCTAGCCGCGGTGGCTGCCGATCCGGTGATGCCCGATGCGGCCGGCGGGGTGTTCATCGATGCGGTGAGTGCGATGGTTGCGCTCGCGGCGGCCATCGGGCGTCGTTTTTCGCTGCCCAGGGTGTCGCTGGCCGAGGTGGCTGTAGCGGTTTCGGGTGGCCGGTTGTTGGCGCCGGGCTGGCCCGGTGAGCCGGTGCAACACGAGTCGACCCTGCCGGCGGCGCGAATCACGCCGTAAATCTGTGCGCTGTTGTGTTTTTTTCAACGACAGCAAACAGAAGGGAGCGGCCCGGTGGCGGTCGGCGGCGATGAGGAGAAGGTGCGCGCGGAGCGTGCGCGGGCGATCGGGTTGTTTCGGTACCAGTTGATCCGGGAGGCCGCCGATGCGGCGCTTTCTACCAAGGAGCGCGGGAAGATGGTGCGCGAGTTGGCTTCCCGGGAGCACGTCGACCCGTTCGGGCGGCGGGTGCGGATGAGCCGCCAAACCATCGACCGCTGGATCCGCGACTGGCGGGCCGGCGGGTTTGACGCGCTGGTGCCCAACCCCGCCAGTGCACCCCGCGCACTCCGGTCGAGGTGCTGGAGTTGGCGGTGGCGCTGCGTCGGGAAAACCCGCAGCGCACCGCGGCGGCGATCCGGCGGATCTTGTGCACCCAGCTGGGCTGGGCGCCCGATGAACGCACCCTGCAGCGCAACTTTCACCGGCTCGGCCTGACCGGCGCCGCCACCGGGTCGGCGCCCGCGGTGTTCGGCCGGTTCCAGGCCGAGCACCCGAACGACCTGTGGACTGGAGATGCGTTGCACGGCATACGAATTACTGTCCACAAGACGTATCTGTTCGCGTTCTTAGACGACCATTCCCGGCTGCTGCCCGGCTACCGGTGGGGCTACGCCGAGGACACCGTGCGGCTGGCCGCCGCGCTGCGCCCGGCGCTGGCGTCCCGCGGTGTCCCCAGGCGATCTACGTCGACTGCGGCTCGGCGTTCGTCGACACGTGGCTGTTGCGGGCATGCGCGAAACTCGGTGTGCGTCTTGTTCATTCCACACCAGGTCGGCCCGAAGGGCGGGGCAAGATCGAGAGGTTCTTCAGGACGGTGCGCGAGCAGTTCCTGGTTGAGATCAGCGGCGAACCCGACACCGTCGGCCGCCACCACGTGACCGACCTGAACGAATTGAATCGGCTGTTCGCGGCCGGGGTCGAAACCGTCTACCACCGGCAGGTGCATTCCGAAACCGGGCAGACCCCACTGGCCCGCTGGTGCGCTGCCGGCCCCGTCGCGCTGCCCGCCCCAGAGGCGCTCACCGAGGCATTCCTGTGGGAGGAGCACCGCCGGGTCACCAAGACCGCCACCGTCTCGCTGCACGGCAATAGCTACGAGGTCGACCCGGCGCTGGTCGGGCGCAAGGTAGAGCTGGTGTTCGACCCGTTCGATTTGACCCGCATCCAGGTCCGTGCCGGCGGCGTCCCGATGGGTCTGGCCATCCCGCATCACATCGGACGCCATGCACACCCCAAGGCCAAACCCGAAACCCCCTCCGCACCACCCCGACCGTCGGGCATCGACTACGCGCAGTTGATCGAAACCGCCCACGCCGCCGAGCTCGCCCGCGGGGTCAACTACGCCGCCCTCACCGCCAACACCGACCAGATCCCCGGGCAACTCGACCTATTCACCGGCCAGGAGGCCCAACCGAAATGATGGACAAACTGATCTCCTACTACGGGTTTTCGCGCATCCCCTTCGGCCGCGATCTGGCCCCTTCCATGTTGCACCGCCACGGCGCGCACAACGAAGCGGTCGCTCGCATCGGCTGGTGTGTCGCCGACCGCCGCATCGGTGTGGTCACCGGCGAGGTCGGCGCCGGCAAGACGGTAGCCGTGCGCGCCGCGCTGACCGCCCTGGACCGAAGCCGCCACGCCGTCATCTACCTGCCCGACCCCACCGTCGGGGTGCGCGGCATCCACCACCGCATCGTCGCCTCGTTGGGCGGACAACCCCTTACCCACCACGCAACTTTGGCTCCCCAAGCCGCCGACGCCCTGGCCGCCGAACAAGCCGAGCGCGGACGCACCCCTGTCGTGGTCGTCGAGGAAGCACACCTGCTCGACTATGACCAGTTGGAAGCGTTGCGGCTCTTGACAAATCACGACCTCGACTCGTCGAGCCCCTTCGCGTGCCTGCTCATCGGCCAGCCCACGCTACGGCGCCGGATGAAACTTGGCGTGCTCGCCGCGCTCGACCAGCGCATCGGCCTGCGCTACGCAATGCCGCCCATGACCGACAAGGAGACCGCAAGCTACCTGCGCCACCACCTGGCCCTGGCCGGGCGTGACGACACGCTGTTCTCCGACGACGCGGTCACCCTCGTGCATCAGACAAGCCGAGGCTATCCACGCGCGGTCAACAACCTCGCACTACAAGCCCTCGTTGCCGCGTTCGCCGCCGATAAGGCCATCGTGGATGAATCCTCCACCCGCACAGCCATCGCCGAAGTCACGGCAGACTGAACACCACACCGACACCCTAGCCACCACCGACCCCGCCGGACACCTCCCGGCGGGGTCATTTCATGCCCACACGTTCTCATCGCCAACGCCGCCATCATGCTCATCCTGAATGCCGGTCAACAACTTCATCGAGGCTTGCATGCACTGCATGCTGCCCGCATGTTGGCCGGCGGCGGCCGTTTCGGCGGCCGCACTTCATCGAGGCGCGGCCAGGCACAACCATTGCATACGACTCGCCCAGCGGCGGCCGTTTCGGCGGCCGCACTTCATCGAGGCCAGCGGGAAACCCTGCGGTCAGTGGCGATCGAGGGAGCGGCGGCCGTTTCGGCGGCCGCACTTCATCGAGGCCGACTGATACGGCGACCGCCGCAACGGCTCAACCGGCGGCGGCCGTTTCGGCGGCCGCACTTCATCGAGGCCTGGAACAGTCACCCATTTAGGGTGCTCAACGCCGGGTGCGGCGGCCGTTTCGGCGGCCGCACTTCATCGAGGCGCTGCTGCCACGCCCGGTGGTGCGCGCAATCTTCCGGCGGCGGCCGTTTCGGCGGCCGCACTTCATCGAGGCAGCTACTACCTAGCAAGGGTCCGCCGCGTATGGCAGGCGGCGGCTGTTTCGGCGGCCGCACTTCATCGAGGCTCTCCGAATCCATTGCCGCGGCGGCGAGTTCGCTTGCGGCGGCTGTTTCGGCGGCCGCACTTCATCGAGGCTCCCACAAGCTCGGCCCTCGCAAAGCACGTGACATGCGGCTGAACCATCCCGGGTTTCTTACACACCATTGCGGCAGCCCGGCGTCTACAGCTGACGTGGCGCCATCACCCGTCTCCCGGGCGAATAGGCCTGGGCTCCATTGCGGCGTCTTCAACGAACTCGGCAGCTAGTGGCAAGCACCCGGGTCCGCAAGCACGATGTATACATCGTATATTTGATGGCGTATATTTGCCGGCGTGAAAAGGCTGCAGATCTACATCGACGAGGACGTCGACCGAGCGCTTGCCGTTGAAGCACGACGGCGGCGGACGTCGAAGGCCGCGCTCATCCGGGAGTACGTCGCTGAACACCTCCGGCAGCCGGGCCCAGATCCGGTCGATGCCTTCGTCGGATCGTTCGACGGGGGAGCCGACTTGTCCGCGTCCGTTGACGATGTGGTTTACGGAAAGCGCGAATGATCTTCGCCGACACGTCCTTCTGGGCCGCACTTGGCAACGTCGGCGACGCTCGACACGGCGCCGCGAAGAGATTGTGGGCCAGCAAACCGCCCGTGGTGATGACCTCGAATCATGTCCTGGGCGAGACCTGGACGCTGCTCAACCGGCGCTGCGGTCACCGCGCCGCGGTTGCCGCCGCCGCCATCCGCTTCAGCACCGTCGTTCGCGTCGAGCACGTCACGGCCGACCTGGAAGAGCAGGCCTGGGAGTGGCTCGCACGGCACGACGAGCGAGAGTACTCGTTCGTCGACGCGACGAGCTTCGCGCTGATGCGCAAGAAGAGCATCCGCAACGCGTATGCCTTCGACGGTGACTTCAGCGCTGCCGGATTTGTCGAGGTAAGACCGTAGCTCGCGGTAGGCTTCGCTCGTGCAGCCCGACAGCCTCGAACAACGTCGTGTCACCGCGCTGGAATCCCGGGTGCGTGAGCTGGCCGACCGTGTGCGGGCCAGCGAACGGGATGCCGCCGCCGCTCGAGTGCTAGCCGGCGCGGCCGACCGCGATGTCACGGAGTTCATCGGCGAGCTCCGCGACTTCCGGCGAGCCACAATCGGTAGCTTCAACGCCCTGCGAGAAGAGATGACCGAACGTTTCAGTCGAGTAGAAGACCGTTTCAGTCGAGTAGAAGAACGTTTTAGCCGAGTAGACGACGGATTCACTGAGATGCGCGGCAAGCTGGACGGGGCCGCCGCCGGCCAACAGCGCATCGTCGAGCTCATCGAAAGACTCATCGCCAACCAAGGGTGACGCCGCACTGAGTGCTCAGTAGGGCGGCTGCAGATCCCGGAACATCGGGAAGTGGCACACATTGGTGGTGAGCAGGTCGGCGTCGACGACGAGTGCGGTCGCTGCGATCAGGTAGTCGACGTCGTCGATGCCGCTGTGGCTGCGCCGGTATCGACGGGCGAGTTGTCCACCGAGCCGGGCAATGTCCTCGGTCACCCGGGTCCAGGTCAATGCCGAGAAGAAAGCTTCCAGCGCCGCGAGCTCGGTTTCCCGCGCGCCGGCCAGGAGTTCGAAGCGCACCAGCTCGCTGGCCGCGATCTGCTCACCGTTGTGGACCAGTTCGGCCAGCAGCCCCGCTGCCGCAGGCTCGCCGCGGAGGTGGTCCACCGCGACCGAGGTGTCGATCAGCTTCACGCCAGACCGAGCCGAGCAAGTCGTGCGTTGAGGTCGCCCCGAATGGCGTCGACATAGTCGGTGCCGGTGAAGTCCCGTCCTTGCCATGAACCACGGCTGTGGTCGAGCGCGGCGAGCCGTTCCTGCTTGGATCTGGTGCCGTAGACGCTGTGGATTGCGCGTCGGATGAGTTCCGACCGCGATGCGCCACTCGCCTTGGCGGCACGATCGAGCAGCTCAAGCTCCTCTGCGCCCAGGGTCACCTGAGTCCGCATGACATCACCATACATCCAGTGATGGCGCCTATCAGCGGTTAAAGGGTCCCCCGCGGCACGATCCACTCCGTAGGTTGGCCGGTGATGGCGGCGACCCGGTCATAGTCCTCGTCGTAATGCCACACGACGGTGCCCGAGAGTTCGGCCGCCGCGGCGATGACCAGATCGGCGATCTTCACGCTGCGGTGATGCAGACCGGCGACGTGGGCAAGCTCACGCTGGACTTGGCATGCGCGCGTAAAGGTTTCGGCACCGACTGGTATACGGGCCAAGCCGTCGAGTTCGTCGGCGAGCGCGTCGTAGTCGGTGGCGGACTTCGCCGAGTACAGGATCTCCAACCGCACGTGGTCGCAGATGCCGATCTGGTCCGCGGACAAGGCCGCCAACCATCGGCGCGCAACTTCCGGCCGCGCCGCATGATGCCACGCGCTGGTGTCGACGCAAAACAACATCACCGCACGGGACGCGTCTGGGCAAGCAGCGCCTCGGACCGATCGATGCCGGCACCCGAGGCGATTCGCGCGGTGAGCCGGGTGCGCGCCGACTGGCGCACCGCGGCTCGCAAAGCGGCATCGACCGTGTCCTTCAACCCGGTGGTACCAAGCGCCGCTTGCGCACGGGCCAGCAGTATGTCATCGATATCGATCGTTGTACGCCGAGACATGGAGCAATCATATAGCTATTCGATGCTGAAATATATGTATTGGAGCGTTTGTACCCAAAATAACGCCGTCGTGTGACCCGGATTGTGCGAGCCCGCCTGCGCGAGGGCAGTGTCACCGGCAGGTGACCCTGGATCACGCCAGCAACGTCGATGGTGGTGCTCACGGGGTTGGCGTCGAGGTCGTTGGCCAAATGGGTGGTTCCGGGGGGAGTTGTCCGGCCGGCAGGTCGAGCACCTTCTGCAACAGAAAACAATCGCCGATGATATCAAGCGTGGCGAATTTGATTTGCAGGAGTCGGAATTCGTAGCCGTTGCCCTGCACGTCGTAGTCGCGCTTGGCCGATTCGTTAAACAGCGACGACTCGGTGGTCGCGCCGTACTTGGCGGCTTCCTCGCGGACGATATTGGTGACAACCTTGAAGTCCTCCGCCGAGAACGCAGTACCAAAGATAACTGCGTCGGCGATCGGCCGCCGGGCGATATCGCCGGTGAGTTCCTTGCACGACAAACCTTCCCGATCGGCCTTTCTCCCGGCGGGATCTTCGGTGAATTTCCAGGTTTGGCCCGTGATGGCGGCACTGATGCGGTCGGCGATGATCCGGGCGGTGGCGGTGAGGCGTTCCCGGGCGGCCTCGTAGGAGCCTTTGTTGCGCATGCTGTCGATGAGCTGGATCTTCTGCTCGTCGGTCAGGCGCCGTGATGTGTCAGGGTTGTGATCCATGGTGCAGCCACCTATCAGGGCGGTTGATATGCCGATCATGGTCAGCGTGATGATGCGCTGCCACCGCGACAGCGTTCGGGGAAGCGGTTGTGGTGTGATCAATGTGGCGTCGAGGTCGTCGGCCATATGGGTGGTGCCGGGGGGAGTTGTCCGGCCGGCAGGTCGAGCACCTTCTGCAACAGAAGACATTCACCGGTGATGAGAAGTGTGGCGAAATTGATTTGGCCCAGGTTGAATTCGTAGCCGTTGCCCTGCACGTCGTACTCGCGTTTGGCCGATTCATTAAACAGCGACGACTCGGTGGTTGCGCCGTACTTGGCGGCTTCCTCCCGCACGATATTGGAAGCAGCCTTGAAGTCTTCCGCCGAGAATGTGCTACCGAAGTCAACCGGTTTGGCCATCGGCCGCCGGGCGATATCGGCACTGAGTTCCTTACACAACGATCCATTTTTATAGAAGTCTTGGCCGTAGGAGTCGTCGTTGAATTTCCAGGTTTGGCCCGGGACGGCGGCACTGATGCGGTCGGCGATGATCCGGGCGGTGGTGGTTAGGCGTTCCCGGGCGGCCTCGTAGGAGCCTTTGTGGCGCATGCTGTCGATGAGCTGGATCTTCTGCTCGTCGGTCAGGTGTCGTGATTTGTCGGGGTTTTGGTCCATTGTGCAGCCACCTAGCAGGGCGGTTGATATGCCGATCATGGTCAGCGTGATGATGCGCTGCCACCGCGACAGCGTTCGGGGAATCGGTTGTGGTGCGATCACTGCTGTGGGCTTTCGCGCACCGCCAGATCGGGCCGGTTGAGCAGGATGGTCGCCAGGTTGTAGCCGGTCATCCGCTGCAGCGGGTCTTGGCCGTATTGCGAGTGCCCGGTGGCGGCGGTCTTGTGATCACCCAACGGAGTGGATCCCGCCGTGCAGGGGCGCCAGGCGCGCCGCCAACGATCCGTAGGAATGCCCGAACAACGTCTGTCGTGTGACCCGGATTGTGCGAGCCCGCCTGCGCGGGGGCAGGATCACCGGCAGGTGACCCTGCATCACGCCAGCAACGATTGTGGTGCTCACGGGGTTGGCGTCGGCGTCGTCGGCCATATGGGTGGTTCCGGGGGGAGTTGTCCGGGTGGTAGGTCGAGCACCTTCTGCAACAGAAGACATTCACCGGTGATGTTAAGTGTGGCGAAATTGATTTGGCCGAGGTTGAATTCGTAGCCGTTGCCTTGCACGTCGTAGTCGCGTTTGGCCGATTCGTTAAACAGCGACGACTGCGTGGTCGCGCCGTACTTGGCGGCTTCCTCTCGCACAATATTGGCGGCTGTCTTGAAGTCTTCCGCAGAGAACGTGGCGCCGAAAATTACGCTGTTGGCGATCGGCCGCCGCGCGATATCCGCGGTGAGCTTGTCGCACAGCGCTCCGTTTTGGTCAGAGTGTTGGATGTTGGGATCGTCGTCGAATTTCCAGGATTGGCCCGGGATTGCCGCGCTGATGCGGTCGGAGATGATCCGGGCGGTGGTGGTCAGGCGTTCTCGGGCGGCCTCGTAGGAGCCTTTGTGGCGCATGCTGTCGATGAGCTGGATCTTCTGCTCGTCGGTCAGGTGCGGTGATGTGTCGGGGTTGTAGTCCATGGTGCAGCCACCTATCAGGGCGGTAGAGATGCCAATCATGGTCAGCGCGACGATGCGCCGCCACCCCAGCAGCGTTCGAGAAACTGGTCGGAGTGCGATCACTGCTGTGGGCTTTCGCGCACCGCCAGATCGGGCCGGTTGAGCAGGATGGTCGCCAGGTTGTAGCCGGTCATCCGTTGCAGCGGGTCTTGGCCGTATTGCGAGTGCCCGCTGGCCGCGGTCTTGTGATCGCCCAGCGGGGTGGATCCCGCGTCGGTCTGCAGATGGGGGAAGCGGTAGCGGTCCGGGGATCCGGCGATGATCTCGTTGGGGTCTGATCCCCACCCGTGCAGGGGCGCCAGGCGCCCCGGATACCGGATGGGGTCATCGGGTGTGGTCATCACGAAGAAGTTGTGGTCGTTCATGCCCAGCTTGGCCGGTGAGGTCGCCTCAAACCCCGGCGAGCCATAGAGCACCGCGTTATCGACCAGTGAACTGGCGCCGTCTTTCAACGCGATCCCCGACAGCAGCGATCCGTAGGAATGCCCGAACAACGCGGTCGTGTGACCCGGATTGTGCGATCCCGCCTGCAGATCCCGCAGAAACGCCGACAACTTGGGCGCGCCGGCCAGCGCGAGATCGTCGTCGACGGTGTCCCACGACGCGATCACCGGCGGCGGCTGATACCCCACCCACGCAATCGTCGCCACATTCGTGCTCTCACCCACTTTGCGGGCTACATATTGCGCTTCCTTCCGCAAGTCACCGGCTTCTTGGGTCATGGTGGCGATGGTCTGGCGGGTGGTTCCCGACACCCCGGGGACCGTCACCGACACGTGATCCGCGGTGAACGGATCGCCGACCGCGGTGACCGCCGGGATCATATCGGCGGGGTCGTCCGGCTTGGCCAAATAGATCAGATGCGAGTCGGGCACCCTCAGCGCCTGTTGGATGCCCGCGATGTCGGCCAGCCGGTCGGTTTTCACCTGCCCGTCGGGCAGCCGGCTGTATTCCGCCAGCATGTCTTGCAGCAGGGCGCGGTTGGCCGCGTCGATCGCGTCGATGTCGCCGGAGGACATGCCCCCGGGAGCTGCCGGTGGCGGGGCCTGGCGGAAATCCACTGCCTGCACCCCATCCTCGGCCGGGGTGTCGACCCCGGGCACCTCTTCGAACGCCAGCTCATCGAGGCCTTGGGTGGCGGCGCTGACCTGGGTCGCGATATCGCGGTCGGTGGCCAGCAGTGCGCCCACCCGATGCCGGATAAAGTCGGCGTGCCCCTGGGCTTGGGCCAGACGTGTCGCCCGCTGCTGGCGTGAGCCACCCGTGGAGCGGTCGGTGACCGTGTAATCCTCACCGACGACAAACCCGTCCCGGCGGGCATCGCTGACAGCGTCCAGCACCGCCCGCCGGTTGGCCTCCAGCTGGTCTTGCCCCCGGCCGGCGATGGCGGCGGCGTCATGCAGCCGGTCCACCGCGCGACCGACCGTCACCACGTCGACGGCCGACCGGTAGTGGGCGCGGGCCGCGGCCTGGCCCTCCCAGTCGGTGCCGCCGGGTCGGCGCATCGAATCGCGCACCTCGGTGAAGGCGCGCTCCCACCGCGTGGCCAGCCGCCGCCAGTAGGCGGCGGCCTCGCTGAGATGCGCAAAGCTCGCCGACTCCACCGCCGACAGCGTCGGCAGCCCCGACGCGGCCATCAGCGGGTTCCCCACGGACGTACCGCCCCCAGGGCGGCCGCCGCTGCGGTGTCCTGGCCCGCGTACCTGTGGGTGGCCTGCCCGAGCGCGGTGGCGGTGGCCCGCATTCGGGCGCTCACAGCCGCGGCGGCAGCACCCGCGCGGGCATGCGCGGCGTTCACCGCGACCGCGTTGGCCTGCCACGACGACACCGCCCCCGACGGCGCGACTGCAGCTGACAATTCGCCGGCCAGGGTCGCGCACCGCCCGGCCAGCGCATGCAAACCATCGGCCGTGACCCGCAGCCGGGCCTGGGCGCCCTCAGCCACATCCACGCCAGGGATGCTAGCGGGGCATACGGAGTGGCGCGCACCGCTCGCGCGGGGGCCGGCAGCACATCCTCGATGTCGGTTGTACGCCGAGACGGATTACCTCAGTGGGTGCCTCACGGTTGACCCACCGACGCGGGCGCTGTGGCCTGGCGTGGCTCTGCCGCCCCGACCGGGTCGAATCAGCGGCCACTCAGGGGGAGAGCCCGGGGCTGCCCGGCAAGCCCTGCTCGCCGTCGGCGCCGGGGATGCTCCCGGCGCCCCCGTGACCGCCCAACCCGCCGGCGCCACCCGCACCGCCGCCGCCGCTCGCGCCGTTCTGGCCGGTGATCAAGCCGCTGCCGCCAAACCCGCCACCGCCGCCGGTGCCGCCGTTGCCGCCGCTGCCGCCGGTGCCGCCGTTGCCGCCGGCGCCGGTGGTGCCCGCCTGACCGAACAGCCCGCCCGCGCCGCCGGCGCCGCCATTGCCGCCGGTGCCCCCGCTGCCACCGGTGCCGCCTGCCCCGCCGGTGCCGCCATTGCCGCCGCGGCCGCCGGTCGAAGCGTGCGGCGGAGCCGATAGGTCGGCGGCACCGCCGTCACCGCCAAAACCGCCCTCACCGCCGGTGGCGCCGACACCACCGGTGCCACCGGCGCCGCCGGTGCCGCCGGTGCCGCCGTTGCCGAACAGCAGCCCACCGCGGCCGCCGGCGCCGCCGTTGCCGCCGGCGCCGCCGTCGCCGCCGGGCACGCCGACACCGCCGACGCCACCCGATCCGCCGGGGCCGGGGCCGACCGACGAGGTACCGGCGCCGCCGGTGCCGCCGCTGCCGCCCGGGCCGCCGCCGAATCCACCGGTTCCGCCGGTTCCGCCGGTTCCCCCGACCGCGCTGCTCGATGGGGGGAACATGATCCCGCTCCCGCCCTGGCCACCAGTACCACCGGGTCCGCCGACCCCGCCGGTGCCGCCCTGACCACCCGTGCCACCGGTGAGGTTGGAGGTTGCGCCGCCAAGGTTTGCGTACTCAGCGTTTCCGCCCGCGCCGCCGGTGCCGCCGGGGGCCCCGGGACCGCCCTGACCGCCTTGGCCGCCGGTGCCGCCGGTGACGGTTGGCGCATCGTGAGATAACCCGTCGCCCCCAGCGCCGCCGTCACCGCCGATCTCTCCGATGGCCGTGCCCGCACCGCCCTGTCCGCCGGGGCCGCCCAAACCGTCGCCATCGCCGTTGGTGTCGCCCGGGACGCCGGGCCCGGCCTTGCCGGTGGGGTCGACCTTGCCGGGGTTGACGCCGGCCGCGCCGGGGCCGCCGGCCCCGCCGGGGCCGCCGGCCCCGCCATGGCCGAACAACCCAGCGTTGCCGCCGGGCCCGCCGTTGGCGCCGTTGCCACCGGTGATGGTGGCGGCCCCGCCGGCGCCGCCGATGCCGCCGTCGCCGATCAGCCAGCCGCCGGCCCCGCCGGCCGCGCCCGCGCCGCCGTTACCGCCGGCCCCGCCGTTGCCGATCCACCCCGCGGCCCCGCCGTTGCCGCCGGCCTGGCCGGGGGCGCCAGGCGCACCGGCCCCGCCGTTGCCGAACAAGATTCCGCCCGCTCCACCGTTACCGCCCGGCGTCGTCGCATCCGCACCATTGGCGATCAGCGGGCGCCCCAGCAGCGTCAGGGTGGGCGCATTGATCAGGTCGAGCACCGCACCCTCTAGGGTCTGCAACGGCCCCGGTAGTGCCGATGCGTTGGCGGCCTCGGCGCTGGCATACGCGCCCGCGCCGGCGGTCAAGGCGCGGACAAATTGCTCATGAAACGCCGCCGCCTGGGTGCTCAGGGTTTGATATGCCCGGCCGTGCGCGCCAAACAATGCCGCGACTGCCGCTGAGACCTCGTCGGCACCGGCGGCCGCCACTGTGGTGGTGGGGGCAGCGGCCGCGGCGTTGGCGGCGCCGATCGCCGAGCCGATCCCGGCCAGATCCGAAGCCGCAGACGCAACAACCTCCGGCGCCACGGTCACAAACGACATCGCTGTTCCTTCCACCACGAGCACCTGACCGAACGTCGCCGCCCCGCGGACGGGTTCTGATCAGCGCTTTGCTGCCTACAAGGCCACGCTAGGTAGGCCACATGTCGGCGTCTAGCACAAGGTTGTGAAGAAACCAATGCGTAGGCCGCAAGTATGGCGTGCTGGTGGAATGGGCGTGCCAAACAGCGTTGCGACGGCCGCCGACGCCGGGTCGGCATCGCTGACTTTGCAAGGCTGTGCAAGGCCTCGGAGGTGGACGCGCGGAACAGCGACGACGAGTCGGGCGGGGCGGATCTGACGGTGGCGCTGCGGGACACGCCGGCAAGAGTGACCGAAGTGCCGGCCCTACCACGAAAGCATTCGGACGACGCAAGAGTTTATTCGCAACCTGCTAGCAGCTCCGAGCGTATGGGCGACAACGGCGCTGCTTCTCGGCCGGCCACCTCCAGCCAGCACGCTCAGGCGCGCAGCGAAGCTCGAACCTACGCATGGGAAGATGATCAGGTGTTGCGCTGGATCACCGCGGGGGAGTCGCACGGCCGTGCCTTGGTGGCCGTGGTCGACGGCATGGTCGCCGGCGTGACGGTCACCTCGGCCGACATCGCCGACCAGCTGGCCCGCCGCCGGCTGGGCTACGGCCGGGGCGCGCGGATGGCGTTCGAGCGTGACGCGGTGACCGTGCTGTCCGGGATACGCCACGGCAGCACCCTGGGCGGGCCCATCGCCATCGAGATCGGCAACACCGAATGGCCGAAGTGGGAAACCGTGATGGCCACCGACCCGGTCGACCCGGCCGAGCTGGCCGACGTCGCGCGCAACGCCCCGCTCACCCGGCCGCGGCCGGGCCACGCCGACTACGCCGGCATGCTCAAGTACGGCTTTGACGACGCGCGGCCGGTGCTGGAGCGGGCGAGCGCCCGGGAGACCGCCGCCCGGGTCGCGGCGGGAACCATCGCGAAGGCATTCCTGCGTCAGGCGCTCGATGTCGAGGTGCTCTCGCACGTCATTTCGATCGGCGCGTCGAAACCCTATGACGGTCCGCCGCCGCGGGCCGACGATCTGCCCGCCATCGACGCCAGCCCGGTGCGCGCGTTCGACAAGGCCGCCGAGGCGGCCATGATCGCCGAGATCGAAGCGGCCAAGAAGGACGGCGACACCCTCGGCGGTGTGGTGGAGGCGGTGGCGCTGGGCCTGCCGGTCGGGCTGGGATCGTTCACCAGCGGCGACAACCGGCTGGACAGCCAACTGGCCGCCGCCGTGATGGGCATTCAGGCGATCAAGGGGGTGGAGATCGGCGACGGATTCCAGACCGCGCGCCGCCGCGGCAGCCAGGCCCACGACGAGATGTATCCCGGACCCGACGGCGTCGTCCGCTCCACCAACCGTGCGGGTGGGCTCGAAGGCGGCATGACCAACGGCCAGCCGCTGCGGGTGCGCGCGGCGATGAAGCCGATCTCCACCGTGCCGCGGGCGCTGGCCACCGTCGACCTGGCGACCGGCGACGAGGCCGTCGCCATCCATCAACGCTCGGATGTGTGCGCGGTGCCGGCCGCCGGGGTCGTGGTCGAGGCCATGGTGGCGCTGGTGCTGGCCCGGGCGGCGCTGGAGAAATTCGGCGGGGATTCGCTGGCCGAAACCCGCCGGAACATCCAGGCCTACCAACGCACGGTCGCCGAACGCGAAGCACCGGCCGCGCGGGCCTCCGGTTAACAGATGGCACCCGTCGCGGTACTCGTGGGACTGCCGGGATCCGGCAAGTCCACCGTCGGTCGGCGGCTGTCCAAGGCGCTCGGGGTCGGCCTGCTCGACACCGACGCGGCGATCGAACAGCGGACCGGACGCAGCATCGCCGACATCTTCGCCACCGACGGGGAAAGGGAGTTCCGACGCATCGAGGAGGACGTGGTGCGCGCGGCGTTAGCCGACCATGACGGCGTGCTGTCGCTTGGCGGCGGCGCGGTGACCAGCCCCGGGGTGCGCGCGGCGTTGGCCGGCCACACCGTCATCTACCTGGAGATCAGCGCCGCCGAGGGGGTGCGCCGCACCGGCGGCAACACCGTTCGCCCGCTGCTGGCCGGCCCCGACCGCGCCGAGAAGTACCGCGCTCTGATGTCCAAACGGGTTCCGCTGTACCGGCGCGTCGCGACCATCCGGGTCGACACCAACCGTCGCAATCCCGGGGCGGTGGTTCGCTACATCCTGTCGCGGCTGCAAGCCCGCACCGACACCCAGGCCGCCAAATGACCGATATCGCCGTCCCGGTCACCGTGCAGGTGGCTGTCGATCCGTCGTACCCCGTAGTGATCGGCACCGGCCTGCTCGAGCAGCTAGACGAACTGCTTGCCGGCCGCCACCGCGTCGCTATCCTGCATCAACCCGTGCTGGCAGCGACCGCGGAGACGATCCGAAACCGCTTGGCCGGCAAGGGCATCGACGCGCACCGCATCGAAATCCCAGACGCCGAGGCCGGCAAGGACCTGCCGGTCGTCGGATTCATCTGGGAAGTGCTGGGCCGCATCGGAATTGGCCGCACAGACGCGTTGGTCAGCCTCGGTGGCGGGGCCGCCACCGACGTCGCCGGATTCGCGGCGGCCACCTGGCTGCGCGGCGTCTCGATCGTGCACGTGCCCACCACGCTGCTGGGCATGGTCGACGCGGCCATCGGCGGCAAGACCGGCATCAACACCGATGCCGGCAAGAACCTGGTGGGCGCGTTTCATCAGCCGCTGGCCGTGCTGGCCGACCTGGCGATGCTGCAAACCTTGCCGCGCGACGAAATGATTTGCGGCATGGCCGAAGTGGTCAAGGCCGGGTTCATCGCCGACCCGGTGATCCTGGACCTCATCGAAGCCGACCCGCAGGCCGCCCTTGACCCGTCAGGTGATGTGCTGCCGGAGCTGATCCGGCGCGCGGTCACCGTCAAGGCGGAGGTGGTGGCCGCCGACGAGAAGGAATCCGAGCTGCGCGAAATCCTCAACTATGGCCACACGTTGGGCCACGCGATCGAGCGCCGGGAGCGCTACCAGTGGCGGCATGGCGCCGCGGTTTCGGTGGGCCTGGTGTTCGCGGCCGAGCTCGCCCGACTGGCCGGGCGGCTCGACGATGCCACCGCGGCGCGCCACCGCACCATCCTGTCGTCGCTGGGCCTTCCGGTCAGCTACGACCCCGACGCCCTGCCGGAGCTGCTGGACATCATGGCCGGCGACAAGAAAACCCGGGCCGGTGTGCTGCGGTTCGTGGTGCTCGACGGACTGGCCAAGCCGGGCCGAATGGTGGGACCCGACCCAGGGCTGCTGGTGACCGCCTACGCCGGAATCTGTGCCGCATGAGCCAGCGGACGGTCAACGTGATCAACGGCCCGAACCTGGGCCGGCTGGGCCAGCGGGAGCCCGCCGTCTACGGCGGCACCACCCACGCCGAGCTGGCGGACTTGATCGAGCGTGAGGCCGCCCTACTGGGGCTCAAAGCTGTTGTGCGGCAAAGTGATAGCGAAGCCCAGCTGCTGGAGTGGATTCACCTGGCCGCCGATGCGGGGGAGCCGGTGATTCTCAACGCGGGCGGTCTGACGCACACGTCGGTGGCGCTGCGCGATGCCTGCGCGGAACTGAGCGCCCCGCTGATCGAGGTGCATATCTCCAACGTGTTTGCCCGCGAGGAGTTCCGGCGCCACTCCTACCTCAGCCCGGTCGCAACCGGGGTGATCGTGGGACTGGGCATCCAGGGCTACCTGCTCGCCCTGCGGTACCTGGCAAGCCGGGCCTGAGGCCGGAGCGAGCAGCAGAGTCGCCCACAATCGGCGATTGTGGGAGACTCTGCGTCTGCTCGCCGGCGCTAATCCTTTTTCGTCTGGTCTTCGTCGAGGCGGATCACCTCGGTGGGTTCCTCGCTCTCGGCCGTGCGGATCACCTCGGTGGGTGCCTCACGCTCGACCGTGGCCACCGACGTGGGCGCGGCGGCCTGCGCATCCGGCGCGGGCACCGCCATCTCGCCGGTGGGGCTCTCGTCGGCGCGGACCGCGGTGAACACGTCGGTATCGCCGCGCTCCTGCTGGGCGGCAAGCCCGTGGTGTCTCACCGGCTCCTTCTCGTACTGCCGGTCCACGACCCAGCGGCCGACGCTGACCCCACTGATCGCGAACACGAAGACGACAAGGGCGGTGAAGGCCGCGAACGTCGTCACCTCGTTGAGCAGCCCACCGGTGTAAATCCCCGGGTAGAACGCGGAGATCACCCAGGCCAGCGCGCCGCCGACCAACCCGCTCGCCAACCCGGCCAACAACCAGGTCATCGCCAGGTCCTCGCGACGGTCGGGATCCCGGTTGGCTTTGGCGTCGGCGCGGCCGTCGATCGCCCCCCACACCACCACACCGGAGACAAAGAGCAGCAGAAGCACCAGGCTGATCGGCCCCGATTGCGTCTGCCACGCGTTGATCAACGCCCCCTGAACCAGGCGGACCACAACCATCGCGGCAGCAAACACCGATCCGCGCAGCATCCAGTTCTTCATGGGCAATCAGCGTAGCGATATCGTCAAGGGTCGTGACACATTCCCAGCGTCGAGACAAGCTGAAAGCCCAAATCTCCGCCGCCGGACTGGACGCGATGCTGGTCACGGACCTGATAAATGTCCGGTACCTATCCGGCTTCAGTGGGTCCAACGGCGCGTTGCTGGTGTTCGCCGACGATCGCGAGGCCGTGCTGGCCACCGACGGCCGCTACCGCACCCAGGCGGCGCAGCAGGCGCCCGACCTGGAGGTGGCCATCGAGCGGGCCGTCGGGCGCCACCTGACCGGCCGGGCCGCCGCGGATGGCGTGCGCAAGCTGGGTTTCGAGAGCCATGTGGTCACCGTGGACGGTTTGGACGCGCTCGCGGCTGCGCTGGCCGACACCGACACCGAGTTGGTGCGGGCATCGGGCACCGTGGAGGCGCTGCGCGAGGTCAAAGACGCCGGTGAGCTGGCATTGCTGAGGCTGGCCTGTGAAGCGGCCGACGCCGCGCTGACCGACCTGGTGGGCCGCGGCGGCCTGCGGCCGGGCCGGACGGAGCGGGAGGTGGGCCGTGAGCTGGAGGCGTTGATGCTTGACCATGGCGCCGACGCGGTGTCGTTCGAGACGATCGTGGCCGCCGGGCCCAATTCGGCGATCCCGCACCACCGCCCGACCGATGCGGTGCTGGCGACGGGCGATTTCGTCAAGATCGACTTCGGCGCGTTGGTCGCCGGCTATCACTCCGACATGACCCGCACCTTCGTGCTGGGCAAGCCGGCCGACTGGCAGCTGGAGATCTACCAGCTGGTGGCCGAGGCGCAACGGGCCGGCCGGGAGGCGTTGCGGCCGGGCGCCGAGCTGCGCGAGGTGGACGCCGCGGCGCGCCGGTTGATCGCCGATGCCGGCTATGCGGACAACTTCGGCCACGGCCTGGGACACGGCGTTGGCCTGCAGATACACGAAGCGCCGGGCATCGCGGCGACATCCGCCGGTACACTGCTTGCGGGCTCCGTGGTGACCGTGGAGCCCGGCGTCTATTTACCCGGCCGCGGCGGTGTCCGCATCGAGGACACTCTGGCGGTACCCAGCGAGATCTCAGCACCGTCGAAGACCGCCGGGCAGACCCCGGAATTGTTGACCCGGTTCCCCAAGGAACTGGCCGTGTTGTAGGAGATTGACCGATTGTGGCGACCACCGCTGACTTCAAGAACGGACTTGTCCTGGTCATCGACGGGCAGCTGTGGACGATCGTCGAGTTCCAGCACGTCAAGCCCGGCAAGGGCCCGGCCTTCGTGCGTACCAAGCTGAAGAACGTGCTCTCCGGCAAGGTCGTCGACAAGACGTACAACGCCGGGGTGAAGGTGGACACCGCCACCGTGGATCGGCGCGACACCACCTACCTGTACCGCGACGGGTCGGATTACGTGTTCATGGACAGCCAGGACTACGAGCAGCACGCGCTGCCGGAGTCGCTGGTCGGGGACGCCGCGCGGTTCCTGCTGGAGGGGATGCCGGTGCAGGTGGCTTTCCACAACGGCGCGCCGCTGTACATCGAGCTGCCGGTGACCGTCGAGCTGGAGGTCACCCACACCGAGCCCGGCCTGCAGGGGGATCGGTCCAGCGCGGGCACCAAGCCGGCCACCCTGCAGACCGGCGCGGAGATCCAGGTGCCGCTGTTCATCAACACCGGCGACAAGCTGAAGGTGGATTCGCGCGACGGCAGCTACCTGGGCCGGGTCACCGCCTGATCATGCCCGACGCGAAGCCGGTCAGGCCGGTCAGGGGACGCCACCAGGCCCGCAAGCGTGCGGTCGACCTGTTGTTCGAGGCCGAGGCCCGCGGCATGAGCCCGGTCGAGCTGGTCGACGCCCGGACCGCGCTGGCCCAGGCCAAGCCCGACGTGGCGCGGCTGCATCCCTACACGGCCGTGGTGGCCCGCGGGGTCACCGCGCATGCCGCCCACATCGACGACCTGATCGCCTCGCATCTGCAGGGCTGGACGCTGGATCGGTTGCCCGCGGTGGATCGCGCGATCCTGCGGGTGGCGGTGTGGGAGCTGCTGCACGCCGACGATGTGCCGGCGCCGGTCGCCGTTGATGAGGCCGTCGAGCTGGCCAAGGAGCTGTCCACCGATGACTCGCCGGGCTTTGTCAACGGTGTGCTGGGCCAAATCATGTTGTTGACCCCCCAGATCCGCGCGGCGGCCCGGGCCGTGCGGGGCGCCGTCGAAGGGAACGCCTCATGACCCGGCTCGAGCTGCGCGTGGTGGTCGCCGCCTGGTTGGCGGCGACGGTGGTGCTCGGCGCCGTGGTGTGCGCCGCCTACGGTTGGACGATCGCGGCGTCGGTGCTGGCGATCTACGCGCTCGGCGTCGGCGCCTGGCTGTATCACTCGATCGAGCGGCTCATCCTGGCGCGTCGGATCAGCACGGTGCGCACCGCGGCCAAGCCGCTGCAGCCGCTGCTGCCGGTGATGGCCGCCATCATGGGGCTGACGCAGGCCGTGGTGCGGTCCCTCGGGGATGTCACCGACCTGCCGGCGCGGCGCTGGGAATTGTCGCAGCTGCCGATGCTGCGGTGGGTGGAAAACCCGCTCGGCAACAAGGGCAACCGGCGGATCGTGGACGCCGACGACGAGCCGGATGCCTGACGGGCCCGCACCGCCCCGGGCACAGCGATCGCGCGCCGAGCGTGGGCGGGTCACAATGCGTGCCCGGCTGTAGGCGATCTGGCTGTTGCGCGGGATAATTACCAGCTGCACCGTCGGCGCTACCCGCACCAGGAGAAGGTGACGACATGAATCGAGACAGCGCCCGCCCGCGACGGCTTCGCGTCTCCGCCTTGGCGGCGGTGGCCAACCCGTCGTACACCCGCGTCGACACGTGGAACCTGCTCGACGACGCGTGCCGTCACCTGGCCGAGGTCGATCTGGCCGGGCTGGACACCGCCCACGAGATGGCGAAGGTGAAGCGGTTGATGGACCGCATCGGCGCTTACGAGCGGTACTGGCTGTATCCGGGCGCGGAGAACCTGACAGCCTTCCGGGCTCTGCTGGAGAGCAAATCCACCGTGCGGTTATCCGAAGAGGTGTCGCTGGCCGTCCGCCTGCTGGGTGAATACGGCGACCGCACAGCGCTGTTCGACACCTCCGCGCCGCTGGCCGAACAAGAGCTGGTGGCCCAGGCCAAGCAGCAGCAGTTCTACACCGTGTTGCTCGCCGACGACGCGCCCTCCTCGGCGCCCGATTCTCTGGCCGAAAACCTTCGGGCACTGCGCAATCCGGCTGATGATGTGCAGTTCGAAATCCTGGTGGCCGCCAGCGTCGAGGACGCTATCACCGCGGTCGCGTTGAACGGCGAGATCCAGGCCGCGATCATCCGCCACGACCTGCCGCTGCGCTCCCGCGACCGGTTGCCGCTGATGAACGCCTTGCTCGGGCCCAATGACTCTGCGGGTCAAGCCATTCCGGATCGCCCGCACGACTGGGTCGAATGCGGCGAGTGGATCAGGGAGCTGCGCCCACACATCGACCTTTACCTGCTCACCGACGAGTCGATCGCGGCGGGCGACGGCGACGAGCCCGACGTCTACGACCGCACGTTCTACCGGCTCAACGACGTCACCGACCTGTACAGCACGGTGCTCGCGGGCTTGCGGAACCGGTTCGCCACACCGTTTTTCGACGCCCTGCGAGCCTACGCCGCGGCGCCGGTCGGTCAATTCCACGCGCTTCCCGTCGCCCGTGGCGCCAGCATCTTCAACTCCAAATCGCTGCAGGACATGGGGGAGTTCTACGGCCGCAACATCTTCATGGCCGAGACCTCGACCACCTCCGGTGGCCTGGACTCGTTGCTGGATCCGCACGGCAACATCAAGAAGGCGATGGACAAGGCCGCGGTCACCTGGAACGCCGACCACACCTACTTCGTCACCAACGGAACCTCAACGGCCAACAAGATCGTCGTCCAGTCGCTGACCCGGCCGGGTGACATCGTTTTGATCGACCGCAACTGCCACAAGTCGCACCACTACGGCTTGGTGCTGGCCGGGGCGTACCCGTTGTATCTGGACGCCTATCCGCTGCCGCAGTTCGCGATCTACGGGGCGGTGCCGCTGCGCACGATCAAGAAGGCGCTGCTGGATCTCGAGGCCGCCGGTCAGCTGGACAGGGTGCGGATGCTGCTGCTCACCAACTGCACCTTCGACGGCGTCGTCTACAACCCGCGGCAGGTGATGGAGGAGGTGCTGGCGATCAAGCCGGACATCTGCTTCCTGTGGGACGAGGCGTGGTACGCGTTTGCCACCGCGGTGCCCTGGGCCCGGCAGCGGACCGCGATGGTAGCCGCCGAGCACCTGGAAAACATGTTGGCGTCCGAGGAATACGCCGAGGAATACCGCAGGTGGGCCGCGTCGATGCAGGGTGTCGACCGGTCGCAGTGGCCGGATCGCCGGCTGCTTCCCGACCCTGCTCGTGCGCGGGTCCGGGTGTATGCGACCCACTCCACCCACAAGTCGCTGTCGGCCCTTCGGCAGGCGTCGATGATCCACGTCCGCGACCAGGACTTCAACGCGCTGGCCCGAGACTCGTTCGGTGAGGCGTTTTTGACGCACACCTCGACGTCGCCGAATCAGCAACTGCTCGCCTCGCTGGACCTGGCGCGCCGGCAGGTCGATATCGAGGGCTTCCAACTGGTCCGGCAGGTCTACGACATGGCGCTGGTCTTTCGGCACCGCGTCCGCAAGGACCGGCTGATCAATAAGTGGTTCCGCATCTTGGACGAGTCGGACCTGGTGCCCGAGGAGTTCCGGGCGTCGTCGGTCAGCTCGTACCGTCAGGTGCGTCAGGGCGCGCTGGCGGAGTGGAACGAGGCGTGGCGGTCCGACCAGTTCGTGTTGGACGCGACGCGAGTGACCCTGTTCATCGGCAAGACCGGAATGAACGGGTACGACTTCCGCGAGAAGATCCTGATGGAACGGTTCGGCATCCAGATCAACAAGACCTCGCTCAACAGCGTGTTGTTGATCTTCACCATCGGTGTCACCTGGTCGAGCGTGCATTATCTGCTCGACGTGCTGCGCCGGATAGCCACCGACTTCGACCGGGGCCAGAAGGCGGCCAGCGCGGCCGACTGGGCGCTGCACCAGCGCCACGTCGAGGAGCTCACCGAGGATCTGCCGCACCTTCCCGACTTCAGCGAGTTCGATATCGCCTTCCGCCCCGACGGCGCCAGCAGGTTCGGCGATACCCGGTCGGCGTTTTACGCCGGGTATGAGGAGGCGGACCGCGAATACGTGCAGATCGGCATGGCCGGCCGGCGGCTTGCCGAGGGCAAGACCCTGGTGTCCACCACGTTCGTGGTGCCCTACCCGCCCGGTTTCCCGGTGCTGGTCCCGGGTCAGGTGGTCTCCAAGGAGATCATCTATTTCCTGGCCCAGCTCGACGTCAAAGAAATCCACGGATACAACCACGACCTCGGCTTGTCGGTGTTCACCCAGGCGGCGCTGGCCCGGATGCGGGCCGCCCGCGCCGCGATGGCTACGGCGGGTAAGGCGTTGCCGGCCTTCGAGGTGCCGCGGGACGCGTCGGCATTGAGCGGGACGGTCAACGGCGACAGTGTGCTGCAGGGGGTCGCCGAAGACGCGTGAAAGCTGGCCCAAGCCCCGTAACATGATGCTATGCGCACCACGTTGCAGATTGATGATGATGTTCTAGAAGATGCTCGTAGCATCGCGCGGTCGGAGGGCAAGTCAGTCGGCGCGGTAATTTCTGAGTTGGCGCGTAGGTCGCTCCGTCCGGTTGGGATTGTCGAGGTTGACGGATTTCCGGTTTTTGATGTTCCGCCGGATGCGCCGACGGTGACTTCCGAGGATGTCGTCCGCGCGCTCGAGGACGACGTGTGACGGCACTGCTCGATGTCAATGTGCTGATCGCGCTGGGCTGGCCGAATCACGTTCACCATGCGGCCGCGCAGCGATGGTTCACGCAGTTCTCCTCGAATGGGTGGGCCACCACGCCGATCACCGAGGCAGGGTATGTCCGAATTTCAAGCAATCGCAGTGTGATGCAGGTGTCGACCACGCCGGCTATCGCGATCGCTCAGTTGGCGGCGATGACTTCTCTTGCCGGGCACACGTTTTGGCCTGACGATGTGCCACTGATCGTTGGGAGCGCCGGCGATCGCGATGCGGTGTCCAACCACCGTCGGGTCACCGACTGCCATCTCATCGCCTTGGCCGCGCGCTACGGGGGCCGGTTGGTCACATTCGATGCCGCACTGGCCGATTCAGCATCCGCAGGCCTCGTCGAGGTGTTGTAGTCACCGGGGATGGGCGGCTCGCCAGGCCTGCAGGATCTGCGGGCGCAGGCGCCCCCGGTCGGACACCGGCAGGCTGACGCTTTTGGCCCACGCGCGCAGCTCGGCGCTGCTGGGCTCGGGCTCGGCGGCAGCCGGCTCGAAAACCGTGGTGGCGTCGGCATCGTCGACGAACCAGGTGAGGGCGGCGGCTAGATAGCGGTAGGTGTATTCCTGGGCGAGCTTGCGGGTTTGGCAGAACACGATGGGCACGTTGGGAAAGCCGATCTGCAATTCGGCCAGCCCATCGGCGATCGCCGCCGGGCGGGCGAAGGAGTGCGCGAAGATCTCCGAGTAGCGGTCCTCGACCACCACGGCGGCCCGTGGCAGCGCGGCCAGTTCGGTCAGTTGGTATTTCAGGTTGCCGTTCAGCACGCCAGAAGTAAGGTCCGCCAACGCTTTACGCTCGACGGCCGCCACGAGTTGGCCGGCCACTTTCAGGCCGTAGTCGCCGCAGGGCAGGGCTTCCCGCGTCGTCTTCGCGGGTTTGTCGGCAAAGGTGTAGGGGTAGCGTTCGTGGGCGTCGACGACGATGTGCAGCTCGGGGATGCCGGCGGCGCGGGCGGTGGGGGTGCGCACGCCCGGCCGCGACTGTTTGCGCGTTTTGGGGCTCTGCCAGAACACCACCTGGCGGCCGCGCGCCATGGTGTGCACCAGTTGCGATCGGTTCTCCCGCGCGCGGGCGGCGACGACGTCGATGGCCGCGCCCCGGCGGCTGCAGCTGCGTAGCTGGACCCGGTCGACGACGACGGGGTCGGCGGGCCAGTCGGCGATGTCGAGGCGATGGCAATACAGCGCCTTGGTGCGCGGCCACACGTCTGAGGTGGCGAAGACCAGTCCCGCGCCCACCGGCAGCCGGATCAGGTAGGGCAGGCGCGAGTCTTCAGCGGGGTTGGCGGCGACGAGCAGCTCCACAGAGTGTGAGGGTACGGGCGGCGTGCGGAACCGGTGAAGCAGGCACGCCGACGAACCCATCGTCACGTCGAAGGGGCAGGTGACGGTTCCGGAAGCGGTGCGCGACGCGCTCGGCCTGCAATCGGGTGATCGGGTTGTCTTCCGCGTTGAGGGCAATCGCGCGGCGCTTGCTCGGACGCCGGACTTCCTCGCCCCTGCCGGGACGATCCGGTGGCGTCTTTCGATCGGTCTGTCGACCGGCTCAAGACGATCGAGGGGGTTGAGCCGCCGCCGGTCGGATCCCGGCGGAGCCACAGACCGTGAGCTCAGGGCGGTGCTGTCGGCGGCCTGACGAGGCAGGGCCGATCGGCAGCGTTTGACGCCGAGCCCGACACCGCATTCGGTGTGGCACTGGACGACGGCGTGTCGCGGCTGCTGGCGACCCGGTGCGCGAGGTGCACGTTCCCTTGTGTCTCACCCGCCTCACGCGTCCCGGCATGGCAGGGATATGCGATGTGCCCGCCTCTGCGCGACAATCGTTGGCTGTCGCGCGGAGGCGGGCACTTTTGGGTCGGCGGGACCGGGTACACGTGGGGCAGATGAGGAAGATGCGACGCCTGCAGCGGGCCTGTCAGAACACGGAACCCCGGATGGACTTACCCAACTTGGCCGGTTCGGAGGGCTGACAGGCCAGCTGGATAATGGCTCCCCATGACGATCCCTGATGCCCAGACGTTGATGCGGCCGATTCTCGCGGATCTTGCCGATGGACAAGCGAAGTCGGCCAAGGACGTCATCGCGGCGATGTCCGACGAGTTCGGTCTGTCCGACGACGAGCGGGCGCAGATGTTGCCCAGCGGTCGGCAAACGACCATGTACGACAGGGTGCACTGGTCTCTCACTCACATGTCGCAGGCCGGATTGCTCGACCGTCCGGCGCGGGGCCACGTTCAGGTCACGGGCACGGGCCGTCAAGTCCTGAAGGCTCATCCCGAGCGCGTCGACATCGCTGTGCTGCGGGAGTTCCCGTCGTACATCGCTTTTCGTGAGCGAACCAAAGCCAAGCAGCCAGTCGACGCGGCCGCCCAGCGACCGTCCGGGGACGATGTGCAGGTCTCACCAGAGGATCTCATCGACGCTGCGCTTGCGGAGAACCGGGCAGCCGTCGAGGGGGAGATCCTGAAGAAGGCACTCACGTTGTCGCCCACCGGGTTTGAAGATCTGGTTATCAGACTTTTGGAGGCGATGGGTTACGGGCGAGCCGGCGCGGTGGAACGGACGAGTGCCTCCGGTGACGCTGGCATCGACGGAATCATCAGCCAGGACCCGCTCGGGCTGGACCGCATCTACGTGCAGGCCAAGCGATACGCCGTCGACCAAACGATTGGCCGGCCGAAGATCCACGAGTTCGCCGGCGCCCTACTGGGCAAGGAGGGCGACCGGGGCGTCTGCATCACCACGTCATCGTTTTCCCGCGGTGCCCGCGAGGAAGCTGAGCGGATCAACGCCCGGATCGAACTCATCGACGGCGCTCGGCTGGCCGAGCTGCTCGTGCGGTATCGAGTCGGTGTCCAGGCGGTGCAGACCGTCGAACTCTTACGGCTCGACGAGGACTTCTTTGATGGCCTGTGAGGATCACCGCGGCCATCCACGGATTCAGGCCAAGTCAGCGCCGGCGAGAGAGTTCACGTGTTTGAAACCCTGGCCGTACGGCGGCAATTCGTTTGTAGTCACGGTCGTGGTGCAACACGCCGGCCCGGTGATGAAGCGCGGTTTCGGCGATGAATAGGTCCGGAAGCGGCGTTCGATGCCACATGCCGCGGTGGTGGGCGAGGTCGCGCTGGAGGCGGCGAACCCGGTCGACGATGTCGCTGGGTGCGCGAAGGATTTGATAGGCGCGCAGTGACGTTTGTTGGCTGTCGTAGTCGGTCGCTGAACGCGCCGAATACAGCCATTCGAGTTCACCGATATCACAGATGGCGAGCTCGGTCAGGTCGATGCCGGCTGGCGGTGTGGCGCCCGCCAGCAGTCGTGCGTGGGCACTCTTGTCAAGAATCCAGGTGGTCATCGCCACGCCTGCTCGGAGAGCAGCACGTCGACGTCCACGTGAGTGCCGGCGTGCGCAAGATGGTCGGCGATCCGCCGCCGGCGCTCGGCGGCCCGCTCGTCGGCTGCGGCCACCAGTTGATGCAGCGCACGCTCGACCGTTGCCCGCAATGTTTGCCCGGTGACGGCCTGGGCGGCGCGCACAAGGTCTTCGTCCAGCTCGATCGTGGTCCTCTTTACGGCGATATGTACATAGGAGCATCAGATATGTATGCCAAACGAAGTCCTCGAAGGTCGAGCTCATCGACGGACGGCCGGCCGGGTGCAGACCGTCGAACTTTCATGACCCGACAACTTCGTCGACGGCCTGTTAGGACCTGGGCCGAGCAGGGTCAGAACCTGCGATAGTGGATAGCGGCAAGAGAGGAGGTGGACCAGACGATGGCGCACGAATTCGAAGTGCGGTTAATCGGCAGCAACATGCCAGCCGGTGAGATCGCACTCGCGACGCTGGCGAACCTCGCAGAGGGTCTTCAAGAGCTGACACTGCGAATCGGTCGCGACCGTCTCCCAAGTCCTGGTTCGGGCCGCACGGCCGAGGTGATCACCTCCCTGACTTCCATGCGACTGGTAGGCCTCGCGGCTGGCAGCACCCGGTTGCGGTTCGCGCGCGGACCGGTTGATGAACTGGATCTCGACCTAACGGCCTCCGGGGAGATCGACGCGAGATTCTGGGAGATTCTCGACGGCGTCGCAGCGAACAGCCGCCCGCCCTGGGTGACAGACCTGATCGCGGACAGCACGAGGAAGTTCGTCGCCGCCCTGCTGAGCTCGGCGCGTGAGGTCGAGCTGACCGGACGTGGTCGACAACCGATCAAGATTGCCACAGCGGCGTTGCGTGCCGAGGTCTGGCAACCTGGCGCCCCCGACATCACCGCATCCGATGTGGTGGTAACCGGAAGATTGGAGGCTGTCGATCTTAGGAGTGGTCGCTTCCGTGTCGTCGACGATGTCGGGAACAGATTCAATCTTGATCATGTGCCAGACCCCGTTGCAGTCGCGCATTTGATCAACCACAGAGTGCGGGCCGTCGGCTCCGGACGGCTGGACCCGACAGGACACCTCAAAGGTCTCGATTCGCCGTTCATAGAGGCACAAGAGCTGCCCGCATCCTGGCTGTCTCCCAAAGCAGTTGATCTCGGCGCCGAATTGGCCAAGCCAGGTCCAAAGCTCGGTGGCGGTGTTGAACTCACCGACGACGAGTTCGACGAGTTCATGGCAACTATCAAAGGCTAGGAATTGGGAGCTCGAACGGACCTGGCACTTCTCGACACCGATGTCTGGAGCCCCCTATTCGGATTCGCCGGCCGGCCTCATCCGGAGGCCGCGCGCTGGCGTCGTCTTCTTGCGGGGAGGACCGTGGTCATCGCCACCCAGACCCGAGCTGAGGTTCTCACCGGAGTCCGGCGACTCGGCGAAGGGCGGCGAGATCAAATCCTGGCGCAATTGGACGGTACGCCCACCATCCCGGTCGATGAAAACGTCATCCAGCGCTATGCCAAGCTGACCGCCGATGCGAAGGCACGTGGGGATGCGTTGTGGCACAAGATCCATACCGGCGATCGCTGGGTGGCCGCCACCGCGCTCGCTATCAATGCACCCCTGCTCGCCATGGACGCGATCTACAACTCGGACCCGGACCTGGTGCTACTCGACACGGCGGAGGCGTCGAAAAGGTGATCGGCACGCACGTCGTGGTGCTACCCGACAACGTGCCCTTCCAGAGTGGTGCAGGGCACACAAGCACGACACCTGACGCCGCTACTGATCGTCCCGCCCACGCCCGTCACACACCGGAACGCAAGAACGCGTAGTCCGGCAGGTCGACGGCCTCGGCGGTGGTAAACCACTTCCGCTCAGCAAAAGGCCGAAACGGCCAGCGCTGCATGTATTTCATGATCACGGCGTTGATGCGGATATCGGCCGCGGATTTCGGCACGAAGCTGTCGATGCCGTTGGGCAGGTCCTGGCATCGGTCGACGTATGGACGCATCACCTTCTGGTAGCGGTCCAGCGCCGCCGCCAGTCGTTCACCATCGATGCCCCCATCGTCGTCAGCAACACCCAATTCTCCGGCCAAGACGTATCCGCCCACCAGGGCCAGGCTGGTGCCCATGCCGCTGAGCGGTGACGCGCAGTAGCCGGCGTCACCGACCAGCACCACCCGCCCACACGACCAGGTGTCCATGTGGACCTGGGCGAACGCGTCGAAGTAGAAGTCGTCGGCCCGGCGTGCGGCGGCGACCAGCGCATCGCTGTGCCAGCCGGCACCGGCGAAGCGGGCGGCCAGCAGATCGCGCTGGGCGTCCAGGTCGGCGCGGTCGTAACTCAGCGGCTCCGACCGGAACGCCAGCCCCGCCTTGGCCATCGTCGGATCATGTGACGGGCGCATCGACGCGTTCAGACCGCCGGGCGCCTGGTACATCAGGTACCAGCCGTCCAGTCCGACGGTGTCGGGAGCGCTGAACCAGGCGTGGTAGCCGCCCAGCGGCACGACGAATTTCTCCTCCGGTCCGAAGACCAGCCGGCGCACGGCCGAATGCGGGCCGTCGGCCCCGACGACCAGATCGGCGCGCACCGTCGTGCCGTCCGACAGCGTCGCCACGACGTCGTCGTCCGACTGGGCCAACTCCGCGATGCGGGTGCCGAACCGGTAGTCGGTGGCCGCGGCGGTGGCCTGGTAGAGCACATCGGCCAGGTCGCCGCGCAGGATCTCAAGTTTGCTGACCACGCCGTTGCCGTGAAAGGCCTCCACCGGCATGTCGGCGCGGCGGCGGCCGTCGGCCCGCACCCACGCGATACCGCGCTGGTCGAGGCTGCGCTCGCGCATCTGGTCCAGCAGGCCCATCCGCTCGACGACCGACCGACCCGCGCCGCGCAGGTCGACGGTCTGGCCACCCGGGCGGATGCCGTCGGCGAGCTCGACCACCACGACGCGGTATCCGGTCCGGCCGAGCCAGAAGGCCAGGGCGGGACCGGCGATCCCGGCGCCGCTGATCAGGACGGTCGGTTGTGCCATGCGCCACAGCCTAGAGCCCGAGCGCCCGATAGGTGTGCCGGACGAACTTCGGCTGCGCCGCCCGCATCTTCGCCAGGGCCGGGTTGCCGGCGACGGCCTCCGCCGCGTCCACGGACAGGTCGGGACAATGCTGGATCAGATACAGCAGGATCAGGTCCGCGGTCGGGTCGGCCTGCCACCACGTCCCGTATGCGCCGGGCCAGCTGAACGTTCCCAGCCCGCCGGGCCCGAACAGCGGCGCGGACTTCGCCGGGTCGGTCACCACCGACAGGTTCAGCCCAAATCCCCGGCCCACCCAGAACGGCGCGCCCAGGAAGTCGTGCCGCTTCTGCTGGTCGCTCAGCCGGTCGGTGCGCATCAGGCGCGCCGATTCCGGTGACAGCACCGGGACACCGTCGACCGTCCCATCGCCCAACAGCATTCGCACGAACCGTAGGTAGTCGTCGGCGGTCGACCACAACCCGCCGCCGGCATTGCAGAACGTCGGCGGCGTGACGGGGGGCGGCCCCATCACCCCGCCGCGCAAGCGATCCTCGTCGTCGAACCGGTACATGGTCGCGGCGCGTCGGCGCGCCGGCGCGGAGACGAAGAAGCCGGTGTCGGACATGCCCGCCGGACCCAGCACCCGCTCGTCGAGGACCCGGTGGAATGGCTTGTCTTCGATGCGGCTCACGATGACGCCCAGCACATCGATGGCGTGACTGTAGGTCACCCGGTCGCCGGGCTGGTGGACCAACGGCAGGGCGGCAAGGGCGGCCAGCCAAGCGTCCGGACCCTGGTCGAACGGCAGTCGCATGTATGCCCGCGAGACCGGCCCGGATACCGAAAAGCTGTACGCCAGGCCGCTGGTGTGGGTGAGCAGATCCTCGACCAGGATGGCCCGCCGTGCCGGATGCGTGCGGTGCAGCGGGCCGTGCGGGTCGTCCAGCACCGGCACATCGGCCAGCTCCGGAACCCAGCGGGCGATCGGATCACGCAGTGCCAGCCTGCCGTCGTCGACCAGGCTCATCGCCGCGGCCACCGTGACCGGCTTGGTCATCGACGCGATGCGAAACAGCGTGTCCCGTCGCATCGGCAGGCCGGCGTCGACGTCGCGGTAGCCGATCTCGTTGACCTGCAACACCTCTCCACGCTGCCAGACCACCGTCACCGCGCCCGCCAGCAAGCCGGCGTCGCACACCTCGCGGATGGTTGCCTGATTGCCGTCGAGGTTCACCCGGTTCAGGTTAGCGACACGGTGCCGAAGCCGACGGCGGTGGGCTATTTCGCGCGCCGCGGCCGCGTGTTACTGTCGCGCTCTCCGGCGAATGTGATCTGGGGAACATGCTGTGAGCACAGCGGCATGTCGATGACGATGATGTCGTTGCTGGTGAACCAGGGTGTGGGTATGCAGTCACCGAGACCCGCAGCATGGGCGGGGGCAGGCATTCCGGGCTCCGCCCGTGCCGTACGACGAGGGTGGCGAGCCGCCGCCCAGTACCACCGGTCGGATCACTCAGCAAAGGCTGGCCATGAATGGCTTGATCGCACACGCGCAAAGCTCCCACCGACGCAGTTCCCTTCCACCCGTGACCCTGGGGTCAATCGTGATCTTGGTCGCGACAGCACTTTTGGCAACCGTCATCACCGGCTGCGGAAAGAAATCGACCACCGCCACCTCGCCGACGGCCGGCCCGACGGGTACCTCGGCGGCGACCGTGACGTCCGGCGCGCCCTCGCCGCAAGCCGCGCAGATCCTGCAGGACAGCTCCAAGGCGACCAAGGCCCTGCGTTCGGTCCACCTGACGGTGGCCGTCAACAACCTTTCCACGCTGCCGTTTGAGAGCGTCGACGCCGACGTGACCAACCAGCCGCAGGGCAACGGCCAAGCGGTCGGCACGGCCAAGGTTCGGATGCAGCCCAACACCCCGGCGGTCGACACCCAATTCCTGGTCACCAACAAGACCATGTACACCAAGGGCGACGGCGGCGGCTACACCTCGGTCGGCCCGGCGGAAAAGATCTACGACCCGGGCATCATCCTCGACAAGGACCGGGGTCTGGGCGCCGCCGTCGCGCAGGTGCAGGACCCCAAGGTCGAGGGCAACGAGACGGTCAACGGCGTGGCCACCGTCAAGGTGTCCGGAACCATCGCCGCCGCGGTGATCGATCCGATCGTGCCTCAGTTGGGCAAAGGCGGGGGGACCCTCCCGATCACCGTGTGGATTGTTGACGTCAACGCCTCCACTCCGGCACCCGCCGCGAACCTGATGCGGATGGTCATCACCAAGGGCCAGGGCAACGTCGATATCACGCTGTCCGATTGGGGAGCGCCGGTCACCATCCCCAACCCGACGGGATAGCCGCGCCGGTGACCTGCGGATCGGGAACCGGTCCGCCACCGCCGCACGGTGGCTCGCGTGCTCCAGCGGCCGCCGGCGGTCCCCGGGCCGGTTCTCGTCCGCGGTTCACGCCTGACGCGCAGCGGATCCGGTGCGGCCTCATCGAGGCACGGTATTTCGCCGGTCCGGAAATCCCTTGAGAATCCTCCAAGAACATTGCCCCACCATGGGAAAGCTCGCTCGGAACCGCCGGCCAGCGCCCGATTTCCCCCGATAGACCTGGAGGAACAGCAATGACGAACAACCTCCCCGACGTTGAGGAGCGCGACCCCGGTCCGCGCCCCGGTCCTCCGCCGGGTGGGCAACCGCTGTCGGACGTGTGGGTTTACCACGGGCGCGCATACGACCTGACCGATTGGATCGCCAAACATCCCGGCGGGGCCTTCTTCATTGGCCGCACCAGAAACCGCGACATCACCGCGATCGTCGCGTCCTACCACCGGGATCCGGCCAAGATCGAGCGGATCCTGCAGCGCCGGTTTGCGTTGGGCCGGGAGGCAACGCCACGGGACATCCATCCCAAGCACAATGCCCCGCCATTCCTGTTCAAGGACGACTTCAACAGCTGGCGGGACACACCGAACTACCGCTTCGACAACCGAAACGACTTGATGCACCGCGTCAAAGCGCGCCTTGACGAGCCCGCGCTGGCCGTGCGGATCAAGCGCATGGACACCCTCTTCAACGTCGTGGTGGTGGTACTTGCCGTCGCCTACGTCGCGGTCCAGGGTGTGCGCCTGGCCGAATCCCGGTGGATGCCGTTGCCGGCCTTCGTCATTGCGATGGTCCTGCTGCGCAACTCGCTGGCCGGGTTTGGTCATTACGCGTTGCATCGCGCGCAACGGGGCATCACCAGGGCGTTGGCCAACGCCTTCGACATGAACTACGTCGCGTTGGCCTTGGTCACCGCCGACGGGCACACCCTGCTGCACCACCCGTACACCCAGAGCGACGTGGACATCAAGAAGAACGTCTTCACCATGATGATGCGGCTACCCAGGCTGTATCGCGTTCCGGTACATACCATTCACAAGTTCGGCCACCTGGTCAGCGGCATGGCCATCCGGATCGCCGACGTCTGGCGGATCACCCGCAAGGTTGGCGTCGAGCAGACCTACGGAACCTGGCGTGGCGCGTTGGCGCACTTCCTCGGGTCTTCGGGCGTCCGTCTGCTGCTGGTCGGTGAGCTGGTGGTCTTCGCACTGGCGGGCGACTTCTGGGCCTGGGCACTGCAATTCGTCGCGACCCTGTGGGTCAGCACCCTGCTGGTGGTGGCCAGCCACGAGTTCGAGGACGCCGACGACGAGACCCCCACCGGGCAGGATTGGGGCGTCGACCAAGTCGTGCATGCCAACGACCTGATGGTGGTCGGGAATCGCTACGTCGACTGCTTCTTGTCGGCCGGCCTGAGTTCGCACCGCGTTCATCACGTCCTGCCGTTCCAGCGCAGCGGGTTCGCCAACATCGTCACCGAGGACGTGGTGCGCGAAGAGGCGGCCAAGTTCGGCGTCGAGTGGCTTCCCGCAAAGAGTTTCGTCACCGACCGGCTGCCGAAGCTGTGCCGCAGATACCTGCTGTCGCCCTCCCGTCAGGCCAAGGAACGGCGCTGGGGCGTCATCCGCGAGCACTGCTCACCCGCGGCCCTCAAAGCCAGCGCCGGCTACGTGGTTTCGGGCTTCGTCGGAATCGGGTCGGTATGAACGCGCCGGCCGAGGGGGGCGCCCTGCGCCCGGCCGCCGACCAACCGCGGTATGACCTGTCCCGGCTGCCGCCGGCCCCGCCGACCACGGTGGCCGTCGTTGAAGGCATCGCGACGGGTGCGCCCAGCCGGGTGGTCAATCAGTGCGCCGCGGCCGAGCGGGTTGCCAGGCTGTTCCTCGATCCCGCGCAGCGGGAACGGATTCCGCGGGTGTATCAGAAGACGCGGATCGCCACCCGCCGGATGGCGGTGGATCCTCTCGACGCAGAGTTCGATGCCTTCCGGCGGGATCCGGCAACGATCCGGGACCGGATGAACCTGTTCTACCAGCACGCGGTTCCGCTGGCGGTCGACGTGAGCCGGCGTGCCCTGGCCGGCCTTGCCTACGGCGTCGGTGAGATCGGCCTGCTGGTGTTCGTCACCAGCACCGGATTCATCGCTCCGGGTGTGGATGTCGCGCTCGTCAAGGAACTCGGCCTGTCGCGGTCGGTGTCGCGGGTGGTGGTCAACTTCATGGGATGTGCGGCCGCGATCAACGCCATCCGCATCGCCGCGACCTACGTCCGCGCCCACCCGGCCATGAAGGCGATGGTGGTGTGCATCGAATTGTGCTCGGTGAACGCCGTTTTCGCCGACGACATCAACAACGTCGTCATTCACAGCCTGTTCGGTGACGGCTGCGGGGCACTGGTGATCGGCGCCAGCCAGGTTCAGGAAAAACTCGAGCCGGGCAGCGTGGTGATCCGCAGCGGCTTCAGCCAGTTGCTCGACGACGCCGAAGACGGCATCGTGCTGGGCGTCAACCACAACGGCATCACCTGCGAGCTGTCCGAGAATCTTCCCGACTACATCTACGCCGGCGTCGCTTCGATAGTCGCAGAGGTCTTGCGGGACAACGGGTTACAGAAATCCGACATCGATCTGTGGGCGATTCATCCGGGCGGGCCCAAGATCATCGAGCAATCGGTGCGCTCGCTGGGGATTTCCTCGGAGCGGGCCGGGCAGAGCTGGCAGGTGCTGGCACGGTTCGGCAACATGCTCAGCGTCTCGCTGATCTTCGTGTTGGACATGATGGTGCGGCATGCGGAATCGGCAAAGGCAATCTCCACGGGTATGGCGTTTGCTTTCGCACCGGGCGTCACCGTCGAAGGCATGCTCTTCGACATCATCCGGAGGTGACCGCGGTGAACGAGAGGCATCCGGTGGCCGACCGGGTCTTGTACCGCGAGTTGATGACCGACAACCTGCGGTGGGACGCGCTGCAATTGCGCGACGGTGACATCATCATCTCCACACCACCCAAGTGCGGCATGACCTGGACACAGCGGCTGGTGTCGCTGCTTGTCTTCGACGGGCCGGAGCTGCCCGGGCCGTTGTCGACGATATCCCCGTGGCTCGACCAAACCATTCGTCCGATCGAGCAGGTCGTCGCCGTCCTCGACGCCCAGCGGCACCGCCGGTTCATCAAGACCCACACGCCGCTGGACGGGTTGGTGCTCGACGATCGGGTCAGCTACCTGTGTGTGGGACGTGATCCGCGCGATGCGGCGGTGTCGATGCTGTTCCAAGCCGCGAACATGGATCGTGACCGGATGCGGGCGCTACACGAGGCCGCGGTGCCGCCCCACCAGCGATTCGGCCCCCCGGGCCCCGAGCCGGCCGGGGCGCGCAGCGCGGCCGAGGAGTTCCGGCACTGGCTGGAGGGGCCGGCTTTGCCGCCCCCCGGGGTGGGGTTCACGCCCCCCCAGGGGATTGGCACGCTCGCCAACGTGCTGCACCAATACGGCAAGGTCTGGGAGCGCCGCCAGCTGCCCAACGTGGCCCTGTTCCACTACGCCGACTACCAGCGCGACCTGGTGGGAGAGTTGCTCCGGCTGGCCGCGGTGCTGAGATTCGACGTGAGCCGCGATCGTGCCCGGGAGCTGGCCCGGTACGCCACCCTGGCTGCGATGCGTTCGCGCGCCTCAGAAATCGCCCCCAACACCACCGACGGCATCTGGCGCAGCGACGAACGATTCTTCCGCAGGGGCGGCAGCGGAGAGTGGCAACGGTACCTCGGCTATGCCGAGTGCTGGCGCTACAACCACCGCATCAACCAGCTCGCCCCGCCGGATCTGCTGGCCTGGGCGCACGAGGGCCGCCAGGGGTACGACCCGGGTTAGTCGCGCCGGTGCGCCCGCAGATACCAGAACGCCATCTCCACCTCGTTCCCGTCCAGTTCGCGGCGCACCGTGACGGGCTGCAGCGAGGCGATGTCCCAGCCGGCGCCGCCGAGGACTTCCCGCAGCGTCTGTTCGGACACCGCCGGCCGCGGCCATTGCTCGTCGGGCGGGTTGGCGTCGGAAAAGCAGCTGAGCAACAGGGTGGCGCCCGGGCGGGTGGCGCGGTGCACGGCGGCGGCGTAGCTGCGCTTGCCGTCGTCGTCGAGGCAGTGGAACATGCCGCTGTCGATGACGGTGTCGAAGGCGTTGGTGTAGTCGTGCAGCGTGGTGGCGTCGGCCACGGCGAACTTCACGTCCACCCCGGCGTCGGCGGCCCGGCGCTCGGCGGTGATCAGCGCGGTCGGGGAGATGTCCAGCCCGGTCACCCGGTATCCGTGCTGGGCCAGGTAGATCGCGTTGTCGCCGAGCCCGCAGCCCATGTCCACCACGTCGCCGTGCACCCAGCCGGCGGTCTGCCACGCGATGACATTCTCCTTGGGCGCCTTGGTGTCCCAGGGTGGCGTGGTCACCGCCGGCAGGCCTTCGCCGGGACTCTCGCCGCGGTAGAGGGCGTCGAAATCGAGACGGGAAGAGCCCGAAGATGAAGACCTTGCCATTTTTCCAAGCCTAACCTGCGCGCCCAGTTGGGTGCGGGCGCTGCCGATCACGGGCGTCCCAGCCGTCACACCAGCACCGGCGGCGGTCATGATGTGCCGCCCCAAAGCGCTGGCACATGCCATATCACCACGCCGTTGCCGCGCTCCTCCTCGGGCCGCTGCGCGCCCCGCATCGTCGCCGCGGGGGGGGGGGGCGTGCTACGCTCCCGGGCAGTCGACATCCTTTAACGATCCGTCCGGTGAGGCGGAGAAGGAGGTCAGGGTTCCGCATGGGTGCCACCGGCGCCACCGGCAGGGAGTTGATGTCCGCGGCCGACGTCGGCCGCACCATCTCCCGCATGGCGCACCAGATCATCGAAAAGACCGCGCTCGACAGTCCCGACGCCCCGCGGGTGGTGCTGCTGGGCATCCCCACTCGCGGCGTGACCCTGGCCAGTCGTCTGGCCACCAATATCGGCCAATACAGCGGTGTCACCGTGGGCCACGGGGCGCTGGACATCACCCTCTACCGCGACGACCTGATGATCAAGCCGCCACGTCCGCTGGAGGCCACCTCGATCCCGGCCGGCGGCATCGACGACGCGCTGGTGATCCTCGTCGACGATGTGCTCTATTCCGGCCGCTCGGTGCGCTCCGCCCTGGACGCGCTGCGGGACGTGGGCCGGCCACGCGCCGTGCAACTGGCCGTGCTGGTCGACCGCGGCCACCGCGAACTGCCGGTGCGTGCCGACTACGTCGGCAAGAACGTGCCCACCTCGCGCGGTGAGAGCGTACACGTGCGGCTGCGTGAGCACGACGGTCGCGACGGCGTGGTCATCTCCCGGGACGGCGCCTCGTGAGCCGACACCTGCTAACCGCCGGCGATTTAAGCCGCGACGACGCCACGGCCATCCTCGACGACGCCGACCGGTTCGCGCAGGCGCTGGTGGGTCGCGAGATCAAGAAGCTGCCGACGCTGCGCGGGCGCACCGTGGTCACGATGTTCTACGAGAACTCGACCCGCACCCGGGTGTCGTTCGAGGTGGCCGGCAAGTGGATGAGCGCCGACGTGATCAATGTCAGCGCGGCCGGCTCGTCGGTGGGCAAGGGCGAGTCGCTGCGCGACACCGCGCTCACGCTGCGCGCCGCCGGTGCCGACGCGCTGATCATCCGCCATCCGGCATCCGGGGCCGCGCATCTGCTGGCCGACTGGACAGCGGCCCACGGTGACGGTCCGTCGGTGATCAATGCCGGTGACGGCACCCACGAGCACCCGACCCAGGCGCTGCTGGACGCGTTGACCATCCGGCAGCGCCTGGGCGGCATCGAAGGCCGGCGCGTGGTGATCGTCGGCGACATCCTGCACAGCCGGGTCGCCCGCTCCAACGTCACGCTGCTGCACACGTTGGGCGCGGAGGTGGTGCTGGTGGCGCCACCGACGTTGCTGCCGGTGGGGGTGGACGGCTGGCCCGTCACCGTCTCCCACGATTTCGATGCCGAGCTGCCCGCCGCCGACGCGGTCATGATGTTGCGGGTCCAGGCCGAGCGGATGACCGGTGGTTTCTTCCCCTCGGTGCGGGAGTATTCGACCCGCTACGGGCTTTCCGCGCGGCGCCAGGTGATGCTGCCCGGCCATGCCGTGGTGCTGCATCCCGGGCCGATGCTGCGCGGCATGGAAATCACCTCCGCGGTGGCAGACTCGTCGCAGTCGGCAGTGCTGCACCAGGTTTCCAACGGGGTGCATGTGCGGATGGCGGTGCTGTTCCACGTCTTGGTCGGGACGGAGGCGGACGTCGCATGACGGTACTGATCCGCGGTGTGCGCCTCTACGGCGAGGGGAAGCGGGTCGACGTGCTGGTCGACAGTCCCGGCTACGAGGGCCAGATCGCCGGCATCGGCCCCGGACTGGCCATCCCGGATACCGCAGACGTCATCGACGCCACCGGGCAGGTGCTGTTACCCGGACTGGTCGACCTGCACACCCACCTGCGTGAGCCCGGCCGCGAATATGCCGAGGACATCGAAACCGGTTCGGCGGCAGCGGCTCTCGGAGGCTACACCGCGGTGTTCGCGATGGCCAACACCGACCCGGTGGCCGACAGTCCGGTGGTCACCGACCACGTCTGGCACCGCGGCCAGCAGGTCGGTCTGGTCGACGTGCACCCCGTCGGCGCGGTCACCGTCGGGCTGGCCGGCGCCGAGTTGACCGAGATGGGCATGATGGCCGCCGGCGCCGCCCAGGTGCGGATGTTCTCCGACGACGGAGTCTGCGTGCATGACCCGCTGGTGATGCGCCGGGCCCTGGAATACGCCACCGGGCTGGGGGTGCTCATCGCCCAGCACGCTGAGGAGCCCAGGCTCACCGTCGGCGCCGTCGCGCACGAGGGGCCCACGGCGGCGCGGCTGGGCCTGGCGGGCTGGCCGCGGGCCGCCGAAGAATCGATCGTCGCCCGCGACACCCTGCTGGCCCGCGACGCGGGCGCCCGCGTGCACATCTGCCACGCCTCGACCGCGGGCACCGTCGCGATACTGAAATGGGCTAAGGAACAAGGCATTTCGATCACCGCCGAGGTCACCCCGCATCACCTGCTGCTCGACGACAGCCGGCTGGCAAGCTATGACGGGGTGAACCGGGTCAACCCGCCGCTGCGCGAAGCCTCCGATGCCATCGCGCTGCGCCAGGCGCTGGCCGACGGGATCATCGACTGTGTGGCCACCGACCATGCCCCGCACGCCGAGCACGAGAAATGCGTCGAGTTCGCCGCGGCGCGTCCCGGCGTGCTGGGGTTGCAGACGGCGCTGTCGGTGGTGGTGCGGACGATGGTGGCGCCGGGGCTGTTGAGCTGGCGCGACGTCGCGCGGGTGATGAGCGAGAACCCGGCCCGGATCGTCGGCTTGCCCGACCAAGGTCGGCCGCTGGAGGTGGGGGAGCCGGCCAACCTGACCGTGGTGGACCCCGATGCCACCTGGACGGTGGCCGGCGCCGACCTGGCCAGCCGGTCGGCCAACACGCCGTTCGAGTCGATGAGCTTGCCGGCGACCGTGACGGCGACGCTGCTGCGCGGGAAGGTCACCGCGCGGGACGGGAAGAGTCCGGGATGAACCGCGCCGGCGACGATGCAGAGCAAAAGAGCGATGTGGGGGTACGCCCCCACAAGTGGCAGGTATCCCCACCCGCTTGCGGGGGAGAGGGGCGGCGCGCATGAACTCCGGCACGCTGGTGGGGTCGCTGATCTTGGCGGCGACGGTGGTGCTGGTGATCGCGGTGACGATCCGGCTGATGATGCGCGGCTGGCGGCGCCGGGCGCAGCGGCAGGCGCCGCTGATCGGCGCCCTGCCCGACCCGCCCCACGACATGGGCCCGGCGACCCTCACCACCCGCGGCCTGTATGTGGGCTGCACGCTGTCGCCGGCCTGGAACGAGCGGGTCACCGTCGGCGATCTCGGCTACCGCAGCAGGGCGGTGCTGACCCGCCATCCCGCGGGCATCATGGTGGAACGCGTTCATTCCCAACCGATTTGGATTCCACAGGAGTCGATCACCGCCATCCGGACCGAGCGCGGCATCGCCGGCAAGGTGGTACTCGGCGATGGCATCCTGGCGATCCGATGGCAGCTGCCGTCGGGCACCGAGATCGACACCGGGTTTCGGACGGACAACCGCGACGAGTACGCGGTGTGGCTGGAGGCCGTGTGAGCAAAGCTGTGTTGGTCCTCGAGGACGGCCGGGTATTCACCGGAACACCGTTCGGCGCGATCGGCCAGACACTAGGCGAGGCCGTGTTTTCCACCGGCATGTCCGGCTACCAGGAAACGTTGACCGATCCCAGCTACCACCGCCAGATCGTGGTGGCCACCGCGCCGCAGATCGGCAACACCGGCTGGAACGGCGAGGACGCCGAGAGCCGGGGCGAGCGGATCTGGGTCGCCGGCTACGCGGTGCGCGACCCGTCGCCGCGGGCGTCCAACTGGCGCGCCACCGGCACGCTGGAGGACGAGCTGATCCGCCAGCGCATCGTCGGGATCGCCGGCATCGACACCCGGGCGGTGGTGCGGCATCTGCGTAGCCGCGGGTCGATGAAGGCGGGGGTATTCTCCGGCGCGGCGCTCGCCGACCTCGACGAGCTGATCGAGCGGGTGCGCGCCCAGCGGCCGATGCTGGGCGCCGATCTGGCCGGCGAGGTCAGCACCGCGCAGCCCTATGTCGTCGAACCCGACGGGCCACGGGGCGTTTCGAGGTTTACCGTCGCAGCCCTGGACCTTGGTATCAAGACCAACACCCCGCGCAACTTCGCCCGGCGTGGGGTCCGCAGCCACGTGCTGCCGGCGTCGGCCACCTTCGAGCAGATCGCCGAACTCAACCCGCATGGCGTCTTCTTGTCCAACGGCCCCGGCGACCCGGCCACCGCCGATCACGTCGTCGCGCTCACCCGCGAGGTGCTGGGCGCCGGAATCCCGTTGTTCGGCATTTGTTTCGGCAACCAGATCCTGGGGCGGGCGCTGGGCCTGTCGACCTACAAGATGGTGTTCGGTCACCGCGGGATCAACGTGCCGGTCGTCGACCACGCCACCGGGCGGGTCGCGGTGACCGCGCAAAACCACGGCTTTGCCCTCGAGGGGGAGGCGGGCCAGTCCTTCGACACTCCGTTCGGCCCGGCGGTGGTCAGCCACACCTGCGCCAACGACGGTGTGGTCGAGGGCGTGAAACTCAAAGACGGGCGGGCGTTTTCGGTGCAATACCACCCGGAGGCCGCCGCCGGCCCACACGACGCGGAGTACCTGTTCGACCAGTTCGTCGACCTGATGGCGGGGGAGGGCCGCTAGTGCCGCGGCGGACTGACTTGCACCACGTGCTGGTGATCGGTTCGGGGCCGATCGTCATCGGGCAGGCCTGCGAGTTCGACTACTCCGGCACCCAAGCGTGCCGGGTGCTGCGCGCCGAGGGATTGCAGGTCAGCCTGGTCAACTCGAACCCGGCCACCATCATGACCGACCCGGAGTTCGCCGACCACACCTATGTCGAGCCGATCACGCCGGCGTTTGTGAAGCGGGTGATCGCCCAGCAGGCCGAGCGCGGCAACAGGATCGACGCGCTGCTGGCCACCCTGGGCGGGCAGACCGCGCTCAACACCGCGGTCGCGCTATACGAGAGCGGGGTGCTGGAACGCTACGGCGTCGAGCTGATCGGCGCCGATTTCGACGCCATCCAGCGCGGCGAGGACCGGCAACGGTTCAAGGACATCGTCACCAAGGTGGGCGGCGAATCCGCCCGCAGCCGAGTCTGTTTCACCATGGACGAAGTGCGCGAGACAGTCGCTGAACTCGGCCTGCCGGTGGTGGTGCGGCCCAGCTTCACCATGGGTGGGCTGGGCTCGGGCATGGCGCACAGCGCCGAGGACGTCGATCGGATGGCCGGCGCCGGGCTGGCGGCCTCACCCAGCGCCAACGTGCTCATCGAGGAATCGATCTACGGCTGGAAGGAATTCGAACTCGAGCTGATGCGCGACGGCCACGACAACGTGGTGGTGGTGTGCTCAATCGAAAACGTCGACCCGATGGGCGTGCACACCGGCGACTCGGTCACCGTCGCGCCGGCGATGACGCTGACCGACCGGGAATACCAGCGGATGCGCGACCTGGGCATCGCGATCCTGCGCGAGGTCGGCGTGGACACCGGCGGCTGCAATATCCAGTTCGCGGTCAACCCGCGCGACGGCCGGTTGATCGTCATCGAGATGAACCCCCGGGTGTCGCGGTCAAGTGCGCTGGCGTCCAAGGCCACCGGCTTCCCGATCGCCAAAATCGCCGCCAAGCTGGCCATCGGTTACACCCTCGACGAGATCGTCAACGACATCACCATGCAAACGCCGGCCTGCTTCGAACCAACCCTGGACTACATCGTGGTCAAGGCTCCGCGGTTCGCGTTCGAGAAATTCCCCGGCGCCGATCCGACGCTGACCACCACGATGAAATCCGTCGGCGAGGCAATGTCGTTGGGCCGCAACTTCGTCGAGGCGCTCGGCAAGGTAATGCGCTCGCTGGAGACGACCCGCGCCGGGTTCTGGACGGCCCCGGACCCCGACGGCGGCGTCGAGGGCGCCCTGACCCGGCTGCAAACCCCGACCGAGGGCCGGCTCTACGACATCGAACTGGCGCTGCGGCTGGGTGCGACGGTGGAACGGGTGTCCGAGGCCAGCGGTGTCGACCCATGGTTTATCGCCCAGATCAACGAGCTGGTAAACCTGCGCAACGAGCTCGTCGAGGCACCCGTGCTGGACGCCGACCTGCTGCGATGCGCCAAGCACAGCGGACTGTCGGATCGCCAGATCGCTGCGCTGCGACCGGAATTGGCCGGGGAAAACGGGGTGCGGTCACTGCGCACCCGGCTGGGCATCCACCCGGTGTACAAGACGGTGGACACCTGCGCGGCGGAGTTCGAGGCCAAGACGCCCTACCACTACAGCAGCTACGAGCTCGACCCCGCCGCCGAGACCGAGGTGGCCCCGCAGACCGACAAGCCGAAGGTGCTGATCCTGGGATCCGGGCCCAACCGGATCGGGCAGGGCATCGAGTTCGACTACAGCTGCGTGCATGCGGCAACCACATTGAGCCAGGCCGGTTTTGAGACGGTCATGGTCAACTGCAACCCGGAGACGGTGTCCACCGACTACGACACCGCCGACCGGTTGTACTTCGAGCCGCTGACGTTCGAGGACGTCCTGGAGGTCTACCACGCCGAGACGCGGTCGGCCGCCGGCGGCCCGGGAGTGTCCGGCGTCATCGTGCAGCTCGGCGGCCAGACCCCGCTCGGGCTGGCGCAACGGCTCGCCGACGCCGGCGTCCCGATCGTGGGCACCCCGCCGGAGGCCATTGACCTGGCCGAGGACCGCGGCGCGTTCGGCGACCTGCTGAACGCGGCCGGACTGCCGGCGCCAAAGTACGGCACCGCAACCACTTTCGCCCAGGCCCGCCGGATCGCCGAGGAGATCGGCTACCCGGTGCTGGTACGGCCGTCGTATGTGCTGGGTGGTCGCGGCATGGAGATCGTCTACGACGAGCAGACCCTGCAGGGCTACATCACCCGCGCCACCCAGCTCTCCCCCGAGCACCCGGTGCTGGTCGACCGCTTCCTGGAGGACGCGGTCGAGATCGACGTGGACGCATTGTGCGACGGCGCCGAGGTCTACCTCGGCGGGATCATGGAGCACATCGAGGAGGCCGGCATCCACTCCGGTGATTCGGCCTGTGCGCTGCCGCCGGTGACGCTGGGCCGCAGCGACATCGAGAAGGTGCGCGCGGCCACCGAGGCCATTGCCCATGGCATCGGCGTGGTGGGCCTGCTCAATGTGCAGTACGCGCTGAAAGACGACGTGCTCTACGTGCTGGAGGCCAATCCGAGAGCGAGCCGTACCGTTCCTTTTGTATCCAAAGCCACAGCCGTGCCCCTTGCCAAGGCATGCGCCCGGATCATGTTGGGCGCCAGCATCGCCCAGCTGCGCGCCGAGGGAATGCTGGCCGCCTGTGGGGACGGTGCCAACGCCGGCCCGCACGCCCCCATCGCGGTCAAGGAAGCCGTGTTGCCCTTCCACCGGTTCCGGCGCGCCGACGGGGCGGCGATCGATTCCCTGCTCGGTCCGGAGATGAAATCGACCGGCGAGGTCATGGGGATCGACCGCGATTTCGGCAGCGCGTTCGCCAAGAGCCAGACCGCCGCCTACGGCTCGCTGCCGGCCCAGGGGACGGTGTTCGTGTCGGTTGCCAACCGGGACAAGCGGTCGCTGGTGTTTCCGGTCAAGCGGCTGGCCGATCTGGGCTTTCGCGTTCTTGCCACCGAAGGCACCGCAGAGATGCTGCGCCGCAACGGTATTCCCTGCGACGAGGTCCGCAAACATTTCGAGCCGGCGCAGCCCGGCCGTCCGGCGATGTCGGCGGTGGACGCCATCCGGGCCGGCGAGGTCGACATGGTCATCAACACCCCCTACGGCAACTCCGGACCGCGCATCGACGGCTATGAGATCCGCTCGGCGGCGGTGGCCGGCAACATCCCCTGCATCACCACGGTGCAGGGCGCATCCGCGGCCGTGCAGGGCATCGAGGCGGGAATCCGCGGCGACATCGGGGTGCGGTCACTGCAGGAGCTGCACCGGGTGATCGGGGGCGCCGAGCGGTGACCGGGTTCGGCCTCCGGCTGGCCGAGGCAAAGGCGCGCCGCGGCCCGCTGTGCCTGGGCATCGATCCGCACCCCGAGCTGCTGCGGGCCTGGGAGCTGCCGGCCACCATCGACGGGTTGGCCGCGTTCTGCGACATCTGCGTGCGGGCCTTCGCCGGTTTCGCGGTGGTCAAACCCCAGGTGGCGTTTTTCGAGGCCTACGGCGCCGCCGGGTACGCGGTGCTGGAACGCACCATCGCCGCGCTGCGCGGGGCCGGGGTGCTGGTGCTGGCCGACGCCAAACGCGGGGACATCGGGTCGACGATGGCGGCGTACGCCGCGGCCTGGGCGGGCGACTCGCCGCTGGCCGTCGACGCCGTGACGGCCTCACCCTATTTGGGTTTCGGCTCGCTGCGGCCGCTGCTGGAGGTGGCGGCCGCGCATGGCCGCGGGGTGTTTGTGGTGGCGGCGACCTCCAACCCGGAGGGCGCGACCGTGCAGCGCGCCACCGTCGACGGCCGCTGCGTGGCCCAGCTCATCGTCGACCAGGCTGACCTTTACAATCGGGCCGCCAACGCTGCTCACGGGTCCGAACCCGGATCCGTGGGCGTGGTCGTCGGCGCAACGGTGCCGCATCCCCCCGATCTCAGCGCCTTCACCGGGCCGGTGCTGGTCCCCGGCGTGGGGGCCCAGGGCGGACGTCCGGAGGCGCTGGCCGGCCTGGGTGGGGCGGCCTCGCACCAGCTGCTGCCCGCCGTGGCGCGCCAGGTGTTGCGCGCCGGCCCCGACGTGACCAAGCTGCGGGCCGCGGGAGAGCGGATGCTTGACGCCGTCGCCTATCTCGCATCGGCGTAGCCGGTTCATACTCCGAACCAGGCGAGCGGCAGCGCGCGCAAAGCGAGAGCGAAGCTGAGCAGAGCGACCAGGACAAAGAGCAGGTTGCGGGCGAGGTGAACTCCACGGCTCCGGTTGACCGCCTTGAAGTAGCAGGGCACGGGAATCATCAGCAGGTAACTCAGGCCGAAAGGCGCCAGCATCCAGGCACGGAACCAGCCCAGGCCGAGGGCAGCCGCGCACAGGAAGGAACTGCCGGTGAACAGCGCGTCCACCGCCAGCAGCTGCCAACGCCGATCCGCCCGCCGGGCGTGCGCTGTGAACGCCTGGCTGGTCGTGAAGGTGCCCCAAGCGCCCAGCAGGGAAAGCCACCCGCGTAGGCCGCCGCGACGTCCACGAAGAAATTGAAGCACCATGGGTTTCGCGCACACCTCGCAACAATCGGCGCGACACGCGCGGCAGCCGACACAAATGAGGTGATTCGCCTGACCGTTGTCGGCGGTTGCCGACGGGCACGGCGGAGAGCGGCCCGCCGACGCGCCGCATCATGCCGAACCGGCCACCGAAAACCGCTGCTAGCAGCGCTATCAGCGTCCCGAAGTCGAAGATGGCGGTCCCGTGCGAAGGCCTCACTCGGCCAGCGCCGACGTTGCCCGTCGCGCGCCTGGTCGGCCACGCGCGCCGGGCCCACGCTGGACAAATGTCCCCGAAACCGGGGGGTCGGGTTAGATTTCGTCAGGAAGCGTGGGTACGGTCGTCTGCGCTGGCTGAAGTACCCGGCCCAGACAAACGAAGATCGATCGTTAGCGATGAGAGACGGAGGAATCGTGGCCCTTCCCCAGTTGACCGACGAGCAGCGCGCGGCCGCGTTGGAGAAGGCTGCTGCCGCACGTCGAGCGCGAGCGGAGCTCAAAGACCGGCTCAAGCGTGGCGGCACCAACCTCACGCAGGTGCTCAAGGACGCCGAAAGCGACGAAGTCTTGGGCAAGATGAAGGTGTCCGCGCTGCTTGAGGCGTTGCCGAAGGTGGGCAAGGTCAAGGCGCAGGAAATCATGACCGAGCTCGAAATCGCGCCGACGCGCCGCCTGCGCGGTCTGGGCGACCGCCAGCGCAAGGCGCTGCTGGAAAAGTTCGGCTCCGCCTAACCCGCCCCCACCGACGATGCAGGCCCAACGGCCTGTGGGGGCTACCGACCCAGGGGCGCCAACGAGCGCCGGCGGGGGACCGGGCGGTGAAGGCGTGACGCACCGCGAGCAAACCGCTCCCGGGCGTGTCGTGGTGCTGTCCGGTCCCTCCGCGGTCGGAAAATCGACAGTGGTTCGGTGTCTGCGCGAGCGGATCCCCAACCTGCATTTCAGCGTCTCGGCCACCACGCGGGCGCCGCGGGCCGGCGAGGTCGACGGGGTGGACTACCACTTCGTCACGCCCGCCCGCTTCCAGGAGCTGATCGACCGGGGCGAACTGCTGGAGTGGGCAGATATCCATGCTGGCCTGCACCGATCCGGCACGCTGGCGCAGCCGGTGCGGGCGGCCACCGCGTCCGGCGTTCCGGTGCTCATCGAGGTCGACCTGGCCGGGGCCCGGGCCATCAAGAAGGCGATGCCGGAGGCCGTCACCGTGTTCTTGGCCCCGCCCAGTTGGGAGGACCTGGAGGCCAGGCTGGTCGGCCGGGGCACCGAAACACCCGATGTCATCCGCCGCCGCCTGGACACCGCGCGCATCGAAATGGCAGCCCAAAGCGACTTTGACGAGGTCGTGGTGAACAGTCGATTAGAATCTGCGTGCGCCGAATTGGTATCCTTGCTGGTGGGAGACCCGCCGAAGCCGGCATAACCCGTTCAGTTCTGGAATTTTTCGGTACCGCTCTACGTCGCCAGGAGAAGGTTCTCAGTGAGTATGTCGCAGTCCAATGCGTCGTTGGCCGCCGTTCCCCCGGCGGATCAGTTCGATCCGTCGTCGGGGGGAGTGGGCGCCTATGACACCCCGTTGGGCATCACCAATCCGCCCATCGACGAGTTGCTGGACCGCGTCTCGAGCAAGTACGCCCTGGTGATTTACGCGGCGAAGCGGGCGCGGCAGATCAACGACTACTACAACCAGCTCGGCGAGGGCATCCTGGAATACGTCGGCCCGCTGGTCGAGCCCGGCTTGCAGGAAAAGCCGCTGTCCATCGCGTTGCGCGAGATCCACGCCGACCTGCTCGAGCACACCGAGGGCGAGTAGCGGGCAAGGGCCGGGCGCGCGGTGGACAGCAAGCGGATCATCGTCGGCGTCTCCGGCGGTATCGCCGCCTACAAGGCGTGCACCGTGGTCCGCCAGCTCACCGAGGCCGGCCACCGCGTCCGGGTGATCCCCACCGAATCTGCGTTGCGTTTCATCGGGGCGGCCACCTTCGAGGCGCTGTCCGGTGAGCCGGTGCGCACCGGCGTCTTCGACGACGTTCCGGCCGTGCCGCACGTTGACCTCGGTCAGCGGGCCGACCTTGTGGTGGTGGCGCCGGCCACCGCCGACCTACTGGCCCGGGCGGTGGCCGGCCGAGCCGACGACCTGCTGACCGCGACATTGCTCACGGCCCGATGTCCGGTGATGTTCGCGCCGGCGATGCACACCGAGATGTGGCTGCATCCGGCCACCGTCGACAACGTCGCCACCCTGCGCCGCCGGGGCGCGGTGGTGCTGGAACCCGCCTCCGGGCGGCTCACCGGAGCCGACAGCGGGACCGGACGGCTGCCCGAGGCCGAGGAGATCACCACCCTTGCCCAGCTGCTGCTGGAGCGGCACGACGCGCTGCCCTACGATCTTGCCGGCCGCAAGATGCTGGTGACCGCGGGCGGCACCCGGGAGGCGATCGATCCGGTGCGCTTTATCGGCAACCGCAGCTCGGGCAAGCAGGGCTACGCGGTCGCGCGGGTCGCCGCCCAGCGCGGTGCCGAGGTGACGCTGGTCGCCGGACACACCGCGGGACTCATCGACCCCGCCGGGGTCAACGTGGTGCACGTCAGCTCGGCGCAGCAACTCGGCGACGCGGTGTCCAAACACGCGCCCGACGCGGACGTGCTGGTGATGGCCGCGGCGGTGGCCGACTTCCGGCCCGCCCAGGTGTCTGCCGCCAAGATCAAGAAGCGCGCCGACGGGCCGCCGACGATCGACCTCCTACCCAACGACGACGTGCTGGCCGGCGCGGTGCGCGCCCGCGAACACGGGCAGCTGCCCAACATGCGGGCGATCGTCGGGTTTGCCGCCGAGACCGGCGACGCGACCGGCGATGTGCTGTTTCATGCCCGGGAAAAGCTCCGCCGCAAGGGCTGTGACCTGTTGGTGGTCAACGCCGTGGGCGACGGCAGGGCCTTCGAGGTGGACAGCAACGACGGCTGGTTGCTGGCCTCGGACGGAACCGAGTCGGCGCTACAGCACGGCTCCAAGACGCTGATGGCAAGTCGTATCGTGGACGCCATCGTGGCGTTTCTGGATGGTGACGGCCGGTAGCGCAGCCTGCCGGCGGTGCTGGACGAGCTACGATTGTTGCCGGAGTATATAATTCGGTTACCTAATTATTGGAAGGATGCGGATGGTGACTGCGAAGGGTCGGCTGTTTACCAGTGAATCGGTGACCGAGGGACATCCGGACAAGATCTGTGACGCGATCAGCGATTCGGTCCTGGACGCGCTGCTGGCCCAGGACCCGCGCTCCCGCGTCGCGGTCGAGACGCTGGTGACCACCGGGCAGGTGCACGTGGTGGGGGAGGTGACGACCGCGGCGAAGGAGGCCTTCGCCGACATCACCAACACGGTCCGCCAGCGCATCCTGGACATCGGCTACGACTCCTCGGACAAGGGCTTCGACGGGGCGACCTGCGGGGTGAACATCGGCATCGGGGCGCAGTCGCCCGACATCGCCCAAGGGGTCGACACCGCCCACGAGGCGCGTGTCGAGGGCGCGGCCGATCCGCTGGACTCGCAGGGCGCCGGTGACCAGGGCCTGATGTTCGGCTACGCGATCAACGACACCCCGGAACTGATGCCGTTGCCGATCGCGCTGGCCCACCGGCTGTCGCGGCGGCTGACCGAGGTCCGCAAGAACGGGGTGCTGCCCTACCTGCGGCCCGACGGCAAGACGCAGGTCACCATCGCCTACGAGGACAACGTGCCGGTGCGGCTGGACACCGTGGTGCTCTCCACCCAGCACGCCGCCGACATTGACCTGGAGCAGACGCTGGCTCCCGACGTCCGGGAGAAGGTGCTCAACACCGTGCTCGACGATTTGGCGCACGAAACCCTGGACGCGTCGTCGGTGCGGGTGCTGGTGAACCCAACCGGCAAGTTCGTGCTCGGGGGGCCGATGGGTGACGCGGGACTGACCGGCCGCAAGATCATCGTCGACACCTATGGCGGCTGGGCCCGTCACGGCGGCGGCGCCTTCTCCGGCAAGGATCCGTCCAAGGTGGACCGTTCGGCGGCCTACGCGATGCGCTGGGTGGCCAAGAACGTCGTCGCCGCGGGCCTGGCGGAGCGGGTCGAGGTGCAGGTGGCCTACGCCATCGGCAAGGCCGCGCCCGTCGGCCTGTTTGTCGAGACGTTCGGCACCGAGACGGTCGACCCGGTCAAGATCGAGAAGGCCATCGGCGAGGTGTTCGATCTGCGCCCCGGCGCCATCATCCGCGACCTGGACCTGTTGCGCCCGATCTACGCGCCGACGGCGGCCTACGGGCACTTCGGCCGCACCGACATCGAGCTGCCGTGGGAGCAGCTCAACAAGGTCGACGACCTCAAGCGCGCCATCTAATTGGCGCCAGCAGACGGAAAAGCCCCCGACACGCCGTGCGTTCGGGGGCTTTTCCGTCTGCTGGCGCGGGTTATCTGGGCAGCAGGCGCTGTCGCGAACGCCGCGAAGGAGAGGTTGTGGTACTCGCTCGCTAAGAGTTCGCTTCCCCCAGTGATCCACCGGCGCAGCTGGGAACTTATCGTCGTCGCTAACGGCGCCATCTCCGGCACCGCGGCCTCGCGATCGAGAATGAGGAACCACGCAAAGCCGTAGGGCAGCTCCCCGCTGACTCGCCCTTCGTCGATGGACGCGAGCTCGTCGCGGAGGCCGTCGGTGGACATCACCGACCGGGCCACGTCGACGAATTGTTCGTCGCCGGTAAGGCGTGCGACGACACGCAGCGCGTAGTTCCCGTGGACGGCGCTGTGCCAGTCGATGCATCCGTGAAAGACCGGATTCGCCGTGTCATTGCGCACCACGCACTCGACGATGGGCGCTGAGAGGGCTCGAGCCGCATTCGCCAAACCCCCAACCAGATCCGTCGGTGTTGTTGCGGTGCTCCGCGCGGACTCGACCCGTTCGGCCGACTGCGAGCACGCCGCCACCAGAAGCACGGTGGCGACGACGGCAACCGTGGCTTGGCGTGTGCGGCGCCGCGGGCATTTCTCCTTGTTACCGTCGGCCACTGCGCACGCTAGCCGGTGAACCGGTAGTCGTTGAGCTTGAACCGCCGGCTGCGCCAGAAGGCCTCCACCGTGGTGGTGGGGCGCAACGGCACGTCGCCGTTTTTGTCGAAGTAGTAGCTGTTGGCCAGCCGGCAACTGTCCTGCCAGAAGACCTGACGGTGCCGCCGGCGCATCACCTCGGCGAAGTAGCGGGCGTTGGCCTCCTCGGTCACCTCGACGCGGGTGGCGCCGGCGCGGCGGGCCCGTTTCAGGCAGCGGATGATGTGGTGGGTCTGGGTCTCGATGAGCGCGAAATAGGACGAGCCGACGTAGCCGTAGGGGCCGAACACGGTGAAGAAGTTCGGGAACCCGGGCACGCTGACGCCTTCGTAGGCCTGCAGCCGATGCTCGTCCCAGAACCGGCTCAGCGAGCGGCCGCCACTTCCGGTGACGGCGTAGGTGGGGACGTTGTCGGTGTCCATCACCTTGAAGCCGGTCGCCAGGATCAGCACGTCGACCTGGTGGTGGGTGCTATCGGCGGTGACCACCGCGGTGGGGGTGATCTTGTCGATCGGCTCGGTGACCAGCGTTACGTTGTCGCGGTTGAACGTCGACAGGTAGGTGTTGTGGAAGCCGGGCCGCTTGCAGCCCACCGCGTATCGCGGGGTGAGCTGCTCGCGCAGCACCGGGTCGTGGACCTGCTGGCGCAGATAGGCCTTTCCCGCCGACTCCATTCGCCTGGCCAGCGGGAACACCGTGAAGTAGTGCGCCGCGACGGGGAAGGTGGTCTCCACGAACGCCTGACTGAGCAGCCGATGGACCGCTTTGCCGCCGGGAACCCGCATCGCCGCGCGGACCGCCTTGGGCAGCGGCACGTCGAACTTGGGAAAGCACCAGATCGGGGTGCGCTGAAAAACGGTGAGGTGGGCGACGATTGGCGCGATCTCCGGGATGACCTGCACCGCCGACGCGCCGGTGCCGATGATCCCGACGCGCTTGCCGGCCAGGTCCTGGCCGTGATCCCAGCGCGCGGTGTGCATGGTGATGCCCTCGAACGAGTCCACCCCGTCGATGTCGGGCAGCTTCGGCACCGTGAGCACCCCGCTGGCGTTGATCACAAACCTGGCGGTGAGTTCTCCCCCGGGATCGGTGTGCACGCGCCACAGGGCGTGCTCGTCGTCGAACTCGGCGGCAAGGACCTTGGTGTGCAACCTTATTCGCGACCGAATGCCGTACTTGTCGACGCAGTGTTCGGCGTAGGCCTTCAGCTCGTGTCCAGGGGCGTAGGTCCGTGTCCAGCGCGGGCTCTGCTCAAAGGAGTACTGGTAGGAAAACGACGGAATGTCCACGGCGATACCGGGATAGGTGTTCCAGTGCCAGGTGCCGCCCACCCCGTCGCCGGCTTCGACCACGAGGTAGTCGTGAAACCCCGCCCGGTCGAGTTTGATGGCGGCGCCGATCCCGGAGAATCCGGCGCCCACGATCAGAATCTGGGGCATCAGCGCCTGCTTCCGATGAGGTGTATTCCGTGCTTGGGTCGCAGCGTCAGCGTGGCCTCGAGTTCGACGGGGCATGCCGGCGCGAGGTCAAAGGTGAAGCGTTGACTCATGATTGCCGCCAGCAGCACCATCTCCATGAGTGCGAAGCTTTGCCCGATGCAGCTGCGCCGACCGCCGCCGAACGGCAGATACGCCGAGCGGGGACGGGTCTTGGCCCGGTCGTCGAGAAATCGGCGGGGGTCGAACCTCTCCGGGTCGGGCCACCAGCGCGGGTCGTGGTGAATGTGGTGGATCGGGATGACGACGGTGGTGCCGCGGCGGATGTGGTGGCCGTCGATCACGTCGTCGTCGATGGCCTCGCGGGCGATGATCCATACCGACGAGAAGTAGCGCTGCGACTCCTGCAGGCAGGCGGTGGTCCAGCCCAGCTTGCCCAGATCGTCGGCGGTCGGGCGGCGCGTCCCCAGCACGCCGTCTACCTCGGCGAGCATCCGGTCGCGGACCGCGGGGTGCCGCGACAGCAGATACCAGAACCACGACATGGCGTTGGCGGTGGTTTCATGGCCGGCGAGCATGAAGGTCAGCGCCTCGTCGCGGACCCGCTGACGCGGCCAGGTGCCGCCGTCGGCGTGCAGCAACACGTTGAGCAGATCGGCGGCGTCGGTGGGTTGTGCCAGTCGCCGATCGATCACCGCGTTGACCGCGCGGTCGAGCGCCAGCGTGATCTCCTGCAATTCGCGCAGCGGTGGCGGCAGCTGGACACCGGAGAAGGTGCACCAGGTCAGCGTGTCGTAGACCGGCCGCGGCATCAGGCCCCACAGCCCGAGGCGCTCCAGCTTTTCCGCACGCCGCAGCCCGCGCGTGGCCAGATCGTTCATGCTGTGCACCAGCGGGCCGAAGTCCTGGCTGAACAGCGCGTTGGCGACCACCCGCAGGGTCGCCTCCACCATCGTCTGGTGCATGTCGAACCGCACGCCGGGCACCAGCGCATCGGCGACGGCTGTGATCGGATCGATCATCAGGTCGACCAGCCCGTTCAGATGACGCCGGGCGAAGATCGGGTTCAGCACTCCGCGGTGGCGCGCCCACGAATCGCCCTCGTCGGTGAGCAGGTTGAGTCCGGCGGCGGCCCGGATCGGCCCGTACTCGTCGGACTTGACGTATCTCAGCCGCGCTGCGTGCAGCACGTGGTCGACGTAGTCGGGGTGACTGATCGACACGAAACGCCTTCCGGCACAGCGAAATCGGGTGATGTCACTGCCGCGAGCCCGGCCCAGGAAACCCTCGCCGGCATCGAATCCGACGGTGAGCGCCTCCCGCGTCATCGTCCAGGTGCTCAGGCGCCTGGCCGGTCCCCTGGCGGGCCGCTCGGCGGTCAGAGTGGCCATGACTTCACTGTATGGATGACGACGGCGGCCCGGAATGAGACTATGGGACACGGAGTTGGGAGTTTAGGACAGTTTCATGGGAGCCGAGGTCACGCACCCGGTGTATGCGACCCGGGTGCTGTGCGAGGTGGCCAACGAACGCGGGGTGTCCACCCGCGATGTGTTGGCGGGCACCGGCATCGAACCGGCCGATCTGGATAAGCCGGACACCGTCGTCAGCGCGCGCGACGAGATCGCCGCGGTGCGCAGGCTGCTGGCCCGGCTGCCGGACTTGCCGAACAAAGGGGCGGGCGTGGGGATCGACGTGGGGAGCCGGTTCACGCTCACCCATTTCGGGTTGTTCGGGTTTGCCGTGATGTCGTGCGGCACCCTGCGCGAACTGTTCGCCATCGCGATGCGCTACTTCGCGCTGACGATGCTGCACATCGACGTGACGTTGTTTGAAACCGCCGACGACTGCGTGGTTGATCTGGACGTGGGCCACTTACCGGCCGATGTTCAGCGGTTCTTCCTGGAACGCGATGTCGCCGGAATCATCACGACGACAATGAGTTTCGCGCAGCCGGTGGCCGAAAAATACGCCGACCGGGTGTCGGCGGAGGTGGCGATCGACGAACAGTCGTTGCGTCCGCTGCTCGGGCTCATGCCGGTCCACGACATCGCCTTCGGCCGAGCGCACAACAGGTTGCACTTCCCGCGTGCCATGTTCGACGAGCCGTTGCCGCAGGCCGATCGCCACACCTTGGAGATGTGTATTGCGCAGTGTGACGTGCTGATGCAGCGCAACGAGCAACGCCGGGGCATCACCGCGCTGGTGCGCACCAAGCTGTTTCGCGATTCCGGTTGTTTCCCAACGCTTCCCGACGTTGCCGCGGAGCTGGCCGTGCATCCGCGGACGCTGCGGCGCCGACTCGCCGAGGAGGGCACGTCGTTTCGGGCCTTGCTCACCGAGGCGCGCTCCACGGTGGCCGTCGACTTGCTGCGCAACGTCGGGTTGACGGTGGCGGAGGTGTCCACCCGGCTGGGTTACACGGAGGTCTCGACGTTCTCGCATGCCTTCAAACGCTGGTTTGGCGTGGCGCCGAGCGCGTATGCACGCCGTGGGTAGGCCGCTGGCCGGGGTGTTAGCCGGGCGCGCCGGTGAGCCCGGTGGCGCCGAACGCGCCCAGCAGCTGCCCGGGTGCGCCGCCGGTGCCGGCGGCCCCGCCGGCCCCACCAGTGCCGCCAGGGGCAGGCGCCCCGCCGTTGCCGCCGTTGCCGCCGTTACCGCCATTGCCGAGCAGCTTGGCCGACCCGCCGTGGCCGCCGGCTCCGCCGGCACCACCGCTGGCGGAGCCGCCGAAAATAGCGGGTCCGCCGGCGCCGCCGTGTCCGCCGGCCCCGCCGTTACCGACCAGCCCGCCGGCGCCGCCGGCCCCGCCGGCCCCGCCGGCAAAGCCGGGCCCACCAACGAAGCTGGATCCACCGCCTACCCCACCGGCACCGCCGGCCCCACCATCGCCGAACAGGATGGCGGCGCCGCCCGCCCCGCCGACCCCGCCTTTACCGGCAGCTCCGGGAACGGCTCCACCGGCCCCGCCGGCGCCGCCGTTGCCGTACAACCAGCCGCCGGTACCACCGGCACCGCCGTTGCCGGAGCCGAGGCCGCCGCCGCCCTCCCCTCCCGCGCCGCCGGCCCCGCCGTGGCCGATCAGCCCGGCGGCACCGCCGGCGCCACCGTTGCCCGCGAAATGGCTCGCGTCGCCGCCGGCCCCGCCGATTCCGCCGACCCCGCCAGCGCCGTATAACAGCCCGCCAGCTCCGCCATCCCCGCCCCGGCCGCCGCCGGTTCCCGCACCGCCGGCGCCGCCGGCCCCGCCGCTGCCCCACAGCCCGGCGGCACCACCGGCACCACCGTTACCGCCGGCCAGGCCAGAGCCCGTGGCGTCCCCGCCGGTCCCGCCGGTCCCGCCGTTGCCGTAGAGCCAGCCGGCATGGCCGCCGGCGCCGCCCGCCGCGGCCGAGCCGGTCCCGCCCACTCCGCCGGCGCCGCCATTGCCGATCAAACCGGCGTCCCCGCCGGCGCCGCCGGGTTGGCCGGGGCGCCGGATCCGCCGCGGCCGCCGTTGCCGTAGAGCAGCCCGCCGGGCCCGCCGGGGGCCCCGCTGCCGTCGGGCGCGTCGGCGCCGTCACCGATCAGCGGGCGCCCCAACAACGCCTGGGTGGGCGCGTTGATCGCGTTGAGCAGCTGCTGCTCGACGTTGGTGGTTTCGGCGCTCGCATAGGCGCCCGCGCCCGCCTGCAGGGACTGCACGAACTGGGTGTGAAACTGCGCAGCCTGAGCGCTGAGCGCCTGATAGGCCTGGCCGTGCGCGCCGAACAGCGCCGCGATCGCGGCTGAGACCTCGTCGGCGCCGGCGGCCAGGATCCCTGTGGTGGGAAACGCCGCGGCGGCGTTGGCCGTGCTGAGCGTCGCACCGATACCTGCCAGCTCCGAAGCCGCCGCCGCCACCAGGTCCGGCGCGGCGATCACATAGGACATTTCCCCAACCTCCGGGCAACTCGTGTCATCAAGCACGGATTGTATGGCGACGCCAGCGTTCGGCGGGCCGAAATGGCGAACATGAAATGCGTTGCCGCACAATCGCGCAACCCATCGGTTAATTTGCCCAATGGGTTGCGGGGCATCGTATGCAGAGTGCACATCGTGGTGTCGGTGTGCGGTAGGGGACGGCGTTTGGGGGCATGAGCGCCGGTGGCCGGGCGTCGGGCGGCTGAGCGCATCGTCTGGTCGCGGCTGCGGGCATCGCCCGCCGATCCCGCCGGTGATGAGCGGCGTCGTCGAGCAGCCGTGTTCGCCCGCGCACAACCGGATTTACCTGCCGCGGGACATGTTTGATGAGCCACTGCCGCAGGCGGACCCTGATGTGTTGATGCAGCGCAACGGGCAACGCCGGGGCATCACCGCGCTGGTGGCTGCCACGGTGTTGCGGGATTCTGGTTGTTTCCCAACGCTTCCCGAGGTTGCCGCCGAGCAGGAGGTGTCCACCCGGCTGGGATACACCGCACGCCGTCACACGCCGGTATGGCGTGGCGTCCAGCGCGTCTTCGCGCCGCGGGTAGGTCGTTCCCGATCCCCGCCTTACGTCTTCAGGGTGGGGGTAAGGGCCGCGCGCAAGATGTGGGTGTCGCTGGTAGCTATGGCGAGGTTTCGTCGGGTGGTTGGGCCACGAGGATGCGGTCGAACGGGTCTCTGTGATCCCAGGTCAGGCGGCTGGCGAAGATAGCGTCGTGCGCGTCGATCGGGATATCGGTCGCGGTCAATGCGGCGACGATGTCAGACCAGGCCGAGAGCAGCGGCTCGCCGTCGAGCCGGCCGAGTCTGGTCTTGATGGCGATCTCCCAGGCCGACGCGGCCGAGATCATGATTTCCGTGCCGGGGTCGGCAAGAAATTTCGCGTGCCGGTGCGGCCACTTTGTCGGGAATGCTCACCAACCACAGCAGCACGTGCGTGTCGAGGAGAACGGCGTGGGTCACAAGTTGTTTTCCCACGCCGCGATTTCGGAGGCAGGTAGCGGATCGTTGAACGTGTCTGGCACAACCAAGGTTGGCAGCTGACCGAAGCGGCGCGGTACCGGTTTGGCCGGTGACAACACGGCCACGGGGCGCCCGTGGTTGGTAATCGTGACCGCGACACCGGTCCGTTCCACCTCGGACAAAAGGGCGTTGAGCCGCGCCTTGGCTTCCGTGCTCGTCACCGTTCGCATACCGTTGAGGTTAGCTGAAAGCACTAGCCACACCAGTACGACTAGTCTGAATTTCGTCAACGGGGTTGGCCAGTGACGCTGCTCGGGCGACCACCGGCCGGCGTGCCTCGCCCCACAGGTGTCGTGCCGCGTTCCGCACTTCGGCGGACGACGGCCACCGACCTTCGAGATTCTGCTGCCGTCGGGCGTTGACCTGCTTGTGCTCGATGACGCTCCGCTGGAACTCGCGGGCCGGGTTGCGCTGGGTGGGTCGCTGCTATTCGAGACGGATCGGCAGGCCCGGGTGGTTTGGGAAGCCACCACACGCAAGATTTACCTGGACGAACTGCCACGCATCACTCGGGCCCATCGCGAATTCGCGGAAGCGCTGCACCGTGACCGATGAGGTTCGGATGCTGCGGCTGCTGCGCGGCATCACCGACGACTTGGCGATTTTGCGACGCGAATCCACGGCCGACCAGGCTCGCCGAGCCGACCCGATCTGGCTGCGCGGCATCAAGTACAGCTTCGTCACGGCCATCGAGGCCTGCATCGATATCGGGCAGCATCTTTGCTCGACGCACGGTTGGCGACCTCCGTCGGACAACGGCGACGCGATGCGGCTATTGGGGAGCCACGCGGTGCTGTCGGCTGATCTCGCGGACGCGATGCGCAAGGCTGTGGGATTTCGTAACGTACTGGTGCACAAATACATTCGAGTGTCAGACGACATCGTCACCGGGCGGCTCGACGACCTCGACGATCTCGAACAATTCGTCGAGCACGTGGCCGCATTCGTGGACGCCAAGTCATCAGAACCGCGGTAAGGCCAGCGCGGATGTCACCCGCGTCGTGTCCGCGGTCGGTGCCGCGGCACCGCAAACGGTGGTTGGAGCTGTTCGAACATGGGAAAATGCCGCACGTTGAGGGTCGCAAGGTGCAGGCCCCGGACATCGGCGGTAGCGGCGATGAGGTAGTCGCCCAGTCCAATCCTGTTGTGGCCGCGGCGATATCGGCGCATCATGGCGCCAGCGCGGCGGGCGATCATTTCGGTCGCCGGCTCTACGCGAAAAGACGCCAGCAGGCGCCACACCTCGCGCCGCTCGACGCTCCGCATGCCGTCGACGAGCTCGGCGATCGATACCACGCTGATCGCCCGGGGTCCGTCCTTTCGGGCGCTGACGAGCCAATCCCGAGCCGCGGCGACCCCCCGCAAATGCGCGATGAGGACATCGGAGTCGACAAGGATCATGAGGTAGCGCGCCACGCCCGCGCAAGGTGCTCCTCGCGGGGGGAACTTCGGGCTAGACCTTGGGCTGGACCCGGGCACCCGCGTCTTAGGTATCCGCGGGTAACACGCACCGCTGTACCAATGCCGCTGTCGCATCATGTTGCTAGATGCCCTGGCGCCGATCCCTTACACCGCGTTACCGGGCCGAGCCTGCTGGCACCCGAGTCACTGAATTCACTGGCGTACCATCGGATTATCCTTGTGCACGAGGTGGCGCGAGCCGGCCAACCGTGATAGCATTCGAACATGCATTCGAGTAGCCGGGAGGAGGTTGTCGCGGTGTTCGACGCTCTCGACGCCGCCCTTCACCGGGCGCTGGAGTTGTCGATCGAGGTGTTGACCACCGGCGAGTGCCTGGCCATGCTGGAACGCTGCGAAACCCTGCGCCGCCGCCTACCCGCGATCGAGCACCCGTTCATCAACAGGCTCGCCGACCAAGCCGACCCGAGCGAGCTGGGCGGCAAACTCCCCTTCGCGTTGGCCGAGCGGTTGCGCATCACCCGCGGCGAAGCAGCCCGGCGCATCGGCGAGGCCGCCGAGCTGGGGCCGCGCCGGGCGCTGACCGGCCAACCCCTGCCGCCGCTGCTGCCCGCCACCGCCGAAGCCCAACGCGCCGGGCGTCTCGGACCCGACCATGTGCGGATCATTCGCTCCTTTCTGCACCAGCTGCCCAGCGGGGTGGATCTGCCCACCCGGGAGAAAGCCGAAGCCGAACTGGCTCAGTTGGGTGGCCGGTTTCGGCCCGACCAGCTGCACAAGCTGGCCGCCAAACTCGCCGACTGCCTCAACCCCGACGGCAATTTCACCGACACCGACCGGGCCCGCCGCCGCGGCATCCTGATCGGCAAGCAGGGCGCCGACGGCATGTCGGCGATCACCGGCTACCTGACCCCCGAAGCCCGCGCCACCCTCGATGCCGTGCTGGCCAAGCTGGCCGCCCCCGGCATGGCCAACCCCGCCGACCCCACCCCCTGCGTGAGTGGCACCCCGTCACAGGCCGCCATCGACGCCGACACCCGCAGCACCGCCCAGCGCAACCACGACGGCCTGCAGGCCGGGCTGCGGGCGCTGCTGTGCTCGGGGGAGCTGGGCCAACACAACGGGCTGCCCGCGGCGATCATCGTGTCCACCAGCCTGGCCGAGTTGCAATCGGCTGCCGGGCACGCGCTCACCGGCGGGGGCAGCCTGCTGCCGATGAGCGAGGTGATCCGGCTGGCCGCCCACGCCCACCACTACCTGCGCATCTTCGACCACGGCCGCGAGCTGGCGCTCTATCACACCAAGCGGCTGGCCTCCCCGGCCCAGCGAATCGTGTTGTACGGCGGCGGATGTTTCGGCAATACACTGCTAGACTACGCTGTGTGAGAGCTGCGGTCTATACCCGAATCTCCAACGATCCGAGGTTGCAGGGACTCGGCGTCGAGCGCCAGCTCGAAGACCTGCTCACCCTGGCCGACCAGCGCGGATACACCGTGGTGGCTCGCTTCGACGACAACGACATCTCGGCGTTCAGCGGCAAAACCCGGCCCGGCTTCGAAGCTCTGCTGAAAGCGATGGCCGCCCGGGAGTTCGACGTCCTGCTGGCCTGGCACCCCGACCGGCTCTGCCGATCCATGCGCGACCTGGAACGACTCATCGAAACAGCCGACGCGGGCAAGGTCGCCATCCACACCGTCCAAGGCGGCGACCTGGACCTGGCCACATCGGCCGGGCGGATGGTAGCCCGCATCCTCGGCTCGGTGGCCCGCCAGGAATCCGAGCACACGTCCGAGCGCCGCGTCCGCGCGAACCGCCAGAAAGCCGAACAGGGCCGCTGGCAGACCGCCAACAGGCCCTTCGGCTACACCATGGACGGGAAGCCTTTCGAGCCGGAAGCGTCCGCCTACCGGCAGGCCGTCACCGACGTGCTCGCCGGCAAATCCATCAAACAGGTTGCCCGAGAGTGGAATACGGCCGGGTTGAAAACCACGCTGGCGGGCCGAAAGCAAACATACAACGGCAGCCGGTTCACCGTCACCGGCAGGTGGGCGGCGCCGCGGGCGCCGGCTGCTGGTCAACCCGCGCTACGCCGGGCTGAAAACCTATCGCGGCAAGGTGATCGGTCCCGGCGACTGGGAACCACTGATCGATGTCGACACCCACCGCGGCCTGGTCGCGTTCCTGACCGACCCGTCCCGGATCATCACAACCTCGTTTGAGAAAAAGCACATGGGCTCCGGGGTGTATCAGTGTGGGGTGTGCGGGTCGGCGCTGCGGCACGCGGTGTCCGGCGGGCGCAACACCGGCCAGCGTAAATACGAGTGCCGCCAGTCGAATTCGCATGTTGTGGTCAGCGGCCCGCCGCTGGACGCCTACGTGGAAACCATTGTTTTGGGCTGGCTCAGCCGGCCGGAGACCCGGCAGCGGCTCACCGCCATGCTGGACGGCCGGCCCGCGGACATAGACAGCCTGCACGCCCGCCGCGCCGCCCTGCAGGCTCGCCTAGACGAGCTGGCCGCCCTGTTCGCCGCTGGGGACATCGACGGCAGCCAGTTGCGACGCGGCACAACCGATCTGCGGGCACAGCTAGCTGGTGTGGACAAGGTTTTAGCCGACCTGGTCCGCAAAAACCCCGCCGCCGACCTGGCCGCCGCCGGCGACCGGATTCGCGAACACTGGGGCCGGCTCGCGCCGGATTTGAAAGGAAAAGTCGTGTCAGAGATTTGCACGATCGTCGTCGACAAGGCGACGCGGAAAGGTCGCGGCTTCGACCCCGGCCGGGTTCGCGTCGAATGGCTATGACCGGCCACCCCGACATCGTTATTGTCTGCGACCACGGCCGCAAAGGTGATGGCCGCATCGAACACGAACGCTGCGACCTTGTCGCGCCGATCATTTGGGCCGACGAGGATCAGGGCTGGCTACCACAAGCTCCGGCGGTAGCGACATTCCTCGACCCCGACAACCGGCCGCGAGCCGTTGTCGGCTTGGAACCCAACAACACTCGTTTACGGCCCGGCGCGCCGCGACGGATGGACGCGGTCGCACTGGGAATTTCGCTGCCCGAAATACAGCACCGGGCCGAAACGGGACTGCACCCAGCCGCCGTGGCGCATCCGCAACGAGCGGCTGCAGCGGCTTTGCGACGGGCTGGCCGGCGACCCGGCGTTCGTCGCTGCTGCGGCGCAGGCGATTCCGTATGGCGTCGCGGTGCAAACCGGCGCGGTCGTTGTGACGTTGGGCGCGCTGGCGGCAATCTCGCGACACGCCGCTGAACAACGTGGCGGGTAGGTCGGATACCAGCTACTCTCGCAGGTAGCCGGTGTCGACTCCGGGGGGTTTCTCTCACCCGGAGTTGCACGCATGTCGACGACACTCGAAACAATCACAGCCGAAATCCGCCGTGTCCGCGGCGGAATTGGTGCGGACCGGTCCCGCGGCCGCCCCAACAGCCACCCTGACCTCGCGGCAAAATATCAGAGGCTTCACGGACTTCGACTCGAAAGAGCGGCCCTTGAGGCACTAGCCGCCGCACCCAGGCCCACCAACGAACAGTTGGCGCGCGTCGCGGCTCTGCTCATCGCCGGCGGTGAGCGATGACCGCCACCGCCGGCGGAGCGCCGCCGACGCGGCGATGCCCGGCCACGCCGGACCGGGCACCCGCAGACACCACAACATCTACCGCCATCGTATCATCGCGCCAGGTTAGCTGGTGGTCGGTGCATGAATTTGTCGCGCCGTTCCTGGCGGAGGTCGGCTCCTGGCCGATGGTCGGCACCGCGGCGTGGCGCCAGCTCGGCGCCGACGACCCGCCAAGCTGGCCGCCATCTACGACGCCGCCAGGCACTGGGCCCTGCGCACTGAAACCAGCCAGCAAGCACTGGCCGACGCATCACGCGACATCGCCGCCGCCGCCGACTGGCCGGAGGTCGCTCGGGAGATTCAGCAGCGCCGCGGCGCCTACATTTCACGGGCGGGGGTGTGAGATGGCCGCCGAAAAGCGCTCCCAAGCTTCACAGCTCGTCGATATGGCGTTGATGGATTTCCAACTCGGCGTCAGCGACGACGGCCAAGCTTACGGCGCATTTCCAGATGCCCCACATGTCGCGCTGCCCCTGCGAGGCGGCAAGCTTGGCCTCCGAAACACATTGGCGCGCACATATTTTCGCCGGTTCGACGCGGCTCCGTCGGCGCAAGCGCTATCCGACGCGTGCGCCACGATAGAGGGCTTCGCGGCCGAAAAGCCGCCGCGCACACTGCATCTGCGAGTTGCCGGACACGGCGACAAGGTGTTTATCGACATGGCCGACCAGCGTGACCGGGCGATCGAGATCGGCGGCGGCACATGGCGTCTCGTATGCTCCGAGGAGCTGGCGCGGATGGCGCGTACCGCGCCGATCCCGATGTTTCGGCGCACCGAGCTGACCGCGGCCATGCCCGACCCGGTGCCTGCCGGGACTGGCGACGTTGATTTGTTGTGGAAGCACGTCAACGTGGCCCCAGAAGACCGGCCGGTGCTGTTGGCCGCGATGGTGGCCGCGCTGGTCCAGCCCGACGCACCGCATGTCATCTTGACGTTTTTGGCCGAGCACGGCTCAGCTAAAAGCACCACCGTCAAACGTGTTGTGGCGCTGATAGATCCTTCGGTTGCGCCGCTGCGGATGCCGCCCGCGACGTCGAACAGTGGGTGGCCGCTGCGAACGGGTCTTGGGTGATTGCGATCGACAATGCGTCCTCGGTGTCGCCATGGTGGTCGGATGCGTTGTGCCGCGCGGCAACTGGTGACGCGCTGGCCAAGCGAAGGCTGTACACCGACAGCGATCTTGCGGTGCTGCGATTCCGGCGCGTCGTGTTGCTCAACGGCATTGACTTGGGCGGCTTGGCAGGGGACCTGTCGGATCGGCTCGCGCTCGTCGAGTTGAACCGCATCACCGCCGGCACCCGCCGCAGCGAAGCCGATCTCGACCCCGCGTGGGAACGCGACCACCGCGCGATTTTCGGCGGGCTGCTCGACCTGGCCGCCAAAGTGCACCAACGACTGGGCGGCACCGTCACGGTGCCCGGCGGCCTGCCGCGGATGGCCGATTTCGGGCGGGCGTTGGCCGTCGTCGACGAGATCGTGGGCACCGATGGATTGGCCCATTATCAGGGTCGGGCGGTCCGGTTGGCCGCCGACGGCCTCGCGGCCGACCCGTTCATCTCCGAGATTGTGGCGACCAAGTTCCGGGCCGACGGGCTGAACTCGCGTGAAATTCTCCAGGCGCTGACCCCGGATCACGACAAAGCCTGGCGGCGGCCGCGCGATTGGCCGTCAAGCGCCAGAGTCGTCACTGCCCAGCTAACGCGGAACGCTCCGGCGCTGCGGCTGCAGGGGTGGTTGGTGGAGCACGACGCGGGCCGCAACAGGGACGGGGTCACCCGGTGGGACATCACACCACCAGAGGAGGGGGAAATGTGACCCGCCTAACCCGCCTAACCCGTCTTCGCAGGTCAGCGGCGAAAAAACAGGCGGGTCAGACGCGGGTCAGCGGGTCAGACGCGGGCCAGGCGGGCCAGGCACGGGTTACGAGTCTTTCCCTGACCCGCCAAAAAATGGTGCTCTGACCAGCGAAAACGGGTCAGCGGGTTACGCGGGTCAAGATTTCAGGCCTTCTCTGGCCGCCCAGCCGTGCGCGTTTTGCGGCCAGCCCATGCTCGCCCCGGCATCGCTGGCACGCGGGCACTGCGAGCGCTGCCATCTCGCCGGCGCAGCAAACGCCGAACCCGGAGGTCGTCGATGACCGTCATCCACATCGCCCCGCTGCCTGGCGGCCGGCACGCGGTCCGCAGCGCCTACGACCCGACCGTGATCGCGACAATCAAGGCCGTGGTGCCGCCTTTCGCCAGAAGTTGGGATGCCCCTCGACGCCGCTGGACCGTTGCCCCGGATTGGGCCGCCCTGCTCGCCGCCGCGCTGGTCGCGGCCGGCCACCAGGTGGTCGCCGCGCCGGCGTCTGACCCGCCGCGGCAGTGCAGCAGCGGCGACTGGGCGCGCCACCTGCTTCGGGCGGTCGGACCCTCACGGGTGGCCGTCGTGCATCGTGCGCTCACGCGTGTGCTGCACCCCGACAATACCGCGACCGGATGCCCGGTCCTGCAACGCGAATTGAATTGTGCCCGAGACGAATTGGAGGTTCATCGTTGACTAACAAGCGCTTGAAACAGCAGGCAGCCGTCGCCGCAGGGTTCCACGCCCCGCGACGGAATCGCGTTGGACGCCAACATGATTGGCCGGCCAACGTCCCGTCCGCCGAGCAGCGTCGGAGGCAGCGGCAGCGCGATTTGGAGGCCATCCGCGCGGCGCACGCCGAGGTGGTGCTGGCGCCCGAAATTCCTGACGACGCAAGCGAATTGGTGCTGTTGTCGTTGCGTTTAGACGCCGAGCAGCGGCGGCTTGAGGAGTTGATCGACGAGGACCCGCTGGGCTGGTTCGCCTTCGGCACGCTCCCCGACGAGCGCGGCAGCAAACAGTGACAATCCCAAACCCGCAGGTAGGGGGGTGGGTTGCCATCGCCAGCAACCGCCCGGCCGGACACCGCTCGGCGGCGCGTGCGCGTGCTCAGAAAACGGAATCAAAATTTTGGAGGTGTGTGCAGTGGGAGGCAAAGGCAGCGGCCGGATTTCACGCCCGGCCAAGCTGAAACTGATCGAAGGCCGCTCGCCGGGCCACGATTCCGGCGGCCGGGCGGTTGCGCCGCCGCCGCCGTTCGAGCGCTGCGTGCCGCAAGCTCCGGCGTGGCTGACCGGGCCAGCGCTCGACGAATGGCACCGCGTGATCGCGGAACTGTCGCCGCTGGACTTACTGAAGTCGGCGGACTCGCAGGTCCTGGCGTGTTACTGTCAGGTGGTCGCGGATCACGCGGCCGCGGTGGCGACCCTCGCGGCCGAGGGCCGCGTGGTCGCCAACCCGACGACCGGGCATCAGCATCCACACCCTGCGGTGGCTGACGCCCGCGCTTCGCGGGCCCAAATCCTTCAATTTGCCCGGGAATTCGGTCTCACCCCGGCAAGCGAGCAGCGGCTGGCTGCGCTGCCGGCCGACGACGACGACTCGGTCAACCCGTTTGCCCCGCAGAATGACCGGTGAAAATGAAACGGGTCGTGCTACAATTGACCTGGTCAGCTCGGTATCCGCTGACGCCGGGCAGTCGCCGCGGGGCGGCTGGAACCCGGATAGCGGTCGCCATGCGCCATAAGCGATTCCGCACGCATTCCGCGTCTGCCGCTAAGGCTGGTGACCGATTTTGAGTGGCGTCCTTTTCCGCACGGCTGAGCTGCGATCCGGCGAGGGCCGCACCGTGTACGGCATCGTGGTGCCGTACGACCAGGAAACCGTTGTCCGCGACTTCGACGGCGAATATCGGGAGCGGTTCGCTCCTGGCGCTTTTCGGCGCAGTATCGCGGAGCGCGGCCACAAAATAAAGCTGCTGGTCGCCCACGACACCCGGGCCCACTACCCAGTCGGCAAGGTTGCCGAGTTGCGCGAAGAACCCCATGGCCTGTTCGGGGCGTTCGAGATCGCGAACACCCCGGACGGCGACGAGGCTCTGAGGAATGTGGAAGCTGGTGTGGTGGACGCGTTTTCGGTTGGTTTCCGGCCGATCCGGGATCGTCGAGAGAATGGCGTGGTGGTGCGCGTCGAAGCGGCGCTGCTAGAGGTTTCCCTAACCGGCATTCCGGCTTATCCGGGTGCGCAGATCGCCGGGGTGCGCGCGGAATCGCTTGCAGTTATTTCTCGTTCGCTGGCCGAAGCTCGGTTGGCCCTGCTTGATTGGTGATCCCATGACCGATGAACAACACGAATTTGACGACATCAAAAACCTCAGCCTCGATGAAACCCGCGCGGCCGCGCAGCAACTGCTCGACACTGTTGAGGGTGATTTGACTGGTGAAGCCGCGCAGCGTTTTCAAGCGCTGTGCCGTCACGCCGAGGAGCTGCGCTCCGAGCAGCGCCGCCGCGGCCTGCAAGCCGCGGAGGCGCTGCGCCGCGTCCAGGCCGGTGAGCTGCGGGTGGTGCCCGGCGCTCCCACCGGCGACGACGTTGACGACGCGCCACCGCGAAACACGATGCGGGACACCGCGCTTCGCACACTGGACGGCTGCGTGCGGGACGGGCTGATGACGGCAGGGGCCGCAGAAACCGCGGAAACCCTTTGCCGCAGCGGGCCGCCGCAGTCGGCGTCGTGGGCGCAGCGCTGGTTGGCGGCCACCGGCAGCCGCGACTACTTGAACGCGTTCGTCAAGCGGGTTTCGAATCCTGTTGCGGGGCATACGGTTTGGACCACCGCGGAGGCTGCGGCGTGGAGGGAGGCGGCCGCGGTGGCCGCCGAGCAGCGAGCGATGGGCTTGGTGGACACCGCCGGCGGTTTCCTGGTCCCGGCGGCGCTGGACCCGGCGATTTTGTTGTCGAGCGGCGGTTCGACGAATCCGATCCGGCAGGTGGCGCGGGTTGTGCAAACCACAGCCGAAATCTGGCGGGGCGTGACCTCTGAAGGCGCCCAAGCGAACTGGTATCACGAAGCCGAGGAGGTTTCCGACGATTCGCCAACGCTGGCCCAGCCCGCGGTGCCGGCCTACCGCGGCAGCGCCTGGGTCCCGTTCTCGGTCGAAATCGAGGGAGACGCCGCCGGGTTCGTCGCAGAGGTCGGCCGCATCCTGGCGGATTCGATTGAACAGTTGCAGGCCGCGGCGTTCGTCAACGGCACCGGCGTTGGCGAGCCCACCGGGTTTGTCAGCGCGTTGACCGGCACCAACGATTACGTGGTCGCCGGCGCCGGAACGGAAGCTGTTGTGGCAGCCGATGTTTACGCGCTGCAGTCGGCGCTGCCGCCAAGGTTCCAAGCCAACGGCGCGTTCGCGGCGAACTTGTCCACCATCAACACGTTGAGGCAGGCGGAAACCGCGAACGGTGCGCTGAAATTCCCGGGGTTGCACGACAGTCCGCCGATGCTGGCCGGGAAAAACATCCTGGAGGTTTCCCACATGGACACCGTCGATCCGGCGGTGACAGCGACGAATCATCCACTGGTGCTTGGCGACTGGAAGCAATTCCTCATCGTCGATCGGGTTGGCGCCATGGTGGAGCTGGTGCCGCACTTGTTCGGACCGAACCGCCGGCCGACCGGGCAGCGCGGATTTTTCGCCTGGTTCCGAACCGGGTCGGACGTGCTGGTGCCCAACGCGTTCCGGATTTTGCGGGCGCAAACCACCGCATAGGAGGCCAGGCGTGGGCGGCCTCTGCTTAGGGGTGCCGGGTCGCCTGCGCCGCAGAAAAGGCGCCGCCCCCCAGCCCTCAAGGCTGGGGGGCGGCGCTTCCTTTTTCCGGTTGCGGCGCTTGGCTGCTATTCGTCGAGCTCGCCGGGCTCGTCGGCGGGTTCGAGCGGTTCGACCGCCACCCGCAAGAACGCTTCGATGTCGCCGGAGTATTCGTCGCGATCTAATGCGGTTTGCAGCTTCACGATGGCCTCGCGGACTTCTGTCGGCGCGTCCGGGAACCATGGCCGGATTGTTGCGGCCACCCGGCTGCGGTAACAGACGGCGCGCTCGACGGGCGCCAGGCCGGTGACTTTCACCAGGCGGGGGCTCATCGCGCCACCTCCCAGCCGCGGCGGCCGGCCTCCTGGTGGGCGTCGTATAGGGCCCGCTCATGCTGGTCAGCGGGCCGCAGCGGGCCGACCCACAGCTCCTCGCGGCCGGCCAACAGCACACCGCGCACGGCGAACCCGTTGCCGATGGTGACGGCGCGAACCCTGGGGGCGGTCATCGCGGTTCACCGCTTTCGTCGTCGAGGCCGTCGGCGGCGCCGAGCAGCTCGGCGGCCAGCTCGCGGACGGCGTCGGCCAAGGTCATGGTGCCGCGGTCGAAGGTGATCTCGATGATGTGCTGCGGGTCGCCGCCGGTGGTGGCGGCGGACTGTGTTGGGATGTTGTCGGTAATCATGGGGTGAGTCGCCCTCTTCCCTCCGTAAATGCCGTGACCAAATGAAGCGCACCACCTGAACATCCGCCGCAAGGACCGCGGCTGCTCCTTTCCCAATTGCGATGTGCCGGGCTATCTCACCGAGGTGCACCATGTGACCGATTATTCCGAGTGCCGGGAGACCGATATCAACGACCTGGCCCAGGCCTGCGGCCCCCACCACAAACTAGTCACCAGCGGGGGCTGGAGGACCCGCAAACGCAAAGACGGCACCACCGAGTGGATTCCCCCCGCCCACCTCGACCACGGACAGCCACGCACCAACAGTTACTTTCACCCCGAAAAACTCCTGCACAACGACGATGACGATGACGACCCGTGAAACCAGCACCAGCCGGTCGGAACCGGTTTAGGGCAAAGGGCTAGCCCACGGTTGGCGGCCTCGGCCGCGGCGGGCACCACCAAGGCGAAATTGATACAGCCGTGCACCATGTTGGGCTTGTTGCGCCACTCGACGGGAACGCCCGCGGTGCCCAGCAACTCGGCATAGCGGGCCCCGTCGTCGCGCAGCGGGTCGTGTTCGGCGGTGCCGATGAACGCGGGCGGCAACGCGGACAGGTCACCGTTACCGGGGGCCAGGGTGGTGGGCAGCGTCGTGTGGTCGCTGATGTCCAGCCCCGGCAGGTGTGACGGCAGCGACAGGTCACCGATACACGACGGGTACCACAACAATTGGAAAGCCAGCGCCGGTCCGCCGTTATCGCGGGCCAGCTGCGCCATAACCGCCGAGATGTTGCCGCCCGCCGAATCACCGGCGACGGCAATCCGGTTCGGGTCACCCGCCCAGCTCCGCGGCATGCTCGCCGACCCACCGCAATGCCGCCCAGCTGTTGGCGACGCCGGCCGGGTGTGGATGCTCGGGCGCGAGCCGGTAGTCGATGGACACCACGATGGCCTGCGCGCCGACGGCATGGGCGCGGGCGACGTGGTCGTGGGTATCCAAGTCGCCGAGGCACCAGCCGCCGCCGTGGTAGAAGACGACCACTGGTAGGGGCCCGTCGGGCTGGGACAGGTGGCCAGTAGATCCGGACCGGGATGTCGGTGAGCTCGCCGTGACCGACGGTGCGCTCCTCGACGCCGTCGGCCGCGATGGACCTACGGTACGCACCGAAGGACGTCAGCCGTGCAGCGCGGCGCGCAACGCCGCCAGCCCGCGATCCAGCGCGGCGGTGGCGGCGGGCACCACCCCGGCGTAGCCGAGGTAGCCGTGCACCATCGTGTCGGCGTTGTGCACCTGCACGGGCACGCCGGCGGCGGCCAGCAGCTCACCGTAGCGGATGCCGTCATCGCGCAGCGGATCATGACCGGCAACGCCGATATGGGCGGGCGGCAGGCCAGCGAGGTTCTCGGCCCGGCCCGGCGCCAGTGCCGGCGGCGGGTCCGACAGGTCGATTTCGCCTGCGTACCAACGGGAAAACGCCGCAATGGCCTTGGTGTCCAGGATCGGTGCGGCGGCGTTCTCGGCAAACGACGGCAGCGAAGGGTCCCACATCGTGGAGGGATACCACAGTAGCTGAAAGGCCAAAGCCGGTCCGGCACTGTCGCGGGCTCGCTGCGCCATCACCGCGGCGATGGTGCCGCCCGCCGAGTCTCCGGCGACGGCCATCCTAGCGGGGTCGGCCCCAAGCTCCGCGCACTGCTCGGCGACCCATAGCGTTGCGGCCCAAGCGTCTTCGACGGCGGCGGGGTACGGGTGCTCGGGTGCCAGTCGGTACTCGACGGACACCACGATGGCGTCGGCGCCGACGGCATGGTGGCGGCAGGTGCCGTCGTGGGTGTCCAGGTCGCCCATCACGAATCCGCCGCCATGGAAGTACATCACCACCGGCGGCGCGCCGCCGAGATCGTCTGGCGGCCAATAGATCCGGATGCCGAGAGCGCCCGCCGGCCCGTCGACCGACCGATCTTCGACCCGCAACCCGGGATGCACCGGCCGGCGCGGCAGCGCGCGCAACCGCTGGCGAGCCGCGTCGATGCCGTCCTCGGTTGATAGCCGAAACGGAACCGCATCCAGTACCTTCAGCAGAATGGGGTCGATAGCGGGTTTCTCGTCGGCGGTGCTGTCCAAACTCGGCATGCAGACACCGTACGCACGCCGGCTGGTGGCCGTTTTCTGGGTGCTGGGCGGCTGGGCCGGCTTGGCCTACGGCGGGTATTTAACCGTGATCGCGCTGCACCACCCGCCCGGCTCGGAGCTGACCGGACACTGGGTCCTGCAGCCGGCGTTCAAGGCGTCGATGGCGGCGCTGCTGGCGCTCGCCGCGGTCGCTCACCCCATCGCCCGGGAACGGCGCTGGTTGGCGGCGGCGCTGCTGTTCTCGGCGTCCGGTGACTGGCTACTGGCGATCCCTTGGTGGACACCGTCCTTTGTCTTCGGGCTGGGCTCATTCTTGGTGGCGCACTTGTGCTTTCTGGGCGCGATGCTGCCGCTGGCGTCCCCTACGCGAGTGCGCGTCGGTGCCGCCGTCCTGATGTGCCTGGCGTCCCTGGCGTTGCTGACCTGGTTTTGGCCCCACCTGGGCGAGGACAGGCTGACGGTTCCGGTGACGGTCTACATTGTGGTGCTGGCCGCCATGGTGTGCGCGGCCCTGTTGGCGCGATTGCCGACGATTTGGACCGCCGTCGGGGCGGTCTGTTTCGCCGCGTCGGACTCGATGATCGCCATCGGCCGGTTCATCCTGGGCAGCGAGGCCCTGGCGGTGCCGATCTGGTGGTCATACGCCGCGGCCGAAGTGCTGATCACCGCCGGCTTCTTCTTCGGCCGCGACAACCCCGCGGACGACCCAGCGAACACCATTGTCTGGAAACGTATCTCGCGCTGATCGCGGTATCCCGGCCGAGGTGGAGCCGATCGCGCGGGTGCTGCCGATGCTGTCGGTGCCGCACCTGGACCGTGAGTTCGACTACCTGGTGTCCGCCGAGCAATCCGACGACGCCCAGCCCGGGGTGCGGGTGCGGGTACGGTTCCATGGCCGGCTGGTGGACGGATTCGTGCTGGAACGCCGCAATGACACCGACCACCCCGGGCCGCTGGGCCGGCTGGATCGCGTGGTGTCGCCCGAACCGGTCCTCACCCCCGAAATCCGTCGCTTGGTCGATGCGGTGGCCGCGCGCTACGCCGGCACCCGGCCGGACGTGTTGCGCCTGGCGGTGCCGGCCCGGCACGCCCGCGCGGAACGGGAAGTCACGGCGATGCCCGCGCCCCCGGATGTCGGTCCGGTCGACCCGTCGGGCTGGCAGGCCTACGGCCGCGGCGGGCAATTCCTGACCGCCCTCGCCGAATCGCGGGCCGCCCGGGCGGTCTGGCAGGCGCTCCCCGGCGAACGGTGGGCGGACCGGTTTGCCGAGGCCGCCGCGCAAACCATCCGGGCCGGGCGCACGGTATTGGCCATCGTGCCCGACCAGCGGGATCTGGCCACGCTGTGGCGGGCCGCCGCGGCCCGCATCGACGAGCACCATGCGGTGGCATTGTCGGCCGGCCTGGGACCGGCCGCCCGCTACCGGCGGTGGCTGGCGGCGCTGCGGGGCAGCGCGCGGCTGGTGATCGGTACCCGCAGCGCGGTGTTCACGCCGCTGAGCGATCTGGGGCTGGTCATGGTCTGGTCCGACGGCGACGACAGCCTGGCCGAGCCGCGCGCGCCCTATCCGCACGCCCGGGAGGTCGCGCTGCTGCGCGCGCACCAGGCCCGGTGCGCCGCCCTGATCGGCGGCTACGCCCGCACCGCCGAAGCCCACGCGTTGGTGCGCAGCGGATGGGCGCACGACGTGGTCGCCGCGCGGTCGATGGTTCGCGCCCGCGCTCCGCGGGTCGTCTCCCTCGACGACCGCGGATACGACGACGAACGCGACCCGGCCGCGCGCACCGCGCGCCTTCCGTCCATGGCGCTGCGCGCCGCGCGCTCGGCGTTGGCGGCCGGAACACCGGTGCTGGTGCAGGTGCCGCGGCGCGGCTACGTGCCGTCGCTGGCGTGCGGGAGCTGCCGCGCGATCGCTCGCTGCCGGCACTGCACGGGCCCGTTGTCGCTGAGTGAGCGTGGTGTGCCGGCCACGGTGTGCCGCTGGTGCGGCCGGTTCGAGCCCACGCTGCGGTGCGCGCGCTGCGGGTCGGACGCGGTACGCGCCGCGGTGGTCGGGGCCCGGCGCACCGCCGAAGAGCTCGGCCGGGCCTTTGCCGGCACGCCGGTGATCACCTCGGCGGGCGACGCCATCGTGGCGGAGGTGGCCGCCCGCCCGGCCCTGGTGGTCGCCACCCCCGGCGCCGAACCCCGGGCGGTGGGCGGATACGGTGCGGCGCTGCTTCTGGACACCTGGGCGCTGCTGGGTCGGCAGGACTTGCGGGCGGCCGAGGATGCCCTGGCGCGCTGGATGGCCGCGGCCGCACTGGTGCGTTCGCACCGAGACGATGGGGTGGTGGCGGTGGTCGCCGAATCCTCCATCCCGACGGTGCAGTCGCTGATCCGGTGGGATCCGGTGGGTCACGCGGAGGCCGAACTGGCGGCCCGAACCGAGGTCGGCCTGCCGCCGAGCGTGCACATCGCGGCCCTCGATGGCACCGCCGAGGCGGTGACCGCGCTGCTTGACCAGGCCGAGTTACCCGACGGCGCCGACCTGCTCGGCCCTGTCGAGCTACCGCCCGGTGTCCGGCGCCCGGCGGGCAGCCCGGCCGTGGTGATCAGGATGCTGGTGCGCGTCCGCCACCAGCAGGGCCTGCGGTTGGCGGCCAGTCTGCGGCGCGGCGTCAGCGTGCTCAGCGCGCGTCAGACCCAGGAACCGGTCCGGGTGCAGATCGACCCGCTGCACATCGGGTGAGCGCCACCTCAGCCCTTGCGGGCGGTGAAAATCAGGTATTCCCACTCCATCACGCCGCCGCCGAGATACTCGCGGCACAGTTCGGTGAGCTCGGCATCGAGGGTGGCGACCAGCTCGGGGTCACCGGAGACGTTGCGGTAGGCGTTGATCACCGGGCCGTAGCAGGCCTTGAAGTAGTCGCGGCATTCCTCGGGCAAGCCGAAACGATCCACCGTCAGCCGGCCCCGCTGCGTGCGGATGTCGGTGACGTGGTCGCGAAACAGCTCACTGACATAGTCTTCGCATCCCCACCACACCTCGTGCGGCGCTCCCGGCGGCACCGTCGGGCGGTGCGGCCTGATGGTGGACAGCAGACGACCGTAGAAACCGTCCGGGGTCCAGCTCAAGACGCTGATCTTGCCCCCACGCCGACAGACCCGGGCCAGCTCGTCGGCCGTGCGTTGATGGCGCGGGGCGAACATCGCCCCGATCGCCGAGAGCACCACGTCGAATTCGCCCGCGCCGAACGGTAGCGCCTCGGCGTTGGCTTCCCGCCAGCCGAGTTCCAGGCCGTCGGCCGCCGCCCGCGCCTGGGCGCGGCGCAACAGCTCCGGCGTCAGGTCACTGGCGATGACGTGGGCCCCCGCCAGAGCCGCTGGGATCGCCACGTTGCCGGCGCCTGCGGCCACGTCAAGGACCCGGTCGCCGGGGCGAATGCCGCTCGTGGAGACCAAGATTGCGCCCAGCGGCGCCAAAATTTCGTCGGCGAAGGCGGCGTAGTCGCCCAACGCCCACATGTCCCGATGCGTGGTTGCCGGGGCGTCGCGCTTGGTGACGGTAATGTCGATAGCCATCGGAATCTCCTGCGGGGAAGGAGGGAAAGGCTGAGCTCGCGCCCAATCATGTCCGCTAGCAACTATATAGATAAGAAATAATCACTGTTTACGATTGTAGGATGTTGTTACACTCTTGACCGGGCAAGGGGGCGAGGATGGCAACGGAACACGTAACGACCGCCGAGGAGTCGTTGGATGCGATCACCGATGCGTTGCTGACGGCGTCTCGGTTGTTGGTCGGTATTTCGGCTAATTCCATTGCGCGGGTAGATGATTCGATCACCATCCCGCAGTTTCGAACACTGGTGATCTTGTCCACTCGTGGTCCGATCAACCTGGCCACCCTGGCCAGCTTGCTCGGCGTGCAACCCTCGGCGACCGGCCGGATGGTGGACCGGCTGGTCAGCGCGGGATTGATCGACCGCTTGCCCCACCCGACCTCGCGGCGGGAGCTGCTGGCCGCGCTCACCAAGCGGGGACGGGAGGTCGTCCGGCAAGTCACCGCCTACCGGCGCAGCGAAATCGCGCGGATTGTCGCGCGGATGCCGCAGCCGGAACGCCAAGGGCTGGTGCGTGCCCTGACGGCGTTCACCGACGCCGGCGGGGAGCCCGACGCCCATATCGAGATGGAGCTGTAGGGCTCCCGGCCGGCCGGCTCACCGCTTTTCGGCGGTGGCCAGCAAGTACTCCCACCCCATCACACCGTCGGTGAGGTAGTCTGCCGCGAGTTCGACAAGTTGCGCGTCCAGCTCGGCGGCCAGCACGGCGTTGTCGCCGATGTTTTCATACGCCTCGATGGTCGGGCCGTAGTGTTGCTTGAAGTAGTCATGCACGGCCCGTGCGGTGCCGAACCGCGTCACCTCCAACGATTTGCGCGCCGTCGTGACGCCGGTGACGCGGTCTCCCAGCAGACCGGTGAGGTAGGCTTCACGTCCCCACAGTGCCGACGGCGGCAAAGCCGCCGACAGGCTCGGACGGTATGGCCGGATGGTGGCCAGCATCCGGCCGAAGAACCCTTCCGGGGTCCAGCTGATCACGCCGATCGTCCCGCCGGGCCGGCAGACCCGGACCAATTCGTTGGCGGCGCACTGGTGATCCGGCGCGAACATCACGCCGATGGCCGAGATCACGGCGTCGAACTCGTCGTCGTCGAACGGCAATGCCTGCGCGTTGGCTTCCCGATATTCGAGCGTCAACCCAAGTTCGGTGGCCCTGGCCCGGGACCGCTGCAACAGTTCCGGGGTGAGGTCGGTGGAGACGACGGTGGCACCGGTCCGGGCTGCGGGCAGCGAGATGTTGCCCGAGCCGGCGGCCACGTCGAGCACTCGCACGCCGGGCCCAATTCCCGCGGCGGCGACCAGGATTGGGCCGAGCGGGGCCATCACCTCTTCGGCCATCAGGGCATAGTCGCCCAGCGCCCACAGCGCCCGATGGGTGGCCGCGAGCGATTCGTCCTCGCGGATGGGTGTGTGGATCGTCATTCAGACCTCCTCGGAAAGGAAGGGGAAGGAAGGGGAAGGGGCCGGGTTGCTGGGACGTCGTCGTCACCGGCGCGGGACATCAAGAATATCCACTAGACATAGTATGCAATAGCAATATTATAACTGGCTAAGAATCCGATCCGCGGGATTGTGGCCTACGACACGTCCGCGGAGCTTCTTACACTGTGGCGGTGCGCCTCGTCTTTGCCGGCACCCCGGAATCCGCGCTGCCCGCGCTGTGTCGGCTCATCGATTCGCCCCGCCACGACGTCATCGCGGTGCTGACCCGGCCCGATGCCGCCTCGGGTCGGCGGGGCAAGCCCACGCCGTCACCGGTGGCCCGCGAGGCACTCGATCGTGGCATCCCGGTGCTGCGGCCGCCCCGGCCGAATTCGGCGGAGTTCGTCGCCGCGCTGTCCGAGCTGGCCCCCGAGTGTTGCGCGGTGGTGGCCTACGGCGCGCTGCTGGGCGATGCGCTGCTGGCGGTTCCCCCCCGCGGCTGGGTCAACCTGCACTTCTCGCTGCTGCCCGCCTGGCGTGGCGCGGCACCGGTGCAGGCCGCCATCGCCGCGGGCGACACCATCACCGGGGCCACAACGTTTCAGATCGAGCCCAGCCTGGACTCCGGACCGGTCTACGGTGTGGTCACCGAGACCATCCGGGCGACCGACACCGCGGGCGATCTGCTGCAGCGGCTTGCCGTTTCGGGGGCGGCCCTGCTGGAGACCACGCTGGACGGCATCGCTGACCAGACGCTGACCCCGCGACCGCAACCGGCCGATGGGGTCAGCCTGGCCCCGAAAATCACTGTGCAGCAGGCCCGGGTGCGCTGGGATCTGCCGGCGCCGGTGATCGAGCGTCGGATCCGCGCCGTCACCCCCAACCCGGGTGCCTGGACGCTCATCGGTGACCTGCGCGTCAAACTCGGCCCCGTGCAGGTCGACGAGTCCCCCAAGTCTCTGCCGCCCGGTGCCATTCACGTCGACCGAAAAAGCGTATGGATCGGCACCGGTTCGGTGCCGGTGCGGCTGGGCCAGGTTCAGGCCCCGGGCAAGAAGCTGATGAACGCCGCCGACTGGGCCCGTGGCGCCCGACTCGGCCCCGCCGCCCGGGCATCGTGACCGCGAAACCGCGTGGCCCGCGCCGGCGGCCGCTGGATCCGGCGCGCCGCGCGGCGTTCGAGGCGTTGCGGGCGGTCAGCGAGCGCGACGCATACGTGAACTTGGTGCTGCCCGCCCTGCTGCGCGAGCGCGGCATCACCGGCCGCGACGCCGCCTTTGCCACCGAGCTGACCTACGGCACCTGCCGGGCCCGGGGCCTGCTGGACGCGATCATCGGTGCGGCCTCCGGACGCTCACCCGAGGCGATCGATCCGGTGCTGCTCGACCTGCTGCGGCTGGGTGCCTACCAGCTACTGCGCACCCGGGTCGACGCACACGCCGCGGTGTCCACCACGGTCGATGCGGCCAGCAGCGAACTCGATTCGGCGCGAGCAGGTTTCGTCAATGCCGTGCTGCGTGCCATCGCCGGGCGAGACGAGCTGTCCTGGGTTGCCGAGCTGGCCCCCGACCCGCACCTCGATCCCGTCGGGCACGCCGCGTTCGTGCACGCCCACCCGCGCTGGATCGCCCAGGCCTTCGCCGACGCGCTGGGCGCGGCGGCGGCCGCCGACCTGGACGCGGCGCTGGCCAGCGACGACGAGCGGCCGCAGGTGCACCTGGCGGCCCTGCCCGGGCGGCTGACGGCCGCCGAGCTGGCCGATGCCGTGCACGGCAGCGTCGGCCGGTACTCACCGCATGCGGTGTACCTGCCCGGCGGCGACCCCGGACGGCTGGTCCCGGTGCGCCACGGCCAAGCCCTGGTCCAGGACGAGGGCAGCCAGTTGGTGGCCCGGGCGCTGACGCTGGCCCCGGTCGACGGCGACGCCGGACGGTGGCTGGACTTGTGCGCGGGCCCCGGCGCCAAGACGGCGCTGCTGGCGGCGCTCGGTGCCCCATCAGGGGCGCGGGTGACCGCGGTGGAACCGTCGGCGCACCGCGCCGAGCTGGTGGTTGCCAACACCCGCGGGTTGCCGGTCGAGGTCGTGCGGGTCGACGGGCGGCACACCGATTTCGAACCGGTCTTCGACCGGGTGCTGGTCGACGCACCATGCACCGGGCTGGGTGCGTTGCGCCGGCGGCCCGAGGCGCGGTGGCGGCGTCAGCCGGCCGATCTGCCCGCGCTGGCCAAGCTGCAGCGCGAGCTGCTGGCCGCCGCGATCGACCTGACCCGGCCGGGGGGTGTGGTGCTCTACGCGACCTGCTCGCCGCACCTGGCCGAAACCTCGGGCGTGGTGGGCGACGCGCTGCGCCGGCATCCGGTGGCCGCGCTGGACACCCGGCCGCTGTTCGCGCCCGTCAACGCGGGGCTGGGCGACGGGCCCCACGTGCAGCTCTGGCCGCACCGGCACGGCACCGACGCCATGTTCGCGGCCGCGCTGCGTCGCCTGCCGGGCGCTCAGTAGTCTGTCGAACATGCCCCCCAGCCCGGCCGGACCGCTGATCGCGCCATCGATCCTGGCCGCTGATTTCGCCAGGCTCGCCGACGAGGCGGCCGCCGTAACAGGCGCCGACTGGTTGCACGTCGACGTCATGGACGGCCACTTCGTGCCGAACCTGACGATCGGACTGCCGGTGGTGGAGAGCCTGCTGGCCGCCACCGACATCCCGATGGATTGCCATTTGATGATCGAGAACCCGGATCGGTGGGCACCGCCGTATGCCGAAGCGGGGGCCTACAACGTCACCTTCCACGCCGAGGCCACCGACGATCCGGTCGCGGTCGCCCGCGATATCCGGGCCGCCGGCGCCAAAGCTGGGATCAGCGTGAAGCCGGGGACCCCGCTGGAGCCGTACCTGGAAATCCTGCCGCACTTTGACACCCTGCTCGTCATGTCGGTCGAACCCGGCTTCGGCGGCCAGAGTTTCATCCCCGAGGTGCTGGGCAAGGTGCGTACAGTACGCAAGATGGTGGATGCGGGGGAGTTGACGATCCTGGTGGAAATCGACGGCGGCATCAACGAAGACACGATCGAGCAGGCCGCGGAGGCGGGTGTCGACTGCTTCGTCGCCGGATCGGCGGTCTACGGCGCGGCCGACCCGGAGGCCGCCGTGCGGGCATTGCGGCGCCAAGCCGCCGCCGCGTCCGCGCATCTGGGCCTGTGAGCCGGCCATGAACCATCAGCAGAACCAACTGCCGAACACGCCCAAGTCGGTCAACAGCATCGACGCCGCGATGCAGTTGGCCATCGACCACGCCAACAGGGTCAAGGGCAGCACCTACCCCAACCCGCCGGTCGGGGCCGTCATCGTGGACCCCAACGGCGTGGTCGTCGGCGTCGGCGCCACCGGTCCGGCCGGCAGCGACCACGCCGAGGTGGTGGCGCTGCGGCGGGCCGGCGGCTTGGCCGCGGGCGGCATCGCGGTGATCACCCTGGAGCCGTGCAACCACTACGGCAAGACGCCGCCCTGCGTGAACGCGCTGCTGGAGGCCAGGGTGGGGACGGTGATTTACGCCGTCGCCGACCCCAACCCGATGGCCGCCGGCGGCGCCGCCCGGCTGGCCTCGGCCGGGGTGCATGTGCGGTCCGGCGTGCTGGCCGATCGGGTGGCGGCCGGACCGCTGCGGGAGTGGCTGCACAAGCAACGGACCGGGCTGCCGCACGTGACGTGGAAATACGCCACCAGCATCGACGGCCGCAGCGCCGCGGCCGACGGCTCGAGCCAGTGGATCTCCAGCGAGGCCGCGCGCGCGGACCTGCATCGCCGTCGCGCCCTCGCCGACGCGATCGTGGTCGGCACCGGCACGGTGCTGGCCGACGACCCGGCCCTGACCGCCCGGCTGCCCGACGGCTCGCTGGCCCCGCAGCAGCCGCTGCGGGTGGTGGTGGGGATGCGCGACCTACCGCCGGAAGCCCGGGTGCTCAACGACGATTCGCGCACCATGGTGATCCGCACCCACGACCCCGTGGAAGTGCTCCGGGCGTTGGCCGACCGCACCGACGTGCTGCTGGAGGGCGGGCCCACCCTGGCCGGCGCCTTCCTGCGGGCCGGAGCGATCAACCGGATCCTGGCCTATGTCGCGCCGATCCTGCTCGGCGGGCCGGTCACCGCGGTCGACGACGTCGGGGTGTCCAGCATCGCGCACGCGTTGCGCTGGCAGTTCGACAGCGTCGAGCAGGTCGGCCCGGATCTGCTGCTCAGCCTGGTGGCTCGGTAGCGGCTCGCGCCGGGGGCGCGACGGGCTGCCGCTCGCGGATCTGCGGTTCCTCGGCGTGTTCCTTGCGGCCGCTGATCAACAGGCCCAGCGCGGCGCCGAACACGCACACGATCGCGGTGATCGTGAAGATCTCCCCGTACATCAGCGCGTACGCCTTCTGGTACTGGGCCCCGATCGCGGCCGCGCGTTCCAACAGGGTGGCGTTGGGCGGAATCGCCGCCGACAACCCCGCCAGGATCTGGTTGAACCGGTACAAGCCCCAGGCGCTGAGCGCGGCCACGCCGATCAACATGCCGGTCATCCGGGCCACCACCACCGCCGCCGAGGCGATGCCGTGCTGCGCCGCCGGGACGACCCGCAACGTGGCCGACGACAACGGGCCGATCACCAGCCCCAGGCCGACACCGGCCACCAGCAGGTCGGTGCGCATCGCCGGCACCGTGAACAGCCCGAGGATGTGGTGCCGGTGGGCCAACAGGTCCACCGGCCAGGAGGAAATCAGCCAATATCCGCCGGCCGCGATGAGCAGCCCGATGCAGGTCACCGCGCGGTCGCCGGCCCTGGTGGCGATCCACCCGCCCGCCACCGCCCCGATCGGCAGCGCGATCAGAAACCACAGCAGCATTCCGGCCGCTTGGCCCTGGTCCATCTGCAGCACGCCCTGACCGAACAGCTCCACGTTGACCAGCGTCACCATCAGCGCCGCCCCCGCCGCGACCGACGCGCCCAGCGCGGACAGGAACGGCCGGAATTGCACCCCGGCCGGCTCGATCAGCCGGGTGCGCGCCACCCGTTCCCAGACGAAGAACGCCGCCGCGGCAACGGCTGCCCCGACCAAGAGGGGAGGTCCGTAGTCAGGCAGCACCTGTTTGCCGTCCGGGCTGGGATTGTAGAGCCCGATGACGGCGAGTCCCAGCGCGATCGCCAGCAGCACACCGCCGACCAGGTCGACCTTCTCCGGCTGGGCGCTGCGGTCGTGTGCCGGCAGGCTGAAGTGGATCATCGCCATGGCGACCAGCGTCAGCGGGACGTTGATCCAGAACACGTACTGCCACTCGTGCAGCAACCAGACGATGAAGATGCCGTACAGCGGGCCCAACACGCTGCCGAGTTCCTGCGCGGCGCCGATCCCGCCGAGCACACCGGCGCGGGTGCGCTGCGACCACAAGTCAGCCCCCAGAGCAAGGGTCACCGGCAGCAACGCGCCGCTGGCGACGCCCTGGACGGTGCGGCCGGCGATCAGTACATGGAAGCTGCCGAAATCGCCGGCCAACGCCGTGACCACCGAACCGATCAGGAACAGGGCCAGGCTGACCTGCAGCAGCAGCTTGCGGCCGAACCGGTCGGAGGCGCGGCCCAGCAGCGGCATCGCGGCGATGTAGCCCAGCAGGTACATCGTGACGATCCAGGTGATCCGTTGCAGCTGGTTAATCGGGATGCCGACGTCGTTCATGATGTCGCGCATGATGGTGACCACGACATAGGTGTCCAGCGCGCCCAGCAGCACCGCGAGACTGCCCGCGCCGATCGCGACTCGGCGCCCCGCCCGCATCCTCATCAGCTCACCGGGGGCTTGGTGACGTTCACCTGCTCGCCCCACTTCGACAAGGTCATCTGCACGGAATTGCCCGAGCCCCGCTCCAGCTTGGCCTGTGCCAGCTGGTGATCGGCGGCCTCCTGGATCCAGACGGTGCCCGGAACCGGCTCCGTTGCGCCAAACGGCGGCGCAATCTTGTTCACCGCCTCGGCCGAAACCTTTCCGCTGACCCGGATGGTGCTCTGCCCGTTGATGGTGTCGCGGCCTTCGGCTTTGGCGTCGTTGAAGTTCGCCAGCACGTTGGCCAGGCCGACGTCGGGGTTCAGGATCTGCGAGGGATCGTAGATGTCGGCGGCCGGCCCGAAGTCGCTCCATTTGTTCGGGGTAAGGGTGGCATACAGGTTGCCGTCGAAGACCACGAAGTTGGCATCGATGTCAGACCCTCCCAACGTGAGCTTGACGTTTCCCGTCGCGGCCGTCGGGTTGGTGGTGAGATCGCCGGTCAGGGTCTTCATGGACAAGCCCGGGATTTTGCCGTTCACCGTCAGCACCAGGTGGGCGCTTTTGACCCCCTTGGTCTGCTCGGTGGCCTGCTTGACCAGCGTCGCCGCGTCGGGCAGCGGTCCGCCGCTCGGCTTTGAGCCCGACGAGCAGCCGGCGATCAGGGCGGTCGCGATGCCCAGGGCGGCGAGGACGGCGAATCCACGGCGGTGGGAGTGCATACCCTGCATCGTAGAGGGTGCGGTGAGCGCGGCCGGTGAACGACCGGGGTGCCGGTCCCCGGCGAGAGTCACTAACCTGGTGCGATGTTCACCGGAATTGTCGAGGAACTCGGCGAGGTGACCGGCCGGGAGGCCCTCGCCGACGCGGCCCGGCTGATCATCCGGGGCCCCACCGTCACCGCCGACGCCGGCCACGGCGATTCCATCGCCGTCAACGGGGTCTGCCTGACCGTTGTCGACGTGCTGCCCGACGGTCAATTCAGCGCCGACGTGATGGCCGAGACGCTGCGGCGATCCAATCTGGGCGGCCTGCGCCCGGGCAGCCGGGTGAACCTAGAGCGCGCCGCCGCCCTGGGCAGCCGGCTCGGCGGGCACATCGTGCAGGGACACGTGGATGGCACCGGCGTGCTGGTCGCGCGAACGCCGTCGGAGCACTGGGACGTGGTGCGCATCGAGATGCCGGCCTCGGTGGCTCGCTACGTCGTCGAGAAGGGGTCGATCACCGTCGACGGGATTTCCCTGACGGTGTCCGGGCTCGGCGCCGACCCCCGGGACTGGTTCGAGGTGTCGCTGATCCCGACGACCCGAGAGCTCACCACCTTGGGTCCTGCCCCGGTGGGCACCCGGGTGAACCTCGAGGTGGACGTGCTCGCCAAGTATGTCGAACGGCTGCTGCAGCGGCCGCATGACGTGGTCGCCGAGACCTAAGCCACCGGCGACACGGTGGTTCATACTTGAAGGCGACACGCGGGCTTCGTGTGCACCGGTCCGACAGCTAGGTAGCAAACATGACGAGGTTGGACTCCGTCGAGCGGGCGGTTGCCGACATTGCGGCGGGCAAGGCCGTCATCGTCATCGACGATGAGGACCGGGAGAACGAGGGTGACCTGATCTTCGCCGCCGAGAAGGCGACGCCGGAGATGGTGGCCTTCATGGTTCGCTACACCTCGGGATACCTGTGCGTGCCGTTGGACGGCGCGATCTGCGACCGGTTGGGCCTGTTACCGATGTACGCGGTCAACCAGGACAAGCACGGCACCGCCTATACCGTGACCGTCGATGCGAAAAATGGTGTGGGGACAGGTATTTCGGCCTCTGACCGGGCGACCACGATGCGGTTGCTGGCCGATCCGACCAGTGTCGCCGACGATTTCACCCGCCCCGGTCACGTGGTGCCGTTGCGGGCCAAGGACGGCGGTGTGCTGCGCCGGCCGGGCCACACGGAGGCCGCCGTGGATCTGGCCCGGCTGGCCGGGCTGCAACCCGCGGGCGCGATCTGCGAGATCGTCAGTCAGAAGGACGAGGGCGCGATGGCCCAGACCGACGAGTTGCGGGTCTTCGCCGATGAGCATGGCCTGGCGCTGATTACCATCGCCGACCTGATCGAGTGGCGGCGCAAACACGAGAAGCACATCGAGCGCGTCGCCGAGGCCCGGATTCCCACCCGGCACGGGGAGTTCCGCGCCATCGGCTACACCAGCATCTACGAGGACGTGGAACACGTCGCGCTGGTTCGCGGTGAGATCGCCGGGCCGAACGCCGACGGCGACGACGTGTTGGTGCGGGTGCACTCGGAGTGCTTGACCGGTGACGTGTTTGGCTCGCGTCGCTGCGATTGCGGGCCCCAGCTAGACGCCGCGATGGCCATGGTCGCCCGGGAGGGGCGCGGGGTGGTGCTCTACATGCGCGGCCACGAGGGCCGCGGCATCGGCCTGATGCACAAACTGCAGGCCTACCAGCTGCAAGACGCCGGCGCCGACACCGTGGACGCCAACCTCAGGCTTGGGCTGCCGGCCGATGCACGGGATTACGGCATCGGTGCGCAGATCCTCGTCGACCTGGGGGTGCGTTCGATGCGGCTGTTGACCAACAACCCGGCCAAACGGGTTGGGCTGGATGGGTACGGGCTGCACATCATCGAGCGGGTGCCGCTGCCGGTGCGGGCCAACGCCGACAACATCCGCTACCTGTTGACCAAACGCGACAAGATGGGCCACGACCTGGCCGGGCTGGACGATTTCGGTGATCTCCAGGAATCCGTCCACCTGCCGGGCGAATTCGGCGGTGCTTTGTGAGCGGTGGCGACGATGCGGCGGGGGCACCGCCCGCTTGTGGGGGAGAGCGGCGGCGATGAGCGGTGGCGCCGGTGTGCCGGATGTCGCCGCGCGTGATGCGTCCGGGGTGCGGCTCGGCATTGTCGCGAGCACCTGGCACGACAAGATATGCGACGCGCTGCTGGCCGGTGCCCGCAAGGTGGCCGCCGAGTGGGGCATCGACAATCCGACCGTGGTCCGGGTGCTCGGTGCGATCGAGATTCCGGTGGTGGCGCAGGAGCTGGCCCGCGACCATGATGCCGTCGTCGCTCTCGGTGTCGTGATCCGTGGTGAGACACCACATTTCGACTATGTCTGCGATGCGGTAACCCAGGGCCTGACCCGGGTCTCGCTGGACGCTTCGACGCCGGTCGCCAATGGCGTGCTGACCACTAACACCGAGGAGCAGGCGCTGGCCCGGGCCGGCCTCCCGACGTCGGCGGAGGACAAGGGTGCCCAGGCGACCGCGGCGGCCCTGACCACCGCGCTGACCTTGCGCGATCTGCGTGCGCGGCCATGACCGCCGCAACCGACGACTGGGACGTTGTGGTGCGGCCCCACTGGACGCCGTTCTTCGCCTACGTCGCAGCGTTTCTGATCGCGGCGGCGCATATCGCGGGGGGTCTGCTGCTCAAGGTCGGCTCCAGCGGGGTGGTCTTCCAGACCGCCGATCAAGTGGCGCTGGGCGGCCTGGGCCTGGTCCTGGCCGGCGCCGTGCTGTTGTTCGCGCGGCCGCGGCTACGGGTGGGTCCCCCCGGGCTTTGCGTGCGTAATCTGTTGGGCTACAGGCTGATCCCGTGGTCCGAGGTCGCGGGTGTGTCGTTTCCGTCCGGTAGCCGGTGGGCGCGCATCGATCTGCCCGAGGACGAGTACATCCCGGTGTTGGCGATCCAGGCCGTGGACAAGGACCGCGCGGTGGCCGCCATGGACACGGTGCGCTCGCTGTTGGCCCGGTATCGTCCGGATCTGCATGCCCGCTGACAGCGCGGCCGGACAGCCGGGCTTAACGGCGTGCGACCTCCTGCTGCAGGACGGGGATCGCGCGCCGTTCGGCTAGGCAACCCAGGCTCGCGTTGGCGACAACTACTTCACCAGCGCCCTTCCACCCGGCGGCGGTGCTGTTCAAAGGCTCGCCGCTGCGGCCCGCCGGCTCGTCGGACTACGCCGAGGCGGGCGTACAACGTCGGCAGTCCGCTGCCGTCGCCGAGTAGGTCGATGGCTACGTCAACGCCCTGAACGGGCATCGAAACGAAGGGCGCAGCTGGACAGCCGGGCTTAACCCCAGGCTTAACCCCAATACCGTTCAGTTAAGACTACATGGGTGTAGTTTGTAGGTGTGCCTCGTGCGGGTTGGCGTAAGCCTGAGTCGGATCGTCGGTTGTCGGATTTGGTGTCGGTGGGGGTGCTAACGCGGGTGTTTCCGCCAGCGCTGGTCGATGAGGTGATCGCGGAGGCGGGTCGTACCCAACAGCGGCATCGGTCGCTGCCGGCGCGGGTGATGGCGTATTTCGCGATCGCGATGGGCCTGTATTCGGAGGGCTCGTATGAGGATGTGCTGGCCCAGCTCACCGATGGTCTGGCGTGGGCGTCGGGGTGGCGTGAGCGTTTCCGGTTGCCGGGTAAGTCGGCGATCTTTCAGGCTCGTGAGCGGCTGGGGTCGGCGCCGCTGGCGGGCTTGTTTACGCGGGTGGCCCGCCCGCTGGCCGGGCCGGACACGCCGGGGGCGTGGTTGGCCGGGCGGCGGTTGGTCGCTATCGACGGAACCTGTCTGGATGTGGCCGACACACCGGCCAATGACGAGTATTTCGGCCGGCCTGGAGCCAGCAAGGGTGAAAAGGCCGCCTTCCCCCAGGCTCGGATCGTTGGGCTGGCCGAGTGCGGCACACATGCGGTCTTTGCCGTGCAGATCGGGGCCTACCGCGATTCGGAGTCCAAACTCGCCGAACAACTGCTGGGCTCTTTGACTGCTGGGATGCTGCTGTTGGCTGATCGCGGGTTCTTCTCGTATGCGTTGTGGCGCAAGGCGTCTGCCGCCGGAGCCGATCTGTTGTGGCGGGTACGCACCGGGTGGCGCGCCCCGGAACCGGTCCATGTGCAAGACCTTCCCGACGGCTCCTGGCTGGCCCATCTGCAGCCCAGCACCGATCGTCGCAGTACCCCGATGCTGGTCCGCGTCATCGATTACAGCATCGACGACGGACGCGACAACCCTACCGCCTACCGGCTGCTGACCACGCTGACCGACCCAGGGCAGGCCCCGGCAATGGAGCTGGCCGCCGCCTACGCCCAGCGCTGGGAGATCGAGAACACCTTCGACGAGCTCAAAACCCACCAACGCGGACCACGGATCGTGCTGCGCTCGAAATCCCCCGACCTGGTCCTGCAGGAAATCTGGGGACACCTGTGCTGCCACTACGCCATCCGCGCCCTGATGACCCAGGCCGCCGAACACGCCGGACACGACCCCGACCGCGTCAGTTTCACCGCCGCGCTACGCATCACACGCCAATCCGTCGCCCAGCAGGGCGCTTTTCCCCCCTGAGCACCCTGAAGCCTCCGACCGGCACTGGCGCGCTTTCCTACGCCGACTGCTCGATCGCCTCAACCCGATCCGCCGACCCCGCTCAGCACCCCGCGTGATCAAACGCAAAATGCCCAAATGGCACGTCAAACGCGCAACCCACGCCCACTGGCCCCAACCCGCCGGGCCGCCAGACATCGCTATCCGACCACTTTAACTGAACGGTATTGGGTTTAACCCTGGTTTAACCCGAAGTTCCCCCCTTCGGCTTAACGGCGTGCGCGTGTCGGTGTCTTCCGGTATAGTCGAATATATGTTCGATAAACGGTTGCATGACTACTTCGAGCCTTCCGATACCCCGACGTCGCGGGGGTTGATCGAGCGGATGCGCGCTGCCTGGTGTGCCGAGGCGCAGGCGGCGGCGGCGCGGTTGGCGTTGATCGGGGAGTTGTTCGAGCTGCGCCGGGTCGAGCGCGGGGAGTGCGCGGATTGGGCGGTGGATACCTGGGCGGCGGTGGCCGCCGAGGTGGCTTGAGCTTTTTCAAGGCGTTTCGGACGAGTTTGGCCCTGGCCGGCAGCTACCTGCACTATGCGCGGGCGATGCGGGAGCGGCTGCCCAAAGTCGGGCAGGTGTTTGTCGCCGGGGAGATCGATTACCGGATGTTTCAGACGTTGGTGTATCGCACCGATTTGATCACCGACCCCGAGATACTGGCGCGGGTGGATGCCGAGTTGGCGCTGCGGGTGGGCCGCTGGCCGTCGATGACCCAGGGCAAGCTGGCCGCGGCCATCGATCGGGTGGTGGCGGTGGCCGACCCGGATGCGGTGCGCCGCGCGCGTGAGCAGATCCGCGATCGGGAGGTGGCGATCTGGAATTCCGCGGACGGGATGGCCGACGTGCACGCTCGGCTGTATGCCACCGATGGCCAGGCACTGGATGCGCGGCTGAACGCCTTGGTGGCCACGGTGTGTGCCGGTGATCCGCGCAGCACAGATCAGCGCCGCGCCGACGCGCTGGGGGCGTTGGCCGCCGGGGCGGATCGGCTGGCCTGCCGCTGCGGTAGCACCGACTGTGCCGCCGAGGGGCGCCCGGTGTCGGCGGTGGTGGTTCATGTGGTGGCCGAGCAGGCCAGCCTGGAGGGCCGCGGCCAGACACCGGCAGCGCTGCTGGGCGGCGACGGGTTGATCCCGGCCGAGTTGGTGGCCGAGTTGGCCGCAACCGCCCGGCTGCAGCCGATCCTGGTCCCGGCCGGGCCGGAGTCGGGTTATCGGCCCTCGGCCAAGCTGGCGGCGTTCGTGCGGGCCCGGGATCTGACCTGTCGGGCGCCGGGTTGTGATCGGCCGGCCACCCACTGCGACCTGGATCACACCATCGCGTTCGCCGATGGCGGGGCCACCCATGCGTCAAATGTCAAGTGTCTGTGCAGATTTCATCATTTGATGAAGACTTTTTGGGGCTGGCAGGACAAACAACTGCCCGACGGCACCATCATCTGGACGCTGCCGGGTGACCAGACCTATGTCACCACCCCGGGCAGCGCGCTGTTGTTCCCGAGCCTGTGTACCCCCACCGGTGACCCGCCCGCACCCGAGCAGGCCCGGGCCGACCGCTGCGCGGAGCCCACCGCGATGATGCCGCGACGGGCCGGCACCCGAGCGCAAAACCGCGCCCACTACATCACCACCGAACGCCACCGCAACCACCAGGCCCGCCAGCGCGCCCACGTGGTCACCCAAACCGCCACAACCGCCCCCGAGACCCACGACCAGCCGCCCGATCCCGACGACGACCCACCACCTTTTTGATGAGGACCGGCCTGGCCGCCGCACGCAGCTTCGTGGTGCCTGGGGTCAGGAGTTGCGATAAGGTCGGCAGCGCTGTGCTGTCAGGCCGAGGCAAACCGTCTGTGGCGGTGGTGGTCTCATGAGAGGAAGCAGCCGAAATGCAGGAGACGCGGTTGATGGCCGGTGCGCGCCGGGCCCTTGTCATAGCCGGCGCGGTGTTAGGCGTCGCGGTGCTCAACGTTGGCGTGGCAAGAGCCGACGGCCCGGTCCAGTTGAGAAGCCGATTAGGCGATGTCTGTCTGGACGCCCCGAGCGGCAGCTGGTTTACCCCGGTGGTGATCAACCCCTGCAACGGGTCGGACTTCCAGCGGTGGAATCTCACCGCTGCCCGGCAGCTGGAGAGCGTGGCCTTCCCCGGGGAGTGCCTGAACGTACCGGGGGAGAGTTGGTGGGCGCACCTGCAGCCCTGTGTCGATTGGATCAGCCAGCACTGGAATATCCAGCCCAACGGCCAGGTCACGAATGACCTCGGTGGCTGCCTCGCCGTTCTCGGCGGTGCGAACCCTGGGACTTGGGTGTCCACCCGCTGGTGCAATGCCGATGCACCCGACCAACAGTGGGATAGCGTTCCGTGAGGTCGCGGCGCGGACGCCCCCGCGCTTCCCGCGACCACTAGCCTTAATACGTGCCAGATCCCGCGACGTATCGCCCCGCGCCCGGGTCCATCCCGGTCGAGCCGGGCGTGTACCGATTCCGGGATTCGCGCGGGCGTGTCATCTACGTCGGCAAGGCCAAGAGCCTGCGCAGCCGCCTGACGTCCTATTTCGCCGACGTCGCGAACCTGCAACCGCGGACCCGGCAGATGGTGACCACCGCGGCCAAGGTCGAGTGGACGGTGGCCAACACCGAGGTCGAGGCGTTGCAGCTGGAATACAACTGGATCAAGGAATTCGATCCGCGCTTCAACGTCCGCTACCGCGACGACAAGACGTATCCGGTGCTGGCCGTCACGCTCAACGACGAGTTTCCCCGGTTGATGGTCTATCGCGGCCCGCGGCGCAAAGGCGTGCGCTATTTCGGGCCCTATTCGCACGCCTGGGCCATCCGGGAAACGCTGGATCTGCTCACCCGGGTCTTCCCGGCGCGAACCTGCTCGGTGGGAGTGTTCAAGCGGCACAAGCAGATCGATCGCCCCTGCCTGCTCGGCTACATCGACAAGTGCTCGGCGCCGTGTGTCGGCAGGGTCAGCGCCGAGCAACATCGCCAGATCGTGGACGACTTCTGCGACTTTCTGTCCGGCAAGACCGACCGCTACGCCCGCGAACTGGAGCAGCGGATGACCGCCGCGGCCGAGCAACTCGACTTCGAGCGGGCCGCCCGGCTGCGCGATGACCTGTCCGCGTTGAAGCGGGCAATGGAAAAGCAAGCTGTGGTGCTCGGCGACGGCACCGACGCCGACGTGGTGGCATTTGCCGACGACGACCTGGAAGCCGCGGTGCAAGTGTTTCACGTCCGTGGCGGCCGGGTTCGTGGCCAGCGTGGTTGGATCGTCGAAAAGCCCGGAGATCCGGGCGATTCCGGCACCCAGTTGGTCGAGCAGTTCCTGACGCAGTTCTACGGCGAACAGGCCGAACTGGACCTCCAAACCGGCCAAGCCGCTGACGGTTCCGCCACCCCGGTGCCGCGTGAGGTGCTGGTGCCGTGTCTGCCGTCCAACGCCGACGAGCTGGCCGACTGGCTGTCCGGTCTGCGCGGCTCACGGGTGGTGCTGCGGGTGCCGCGCCGCGGGGACAAGCGGGCGCTGGCCGAAACCGTGCAACGCAACGCGAAAGAGGCGCTGCAGCAACATAAGCTGAAGCGGGCCGGTGACTTCAATGCCAGATCCGCTGCGCTGCGCAGCATTCAGGACGCTCTCGGCCTGGCCGATGCGCCGCTGAGGATCGAGTGCGTCGATGTCAGCCATGTGCAGGGCACCGATGTGGTGGGCTCGTTGGTGGTGTTCGAGGACGGCCTGCCGCGCAAGTCGGACTACCGTCACTTCGGGATCCGGGAGGCCGCCGGGCAGGGGCGCTCCGACGATGTGGCCTGCATCGCGGAGGTGACCCGGCGCCGGTTCTTGCGGCACCTACAGGACTCGAATATGCCTGCGCCGGACGGTAAGTCGCGCCGGTTTGGCTACCCGCCCAACCTGTATGTCGTGGACGGCGGTGCCCCGCAAGTCAATGCGGCCAGCGCGGTCCTTGATGAGCTCGGCATCACCGATGTCGCGGTGATCGGGCTGGCCAAGCGGCTGGAGGAGATCTGGGTGCCGTCCGAGCCGGACCCGGTCATCATGCCGCGCAACTGCGAGGGACTGTATCTGCTGCAGCGGGTGCGTGACGAGGCACACCGATTCGCCATCACCTACCATCGCAGCAAGCGATCCAAGCGGATGACGGCCTCGGCGCTGGACTCGGTGCCGGGATTGGGAGAGCATCGCCGCAAGGCGCTGGTCACCCACTTCGGGTCGATTGCCCGCCTGAGGGAGGCCACCGTCGAGCAGATCACCGCCGTTCCGGGTATCGGCGTGGCCACCGCCACCGCGGTCCTGGAAGCGTTGCGACCGAACACAACCGGAGCGTCGCAATGACCGACCACGCTGCCGACAACCAGCCGGCCGACAGCTCCGCCGGTATCGACGTCGTTCTGGTGACCGGGTTGTCCGGGGCCGGGCGGGGCACGGCGGCCAAGGTGCTCGAAGACCTGGGCTGGTATGTGGCCGACAATCTGCCGCCCCAGCTGATTACCCGCATGGTCGATTTCGGGCTGGCCGCCGGTTCACGGATCACCCAGCTGGCGGTGGTGATGGATGTGCGGTCACGCGGATTCACCGGCGACCTGGACTCGGTGCGCAAGGAACTGGCCACCCGCAACGTCACCCCCCGCGTGGTGTTCATGGAGGCCTCCGACGACATGTTGGTGCGCCGTTACGAACAGAATCGCCGCAGCCATCCGCTGCAGGGTGAGCAGACCCTGGCCGAGGGTATCGCCGCGGAGCGCAGGATGCTGGCGCCGGTTCGCGCCACCGCAGACCTGATCATCGACACGTCGACCCTGTCGGTGCGGGGACTGCGGGAAAGCATCGAGCGCGCATTCGGCGGCAACGGCGGCGCGACCACCAGCGTCACGGTCGAGTCTTTCGGCTTCAAATACGGTCTGCCGATGGACGCCGACATGGTGCTGGACGTGCGGTTCCTCCCCAACCCGCACTGGGTCGACGAGTTGCGTCCGCTCACCGGCCAAGATCCGGCGGTGCGCGACTTTGTGCTGCACCAGCCCGGCGCGGGCGAGTTTCTGCAGACCTACCATCGCCTGCTCGCGCTGGTTGTCGACGGCTATCGCCGGGAGGGAAAGCGCTATATGACGCTGGCTATCGGCTGCACCGGCGGCAAACATCGCAGCGTGGCGATCGCGGAAGCGTTGATGGGGCTGCTGCGGTCGGATCCGCGGCTGACGGTCCGTGTGCTGCACCGGGATCTGGGTCGCGAATGAACCCCAGCATCGTCGCGTTGGGCGGCGGACACGGCCTGTACGCGACGTTGTCCGCGGCCCGTCGGCTGACCCCCCACGTCACCGCCATCGTGACCGTCGCCGATGACGGCGGCTCGTCGGGCCGGCTGCGCAGCGAACTCGACATCGTGCCACCGGGGGATCTGCGAATGGCCTTGGCGGCGTTGGCATCCGACAGCCCGCATGGACGATTGTGGGCGACCATCCTGCAGCACCGATTCGGCGGCAGCGGCGCGTTGGCCGGACATCCGATCGGCAACCTCCTGCTCGCCGGCCTCAACGAGGTGCTGGCCGACCCGGTGGCCGCCCTCGACGAACTCGGACGCATCCTCGGGGTCAACGGCCGGGTGCTGCCGATGTGCCCGATCGCGCTGCAGATCGAGGCCGACGTGTCCGGCCTGGAGGCCGACCCGCGAATGTTTCGGCTGATCCGCGGCCAGGTGGCGATCGCGACCACGCCCGGAAAGGTGCGGCGGGTGCGATTGCTGCCCACCGACCCGCCGGCGACCCGACAGGCCGTCGACGCCATCATGGCCGCCGATGTGGTGGTCCTGGGGCCCGGGTCGTGGTTCACCAGCGTGATCCCGCATGTGTTGGTGCCCGGGTTGCTGACGGCCCTGCGGACCACCAGGGCCCGACGGGCGCTGGTGCTCAACCTGGTGGCCGAGCCGGGGGAGACGGCCGGCTTCTCGGTGGAGCGTCACCTGCACGTGCTGGCCCAACACGCGCCGGGATTCACCGTGCACGACATCATCATCGACGCCGAACGGGTGCCCAGCGACCGCGAGCGGGAGCAATTGCGGCGCACCGCAACCCAGCTGCGGGCCGAGGTCCACTTCGCCGACGTGGCCAGACCTGGTACACCTTTACATGACCCGGGCAAGCTCGCGGCCGTGCTCGATGGGGTGCGGGCGCGCGACCAGGGCCCGGAGGCGGACCGGCGGGCATGGATCGGGCGGGAACGGACCGAGGGGTGACGACGCGTGGCGATGACGACCGAAGTCAAGGACGAGCTGAGCCGGCTGGTGGTGAAGTCGGTCAGCGCGCGGAGGGCGGAGGTCACGTCCTTGCTGAGGTTCGCCGGCGGGCTGCACATTGTGGGCGGCCGCGTGGTCGTCGAGGCCGAGGTGGACTTGAGCAGCATCGCCCGGCGGCTGCGCAAGGAAATCTTCGAGCTGTACGGCTACACCGCGCTGGTGCATGTGTTGTCGGCCAGCGGAATTCGCAAAGGCACCCGCTACGTGCTGCGGGTCGCCAACGACGGTGAAGCGCTGGCGCGTCAGACCGGGCTGCTCGACATGCGCGGACGTCCGGTACGCGGCCTGCCGGCTCAGGTCGTCGGCGGAAGCCTCGCCGACGCTGAAGCCGCGTGGCGGGGAGCCTTTTTGGCGCACGGGTCGCTGACCGAGCCGGGCCGCTCGTCGGCCTTGGAGGTGAGCTGCCCCGGCCCGGAGGCCGCGCTGGCGTTGGTGGGGGCGGCGCGCAGGCTCGGCGTCAGCGCGAAGGCCCGCGAGGTGCGGGGCACCGATCGGGTGGTGGTGCGCGACGGGGAGGCCATCGGCGCGCTGCTGACCCGAATGGGGGCCCAAGACACCCGGCTCATCTGGGAGGAGCGCCGGCTGCGGCGCGAGGTGCGGGCCACGGCCAACCGGCTGGCCAACTTCGACGACGCCAACCTGCGCCGCTCGGCTCGGGCCGCGGTCGCCGCGGCCGCCCGGGTGGAGCGTGCGCTGGAAATACTCGGCGAAGCCGTGCCGGAGCACCTGGCCTCGGCCGGCCGGCTGCGCGTCGAGCATCGACAGGCATCCCTGGAAGAGCTCGGCCGGCTCGCCGACCCGCCGATGACGAAAGACGCTGTGGCGGGCCGTATTCGGCGACTGTTATCGATGGCCGACCGGAAGGCCAAGGTGGACGGCATCCCCGATACGGAGTCGGCGGTGACGCCGGACCTGCTCGAGGATGCCTAGCTGGCGCCGGGGCGGGGCGAGGACTACGGTCATGGCATGAAGCGGCTGTCGAGTGTCGATGCGGCGTTTTGGTCTGCGGAAACCGCAGGCTGGCATATGCACGTGGGTGCATTGGCGATCTGCGATCCTCGCGACGCGCCCGACTATAGCTTTCAGCGACTTCGCGAACTGATCATCGAGCGACTGCCGGAGATCCCGCAACTGCGGTGGCGGGTCACCGGTGCCCCGCTGGGACTGGACCGGCCGTGGTTCGTCGAGGACGAGGAACTCGACATCGACTTTCACATCCGTCGCATCGGTGTTCCGAGTCCCGGCGGGCGGCGCGAGCTCGAGGAGCTCGTCGGGCGGCTGATGTCCTACAAGCTGGACCGCTCACGGCCGCTGTGGGAACTGTGGGTCATCGAGGGTGTCGAGGGCGGTCGCATCGCGACGCTGACCAAGATGCATCACGCCATCGTTGACGGGGTCTCCGGTGCCGGGCTGGGCGAAATCCTGCTGGACATCACGCCCGAACCGCGACCGCCGCAACACGAAACGGTCGGATTCGTGGGATTCAAGATCCCGGGTCTGGAACGGCGCGCCATCGGTGCGCTGATCAACCTGGGAATCATGACCCCGTTTCGCATTGCCCGGCTGATCGAGCAGATCGTGCGTCAGCAGATCGCCGCGTTGGGCGTCGCCGGCAAGCCGGCGCGATACTTCGAGGCGCCCAAGACCCGGTTCAACGCGCCGGTGTCACCGCACCGGCGGGTCACCGGCGCCCGTGTCGAACTGGCCCGGGCCAAGGCGGTCAAAGACGCCTTTGGTGTCAAGCTCAACGACGTGGTGCTGGCATTGGTGGCCGGGGCGGCCCGGGAATACCTGCATAAGCGTGACGAGCTGCCCGCCAAGCCGCTGATCGCCGAGATTCCGGTTTCTACCCGCACCGACGCGACGAAGGCCGACGTCGGAAACCAGGTCAGCTCGATGACCGCGTCGCTAGCAACCCATATCGATGATGCGGCCAAGCGGCTGATGGCCATCCACGAGAGCACCCAGAGCGCCAAGGAAATGGCCAAGGCGCTCTCGGCGCATCAGATCATGGGGCTCACCGAAACCACGCCGCCGGGCCTGCTGCACCTGGCCGCCCGCGCCTATACGGCCACCGGGTTGTCGCACAACTTGCCGCCCATCAACCTGGTGGTCTCCAACGTTCCCGGTCCGGGTTTCCCGTTGTACATGGCCGGCGCGCGGCTGGACTCGCTGGTGCCCCTGGGACCGCCGATCATGGATGTCGCGCTCAACATCACCTGCTTCTCCTACCAGGACTATCTGGACTTCGGCCTGGTGACGACACCGGAAGTGGCCAACGACATCGACGAGATGGCCGACGCCATCGAACCGGCACTGGCCGAACTGGAGCGTGCCGCGGACCTGCGGTAGGCGCAGGCTAAGCCTGGGCGTTGGGCGGGTTGGTGGCGTACACCCAAGACAGGAAACGGGCCACCGCCTCGGCGGTTTGCTGCGCTCGCGGGGAGCCGAAGATGTCGAAAGCGTGTTGGGCGTAGGGCAGATCGGCGTAGGCGACCGGCGCCTTCGACACCGCGCGCAGCTCGTCGACAAACGCCCGCGCCTCGTTGACGGGGATCAGGGAGTCATCGCGGCCGTGCACAACGAAGAACGGTGGCGCGTCCGCGTGCACGTGCCGGATCGGCGAGGCATCGACGAAGACGTCGCGGTGTGCGCTGAACTTCCGTTTCACCACAACCTTTTCCAGCAGCCCGACGAACTCGCGGCGCCCCGGGGCCTCGGTGGAAAACCAGTCATAGCGTCCGTAAATCGGCACCGCCGCCGCCACCGAGGTGTCGGCCTCCTCGAACCCCGGCTGAAACCGCGGGTCGTTGGGCGTCAGGGCGGCCAAGGCGGACAGGTGGCCGCCGGCCGAACCTCCGGTGATCGCAACGAAATTCGGGTCGCCACCATAGGCCGCGATGTGCTGCTTGACCCAGGCCAGCGCGCGTTTCACGTCGACGATGTGGTCGGGCCAGGTATGCAGCGGCGACACCCGGTAGTTCAGCGACACGCACACCCAGCCGCGCGAAACCAGAAGGCTCATCAACGGATACGCCTGCGGTCGGCGCCGGCCGAGCACCCAGGCGCCGCCAGGCACCTGCACCAGCACCGGGGCCTTGCCGTCGCGCGGCAGGTCGCGACGACGCCAGATGTCGGCCAGGTTGGCCCGCCGGTGCGGGCCGTAGGCCACGACGTTTTCCTTCGTGACGTAGCGCCGGCGGGCGACCGTGGTGCGCAGCGGGAGGTCGAGCCTACCGCTGCGGGTCGGTTCGACCGGCAGCGCCGTCAGCTCCTTGGCGTAGTCGGGTCCGAGCCCTTCCCGCAGCCCCGCTTCCAGCACCGGGCCGGGGGTGACGGCACCGCGGTAGCGGATGGCAACCAGGATCGCCCACGCGGCGGCGGTCAGCGTCAGCGCCACCTTCCCCCGTCGCCCGGCGAAATGCCCGCGGCGGCCGCGGCGCACGGCGTCGAGCACCGACGCGGTCAGGTACAGCCCCGGCACCTCCGAGGTCGGCCAACCGAACCAGAACACCACCGCCGAGGCATAGGGGTGACGGCTCAGCGGGTGTAATCCGTTGGCGGCGTTGACCAATTCCACCGTTGCCCGGGTCAGGGGCCGGGGTTGCCGCAGCCGCTGCAGCAGTCCTCGCGGCCTCATGGTCCGCCGACCCGGGCGTGCAGTTCGGCCCGCAGGATCTTGCCCGTGCTGCCGCGCGGCAGCTCGTCGAGGACGCTGATTTCGCGGGGCACCTTGTAGGTGGCCAAGTTCTGCCGGACGTGCTGCTTGAGGGCTTCGGGCGCGGCTTCCTTGTCGAGACGAGCCCCCGGTTCCAGCACCACGAACGCCGCCAGCCGCTGGCCGTACTGCTCGTCGTCCACACCGATCACCGCGGCCTCGGCCACCTCGGGGTGGGCGGCTAGGGTCTTCTCCACCTCGATCGGGTAGACGTTCTCCCCGCCGGAGACGATCATTTCGTCGTCGCGTCCGACGACGAACAACCGTCCGTCGTGGTCGAGGTAGCCGACGTCGCCCGACGACATGAATCCGGCGTGGAAATCCTTGGTGGTGCCCGAGGTATAGCCGTCGAATTGGCTGCGGTTGCGGACGTAGATGGTGCCGACCGCGCCGGTGGGCACCTCGTGGAACTCCTTGTCCAGGATGCGGATTTCGGTTCCCTCGGCCGGCCGGCCCGCGGTGTCGGGCGCGGCGCGCAGGTCCGCCGGTGTGGCGGTGGCGATCATGCCGGCCTCGGTGGCGTTGTAGTTGTTGTAGATCACGTCGCCGAATTGGTCCATGAACGCGATGACGATGTCGGGCCGCATCCGCGAACCCGATGCCGCGGCGAAGCGCAGCGACCGGCCGCTGTAGCGGTTGCGGACCTCGGCGGGCAGATCCATGATGCGGTCGAACATCACCGGCACCACCGCCAGCCCGGTCGCGTGGTGGCGGTCGATGAGGTCCAGGGTGGCCTCCGGATCGAATTTGCGTCGGGTGATCACCGTGCAGGCCAGCGACGAGGCCAACACCAGTTGCGAAAAGCCCCACGCATGAAACATCGGCGCCGCGATCACGATCGGCTCCTCGGCCCGCCACGGCGTGCGGTCCAGGATGCCCTTGAGCGTGCCGATTCCGCCGCTACCGCCAGAGTGCTTGGCGCCCTTGGGTGTTCCGGTGGTGCCGGAGGTGAGCAGGATCATCTTGCCGGTGCGGGCGCGCCGCCGCGGCCGTTGCCCGGCGTGCGCGGCGAGGAGTTCTTCGACGGTCACGCCGTGCTGCTCGCCAGCCCACGCCAGGATGCGGGTGGCCTGTGGTTTGTCTGCGAACGCGCGATCCACCGTGGCGGTGAACTCGTCGTCGTAGATGACGGTGTCGACCCCCTCGCGGGTCACCACGTCGGCCAGCGCCGGACCGGCGAAGGAGGTGTTGAGCAACACGACGTCGGCGCCGATCCGGTTGGCCGCCAACAGTGCTTCGACGAAACCTCGATGGTTGCGGCACATGATGCCGACCACCTTCGGAGTGCCCGCCGGTAACGCCTGCAGCGCGGCGGCCAACGCGTTGCCGCGCTCGTCGAGCTGCCGCCAGGTCAGCGTGCCCAGTTCGTCGACCAGGCCCGGCCGGTCCGGGCAGCGTTGCGCCGCACCGGCGAAACCCGAGGTGAATCCCATCCCTTCGCGGCGCATCGCAGCGGCGATCTTCAGGTAGCGGTCAGGCCGCATCGGCGTGATCATTCGCGCCCGCCACAGGGTGGTGATCAGCCCGAGTGTCTGGTCAAACAGTGCGGCCATGGCTCAGCCCAGGATCGGGAAGCGGCGCTTGGCGGCCAGTTCGTCGAGGGCCTGTTGCATCACCGACCGGACGTGCTCGTCGACCTCGTCGATATGCGGGTCCTCGCCGAACGTGGCGGCGATGTCGATCGGCTCCAGCACCCGTGTGACGATCTTGGTGGGCAGCGGCAGATTCGGCGGGATCGCGGCGGAAAACCCGAATGGGAAGCCGAACGAGAGCGGCAGGATTTCGCTGCGCAGCAGGCGCTTCAGCCCCAGGTGCTCGGCCAGCCAGGTGCCGCGGGACAGGTAGAGTTGGGTCTCCTGGCCGCCGATGGACACCGCGGGCACGATGGGTACGCCGGCTTCGATGGCCGTGCTGACGTATCCCTTGCGGCCGTTGAAGTCGATGACGTTCTCGGCGAACGTTGGCCGGTAGGCGTCGTAATCCCCGCCGGGGAAGACGATGACCACACCGCCGGAGCGCAGCGCGCGCGCCGCGTTCTCCCGGTTGGCCCGGATGTAGCCGGTGCGCCGGAACAGCGGCGCGGTGACACCCATGAACAAGATGTCGTGGCTCAGCGTGTAAACCGGTCGGTCATAGCCGAACTTGTCGTAGAAGTCGACGCTGAAGATCGGCACGTCCATCGGGAACATGCCGCCGGAGTGATTGCCGACCACCAACGCGCCGCCCGGTGGGAAGGAATCCAGCCCATGGACCTCGGACCGGAAGTACGCCTTGACGACTGGGCGCAGCACACCGATCATGCGTTGGGTCAAGCCCGGGTCGAACTTGCCGATGTCATCGTCGTTCTCGGTATCGCTCATCGTGTCCCCCTGACCCTGGGCGCTGTGGGTCACTAGATGGTACCGACCGGCCGGCGGCGCGGGCCAAAACGTTGGCGGAAACCGCGGGACGCGCGCTCCGGATCGCGCTATCATCCCCTCCTGCTAAGGGCGTCGCCGGTGGTCGGTGAGCCGGGTTTCCTGGGTGGGCCGGAGGGCGGGATGTCGTTTGTGATCGCGGCGCCGGAGACGGTGGCCGCGGCCGCCGCCGAGGTGGCGGGCATCGGCTCGGCGGTGAACGCGGCCAACGCGGCCGCGGCGGCCCCGACCACGCGGCTGCTGGCCGCGGCCGCCGACGAGGTATCGGCGGCCATCGCGGCGCTGTTCAGCTCCCACGCTCGGGAATATCAGGCCCTCAGCGCGCAGCTCGCCGCGTTTCATGACCAGTTTGTCCGCACCCTCGACGCGGGTGCCGCGGCGTACGCGGGCGCCGAGGCCGCCAACGCCGCGCTGCTCGAGCGGGCGCGGCTGGATCTGCTTACCGCGGCCAGTGCGCCGGCCCGGCCCGGCGTGCCGGCGACGATGACGTCGACGCTGGCGTCGGGCGCCCACACCGCGTTGATCATGGGCTCCACCGGAACCCCGCATCCACCGATGGACTACATGCAACAGGTCTACGACCGCTTCATCGCCCCCCAGTACCCGGGCTACGGGTTCACCGGCCTATACACGCCCGCCCAGTTCCAGCCGTTTACCGGAATCCCCAGCCTGACGTATGACGAGTCGGCGGCCCTGGGGGCCACCTATCTCAACGCCGCGATCATGGATCACGTCGCGGCCGGCGATCACCTGGTGGTTCTGGGCTTCTCGCAGAGCTCGTCGGTTGCCACCCTGGTGATGCGCCATCTGAACACCTTGCCCGCCGGCGTCGCCCCCAGCCCGGACCAGCTGTCCTTCGTGTTGCTGGGTAATCCCAACAACCCCAACGGCGGCATCCTCGCGCGCTTTCCCGGTCTGTACATCCAGTCGGTCGGGCTGACCTTCAACGGCGCGACTCCAGACACTGCCTACCCGACCACCGTCTACACCACGCAGTACGACGGCTTTGCCGACTTCCCGCAATACCCGATCAATGTGCTGGCCGACCTCAACGCGCTTTTGGGCATTCCCTACGCGCACAGCCTGTATTACGAACTCACCCCCGAGCAGCTTGCTTCGGGCATCGTGCTGCCGGTGTCGTCGCCAGACAGCGACGTCACTTACATCTTGATTCCCAACGAGCACCTGCCGCTGCTGCAGCCGCTGCGCGGCATTGTGCCCGAACCGGTGCTGGACCTCGTCGAGCCCAACCTGCGGGTGATCGTCGAGTTGGGCTATGACCGCACCGGATACGCCGACGTGCACACCCCGGCCGGGCTGTTCCCCACCCACCTCAATCCGGTCAGGGTCGCGGGCGACCTCGCTGCGGGGACCGCGCTGGGAATCGACAACGCGCTGGCTGACCTAGGACTTCCGCCGCTGCCGAAGCCGCCGCCGCTGCCTGGACTGCCTTTCCCGACGGAGCTGTCCTCGCTGTCGCTGCCCGGCGTGCCGCCGCCGGTGCCCGACAGGATCCCCGTTCCTCCCCAGATCGGCGCCCTCATCGACGGCCCGCTCACCGACCTGGATCGCTGGCTGGACACCGTGATCAACCGTCACATCGACCCCGTCATCACCTCAACCATTTACCAGGCCGGTGACCAGCTCTCGGCCGCCGCGAAGAGCCACGGCGCTTCCTCGGACGTGCTCAATGCCATTGTTGTCGGCCAGCAGGTGTTGCCGATGTTGGTCGAAGGGCCCGGCCTGTTTGTCACCGCCGATACGCACTACCTGGTCACCGCGATCCAGGCGCTGGCCGACGGTGATCTCCGCGGGTTCGATCAGAACCTGCAACTCATCCCCGCCACAAACAGCGCGCTGTTAATGTTCGGGGTGACAATCCCCGCTGCGGCGGCCGTGGCCGTCCTCACCGGTGAGGACTTTCCAACCTGATGTCAACCTGAAATGTGAGCGGTGCTTGATTTCGGGGCGGGCACGGTGAGCGCTGGGGACGGGCCCATTGCGGTGATCGCCCGACAGATGAACATGATTCGCGACGAGTGCATCGCCGAATTGTTCGACATGATGAAGGCCGAGATCCAGGGGCTGGACCACGACACCCAGATGATGGGCATGTGGCGGGCGAACCTCACCGAGAACTACCTCGCCGCCGTTCATCACCTGGAACGCGACGCACCGACATCCTTGCTCGAAGCGCCGGCGACCGCGCTGGCATGCGCCCGCGCCTGCGCGGCTGGCGTGTGGCCGGGCGGGACAGGGGCTGCGGCGTCGCCGGGTCCGCTGGGGAGGGAGGCGGACCCGGACGGCGTCTGCGTGCTCCCAGGGTGGTGCCGATACATTGGACTGGCCAACTGGGTCCGCAGCGCTGGAGGAACGAGGCCGCCATGGGATTCATGTCACCGGAGCTGCCGGATGTCGACCACGACACCTGGCCAACGCTGCCCCGGGCGACGCGATTGCAGATCGTCACCCGGCACTGGGCAGAACACGGCTTTGGCACACCGTATGCGGTCTACCTGCTCTACCTGATCAAGATCGGCATGTACGTCGCCGCCGCGGCGGCGATCATCTCGCTGACCCCCGGCCTGGGCGGGCTGGGCCGCATCGCCGACTGGTGGACGCAACCGATCGTGTACCAGAAGGTCATCATCTTCACCCTGCTGTTCGAGGTCCTGGGCTTGGGCTGCGGCTCCGGCCCGCTGACCGGGCGGTTCCTGCCGCCGATTGGTGGCTTGTTGTATTGGTTGCGGCCCAACACGATCCGACTGCCACCCTGGCCGGGCAAGGTGCCCTTCACGGGTGGGGACCGCCGCACGGTTGTCGACGTCGCGCTCTACGCCACCGTGTTGATCAGCGCGGTGTGGGCGTTGTTGTCCGCCGGCTCCCCCGGTCCAGGCGGGCCCGGTGTCACCGCCGTCGGGGATGTGGGTTTGATCAACCCCGCCCTTGTGGTGCCGACGATCGTCGCACTGGCGCTGCTGGGTCTGCGCGACAAGACGATCTTCCTTGCGGCCCGCGGAGAACACTACTGGCTGAAGCTGTTCGTGTTCTTCTTCCCGTTCACCGACCAGATCGCGGCGTTCAAGATCATCATGCTCTGCCTGTGGTGGGGGGCGGCCACCTCCAAGCTCAACCACCACTTCCCCTACGTGGTGGCGGTGATGACGAGCAACAACGCGCTGTTGCGCAGCAGGCTGTTCAACCCGATCAAGCACCTGCTCTACCGCGATCACGTGAACGACCTGCGGCCCTCCTGGCTGCCGAAGCTGATGGCCCATGTCGGCGGCACCACGGCGGAGTTTCTGGTCCCGGCGGCGCTGGTGTTGGTCGCCGATGGTCACCCGTGGCGGTGGTTCCTGATCGGGTTCATGGTGATCTTCCACCTCAACATCCTGTCCAACCTCCCTATGGGAGTTCCGTTGGAGTGGAACGTGTTTTTCATCTTCTCGCTGTTCTACCTGTTCGGGCACTACGGCACGATCCGGGCCACCGATCTTCGGTCGCCGCTGCTGCTGGCGCTGGTGATCGCCGTTGTTCTCGTCGTGATCGCGGGAAACCTTTTCCCCGAAAAGATTTCGTTTTTGCCCGCCATGCGCTACTACGCCGGCAACTGGGCCACCAGCGTGTGGTGCTTCCGCGCGGGCGCCGAGGACACCATCGAGGCCAACGTCGTCAAGAGCTCTGCGCTGGTGATCAATCAGCTGGCCCGACTCTACGACGCCAACACCGCAGAAATCATGGCCGACAAGGTGGCCGCGTTCCGGGCGATGCATACCCATGGCAGGGCGCTCAACGGCCTGCTGCCCCGCGCGATCGGCGATGAAGCCGACTACACGATCCGCGAGGGCGAAATCGTCGCCGGACCGCTGGTGGGGTGGAACTTCGGCGAGGGCCATCTGCACAACGAGCAACTGGTGGACGCCGTGCAGCGGCGCTGCAACTTCGCCGACGGCGATGTCCGCGTCATCATCCTCGAGGGTCAGCCGATCCACCAACAACGGCAGTGGTACCGCATTGTCGACGCCAAGACCGGGCTGATCGAGGCGGGCTATGTCACCGTCGAGGACATGTTGAGCCGCCAGCCGTGGCCCGAGCCCGGTGACGAGTTCCCGGTCCATGTCACGACGCAACGCGCGACACCCGGCACGCCATGAGCACCGCGGTCGTTGTCGGCGCCGGGCCCAACGGCCTCGCCGCAGCGATCCACCTCGCCCGGCACGGTGTCGACGTGCAGGTGCTGGAAGCTCGCGACACGATCGGCGGGGGAGCGCGTTCGAGTGAGCTGACCGTACCCGGGGTCATCCACGACCACTGCTCGGCGTTTCACCCGCTGGGCGTCGGTTCGCCGTTGTGGACGGACCTCGACCTTGCACGCTACGGGCTGAGCTGGGCGTGGCCGGAGATCGACTGCGCGCATCCGCTCGACGACGGTTCCGCCGGGCTGCTATTTCAGTCGATTGACGAGACGGTGGGCCGCATGGGTCCCGACGGCACGCGGTGGCGGGGCGCCGTGGGCGACCTTGCCGCCGGGTTCGACGAGCTGGCCGGCGATTTGCTTCGCCCGGTGCTCAACATTCCGCGCCACCCGATTCGCCTGGCCCGCTTCGGTCCGCGCGCGGTGCTGGCGGCCACGGTGCTGGCCCGCTGGTTTCACACCGAGCAGGCGCGCGCGCTGTTCGGCGGTGCGGCCGCGCACGTCTACACCCGGCTGGACCGGCCGCTGACCGCCTCGCTGGGGTTGATGATCCTGGCCAGCGGTCACCGCTACGGCTGGCCGGTCGCGCGAGGCGGATCGGGATCCATCACCCGGGCGCTGGCCGCCGCGTTGGCTACGCACGGCGGCACCATCACCACCGGGGTGACCGTCACCAGCCGTCGCGACATCCCCAATGCCGACATCGTCATGCTCGATCTCAGCCCGGCCAACGTCTTGGAGCTGTACGGCGACGCGATGCCCGCCCGGATCACCCGGTCGTACCGGCGCTACCGCGAGGGGTCGTCGGCGTTCAAGGTGGACTTCGCCATCGAGGGCGACATTCCGTGGACCAACCCCGACTGCGGGCGTGCGGGCACCGTCCACCTGGGCGGGACCTTCGCCGAGATCGCGGACACCGAACGTCAACGCGCCCAAGGCGCGATGGTGCAACGGCCCTTCGTGCTGGTCGGGCAGCAGTACCTGGCCGACCCGTCCCGCTCGGCGGGCAACATCAACCCGATCTGGGCCTACGCGCACGTGCCGTTCGGCTACACCGGTGACGCCACCGGCGCGATCGTCGACCAGATCGAGCGGTTCGCCCCCGGGTTCCGCGACCGCGTCACCGCGACCGTGAGCACCTCCACCGCCGAACTGCAGGCCTACAACCGCAACTTCGTCGGCGGAGACATCATCGGCGGCGCCAACGACGGGCTGCAGGTCATCTTCCGGCCGCGGGTGGCCGTCGACCCGTACCCGATCGGGGTGCCCGGTGTCTATCTGTGTTCGCAGTCCACGCCGCCGGGCGCCGGCATCCACGGGCTGTGCGGCTACCATGCCGCCGAGTCGGCGCTGCGACGGCTGCACAAGCGGCGCGGCCGCTGAACTCACCATTCGTCGCGCTGGACTGGCTCATCGTGGCCAAAACGTGACGGAGGTTTGATCGAATTACTAAGGCGCGCTCGCACTTCCACCCTCGGCGCACCCCTACCATCACTACTACAACCCATCATGACCACAACGCCGTCAGTGACGAGGAATGGGAGCCATGCGAGCGGGTTTTCGGTGTGTTCTTGCCGTCATCGGGATCGCTGCGAGTGTGGTTGCGGCGCCGGCCGACATCAGCCTTGCGGCCGCGAGCCGGACGGATGGGTTCGCCGTCGCGTCGGTGCTGCCAACGCGCGGCGCGGTGGTGGGTGTGGCGCACCCGGTGGTGGTGACGTTTCGTGCGCCGATAACCAACTCAGCCAACCGGCACGCGGCCGAACGCGCCGTCGAGGTCACCTCGGCGCCCCCGATGACTGGCAAGTTCGAATGGCTCGACAACGACGTTGTGCAATGGGTTCCCGACCGCTTCTGGCCGGCGCATAGCACGGTGGCGCTTTCGGTGGGCGGCCTGTCCACCGAATTCCAAACGGGTCCCGCCGTCGTCGGTGTTGCCAGCATCTCCCAGCACACGTTCGTCGTGAGCGTCGACGGAGTCGAGGCGGGGCCGCCGCCCCCACTGCCAGCGCCGCACCATCGACCTCACTTCGGAGAGCAAGGGGTGATGCCGGCGTCGATGGGTAGGCCGGAGTATCCGACGCCGGTTGGCTCGTACACCGTGCTGTCCAAGGAGCGCTCGGTGATTATGGATTCGAGCAGCGTCGGCATCCCGGTCGACGATCCCGATGGTTACCGGCTGCCGGTGGACTATGCCGTCCGCATCACCCGTCGCGGCCTTTACGTGCATTCAGCCCCGTGGGCCGCCCAGTCCCTGGGACTGGAGAATGTCAGCCACGGCTGCATCAGCCTGAGCCGCGAGGACGCGGAGTGGTACTACAACACGGTCAACGTTGGTGACCCGGTGATCGTGCAGGAATAGCAGCGGCGACAGTTGCCACACGAGGTTCGGCAGCTAGGCGTAAGTGGTCGCGCCCGTACGTTGGTCGGGGTCGAAACCAGCATGACCGCGTGCGCAATGCGCCGCGGCTGCTGGCGACCCGTGCGCAGGGCGCGCGTTCGCTGGTGTCTCATTCGCCTCACGCGTCCCGGCACGGCAGCGATGTGCGATGTGCCCGCCTTCGAGCGACAACCGTGGCTGTCGCTTGAAGGCGGGCAAAACCTGTCCGAACACCACGACCCCCGAATTTTCGGGCGCGACCACCCGCCGGCGCGCAGCACGTTGGCGTCATCGATGCTGTCCGCGCCGCACATCATTCCACCGATGATCGAAGTCAGCTTGCCGGCCGGGTTGACCGCGCCGGAGGCCACCCGCGTCGACGGCAGGTGCGCGTGCTCGTGTCGATCAGCCGCGAAAGACCGGTCTGCGCAGCCGGTTCCAGCCGGTGGTGCACGTATACCATGAGTGCATCGGAAACGCCTTCTCGGCCTGTGGCCAACTGCGTTCTCAGCACTCGTATTGTCGTACGTCGCCGGGGTCCTCATCACGGTAATTCCCGTCGGGGTTGCGGCAGTCGGCGAGTTTGTCGGCCAGCCCGGCCAGTTGTTCGGGGCGAAACCGGGTGCCTTTTTTGGCCAGCTTGGCCTCGGCGCAGTCGCGGGTGGGCGCATCCACCCAGCCGGGCAGCCGGTGAGAGAACCGGCGGATCACCCCGATCTGGCCGGTGCCCAACGTGCCGGCGCGGTGGGCGGCGGCGCTGGCCACCAACACCGGCGCCAGCGGCTGGCCGGTCAGTGCGCGCCGCGGCCCCAAATCGGCGGCCTCGCCGATGCGGCGGGTGGCCTCGGCGCGGCTGATCAGCGTCCACTCGGCGATCGCGTGGGAGAGTTTGCCGCCCAACTCTTCGGCGCTGGCCTGACGTGCTAGTTGGTTGATCAGCGGATGCTCGGCGGCGGGCAGCCGCCGGCGTACCCGCTCCACCCGTTCTAGCAACACCAGCCGCTCCTGGGTGGTCAACGCCTCACAATCCAACCCCAGCACGGCATCCACGCCGGCATCGAGGGTGTCGAACGCCGCGGTGATCGCCTGCCGATCCATACGCCCAAGCTATCGGAGGGCACTGACAAGACACCCCGCCGACAAACCAGAGAAATCAGAGTGACACAAGAGATTTCACGCCGACCGGTGTGGACTGCACCCGGCGCGACACCACTCGGCCGATCGTTGGGCCTGGCGGCGCGGGGTGGGCGGTTGCCGATGACGTTGTCCGCCGGCCTGTCCATCCGGTTCTGCGGGGCCAGTGGTTCCGCGGTGGTCGGCTGGGGCGGCCGCCGGCCTGTCCATCCGGTTCTGCGGGGCCAGTGGGCCGGCGGGCGCGGCATCGGCGGCGGGCCGATACCCGGCACCAGGTGGCGCCACGAGCCCGCCCGCAGCGCAGGACATAGGGGTTTCGGCCCGGTGTCGGGGTCGGTCACCGCGCCGGAGTCTAGGCGGCCTCGTCGATGGCGGCGATCGCGGCGGTGATGCGCACGCGGCTCACCGACAAGGGAAACTTCTCGGCACCCACGTGCTGGCCGATCGACCGCGAAAAACAGGTCTGCTCAGCCAGTTCCAGCACCGGCACCAACCTGGACACTACGATGCCAGCACTTGTATTACCCAGTTCAGAAGGCATTTTCGCGGTTCACCCGCCGATCAATTCGCAGGCCCATCCACGGGTCCAGGGCTTAACGATGATGCGCGGGTGCATACACCTCGACGAGATGCAGTGAGCGCGTGGCCTTTTCACTGCCGTCGAGGTATCGACAACCTGGGGTACCCCGCACCACCGACGAGCGGGAGTTGCCGCTTTCCAGCTGCACGCACCTCGTCCCTGGCGTGGATCGGCCTCAGCGCGCTGCCGGAGGGGCAACCGAAGGACCGGGAGCAACCGGCTGACCGGGCTCGGGTGCGCCCCCTGGCGCCGGAGTACGCGGCGCATCCTTGACCCCCGACATGGCGGTGAGTGGGGCACCGGCCGCAGCATCCGCGGGAGCACCAGCCGGGACTGGCCCAAGCACAATCAGCGGAGTACCTGCGGGCACCACGGGAAGCGGCGCACCCGCGGGCACCGGCACGGGTGCGCCGGCGGGCACCGGCACGGGTGCGCCGGCGGGGACGGGCACGGGTGCGCCGGCGGGGACGGGCACGGGTGCGCCGGCGGGGACGGGCACGGGTGCGCCGGCGGGGACGGGCACGGGTGCGCCGGCGGGGACGGGCACGGGTGCGCCGGCGGGGACGGGCACGGGTGCGCCGGCGGGGACGGCACGGGTGCCGGCGGGGAACGGGTGCGCCGGCGGGGACGGGCACGGGCGCCGGCGGGGACGGGCAGGTGCGCCGGCGGGGACGGGCACGGGTGCGCCGGCGGGGACGGGCACGGGTGCGCCGGCGGGCACGGGCACGGGTGCGCCGGCGGGGACGGGCACGGGGACCGCCGCACCGGCTGGGATCGGCCCAGGCGCAACCAACGGAACACCCGCCATTTCGGTGAGTGACGCACGGCATACGTCCGCGGCTTCCGATCCGCCGGCGGCTGCCGGTGCGCCGGCGGCCGCCGGTCCCCCGGCGGCTATCGGTCCCCCGGCGGCTGCTGGCGCGTCGCCGGCCATCCCTTGGACGCACGCGTAGCCGCCGGTGATCAGCGGGGCGGCTGTCGCGTGCGGGCTCAACGCGATAGCAGCTCCGCACAACCCCACGCCGGCAACCACTGTGATGTTGAACCGATCGACGATCGCCATCAGCGTGAACTCTCCTCTATTCGCGCTCAGACCGAGGTCGTGTTATCCACGACCGGCCCAATTGTCGGCGGCCCCACGTCGAAACACGAGTGCGCCGCACGCAACGTTTCCAAATGGTGACGTCACGACGGTGTCACTATTCGGCGTAACTTCTGCGGATACCTACCGATCGGCGCGAAATCTTTCGATGGGCAGGCAATGGGCGCCCTCACTCGGCCGCAACCCCGCTCTCGGCTCCCGGCTTTTCGCGGCGACCGAAGCCCAGCCCTGTTACCGGCGGACGGCGGCTGGTGTCACTGATCTAGGCTGACGGCGAATGCTCATCAGCGGACATCGGAAGACAGGGAGAGGCCAGTGACGGTCCGGGTAGGCATCAACGGCTTCGGTCGCATCGGACGCAACTTCTACCGGGCCCTGTTGACCCAGCAGGAGCAGGGCACCGCCGACATCGAGGTGGTCGCGGTCAACGACATCACCGACAACAGCACGCTGGCGCACCTGCTCAAATTCGACTCGATCCTGGGCCGGCTGCCGCATGATGTCACCCTGGAAGGCGAGGACACCATCGTTGTCGGCACCGCGAAGATCAAGGCGCTGGAAGTCAGGGAGGGCCCGGCGGCGCTGCCGTGGGCCGACCTGGGTGTCGACGTCGTCGTCGAATCCACCGGCCTGTTCACCAGCGCGGCCAAGGCACGCGGCCACCTGGAGGCCGGCGCCAAGAAGGTGATCATCTCCGCTCCGGCCACCGATCCGGACATCACCATCTGCCTGGGGGTCAACGACGATCGGTACGACGGCAGTCAGCACATCATCTCCAACGCGTCGTGCACCACGAACTGCCTTGCGCCGCTGGCCAAGGTGCTGCACGACGAGTTCGGCATCGTCAAGGGCCTGATGACCACCATCCACGCTTACACCCAGGACCAGAACCTGCAGGACGGGCCGCACAAGGATCTGCGCCGGGCGCGGGCCGCCGCGCTCAACATCGTGCCCACCTCCACGGGCGCGGCCAAGGCCATCGGCCTGGTGCTGCCCGAGCTGAAGGGCAAGCTCGACGGCTACGCGCTGCGGGTGCCGATCCCCACCGGCTCGGTCACCGACCTGACAGCGGACCTGTCCAATGCCGCCAGCGCCGACGAGATCAACGCCGCGTTCAAGGCCGCCGCCGACGGCAAGCTCAAGGGCATCCTGAAGTACTACGACGCGCCGATCGTGTCCAGCGACATCGTCACCGACCCGCACAGCTCCATCTTCGACTCCGGCCTGACCAAGGTGATCGACAACCAGGCCAAGGTGGTGTCCTGGTACGACAACGAGTGGGGTTACTCCAACCGTCTCGTTGACCTGGTCACCCTGATCGGCAAGTCACTGTAAGTCTGGCCGGCCGTGACTATCCCTTCGCTCAACGACCTTCTTGCCGAAGGCGTTTCGGGGCGCCACGTGCTGGTGCGCTGCGATCTGAATGTGCCGCTCGACGAGGACGGCGTGATCACCGACCCCGGCCGCATCACCGCGTCCGTGCCGACGTTGCAGGCGCTGGTGGACGCCGGGGCCAAGGTGGTGGTCGCCGCGCACCTGGGTCGTCCCAAGGATGGCTCCGACCCTAAGCTGTCGCTGGCGCCGGTGGCCGCGGCGTTGGGTGGGCGGCTGGGCCGGCATGTGCAGTTGGCCGCCGATGTCGTCGGCACCGACGCGCAAGCCCGTGCCGAGGGGCTCACCGAGGGTGACATCCTGCTGCTGGAGAATATCCGCTTCGACCGGCGCGAAATCAGCAAGGACGACGGCGAGCGCCGCGCGCTGGCCCAACGGCTTGCCGAATTGGTCTCACCGGCAGGGGTGTTCGTTTCCGACGGCTTCGGGGTGGTGCACCGCAAGCAAGCCTCGGTGTACGACGTCGCCACCCTGTTGCCGCATTACGCCGGTACCTTGGTCGCCAACGAGATCCGTGTGCTGCAGCAGTTGACCAGCTCCACCCAGCGGCCCTACGCGGTGGTGCTCGGCGGAGCCAAGGTGTCCGACAAGCTCGGCGTCATCGAGGCGCTGGCGACAAAGGCCGACAGCATCGTCATCGGCGGCGGCATGTGTTTTACTTTCCTCGCGGCGCAAGGTTTTTCGGTGGGAACGTCGCTGCTGGAAGAGGAGATGACCGGCACCTGTCGCCGGCTGCTGGACAGCTACGCCGACGTGCTGCGGCTACCCGTCGACGTGCTGGTGACCGAGAAGTTCGCCGCCGATTCGCCGCCACAGACGGTGGCGGCCAACGCGATTCCGAGCGACTTGATGGGCCTGGACATCGGGCCGGGATCGATCCAACGGTTTGCCACGCTGCTGTCCAACGCCAAGACGGTGTTCTGGAACGGCCCGATGGGCGTGTTCGAGTTCCCGGCGTACGCGGCGGGCACCAGGGGCGTCGCCGAGGCGATCATCACCGCGACCGGCAAGGGCGCCTTCAGCGTGGTCGGCGGCGGTGACTCCGCCGCCGCGGTACGCGCGCTGGGCATCTCGGAAGGTTCGTTCTCGCACATCTCCACCGGCGGCGGCGCGTCGCTGGAATACCTTGAGGGCAAAACGCTTCCGGGCATTGAGGTGCTGGGGCGTGAGCAGCCAACCGGAGGAGACTCGTGACCCGCAAGCCGCTGATCGCCGGCAACTGGAAGATGAACCTCAACCACTTCGAGGCCATCGCGCTGGTGCAAAAGATCGCGTTCTCGTTGCCGGACAAGTACTACGACAAGGTCGACGTCACCGTTCTTCCGCCGTTCACCGACCTGCGCAGCGTGCAAACCCTGGTCGACGGCGACAAGCTGCGGTTGACCTATGGCGCGCAGGACTTGTCGCAACACGACTCCGGCGCCTACACCGGTGACATCAGCGGCGCCTTCCTGGCCAAACTGGGCTGCAGCTATGTCGTCGTCGGGCACTCCGAGCGGCGCACCCACCACAACGAGGACGACGCGCTGGTGGCCGCCAAGGCCGCCGCCGCGCTGCGGCACCAGCTGACCCCGATCGTGTGCATCGGCGAGCACCTCGACGTCCGCGAGGCGGGAAACCACGTGTCCCACAACGTCGAACAGCTGCGAGGCTCGCTGGCCGGGTTGTCGGCCGAGCAGATCGGCAAGGTCGTCATCGCCTATGAGCCGGTCTGGGCGATCGGCACCGGACGGGTAGCCGGCGCCGCCGACGCCCAGCAGGTGTGCGCGGCGATCCGAAATGAGTTGGCGTCACTCGCGTCATCGAAGATTGCCGACACCGTGCGGGTGCTCTACGGCGGCTCGGTGAACGCGAAAAACATCGGCGACATCGTTGCGCAGGACGACGTGGACGGCGGCCTGGTCGGCGGGGCGTCGCTGGACGGGGAGCAGTTCGCGACGCTGGCGGCGATCACCGCGGGCGGGCCGCTGCCGTAGCCACGGGGGCCCGCGTCATCGGTACTTGATCAACAACGCGACGCCGATGATGGACACCAGCCAGATGCCGGTGATGAACAGCGTCAACCGGTCCAGGTTCTTCTCCACCACCGTCGACCCGGACAGGCTGGACTGCACACCACCACCAAACAGCGTCGACAGGCCGCCACCCTTGGCGCGGTGCAGCAGCACCAGCAACACCACCAACACGCTGGTGACCACCAGGGTGATCTGCAGAGCCAATTCCATGACGGGCAGCCTACCCAACGGCCGCCAAGGCTACATATGTGCTACGATCGTAGTATGGTTGAGGTGGCATCCCGCGAACTCCGCAACGACACTGGCCGGCTACTGCGGCGCGCGCAGGCCGGCGAAGACATCACCGTCACGGTCAACGGCAAGCCCGTGGCGCTGCTCACCGGATTGCGGCCGGCGCGGCGTCGATGGTTGAGCCGAAACGAGCTGCTGCAGCGGCTTCGGCGCGCGCAGGCAGATCCGGGATTGCGCCGGGATCTTGCCGCGCTCGCGGGCGACACCACCGACGATCTGGGTCCGATCCGGTGACGGCGGCGGGCGTGCTTGCTACGTCGGTGTTCATCGCGCATGAGAGCGGCCGGCAGCTCGACGAATCGCGGATTCCTGAGGAAGTTGCGACGACGGTGGTCACGTTGGCTGAACTCAACGCCGGTGTTCTCGCGGCCGGCTCGGCGGATGTTCGAGCGCAGCGGCTGGCGACGCTCGACGCGATCGCCGACATGGCGGCGCTTCCGGTCGACGTCGATGCGGCGCGGACATGGGCTCGGCTGTGTGTTCACCTTGCCGAGTCGGGTCGCCGGGTCCGCATCAACGATCTGTGGATCGCCGCCGTTGCGGCTTCGCGAGGGCTGCCCGTGGTGACCCAAGATGGCGACTTCGACGCGCTCGACGGTGTGGCCGGGGTAGCCATCCTTCGGGTCTGACGGGGGTACACGGACGCAAGGGTGTGGCATTACGCGCTTGAACCCGTCGGCGACGGCCACCTGACCAGACTTGGTCGCGAGGCGACCGAGCCGATGCGTGCGGACATCCGGTTGCTGAGCGCCATCCTCGGCGACACGGTGCATTGACCGCGCCCAGATGGCGCGCATGTTCGTTGGCATCGACATCCGTCAAGCGCTGCCGACCATCCGGGCATTCGGCCTTTTCGCGCTGCTGGCCAATGTGGCCGAACACATCCGCCGGGAGCGCCGCCACCTAGCCGCCACGTCGCCGCGGGCAAGCCGCCACAGGACAGCAGCCTGGCCGCCACATCCATCGACGGCGGCAACGGCGGGGCCGGCGGCCACGGCGGTTTGCCGGATTGCGTCGGGCATGCCACCTGGTATAAGCCCACCGAATGGCTCGGCGGTCCGCGCGCCGCGCGCTACCCGCTGCATCTGATCGCCAACCAACCACGCACCCGCCCGCACAGCCAGCTCGATCACGGGGGCGCCAGCATGGCGTCGAAAGTCCATGGGCAAGAACCGATCCGCATTCACCCGCAGGACGCTGCCGGGCGCGGGCTGCGCGCCAGCGACATCGTGCGGGTGTTCAACGATCGCGGCGCCTGCCTGGCCGGCGTCGTGCTCGACGGGGGTCTTCGCCCGGGCGTGGTGCAGCTTGCCACCGGGGCGTGGTACGGCCCCGCCGATCCCGCCGATCCGGATTAGAGGCGTGTGCACGGCAATCCCAACGTGCTGACCACCGGCGCCGGCGCGTCGTCGCTGGCGCACGGCAGCACCGGCCAGCACGCACTGGTCCAGGTCGAGAGGTTCACCGGCGACTTACCGCCGCTGCGCGCGCACCGGCCGTCGTTCAGCGCGCGCAACCGCTAGCGCACCGTGCGGTTTCGCAGCCTGTCCAGCACGCCACGCACCGCGTGCTCGGTGACCGACAACGGGGTCATCACCGTCTCACCGAGGCTCACGATGTAATCGATCCGCTCGACGATCGCCTCTACCGGCTCGACCAGGACGATCAGGCGTTTTGCGAGATCGTCGAGGCTGTGCAGGGTGCCTTCGAGATGATCCAGGCCGCCCTCGAGGCGCTCGACCGTGGCGTTGAGCGCCGACAGCGAGCTGTTCAGCTCGACCATGGTCTTGCCCAGGCCGTCGAGGACGTCTTCGACCTGCTCCACCGTCTTGTCGGCGTTCAACGCGGCCTGGGTGAGGGTCTTCATTCGCCTACGCGCGGGCGACGGGCGTGCGGTTTTGTCTGCCATGACGGCCATTATTCTGCTTCGCGATGCCGCGAGCCGAGCGATTATGCGGAGTGGCCGGGGCGAGGGCCGGTGTGCCCAGCGCAATTGTCACGGATCGGCGCAAATGCCCATGGGCCCGTCCGGTGACCGGGTATGTTGGGTTCCCCATCGGGATGCGGTGATGGCGCTGGGAGGACAGGGATGTCGCTTGTGGTGACGGCCCCGAGCGTGGTGGCGGCGGCAACGGCGTCGGTGTCTTGTCCCGATGGGGTGGGGGGCGGCGGCCAAGGCGGCGCCGGCGTGACCAACGGGAGACCGTCGTCGGGCTAGCCGGCCCGAAGGGTGGGGTGCGTGCGATGGATTTCACGGCATTGCCGCCGGAGATCAATTCGGCACGGATGTATCTCGGGGCGGGGCCTGGGCCGATGGTGGCGGCCGCGGCGGCCTGGGATGGGTTGGCCGTCGAGTTGTCGTCGGCGGCCGCCGCGTTCGGGTCTGTGACGGCAGGTCTGGCAGGTTCGTGGTGGCAGGGTCCGTCGTCGACGGCGATGACCGTGGCGGCCGGACACTATCTGGGCTGGTTGAGGTCGGCGGCGGCCCAGGCCGAGCAGGCGTCCGCGCAGGCCAAGACGGCGGTGGCGGCGTTCGAGGCCGCCCGGGCGGCCACGGTGCATCCGGCGACCATCACCGCCAACCGCGCTCGGCTGATCGCGTTGGCGACCTGGAACGTGCTCGGGCAACATGCGCCGGCGATCGCGGCGGTCGAGGCCGACTACGAGTCGATGTGGGCGCAGGATGTGGCCGCAATGGTTGGTTATCATGCCGGGGCCGCGGAGGTGGCCGCGGCGTTGGCGCCGTTCCCTCAGCCGCGGCAGCTGCTGACGGGCCCGGCCGCGGCCAGCCTGAGCACGTTGACCTTCGGCGCCGGGCTGGCAAACGTCGACGACGTCAACCTGGGCTTCGGCAACGTCGGCAACGCAAACGTGGGCAGTGGAAATGTCGGCAACTACAACCTGGGCGGCGGAAATACCGGCAATCTCAATGTCGGTTTCGGCAACTTAGGTAGCAACAACTTTGGCTTCGGGAACATGGGGGCTTCGTCGACGGCGGGTAATTCTAATATCGGCTTTGGAAATATCGGTAGCAACAACCTCGGCTTTGGGAACACCGGCGATCGGAATATCGGATTTGGCAACACCGGCAGCAACAATATCGGTATCGGCCTGACCGGCGATAACCAGTTCGGGTTCGGCGCCTGGAACTCGGGCAGCGGTAATTTCGGGTTGTTCAATTCGGGCACCGGCAACATCGGCGTCGGCAACTCGGGTACCGGGAACTGGGGCATCGGGAACTCCGGCAGCTACAACACCGGGATCGGCAACGCGGGCAGCACCAACACCGGTTCTTTTAACCTTGGAAGCGTCAACGCCGGGGTCGCAAACATCGGCAGTTACAATACCGGTGGCTACAATACGGGCAGCACCAACACGGGCAGCTACAACCCGGGTCACTACAACACCGGCCTGTTAAACACCGGCAATGTCAACACCGGCGCGTTCAACTCCGGTAGCGATAACAACGGCTTCTTCCATAGTGGTGATGGCAACACCGGAATCACGATCGGAATCCATATTGGTAAAATCGAGTTTTCCGAGAGTGTGAGCTATCCGTTGGACAGGACGTTTAGTTACGATATCGGCGACATCATCATTCCGGGTATAACCATCCCCCGCATGACGTGGGGCGGCGGGTCGAATTTTGCCGAGATCTACCTGGGCCCCATCGTCATCCCGGATATCACGATTGCCGCTCCCACGGTGACCGCCACCGTGGGAAGTTCGACCACGACGTTGGATCTGTCGCTCGCCGCCAGCATTGGCCCCATCGACATCGATATCATCGACATCCCACCGGGCACCGGCATTGGAAACTCCACCACCAGTTCCTCATCGGGATTCTTCAACTCCGGCGCCGGGAGCGGATCGGGCTTCTTCAACGTCGGCTCTGGCACCTCGGGCTTTTTCAACTATGGCGACGTGTCGTCGGGCGCGGCGAATTGGGGCACTTCGATCTCGGGCTTCCTTAACACGAGCACGCTGGACTTGACGACGCCGGCCTACGTCTCGGGCGTCGACAATATCGGCAGCAACGTTGCCGGGGTGCTGCGCGGCAACTTGGCCGACCGGGCGCTTAACCTGGGCTTTGCCGATGTCGGCGAGTTCAACGTGGGCTTGGGTAATGTCGGCAACGTCAACGTGGGCAGTGGGAACGTCGGCGACTACAACCTGGGCGGTGGAAACGACGGCAGCGCAAATGTGGGTTTCGGTAATTTCGGCAGCAACAACGTTGGGTTCGGGAATTTCGGCGGCAACAATATTGGCTTCGGCAATCTGGGGAGCCACAATTTTGGTTTCGGTAATGCCGGTGACCGGAATATCGGGTTAGCCAATACCGGCAGCAACAATGTGGGCATCGGGTTGACCGGTGACAATCAGGTCGGGTTCGGCGCCTGGAACTCGGGCAGCGGTAATTTCGGCTTGTTCAATTCGGGTACCGGCAACATCGGTGTCGCCAACTCGGGCACCGGGAACTGGGGCATCGGGAACTCGGGCAACTACAACACCGGCGTCGGCAACGCGGGCACCGCCAACACCGGTTTCTTCAACTCCGGCAGCGTGAATACCGGGTTGGCGAATGCCGGCAGTGGCAACACCGGCAGCTACAATGCCGGCAGCACCAACACGGGCAGCTTCAACCCGGGCAGCCACAACACCGGCGTGGGAAACACGGGTGATGTCAACACCGGGGGTCTGAATTCCGGCAGCTACAACAATGGACTGTTGTGGCGCGGCGACCAGCAGGGTCTGTTCGGCTTCGGGTACGCGATCACCATTCCCGAGATTCCCGCCAGCGTCAGCGGGAGCCTGCCGGTCGATATACCCATCGGCGGCGGTATCGGCAACACCGTCATCGAGAGCTTCACCATTCCGGAAATTCCCGTTGGTGCCGAAGTCAAGCAGGTCGACATCAAGGTCAGCGGCAACATTGGTCCGGAAACCTTTCCGGCCATCACGATTGTCGGTCCCACGATTGCGGGGGTGGTGGGCAGCTCGGCCACTGTGTTTGGTGTGGACCTAACCAATCAGATCGGCCCGATCCAGCTCGAACTCGTCAACATGGCGGCTGCTCCGGGGTTCGGGAACTCGACCTCCACCTGGTCGTCAGGTTTTTTCAACTCGGGCACGGGTCCCGCATCGGGCTTCTTCAACGCCGCCACGGGTAGCTCGGGAATCTCGGGTTATTTCAACCACGGCGAGCTGCAATCGGGCGTGGCGAACATAGGCAACACCGTCTCGGGTCTGTACAACACCAGCACGGCCGGCTTCATGACGGCGGCCTATGACTCGGGCATCGGAAACACCGGCAGCAACCTGGCGGGTTTTTTGCGGCCGCACGACAACGCCAGCAATCTCAACCTAGGCTTTGCCAATGTCGGCGAGTTCAACGTGGGCTTGGGTAATGTCGGCAACGTCAACGTGGGCAGTGGAAACGTCGGCGACTACAACTTGGGCGGTGGAAACGACGGCAGCGCAAATGTGGGTTTCGGTAATTTCGGCAGCAACAACGTTGGGTTCGGGAATTTCGGCGGCAACAATATTGGCTTCGGCAATCTGGGGAGCCACAATTTTGGTTTCGGTAATGCCGGTGACCGGAATATCGGGTTAGCCAATACCGGCAGCAACAATGTGGGCATCGGGTTGACCGGTGACAATCAGGTCGGGTTCGGCGCCTGGAACTCGGGCAGCGGTAATTTCGGCTTGTTCAATTCGGGCACCGGCAACATCGGCGTCGCCAACTCGGGCACCGGGAACTGGGGCATCGGGAACTCGGGCAACTACAACACCGGCGTCGGCAACGCGGGCACCGCCAACACCGGTTTCTTCAACTCCGGCAGCGTGAATACCGGGTTGGCGAATGCCGGCAGTGGCAACACCGGCAGCTACAATGCCGGCAGCACCAACACGGGCAGCTTCAACCCGGGCAACTACAACACGGGCCACTACAACACGGGCAGCTACAACACCGGGCTGGCGAATACCGGTGATATCAATACCGGCGCTTTCAACACCGGCAATATGAATAACGGCTTCTGGCAGCGCGGCGATGGGCAGGGCTTGACTGGCCTCTACTACGCCATCACCATTCCCGCAATCCCAGTGAACCTCGCCGTCAGCCTGCCACTGAACATTCCCATCACTGTGAACTTCGGTGACATCATCATCGAGAGCTTCAGCTTCCCCGCGATCACTGTCGACATCAGTGGCTCCGGCTCTTACGAGGACGGCACACTGAAATTATTCTTCACCAACACGACCGGCCCCATAAAGGTCTCCGACATCACGGTCACTGGCCCTGATATTGCGCTTGCCATAGGAGGATCAAACACTGTTCTCGGTGCTTTGGCCACCGGCACCGTAGGCCCGTTGACCGTTCCGTTGATCGACATTCCTGCGGGCACGGGTTTCGGGAATTCGACCACCAGCCCGTCGTCGGGATTCTTTAACTCCGGTAGTGGTAACGCATCGGGATTCGGAAACGTCGGCACCAACAATTCGGGCTTTTGGAATTTCGCGTCGGGCAGCGCGGGAAACTCCGGTTACAACAACTACGGCGCACTGCTATCGGGCGTGGCGAACTATGGCAACTCCGTTTCCGGCTTCCAGAACACGGGCACGCTTGGCCTCACGACGGCCGCCCTGGTCTCGGGTGCCGGCAACATCGGCAGCGCCCTCTCGGGCTTCTACCACGACGACTCGTCCGGCACGCGGGTCGTCAACGTGGGCTTCGCCAACGACGGCGTCCTCAACGTGGGCAACGCAAACGTGGGAGACTACAACTTCGGCAGCGCAAATGTGGGCAGCGCAAACGTCGGTAACGCAAACGCTGGTAGCGGAAACATCGGCAGCGGAAACTCCGGCAACGACAACGTCGGCTCCGGCAATTTCGGCAGCAATAACTTCGGCTTCGGCAATCTCGGCAGCAACGACATTGGCTTCGGAAACGTCGGCAGCTACAACCTTGGCTTCGGCAATACCGGTGACCAAAATATCGGCTTTGGCAATACGGGCAACAACAATATCGGCATCGGGCTGACCGGAGACAACCAGTTCGGGTTCGGTGCCCTGAACTCGGGCAGCGGCAATATCGGCCTGTTCAACTCGGGTACCGGAAATATTGGCTTCGGCAACTCGGGCAGCGGAAACATCGGCATCGGAAATTCCGGCGCCGGGAACTGGGGGATCGGAAACTCCGGCAGCTACAACACGGGCTTCTTTGATTCCGGCGACGCCAACACGGGCAGCTACAATGCGGGCAGCTACAACTCGGGCCGCTACAACGTGGGCAACGCCAACAGCGGGAGCTTTAACTCGGGCGGCTACAACACCGGCTGGTTCAACAGGGGCGACTACAACACCGGCCTGGGCAACACCGGCGATGTTGACACGGGCGCCTTCATCTCGGGCAGCTACAGCAATGGCTTGTGGACCAGGGGTGACTACGAGCACCTGGTTGGCATCCCGCAGCTTGCCATCGCGGTGGCCCCAGGCTTCGGAAACTCGACAACGAGCCCGTCGTCGGGCTTATTTAACACTGGCGCCGGTAGCGCATCGGGCTTCTTTAACTCCGGAACAAACACTTCGGGGTATGGTAACTACGGCGAGCTGGCTTCGGGCGTGGCGAATTTGGGTAACAGCATCTCGGGCTACTACAACACGAGCACGTTGGGCGTCACGACCGCGGCCTATGTATCCGGTATCGGAAACGTCGGGGCCGACCTCACCGGGTTTTTTCGCGACAGCACCGGCAACACGACCTTTAATGCGGGCTTCGCGAACGACGGTCGCCTCAACGTGGGCAACGCCAATGTCGGCAACCACAATCTGGGCAGTGCGAACGTCGGCGACCAGAATCTGGGCATCGCCAACATCGGCGACCACAATGTCGGCAACGGCAACGCCGGTAGCAGAAACTTCGGCTTCGGCAATTTCGGCAGCGATAACTTCGGCTTCGGGAATCTCGGCAACAGCGATATTGGCTTTGGGAACCTCGGCAGCAACAACCTTGGTTTCGGGAATAATGGTGACCGGAATATCGGTTTCGCCAACTCGGGCAGCAACAATATCGGCATCGGTCTGACCGGCGATAACCAGTTTGGATTCGGGGGTCTGAATTCGGGTACTGGCAATATTGGGCTATTCAATTCGGGCACCGGAAACATTGGCATCGGAAACTCGGGCATCGGAAACTGGGGCATTGGTAATTCTGGGAGCTATAATACCGGCATCGGTAACTCGGGCGCCACCAATACCGGCTTCTTCAACTCCGGCAGCGTCAATACGGGTAGCTTCAATGCGGGCGGCTACAACACCGGTAGCTACAATAGCGGCAGCACCAACACCGGTGGCTTCAACGCGGGCGACTACAACACCGGCAACCACAACATCGGCAACTACAACACCGGGGTGGGCAACATCGGGGATATCAACACCGGTGGCTTCAACGGCGGGAATATGAGCAACGGCTTCAGCCTACGGGGCGATGAGCTGGGGCTCATTGGTTTGTCCTTCACGACCACCATTCCCACCATCCCGGTCGACCTAAAGGTCAGTGCCGACTTCCAAACACCGATCAGCTTGAGCATCAGCGGAATCGAACTACACAGCTTCGATATTTCGACGTTCGGCATAAGCGGCGACTATGGTTACAAATTCTATATTCTGGGCGTCGAGATAAGTTCACTAACAGTCCCGTACGCCTTGATAGTTCCCTCGTTCACGGTCCCAAGTATCCCGATTAGCAATATCAACGAAAGCTTCACGGTGGGGCCCCCGGTCTTTGCTCAGACGTTCAGCTTCGACGGCGGCCCCATCACCCTGCCGATCGATATCGCGCCGGCACCGGGCTTCTTCAACACCACCAGCGTGCCCTCGTCGGGCTTCGGTAACTTCGACACGTTGTACTTCGGCACTCCCGGCAGCCAATCGGGCATCGGCAACTGGGGCGCCAACAACTCCGGCTTCGGCGCGGGTGGCCTTCAATTTCGCTCACAGAGTTCGGGCCTCTCCGGAATTTCAAACGCCGGCACGCTGCAGTCAGGATTGTTCAACACCGGCAACACCATCTCGGGCTGGTTCAACACGAGCACCCGAAACTTCACGACGGCGGCCTTCATCTCGGGTCTCGACAACGTGGGCGCCCAACTCTCGGGCTTCTTCAACCGCGGTATCGGTCCCTGACACGCGCGGTGCCCGCATGCAATTTCCGGGACGCTGACGTAGCAGGCTGGCTGAGCTCGACCCGCCGGCCCGGCGGCTCGACAACCGGGTCCGGTTTGCCGAAAACCCTGAATTCGGCAGTCGAATCCGGATAGGTTTGGTTCCCATCCGGTGGCTGCGCGGGGAGGACGATGATGTCGTTTGTGGTGGCGGCTACCGACGTGGTGGCCGCGGCCGCGGCCGATTTGGCGGGCATCGGTTCGTCGCTGGGTGAGGCCACTGCCTCGCTGGCGGCCATGACCACCGCGGTGGCGGCGCCGGGTGGGGACGAGGTGTCGGCGGCGGTGGCGTCGGTGTTCTCCGCTTACGGGGCGTCATATCAGGCGCTGAGTGCGCAGGCGTCGCAGTTTCATGCCCAGTTTGTGCAAGCGTTGAGCGCCGGCGGGAACGCTTATGCACGCGCTGAGGCAGCCAATGCCGGTCCGCTGCAGGCCGTGCAGCAAGATGTGCTGAATCTGATCAACGCCCCCACCAACGCGTTACTGGGGCGTCCGCTGATCGGCAATGGCGCCGACGCGACCACCCCGGGCGGCAATGGTGGGGACGGAGGGTTGTTGTACGGCAATGGCGGCAACGGCGCGGATGGCGGGCAAGGTCAGGCCGGTGGTAGGGGCGGGGATGCCGGGCTGATCGGCAACGGTGGGGCCGGCGGGGCGGGCGGGATCGGTGGGGCTGGTGGGTCCGGAGGGCGTGGGGGCTGGTGGTATGGCGACGGTGGCGCCGGGGGCAACGGCGGCGCCGGCGGTATCGGCGGTGCGGGTGGCGCCACCGGATTGATCGGCAACGGCGGCGGACGGGGAGCGAAGGCGGTCGGCGGAAGGGGAAGGCGGCCGGCGGCGATGGCGGTGGCAAGGCGGCGGCGGGCCGGGCTGATCGGCGATGGGGGTGCTGGCGGGCGGGGCCGGGCGGCACGGCGGGCGGGCGGCGGCGGGGGGCGGGCGGTGTGGGACCACGGGCAACGTCGGCGCTTCCGGTGGGGCCGGTGGCAGTGGTGGCGCCGGGGGCGCGGCCGGGCTGTTCGGAACCGGCGCGTCCGGCGGGGCCGGTGGGGCCGGGGGAGCTGGGGGTAGCGACAACGGCAACGTGCTCACCGGCGGGGCTGGTGGGGCCGGCGGTGCTGGTGGGGCCGGTGGGGCTGGCGGTTGGCAGTTCGGGTCTGGTGGGGCTGGTGGCACCGGTGGGGCCGGCGGCGACGGCGGTTACAACAACACCAGCGGCCACAGCGCCGGTGCGGGCGGAGATGGCGGAGCCGGCGGGGCGGGTGGCCGTGCCGCGCTGCTGTACGGCACCGGAGGGGCCGGCGGCGATGGCGGCACCGCTGGCAGGGGCGGCAACACCGCCGGCGGCAGCGCAGGTGATGGCGGCGCGGGTGGCGCTGGCGGGGCGGGTGGCCACAGTGGGTGGCTGCTCGGAAACGGCGGCACTGGCGGGCAGGGGAGCACCGGTGGCGACGGTGGGTCCGCCACTTTTGGCGGCACCGAGGGGGACGGCGGTGACGGTGGCGCCGGTGGCAACGGCGGCGACAGCTGGCTGGTCGGCTACGGTGGCAACGGCGGGGACGGTGCGGCCGGTGGGACCGGCTCCACCGATGGCGCCCCTGGGGCCGGCGGCAAGGGCGGCACCGGCGGATGGCTCTATGGGGCCGCCGGAACGTCAGGGACATAGCCTGCGGCGGTGGACCCGGCATGACCGGCCGCCTCGGCAACTACGCTGCCGGGTGCGCCGACCGCCAGGTCGAGCGTGATAGTCGGCGAGCGCGGTGTTAGCCGGGAAGCTTGGCCGCCGCCTGCTCGTCCAGCAGCCAAAGCGTCTTCTCTCGCCCGACGGCACCGGCGGCCGGCAGTGCAACCGGATCCGCGCCGCCGATGGCGGCGGCCACCGCGTCGGCCTTGCCCGCGCCGGACACCATCAGCCAGACCTCGCGGGAACGTCGAATCGCGGGCAGGGTCAAGCTGATTCGTTGCGGCGGCGGTTTGGGGCAGTCTGGCACCGGGACCACCAGACGGGCGGTCTCCCGCACCGCCGCGGTGTAGGGGAACAGCGAGTTGATGTGCCCCTCGGGCCCCATTCCCAGCAGGTGGACATCGAAGTTCGGCGCCACGTCGCCGGGAGCGGCGTGGGCGGCCAACACCTGTTCGTATGCCCGTGCCGCGGCGTCCAGGTCGGTGCCGTACGCACCGTCGCTGGCGGCCATGGGGTGCACCTGGCCTGACGGGATGTGGACGTGATCGAGCAGCGCCACGCGCGCCTGCTTGTGGTTGCGCTCGTCGTCGTCTTCGGGGACGTAGCGGTCGTCGCCCCAGAACACGTGCACCTTGGACCAGTCGATCCGCGATCCCTCGCCGGCGAGGTAACGCAGCAGCGCGATGCCGTTGCCCCCGCCGGTGAGCACGATCGCCGCTTGCCCACGTGCCGCCAGCGAGGTGTGGATGGTGTCGATCAGGCGGGCCGCCGCCGCCTCGACCAGGCCCTGGCTGTCCGGGAATACCTCGATTCCGGTGCTCACACGTATTGCACCTTCTTGATGCCTTCGAGGGCGGCGAAGTAGATCTCGTCGGGATCCAGCCGCCGCAGGTCTTCGGCCAGGCACTCACCGGTCACCCTGCGCGCCAACGGAACCAGGGCATCGGGCTTGGCCGTGCGGCTCAGGGTGGCGGTGATTCCCTCCTGGGGCCGGCGCAGCACGATGGTCTCGCTCCTGCGCACCAGCTCGACCTTCAGCTCACCGACCGCTCGGCGCACCGGGCCGTCGATCCGGCTGGCCAGCCAACCCGCGAGCACATCCAGCGCCGGCTCGGTTTTCAGACCGGACACCAGCGCCGACTCGATCGGCTCGTGCGGCGGCTGGTCAACGGCCGAGGTCAGCAGGGCGCGCCAGTAGGTGATGCGGCTCCAGGCCAGGTCGGTGTCCCCGGCGGTATAACCGGGCAGCCGGCTCTTGATCGCCGACAACGGGTCGACACCATTGGTGGCATCGGTGATACGCCGAATTGCCAACTTGCCCAGCGGATCCTGGGCCGGCACCGCGGGGGCGATGTCGGGCCACCACGCCACCACCGGGATATCGGGAAGCAGGAAGGGGATCACGACGCTGTCGGCGTGACCGGCCAGCGGTCCGGACAGCCGCAGCACCACCACCTCTCCGGCGCCGGCGTCACCGCCGACCCGCAGTTGGGCGTCTAGCCGCGGCTCGTCGGCGTACGGATCGCCCCTCATCGCGACGATGATCCGGCTGGGATGCTCGTGGCTGGCGCCGTTGGCGGCTTCAATGGATTCTTCGAGTACCGCCTCGCTCTCCGGGGCGATGATCAGCGTCAGCACCCGGCCCATCGCGACGGCGCCGATTCTCTCACGCAACTGGTCGAGCTTCTTGTTGACCGCCGTGGTGGTGGTAGCGGGCAGGTCGATGATCATCTGCGCCGCTCTCCCCCGCAAGCGGGTGGTACCCCCACCTCATCGCTTCGTCCCCCGCAAGCGGGCGGTGCCCCCACTGCATCGTCGCCGGCGCGGATCATGGCCGCCGCCATTCCCGGCCGGTGCGGCGCAGCATCGCGAAGGCCGACTCCGGACCCCAGGTGCCCGCCTCATACGGGTCGGGCCTGCCATGCGCGGCCCAATAATCCAGGGCGGGATCGATTATCTCCCAAGCCAATTCGACCTCTGCGTTCACCGGAAACAGCGACGGCTCGCCGAGCAGCACGTCAAGGATGAGCCGCTCGTAGGCCTCGGGTGAATCCTCGGCGAACGCCGAGCCGTAGGAGAAGTCCATGTTGACGTCGCGGACCTCCATCGCGGTGCCGGGCACTTTGGACCCGAACCGCAACGTGACGCCCTCGTCGGGCTGGACCCGGATGACCATGGCATTGGTCCCGAGCTCGTCGGTCATGGTGGCGTCGAACGGCAGATGCGGAGCGCGCTTGAAGACCAAAGCGATCTCGGTCACCCTGCGGCCCAGTCGTTTTCCGGTGCGCAGGTAGAACGGCACCCCGGCCCAGCGGCGGGTGTCGACCTCGAGGGTGATGGCGGCGAAGGTCTCAGTGGTGGAATCCCTGGCGAACCCCTCCTCGTCGAGCAGCCCAACCACCTTTTCCCCGCCCTGCCAGCCGGCGACGTACTGGCCGCGGCTGGTGGTCTGGTCCAGCGGCTCGGCCAGCCGCGTCGCCGAGAGCACCTTGATCTTTTCGGTTTGCAAGGCCTTCGGGTTGAAGCTGACCGGCTCCTCCATCGCGGTCAGCGCCAGCAGCTGCATGAGATGGTTCTGGATGACATCGCGGGCCGCGCCGATACCGTCGTAGTAGCCAGCGCGCCCGCCCAGCCCGATGTCTTCGGCCATGGTGATCTGCACGTGGTCGACATAGTGCGCATTCCAGACCGGGTCGAACAGCTGATTGGCGAACCGCAGCGCCAAGATGTTCTGCACCGTCTCTTTGCCCAGGTAATGGTCGATCCGGAAGACCGACTCCTCGGGAAAGACCGTGTTGACCGCCTTGTTCAGCTCGCGGGCGCTGTCCAGGTCATGGCCAAACGGTTTCTCGATGACTACCCGGCTCCACCGGTTACCCTGTGGGCGGGCCAGCCCGGATTTGTGCAGCTGTTCGCAGACCACCGGGAACGACTTGGGCGGGATCGCCAGGTAGAAGGCGTGATTGCCACCGGTGCCGCGCTCCGCGTCAAGCTTCTCCAATGTCTCGGCAAGGCGGGCGAACGCCGCGTCGTCATCGAAAGCTCCTGGTACGAAACGGAATCCCTCGGCCAGCCGGTCCCAGTTAGCCTGTCGAAAGGGCGTCCGGCAGTGCGCTTGAACGGCGTTGTACACCACCTCGCCGAAGTCCTCGGTGTCCCAATCCCGACGGGCGAAGCCAACCAGGGAGAACGTGGGGGGCAGCAGGCCGCGGTTGGCCAGGTCGTAGACGGCCGGCATCACCTTCTTGCGGGCCAGGTCGCCGGTGACACCGAAAATCACCATGCCGCAGGGGCCGGCGATTCTGGGCAGCCGCTTATCCCGCTTGTCGCGTAACGGGTTATGCCACTGGGCGGCGGTGCGGACCGGGCTCATTTGGCGGCAGCGTCGAGGTGTGCCTGGATTTCCTTGAGCAACTCGGTCCAGGACGCCTCGAACTTCTGCACGCCCTCGTTCTCCAGCACGACGAACACGTCGGCCAGGTCGATGCCGACCGCGGCGAGCTGGTCGAACACCGCTTGGGCGGCCGAGGCGGTGCCGCTGACCGTGTCACCGCGGATCAGACCGTGGTCGGCGACGGCCTCAATGGTGTGCTCCGGCATGGTGTTCACCGTGTGTGGCGCGACCAGCTCGGTGACGTAGAGGGTATCCGCGTAGGCGGGGTTCTTGACGCCGGTGGAAGCCCACAGCGGTCGTTGCACCCGGGCTCCGTCGGCTTTGAGCGCCCGGAAGCGATCGTCTGTGTCGAAGACCTCCTGATAGGCGGCATACGCCAGCCGGGCATTGGCCACCCCGGCCTGACCGCGCAACGCGAGCGCTTCCCGCGAGCCGATCTTGTCCAGTCTCTTGTCGATTTCGGTGTCCACCCGGGAGACGAAAAATGATGCCACCGAATGGATCTTGGACAGGTCATGTCCGGCTTCGGCGGCCTTCTGCAGCCCGGCCAGGTAGGCCTCCATCACCTCGCGGTGCCGCTCGACGGAGAAGATCAGCGTGACGTTGACCGAAATCCCTTCCGCCAGCACAGCGGTGATGGCCGGCAGGCCGGCCCTGGTGGCCGGGATCTTGATGAACAGGTTGGGCCGGTCGACGATCTTCCACAGCTCGATGGCCTGCAGGATGGTCTTGTCGGTGTCGTGTGCCAGCCGTGGGTCGACCTCGATTGACACCCGGCCGTCGACCCCGTCGGAAGCCTCCCACTCACGCGCCAGCACGTCGCACGCGCTGCGCACGTCGTCGGTGGTGACGGTGCGGACGGTGGCGTCCACGTCGGCGCCGCGCTCGGCCAGCTCGGCGATCTGGGCGTCGTAGGCATGGCCCTCCGACAGCGCCTTCTGAAAGATCGACGGGTTGGTGGTGACGCCGACGACGCTCTTGGTGTCGATCAGCTCGCGCAGGTTGCCGGACCTTAGCCGGTCCCGCGACAGGTCGTCCAGCCACACGGACACCCCTGCGGCGCTCAACGCCGCGAGGTGAGGGTTCTGGGCCATCGTCAATCACCCTTTCTCAGTTGTCGAGAGCTTGTTCCGCGGCGGCGGCCACCGCTTCGGCGGTGAAGCCGTACTCCCGGAACAGGGTCTGGTAATCCGCCGATGCGCCGTAGTGCTCGATCGACACGATCTCGCCCGTGTCGCCCACCAACTTGTGCCAGCACTGCGCGACGCCGGCTTCGACGGCGACCCGGGCCGACACCGCCGGTGGCAGCACGGCATCCCGGTACTCGTCGGGCTGGGACTCGAACCACTCCACGCACGGCATCGACACCACTCGGGCGATGATGTCCTTGTCCGCCAACAACTTCTGCGCCGTGACCGCGAGCTGCACCTCGGATCCGGTGGCGATCAGAACCACGTCGGGATCCTCACCCGGTTCCAGGCCACCATCGCTGAGCACGTAGCCACCGCGGGCCACACCCTCGGCGCTGGTGCCCTCCAGCACCGGCACACCTTGGCGGGTCAGGATCAGGCCAACCGGGCCACTTCCGTTGCCGCGGGCCAGGATCGTGCGCCAGGCATAGGCCGTCTCGTTGGCGTCGGCCGGGCGCACCACCGACAGCCGGGGGATGGCGCGCAGTGCCGCAAGATGCTCGATCGGCTGGTGGGTCGGGCCGTCCTCGCCGAGGCCGATCGAATCGTGCGTCCACACGTAGATGGTGTCGATGTCCATCAGCGCGGCCAACCGCACCGCCGGGCGCATGTAGTCGGAGAACTGCAAAAACGTGCCGCCGTAGGCCCGGGTGGGCCCGTGCAGCACGATGCCGGACAGGATGGCGGCCATCGCGTGTTCGCGAACACCGAAATGCAGCGTGCGGCCGTACCAGTGCGCGGTGTATTCCTTGGTCGAAATCGACGGCGGGCCAAAGGAATCGGCCCCCTTGATGGTGGTGTTGTTGCTGCCGGCCAGGTCGGCCGAACCGCCCCAGAGCTCGGGCAGTTTCGGCCCGACGGCGGCCAGCACCGCACCCGAGGCCGCGCGGGTGGCCAGCGCCTTGGACCCCGGTTCCCAGCGCGGCAGGTCGGCGTCCCAGCCGTCGGGCAACTTCTGCGCGAGCAGCCGGTCCAGCAGCGCCTTGCGTTCGGGTTCGCGCCGCGCCCAGCTGTCGAATTCGAGCTGCCAGCGGTCGTGGGCCTGTTTGCCGCGGGCCACCAGCCCTCGGGTGTGGGTGAGGACGTCCCCGCGGACCTCGAACGTCTTGTCCGGGTCGAAGCCGAGGATTCGCTTGACGGCGGCCACCTCGTCGTCACCCAGGGCCGCGCCGTGCGCCTTGCCGGTGTCCATCAGGTTCGGCGCGGGATAGCCGATGACGGTGCGCAGCGAGATGAACGAGGGCCGGTCGGTGACGGCCTTGGCGTTGGCGATGGCCTCCTCGATGCCGACGACGTTCTCGCCGCCCTCTACCTCCTGCACGTGCCAGCCGTACGCGCGGTATCGGGCGGCGGTGTCCTCACACAGCGCGATGTTGGTGTCGTCCTCGATCGAGATCTGGTTGCGGTCGTAGAACACGATGAGGTTGCCCAGCTGTTGGACCGCCGCCAGCGACGACGCCTCCGAGGTGACCCCCTCTTCGATGTCGCCGTCGGAGGCGATGACGTAGATGTAGTGGTCGAACGGGCTGGTCCCCGGCTCGGCGTCCGGATCCAACAGGCCGCGCTCGTAGCGCGAGGCCATCGCCATCCCGACCGCGGACGCCAGACCCTGGCCTAGTGGGCCGGTGGTGATCTCCACGCCCCTGGTGTGGCGAAACTCCGGGTGCCCGGGGGTCTTAGATCCCCAGGTGCGCAGCGACTCGATGTCGGACAGTTCCAGGCCGAAGCCGCCGAGGTAGAGCTGGATGTAGAGGGTCAGGCTGCTGTGCCCGGCCGACAGCACGAACCGGTCGCGGCCCAGCCAACCGGTGTCGCTGGGATCGTGCCGCATCACCCGCTGAAACAGCGTGTACGCCAACGGGGCCAGGCTCATCGCCGTCCCGGGGTGGCCGTTGCCGACCTTTTGGACGGCGTCGGCGGCCAGCACCCGGATGGTGTCGACCGCAGCCGAATCGATCTCGGTCCAGTCGTCGGGATGGCGCGGTTCGGTAAGCGCGGAGATCTCTTCGAGTGTGGTCACAAATTCAGTCCTTGGGTCATCGAAATGATCAATGCTCACCCTAGTCCGGCGACGAGGTGGGCTGGAACTGCCCGCGGTGAAAGGGAGCGCGTCGACCCGCGAACCCTTGACAAAAATCTGTGCCAATCGACCCTGCGGCCCTACGGCTGTGGTCCCGCGGTCTACCATCGTCCGTAGTAGAAGCTGCGCGCGGCTGCGATTCCCGAGGAGTTTATGCGTGAGCGTTCGCGGGCTCGTCGCGCCGAGCCGAACACCTGGCCGGATAACCCGGACGGCGCTGGCCTACCTGGCGTTGACCAAACCGCGGGTCATTGAGCTGCTGGTGGTCACCGCGATCCCGGCGATGCTGCTTGCGAACCGCGGCACCGTTCACCCGCTCCTGATGCTGAACACGCTTGTCGGCGGGATGATGGCCGCCGGCGGCGCCAACACGCTCAACTGTGTGGCCGACGCCGATATCGACAAGGTGATGCAGCGGACCGCGCGTCGACCGCTGGCGCGCGCCGCAGTGCCAACCCGAAACGCGCTGGCCCTCGGCCTGATGCTGAGTGTGGGCTCGTTCTGCTGGTTGTGGTGGACGACCAACCTGCTATCGGGGCTGCTCGCCGTCGCCACCGTCGCGTTCTACGTGCTCGTCTATACCCTGCTGCTCAAGCGGCGCACCTCGCAAAACGTGGTGTGGGGCGGCGCGGCCGGCTGCATGCCGGTGATGATCGGTTGGTCGGCGATCACCGGCGGCATTGCCTGGCCGGCGCTGGCGATGTTCGCGGTCATCTTCTTCTGGACGCCTCCGCACACCTGGGCATTGGCGATGCGGTACAAGCAGGACTACCAAGTCGCCGGTGTGCCGATGCTGCCGGCCGTGGCGACCGAGCGCGAGGTGACCAAGCGGATCCTGATCTACACCTGGCTGACCGTGTTGGCCACGCTGGTCCTCGCGTTGGCGGCCGGGTGGCTGTATGCCGCGGTGGCCCTGGTGGCCGGGGTCTGGTTTCTGGCGATGGCCCACCAGCTCTATGCCGGGGTCTGCGCCGGTGAACCGGTGAAGCCGTTGCGGCTGTTTTTCCAGTCGAACAACTACCTGGCGACGGTGTTCTGCGCGCTGGCGGTGGATTCGGCGATCGCGCTGCCGACCGTGTTGTGATCCGACGGCTGACCTCGACTCGGTCGCCGACTACGGAACCAGCACGATCGAGCCGGTGGTCTTGCGGCCTTCCAGGTCTTGGTGGGCGCGCGCCGCGTCGGACAGCCGATAGCGCCCGCCGACGTCGACGGTGACGGCCCCGCTGCCGAGCACGTCGAACAGCTCGGCGGCCCGCCAGCCGAATTCCTCGCCGGTGCGGATGAAGTGGGCCAGCGAGGGCCTGGTGAGGTACACCGACCCGGCGTAGTTGAGGCGCTGCGGATCGACCGGGGGAACGGGTCCGCTGGAGGCGCCGAACAGGGCCAGCGTCCCGCGGACGGCCAGGCTGGCCAGGCTGGCGTCGAACGTCGTCGCCCCGACCCCGTCGTACACCGCCGCCACCCCCGCGCCTCCGGTGAGGGCCCGAACCCGCTGGCCGAACTGGTAGGCGTCGTCCGGGTAGGGGAGCACCTCGGCGGCGCCGGCCTGCCGGGACAGCCGCTCCTTGTCCGCGGTCGAGACGGTGGTGATCACCCGGACGCCGAGGTGGGTGGCCCATTGCGTGAGGATCAGCCCGACGCCACCGGCGCCGGCATGCACCAGCACACTGTCGCCGCTGTGCACCGGGTACACCGACTTGAGCAGGTAGTGCGCGGTTAAGCCCTTCAGCAGCACCGCGGCGGCCACCTCGGAACTCACACCATCGGGCACCTTGGCAGTCAAAAACGCTGGCGCCGTGCAGAATTCGGCATAGGCGCCGTTCGCCGAGGCGCTGACCACCCGGTCGCCCACACCGATGTCGCCGCCGTCGCCCCCCTCGCCCAGAGCCGCCACCGTCCCGCACACCTCGGAGCCTGGGACGAACGGCAGCGGGCGCGGATACTGCCCGGTGCGGAAGTAGGTGTCGATGAAGTTCACGCCGATGGCCTCGGCCTTGATCAACAGCTCACCGTGGCCGGGTTTGGGCTCGGACACGTCGGTGTGGCGCAGCACCTCCGGGCCGCCGGTTTCGCTGACTTCGATTGCGTGCATCTGGATATCATGCCCGACCATGAAGCTCGCCCGGCCGGACGTCTTCCATCCGCGCATCGTGTTGGCGGGCTGTCCGGAGCGGGTGGCCGGTGACGACGACGACGAGGGACTGGTCGCCGCGCTGCGCCAGCGCGGGCTGCATGCCCGCTGGCTGTCCTGGGACCACCCGGACGTTGGCCGCGCGCATCTGGTGATCCTGCGGGCCACCCACGACTACCCCGGGCGGCTCGATGAGTTCCTGGCCTGGACCGCCACGGTGCAGAACCTGCTGAACCCCCCGGCCGTGGTGGCCTGGAACGTCGACCGGCGCTACCTGCGCGACCTGCAGGCGCGGGGCGTGCCGACGGTGCCCGGCCATGCGTATCCACCGGGCGCGCGGGCCCGGCTGCCGCGGCGCGGCGCCGTCTTCATCGGCCCGACCATCGGCACCGGGGTGCGGCGTGGCCGCGATCGGTCGGCGGCCGCCGGCTACATCGCCGAGCTGCATGCCGGTGGCCGCAGCGTTTTCGTGCAGCCCGCCGACGCCGCCTCCGAGACGGTGCTGGTCTTCCTGGGTGGCGAGCCGTCGCACGCGTTCACCGTTCAGCAGGACTCCCTTCGTCAGGTCGAGCCGGACTTCGAAGCCTGGGATGTGGGCGCCGGCGCGGTGGCCGCCGCGGCCGCCCAGGTGGGCGTCGACGCCGAGGAGCTGCTGTATGCGCGGGCGCATGTGGTGGCGGACGGGTCGGGTAACCCCCGGTTGCTGGAGCTGCAATTGGTGGACCCGTCGCTGGGCTGGCGTCGGTTGGACGCCGACACCCGCGACCTCGCCCAGCGCAGGTTCGCGGTGCGCGTGCAGTCAGCTTTGGAGCGGCTCGGGCTTGGCCCGTTTTCGCATCGACGCCCATAACGCGGCGGTGGCCGCCGTGCACGCCGCGGCGCCGGCCACGTGGATGGCGACCAGGGCGGCCGGCACCCCGGTGAAGTACTGCGCGGTGCCGACACCGGCCTGCGTGAAAACCAGGGCGAGCAGCACGGCCAGCCGCAGCAGGACCGCCCGGGCGGCTTGCACCGCCCACAGCCCGAACCCGAGGCCGACCAGCAGCGCGAGATAGGACACCAGCAGCGACGAATGCATGTGCACCAGGGTGGTGATCGCGACCCGCAGCCGCGGCACCGTCCGGGTGGGGCTGCGGTCGCCGGCGTGCGGGCCGGCCGCGGTCACCAGCGTGCCCGTCACCAGCACCGCGGCCAGATTCAGCGCGCTCAACCCGGTCAGCGCGCGCAGCGGCCCGGCCACCCGCCGGTGGGCCACGCCGTCGTCGGGCTCACCGATCTTGACGTAGAGCAGCACCGACAGCCACACCATGGTCATCGAGGCGAGCAGGTGGATGGCCACCGTCCACCACAGCAGCCCGGTGCGCACGGTGACGCCCCCGATGACGGCCTGGATCACCGTCGACGCCGGCATCAGCCACGCGTAGACCCGCACCTCGGGCCGTCGGCGCGCGACCGTGACCGCCACCACGGCCAGCGCGGCGGTGACGGCCACCGCGAGGGTGACCATCCGGTTGCCGAACTCGACCGCCTGGTGGATGCGCGGCACCTCGGCGACCGCCACCGGGGTAAAGCTGCCCGGAAAGCACTGCGGCCAGGTCGGGCAGCCCAGGCCCGACGCCGTGACCCGCACGATCGCGCCGGTGACCGCGATGCCGCCCTGGGTGAGGATGACGGCCGCGGCGATGACCCGCTGGACACGCAGAGTGGGGGACACCGCCCGATCGTAAGGCACTGAAAACTACACGCTGTAGTACGGGACTGCCGGTCGGCGGCCGGTCAGGTGAACCGGAACCAGCGCCGCGCGGCCAGCGCCGCCACCATGCCCCACACCGCCAGCACCACCACCCCGAACCAGTCCACCGACAGCGTCATCGCCTGCGACAGCGCCTCGGTGAGCGCGCCCGACGGGGTCAGCCGGGAAAGCCATTTCACCGCCGTCGGGATCACGTTCGACTCGAGGGTGAGCGCACCGAAACCGGCGAAGACGAACCACATCAGGTTGGCGACCGCGAGCACGATCTCGGCCCGCAGCGTGCCGCCGAGCAGCAGACCGAGCGCCGCAAAGCCCGCGGTGCCCAGCGCGATGACCGCCGCTCCGAGGCACAGGGCCGCCACTGGGGGCCGCCAGCCGAGCGCAAAACCGATGGCGCCCAACATGATTGCCTGCAGAAACACCACGGCGACCACCGCCAGCGACTTGCCGGCGATGATTCCCCACACCGGCAGCGGGGTGGCCCCGAGCCGTTTCAAGGCTCCGTAGCGACGATCGAACGCGACCGCGATGGCCTGCCCGGTGAACGCGGTGGAGACCACCGCCAACCCCATGATCACCGGCACGAAGGTAGCCGCGCGGTGCTGGCCGAACGAGCCGAGCGGCAGCACGGTGAGCCCGACCAGCAGGGTGATCGGGATGAACATGGTCAGCAGCAGTTGCTCGCCGTTGCGCAACAGCAGCTTCAATTCCAGGCTGACCTGCGCGGCCAGCATCCGGGGCACGGCGTTGGGGCGCGGGTCCGGGGCGAAGGTGCCCGCGGGAAATGGTGGGCCGTCGGGCGCATCAGGGGTCACGGCCGCAACCTCCTGCCGGTGAGATCCAGGAACACATCCTCTAGGCTGCGCTGCTCGACGCGCAGGTCGGTGGCCAGCACGTCGATTTGCGCGCACCACGCCATGACCGTGGCCAGCACCTGCGGGTCGACCGGACCCTCGACCAGGTACTCGCCCGGCGTCACCTCGCTGGCCTGGTAGTCCTCCGGCAGCGCGGCGGCCAGCAGCGACAGGTCCAGCCGCGGCGGCGCGGTGAACCGCACCTGGTCCTTGGCGCCGCTGCGCATCAGTTCGGCCGGTGTTCCCGCGGCCACCGGCACCCCGTGGTCGATGATCACCAGCCGGTCGGCGAGTTCCTCGGCCTCCTTGAGCTGATGGGTGGTCAGTACCACGGTCACGCCGTCGCGGCGCAGCGCGTCGATCAGCTCCCACACCAGCAGCCGGGCGTGGGCATCCAGACCGGCGGTGGGCTCGTCGAGGAACACCAGCTCGGGACGGCCGACCAGCGCACAGGCCAGCGCGAGCCGCTGCTGTTGCCCCCCGGACAGCCGTCGATAGGTGGTGCGGGCGGCGTCGGTGAGCCCCAGGGTGGCCAGCAGCCACCGGGGATCCAGCGGGTCGGCGGCGTAGGACGCCACCAGGTTCAGCATTTCGCCGGCGCGGGCCGCGGGGTAGCCGCCGCCGCCCTGCAACATCACACCGATGCGGGCGCGCAGCTTCGCGTTGTCGGCGATCGGGTCGAGTCCCAGCACCGTGATGGTGCCGGCGTCGGGGCGGACGAACCCCTCGCACATCTCGACGGTTGTCGTCTTCCCCGCGCCGTTGGGGCCGAGCAGGGCCATCACTTCGGCGGCGTGCACGTCCAGATCGAGGTTGGCGACGGCCGTCAGCGACCCGTATCGCTTGCACACCCCGCGCAGCGTGACAACCACGTCGGGGACCTTGGGGGCCGAGCTCACGTGGAGTCAGCGTAGGCGTCGGGTGCCGCCTTGGGACGAGTGGTGGCCCGCCGGGTCTGCGGGCCCGGCAGCGCGTCGGTGACCGCTTGCCGGTCGGGTTCGCCGTCCTCGGCCGGCAGCGGTCGCCACGGCAACCGGGTGTAGGTCAGCGCGATGAGCACCACCACGATGATGGCGCTGGCCAGCGTGGCGTCGACGATCTGGAACAGCGCGAAACGGTCGCCGTTGGCCGTGGGCCCGAAAATGCCGACGATGAGGGTGACCACGATCGCCGCCACCCGGAATCCGGTGCGGGTCGCCCAGGCGGCCAGCGGGATGATGGCCCACAGCAGGTACCAGGGCTGCACGACGGGAAACAGCAACACCGTGACGGCCAGCGCGACGCCCAGGCCGCCGACCGGGTGCAGCCGGCCGCGCAAGACGGCCAGCAGCAGCCAGGAGACCAGCACCGTGATGATCAGCACGCCGATGCCGCGGGTCAGCGACAGCACGGCGGTGGTGTGATCGCCCAGGCGCAGCAGGATGCCCACCTGGCCGGTGCCCAGGGCCAGCAGGGTCGGCGGCGACATCCAACTGCGCACCACGTTGGCGGTGCCCAGCGTGTAGACCCAGCCGAACCCGAGTCCACTGGCCCAGCCGACGCCGGCCATCACCGCCAACGACAACCCCGCCATCGCACCGCCGACCAGCAGCAGGGATCGCAGGGTGCCGCCCCAGCGGTTTGCCAGCGCCATCGTGACGAAGCCCAGCGCCAGCAGCGATGGCAGCTTGACCTGTGATGACAGCACGATCAGGACCGAACCGGCCAGCAGCATGCCCAGCGGATGCCAATCCCGGATGGACCGCCACGACGCCGGCAACAGTTGTGGCGCGTCGACACCGCGCAACGCGAACTCCACGCCGGCCAGCATCGGCCCGAGCATCAGCGCCTCGTTGTGGATGCCGGCGACCAGGTGCATGATCAGCAGCGGATTGGCCGCGCCCAGCCACAGCGCGCTGACCTCGGCGACGCCGCAGCGCCCGGCTAGCCTGGGAGTGGCCCACACGATCAAGGCCACACCGATCAACACCACCAATCGGTGACACAGCACGGCGGCGACGATGTTGTCCCCGGTCAGCGCGGAGATTCCGCGGCCGATCCACAAGAACAGCGGGCCGTAGGGCGCCGGCGTCTCCCGCCACAGGCTGGGCACCGACAGCGTGAACACGTGGCCGAGTCCCAAGCCGGAGGCCGGACCCACCCGATAGGGGTCCAGGCCGTCCCGGCCGATCTCACTTTGGGCCAGGTAGGAGTAGACGTCCTTGCTGTACATCGGCGGCGTGATCAGCAGCGGCAGCATCCACAACAGCAGGGTGCGGTCCAGCTCGCCGCGCGACATCCGCCGCTTGCCCAGCGCGAACCGGCCCAGCATCAGCCAGGCCAGCGCCATCATGACCGCCCCGGTGGTGGTCATGGTCAGCGACACCGTCTGGATTCGCGAGGGCAGGTTGAGCAGGCGGACCCCGAAGGTGGGGTCCTGGACGACGGGCCGCGCCCCAGCACCTAGGGCGCCGATGCCCATCAGGACGGTGCCGGTGGCGCCGAACAGCCGGGTACGCGCAACCGCGGTGAGCTCGGTGGCGGTCAGCGGCGAGCCCACCGTCTGCTCGTCGCCGTGCAGGCTGGCGATCGACGAGCTCAGACTGTGCTGGCGGGCTGCCATCAGAGCAGCGTAGCCGTCGCAGCATGTGACCAGCGCAACCCTGCGCAGAGGGCAGAGGGCACCCTTGGTAGACCGATCGCTGGAATTGCGTCACACTAGTGTTGTGAAAATCCCGGCCGCCCCTGCGACCGTCCCCGGCTCGGCGCCGGATCGTCGCACCCGTCGCGCGGTGGTGCGCCTGCTGCTCGAGTCCGGATCGATCACCGCCGGTGAGATCGGCACCCGCTTGGGCCTGTCGGCCGCCGGGGTGCGGCGTCATCTGGACGCGCTGATCGAGGCGGGCGACGCCGAGTCCTCGGCGGCCGCGCCGTGGCAGCAGGTGGGCCGCGGCCGGCCCGCCAAGCGCTACCGGCTGACCGCGGCCGGCCGGGCCAAGCTCGACCACTCCTATGATGACCTGGCGTCCGCGGCCATGCGCCAACTGCGGGAGATCGGCGGCGAGGAGGCGGTGCGGGCGTTCGCGCGGCGCCGCATCGACGCGATCCTGGCCGATGTCGCGCCGGCCGACGGTCCCGACGATGCCGCGGTCGAAGCGGCGGCCGAGCGGATCGCCGGCGCGCTCACCAAGGCCGGCTACGTCGCCACCACCACCCGGGTGGGCGGGCCGATCCACGGCGTGCAAATCTGCCAGCATCACTGCCCGGTGTCCCACGTCGCCGAGGAATTCCCCGAGTTGTGCGAAGCCGAGCAGCAGGCGATGGCCGAGGTGCTCGGCACCCACGTGCAGCGGTTGGCGACCATCGTCAACGGAGACTGCGCCTGCACCACCCATGTCCCCCTGACCCCGGCGTTCAGCCCGCGCCCGCACATCACGAGCACCAGAGGAGCGTCCCGATGACACTCACGCCAGAGGCCAACAAGACCGTTGCCGAGCCCCCCGCGCGGGCGGCGCTGACGCAGGAAGAGGCAATCGCCTCGCTGGGTCGGTACGAATACGGCTGGGCGGACTCCGACGTCGCCGGCGCCAGCGCGCAGCGTGGTCTGTCCGAGGCGGTTGTCCGTGACATCTCCGCGAAGAAAAACGAGCCCGAATGGATGCTGCAGAACCGGCTGAAGGCGCTGCGCATCTTCGAGCGCAAGCCCATGCCGCGCTGGGGAGCCAACCTCGACGCCATCGACTTTGACAACATCAAATACTTTGTGCGCTCCACCGAAAAGCAGGCCGCGAGCTGGGATGAACTGCCCGAAGACATCCGCAACACCTACGACCGGCTGGGCATCCCGGAGGCCGAGAAGCAGCGGTTGGTGGCCGGTGTCGCCGCGCAGTACGAATGCCTGGCGGGTGACAGCTTGGTGTGGACCGCCAACCGCGGCCAGGTCCCGATCAAGGAGATCGGGTACGGAGACCGGGTGTTCGCCTACGACGAGGAGGCCGAACGATTTGTGGTGGCGCCGGTTAAGGCGGCAGCGCAGACCGACACCCGGCTTACTTATGCCGTCACGACCACCCGGCGCAGCATCCGGGCGACCGCCAATCACCCGATGCTGGTGCTGCGTGACGAGCGCACGAAGGGCCGCCGGCGCCCCCGGTATGCCCGACGTTGGGTCACTGTGGGCGAGATCAAGGCGGGCGACTTCATTGCGGTGCCGCGGACCGTTCCCGATTTTGGTGTCGCTGTTGAACTTCCGACCGTTGCCGGGTTGACCGCTCCGGCGGCGACTTCCATCGACCTGATGTGGCTGCTGGGCCTCTACATCGGCGACGGCAACATTCATCTGTCGACCAAGACCTACCGCGTTCAGTTCGCTATCCCCGCAACCGATGTCGAGCTGCGGGCCGAGTTGACCCGGGTGGTGAAGAACCTATTCGGCCTGCGTTGCATTGCGGCTGACCAGTACCGAGTGGTCGTGAACTCCAAGGCGTTGACTGAGTGGATCGTTGCGCTGGGGTTCGGCGGATTGTCGCTGACTAAGCGGGTGCCCGATTGGGTCTACGGATTGCCGGTCGATCAGCGGCTGGCATTTCTCGGTGGCTGGGTCGACGCCGACGGCTACGTGGGTCCGGACGAGAGTGGTTCGATCTTGCTGACCTGCGCCAATGAACCCCTGATCGGTCAGGCTCGCGAGCTGGCCGAGCTGGCCGGGCTGCGCGCGGGCGGGCCGTGGTCGTTCACCCAACCGTACCGGCACGCGCCCGAGCGTATGCAGATTGCTTGGCGGCTGGGTATTTCCGGTGATTTCGAGCGCCTCGGATGCCGCAACCCGAAGCGAACCGAGCGCCTTGGTCGTCGCCGCTACATGCATTCGTCCAACGGTGCACAGGGGATGACCATCCGGGCACACGGTAACGATTGGCTCGGCTTCGAGCGGGTCAAGGCGATCGAGCCGCACGCCGTCGAGCCGGTATACGACATCGAGGTCGACGGCCCGCACAACTTCATCGCCGAAGGCCTGGTGGTGCATAACTCCGAGGTCGTTTACCACCAGATCCGGGAAGACCTTGAAAAGCAAGGAGTCATCTTCCTCGACACCGACACCGGATTGCGGGAACATCCGGACATCTTCAAGCAGTATTTCGGTTCGGTAATTCCTGCTGGCGATAATAAGTTTTCTGCGTTGAATACAGCAGTGTGGAGTGGCGGGTCCTTTATTTATGTCCCGCCCGGCGTCCACGTCGACATTCCGCTGCAGGCCTACTTCCGGATCAACACCGAGAACATGGGCCAGTTCGAGCGAACGCTGATCATCGCCGATGAGGGCTCTTACGTGCACTACGTGGAGGGCTGCCTGCCCGCCGGCGAGCTCATCACGACCGCCGACGGCAACCTGCGGCCCATCGAGTCGATTCGCGTCGGTGACTTCGTCACTGGCCACGACGGGCGGCCGCATCGGGTGACCGCCGTGCAGATGCGCGACCTCAACGGCGAGCTGTTCAGCTTCACGCCGATGTCGCCCGCCAATAGGTTCTCCGTCACGGCTGAGCATCCCCTGCTTGTCGTTCCGCGTGACGAGGTGCGCGCGCGCAAGGAGCGCAGCGGGTGGACGGCTGAAGTCAACAGCACCAAGCTGCGTCGTGCCGAGCCGCGGTGGATCGCGGCCAAGAACGTGGCCGAGGGCGACTTCCTGATCTACCCCAAGCCGAAACCGATCCCCCACAGGACGGTTTTGCCGCCCGAGTTTGCGCGCCTGGCGGGCTACTACCTGGCCGAGGGTCACGCGTGTCTCACCAATGGCTATGAGTCGCTGATCTTCTCCTTCCACGCCGATGAGTTCGAGTACGTCGAGGATGTGCGCCAAGCGTGCAAATCGCTGTACGAGAAGTCGGGATCGGTATTGATCGAGGAGCACAAGCATTCGGCCCGCGTCACCGTGTACACGAAGGCGGGCTATGCGGCGATGCGCGACAACGTCGGCATCGGGTCGTCGAAGAAGAAGCTGTCGGATCTCGTGATGCGTCAGGACGAGACATTCCTGCGAGAACTGGTGGACGCCTATGTCAAGGGAGACGGCAACGTCACCCGGCGCGGTGGCGTTGACTGGAAGCGCGTGCACACCACGTCGCGCGTGTGGGCGTTCCAGTTGCAGTCGATCCTGGCGCGTCTGGGTCACTACGCCACTGTTGAACTGCGCCGACCGGGCGGCCCCGGTGTGATCATGGGCCGCAACGTCGTTCGCAAAGACATCTACCAGGTGCAGTGGACCGAGGGCGGCCACGGCGCCCGACAGGTCCGCGACTGCGGCGACTACTTCGCGGTACCGATCAAAAAGCGAGCGGTCCGCGAAGCGCATGAGCCCGTCTACAACCTCGATGTCGAGGAACCCGACAGCTACCTCGCCTACGGGTTCGCCGTACACAACTGCACCGCGCCCATCTACAAATCGGACTCGCTGCACTCCGCGGTGGTCGAGATCATCGTGAAACCGCATGCGCGCGTGCGTTACACCACGATCCAGAACTGGTCGACCAACGTCTACAACCTGGTGACCAAGCGGGCCCGCGCCGAAGCCGGCGCCACCATGGAGTGGATCGACGGCAACATCGGGTCCAAGGTGACCATGAAATATCCGTCGGTCTGGATGACCGGCGAGCACGCCAAGGGCGAGGTGTTGTCGGTGGCGTTCGCCGGCGAAGACCAGCACCAGGACACCGGTGCCAAAATGCTGCACCTGGCGCCCAACACGTCGAGCAACATCGTGTCCAAGTCGGTGGCCCGCGGCGGTGGCCGCACCTCCTACCGTGGCCTGGTACAGGTCAACAAAGGGGCACAAGGATCCCGCTCCAGCGTGAAATGCGATGCGCTGCTAGTTGATACGATCAGCCGCAGCGACACCTACCCGTACGTCGATATCCGCGAGGACGACGTCACGATGGGCCACGAGGCCACCGTGTCCAAGGTCAGCGAGAACCAGCTGTTCTACCTGATGAGCCGCGGGCTCACCGAGGACGAGGCGATGGCCATGGTGGTGCGCGGCTTCGTCGAGCCGATCGCCAAGGAACTGCCCATGGAATACGCCCTGGAGCTCAACCGGCTGATCGAGCTGCAGATGGAGGGCGCGGTCGGATGACAGCGGCGCGCGTGACCTCGGCCGCTGTGACATCCGCCGATTTGAAGGCTGCTGTGAATAAGGGAGAGCTGTTCGCCTCCTTTGACGTCGACGCCTTCGAGGTTCCGCACGGCCGCGACGAAATCTGGCGGTTCACCCCGCTGCGGCGGCTGCGCGGCCTGCACGACGGCTCGGCGCGGGCCACCGGTAGCGCCACGATCAGCGTCAGCGAGCGGTCCGGCGTGCGGGTGGAGACGGTGCGCCGCGGTGACGAGCGGTTGGGGCAGGGCGGCGTGCCCGCCGACCGGGTTGCCGCCCAGGCCTTTTCGTCGTTCAACTCGGCCACCGTGGTCACCGTCGCGGGTGACACCCCCGAGCCGGTGAACATCACCATCACCGGTCCCGGCGAAGGCGCGGTGGCCTACGGGCATCTGCAGATCCGGGTCGACGAGCTCGGCACGGCCGTGGTGGTGATCGACAACCGCGGCAACGGAACCTACGCCGACAACGTGGAGTTCGTCGTCGACGACGCCGCCCGGCTGACCGTCGTGTGGATCGCCGACTGGGCCGATGACACCGTCCACCTCAGCGCGCACCACGCCCGGCTCGGTAAGGACGCGGTGCTGCGCCACCTCACCGTCATGCTGGGCGGCGAGCTGGTTCGGATGTCGGCGGGCGTGCGGTTTTGTGCCCCCGGCGGCGACGCCGAACTGCTGGGCCTGTACTTCGCCGATGACGGCCAGCACCTCGAGTCGCGGCTGCTGGTCGACCACGCCCACCCCGATTGCCGATCGAACGTGCTGTACAAGGGTGCGCTGCAAGGGGACCCGGCCTCGTCGCTGCCCGACGCGCACACCGTCTGGGTGGGTGACGTTCTGATCCGCGCGCAGGCCACCGGCACCGACACCTTCGAGGTAAACCGCAACCTGGTGCTCACCGACGGCGCCCGTGCCGATTCGGTGCCCAACCTGGAGATCGAGACCGGCGAGATCGTCGGCGCCGGACACGCCAGCGCGACTGGGCGTTTCGACGACGAGCAGCTGTTTTACCTGCGTTCCCGCGGCATCCCCGAGGAGCAGGCTCGCCGACTGGTGATCCGCGGCTTCTTCGGTGAGATCATCTCCAAGATCGAGGTGCCCGAGGTGCGACAGCGCCTGACCGCCGCCATCGAACACGAATTGGCCATCACGGAATCAAAGGCAACCGAAAAGGTGACCGCCTCATGACAACCCTGGAAATCAAAGATCTGCACGTCAGCGTCGCCAACCCGGCGGACGGGGACCAGGAGATCCCCATCCTGCGCGGCGTCGATCTGACCGTGAAATCCGGTGAGATTCATGCCTTGATGGGCCCCAACGGCTCGGGCAAGTCCACGCTGTCCTATGCCATCGCGGGTCACCCCAAATACCAAGTGACGTCGGGATCCATCACCCTGGACGGGGCCGACGTGCTGGCGATGAGCGTGGACGAACGCGCCCGCGCCGGACTGTTCCTGGCGATGCAATATCCCGTCGAGGTGCCAGGCGTCTCGGTGTCGAACTTCCTGCGCTCGGCGGCCACGGCGCTCCGCGGTGAGCCACCGAAGCTGCGGCACTGGGTCAAAGAGGTCAAGACCGCGATGGCCGCGCTCGACATCGACCCGGCGTTCGCCGAACGCAGCGTCAACGAGGGTTTCTCCGGCGGCGAGAAGAAACGCCACGAGATCCTGCAGCTGGAGCTGCTCAAACCCAAGATCGCCATCCTCGACGAGACCGACTCCGGCCTGGACGTCGACGCGCTGCGGGTGGTCAGCGAGGGGGTGAACCGCTACGCCGAATCCGAGCATGGCGGCATCCTGTTGATCACGCACTACACCCGCATCCTGCGCTATATCCACCCGGAATACGTGCACGTGTTCGTCGGCGGGCGGATCGCCGAATCCGGGGGGTCGGAGCTGGCCGACGAGCTCGACCAGAACGGCTACGTGCGTTTTGTTCAAGCGGCCGCAACCGGGGCCTAGCCATGACTGCCTCGGTGACCCCGCTCGACCTGGCGGCGATTCGTGCCGATTTCCCCATCCTCAAGCGCGTGATGCGCGGTGGAAACCCGTTGGCGTATCTGGATTCCGGCGCGACGTCGCAGCGCCCGCTGCAGGTGCTCGACGCCGAGCGGGAGTTTCTGGTCACCTGTAACGGCGCGGTGCACCGGGGCGCGCACCAGCTGATGGAGGAGGCGACCGACGCCTACGAGCAGGGGCGTGCCGAGATCGCGGCATTCGTCGGCGCCGACGCCGACGAGCTGGTGTTCACCAAAAATGCCACCGAGGCGCTCAACCTGGTGTCATATGTGCTGGGGGACAGCCGTTTTGAGCGTGCTGTCAGCCCCGGCGACGTGATAGTCACCACCGAGCTGGAGCATCACGCCAACCTGATCCCATGGCAGGAGCTGGCCCGGCGCACCGGGGCCACGTTGCGCTGGTACCGGGTGACCGATGAGGGGCGGATCGACCTGGACTCGCTGCGACTCGACGACCGTGTCAAAGTCGTTGCGTTCACCCATCATTCCAATGTAACCGGGGTGGTGACGCCGGTGGGCGAGCTGGTTTCACGCGCCCAGCAGGTGGGTGCGCTGACGGTGCTGGATGCCTGCCAGTCGGTGCCCCACCAGCCGGTCGACCTCCACGGGCTGGGCGTCGATTTAGCGGCGTTTTCCGGACATAAAATGCTAGGCCCCAACGGAATCGGCGTGTTGTATGGCCGTCGCGAGCTGCTGGGCGCGATGCCAGCGTTCCTCACCGGCGGTTCGATGATCGAAACGGTGACCATGGAAGCCACCACCTACGCGGCGCCCCCGCAGCGATTCGAGGCCGGTACCCCGATGACCTCCCAGGTGGTCGGGCTGGCGGCCGCGGCCCGCTATCTCAGTGCCATCGGCATGGCAGCGGTGGAGGCCCACGAACGCCAGCTGGTGGCCGCGGCCATCGACGGCCTGTCCGGCATCGACGGCGTCCGGATCATCGGACCCACGTCGATGCGGGACCGGGGATCGCCGGTGGCGTTCGTCGTCGACGGCGTGCACGCGCATGACGTCGGTCAAGTGCTCGACGACGACGGCGTGGCGGTGCGGGTTGGGCATCACTGCGCATTGCCCCTGCACCGCAGGTTCGGTCTGGCCGCCACCGCGCGGGCGTCGTTCGCGGTGTACAACACCGCCGACGAGGTGGATCGCTTGGTGGCCGGCGTGCAACGGGCCCGGGATTTCTTTGGGAGCGCCTGACGTTGCGGCTGGAGCAGATCTATCAGGACGTGATCCTCGATCACTACAAACACCCGCAGCACCGGGGGCTGCGGGAGCCGTTCGGCGCCCAGGTATACCACGTCAACCCGATCTGCGGCGACGAGGTCACGCTGCGGGTCAGGCTATCCGAGGCCGGCACCAGGGTCGCCGACATTTCCTATGAGGGGCAAGGCTGTTCGATCAGCCAGGCGTCGACGTCGGTGCTCACCCAGCAGGTGATCGGTCAGAGCGTGCCGGAGGCGCTGAAGACCATTGCGGCGTTCACCGACATGGTGTCTTCGCGTGGAGCGGTGCAGGGCGACGAGGATGTCCTGGGTGACGGAGTAGCGTTTGCCGGAGTGGCCAAATACCCGGCACGGGTGAAGTGCGCGCTGCTCGGCTGGCTGGCGTGCAAGGATGCGCTGGCACGGGCCGGCGCGGCCGTCGAGGAGGTCAGGGATGAGCGAAACCAGCACACCCAATGACGAATTGCTGGCCGATGTCGAGGAGGCGATGCGCGACGTCGTCGACCCGGAGCTGGGGATCAACGTCGTCGACCTGGGATTGGTTTACGGCCTGCAGGTAGCCGACGGCGACGACGGGACCGTGGCGCTGATCGACATGACCCTGACGTCGGCGGCCTGCCCGCTGACCGACATCATCGAAGATCAGTCGCGCAGCGCGTTGGTCGGCAGCGGTCTGGTCGACGACATCCGCATCAACTGGGTGTGGAACCCGCCGTGGGGCCCGGACAAGATCACCGAGGACGGGCGCGAGCAGTTGCGCGCCCTCGGCTTCACCGTGTGAACCCGCGGGTCGCCGAACGTGCAGTCAGGGCGGAGAATTCGGCAAAATACCGCCGTGAGTTCACGCTCGGCGGGTGGCGTGCGAAACGGTTGCGTCAGAACGCGTCTTCGGGCACGCGCATGATGTCGTCGTCGATGTTTTCCAGGACGGTGCGCACCCCGGTCAGATTCGGCAGCATGTTGTTGGCGAAGAAGGTCGCCACCGCGATCTTGCCTCGGTAGAACGCCTCGTCGGCCTTCGACGGCGAGGCGGCAAGTGCGGCACGAGCCACGCCGGCTTGCACCAGCAGTCGCCAGCCGATGAGCAAGTCGCCGACGGCGAGCAGGAATCGCACCGAACCCAACCCCACCTTGTAGATGTCCGTGGGGTGTTGCGCGGCGGACATCAGGTGCCCGGTCAGGGTTCCGGTCATCGCGGTGACGTCCTCCAGCGCGGTTTGCAGCCGTTCGGCCACCGGCTTCAAAGACTCGTCAGCGTTGTCGATGGTGCGCGTGATCTGCGCGGTCACATGCTGCAGGGCCTGGCCGTGGTCGCGAATGATCTTGCGGAAGAAGAAGTCCAGCGCCTGGATGGCGGTGGTGCCCTCGTAGAGGGAATCGATCTTGGCGTCGCGGATGTATTGCTCAATGGGGTAGTCGGTCAAGAAGCCCGAGCCGCCCAGCGTCTGCAGGGACTCGGTCAGTATCTCGTAGGCACGTTCCGAGCCCACGCCTTTGACGATGGGTAGCAGCAGATCGTCCACGCGATGCGCCATGTCGTGGTCGGCACCCGAAACCCGGTGGGCGACTTCGTCGTCCTGGTGCGCGGCGGCGTACAGATACAGCGCCCGCAGGCCCTCGGCGTAGGCCTTTTGGGTCATCAGGCTGCGGCGCACGTCGGGGTGGTGCATGATGGTGACCCGCGGCGCCGTCTTGTCGGTCATCTGGGTCAGATCCGCACCCTGCACCCGCTCCTTGGCATAGGCCAGCGCGTTCAGGTAGCCCGTCGACAGGGTGCCGGCGGATTTGACGCCGATGGTCATGCGGGCGTGCTCGATCACGGTGAACATCTGCGCGATCCCGTCGTGCACGCCGCCGACGAGGTAGCCGACGGCGGGCACGTCGGTGGCCCCGAACGTCAACTCGCACGTCGGCGAGGACTTCAAGCCCATCTTGTGTTCCAGGCCGGTGACATAGACGCCGTTGCGCGCACCGAGCTCGAACGTCTCGGGGTCGAAGAGGTAGTTGGGAACGTAGAACAGGCTCAACCCTTTGGTGCCCGGGCCGGCGCCAACGGGGCGGGCCAACACCAGATGGAAAATGTTCTCGGCGGTGTCGCCGACGTCGCCTCCGGAGATGAACCGTTTGACGCCCTCGATGTGCCAGGTGCCGTCGGGTTGTTCGACGGCCTTGGTTCGTCCGGCACCGACGTCGGAGCCGGCGTCCGGTTCGGTGAGCACCATGGTGGCCTGCCAGCCGCGCTGCACTCCCTCGGCCGCCCACCGGCGTTGCTCCTCGTTGCCCTCGATGTAGAGGGACTGGGCCAACACCGGGCCCAGGTTGAAGAAGCATGCCGACGGGTTGGCGCAGTAGATCATTTCGTTGACGGCCCATGCCAGCGGCGGCGGCGCGGGCATGCCACCGATCTCCTCGGCCAGGCCCAGCCGCCACCACCCGGCCTCTTTGATGGTGTCCACCGTCTTGGCCAATTCGTCGGGCACGCTGATGGAGTGGGTCTCCGGGTCGAAGACCGGGGGGTTGCGGTCGGCGTAGGCGAAGGATTCGGCGATCGGACCCTCGGCCAGCCGCGCCGCTTCGGCCAAGATGGTGCGGACCGTGTCGACGTCGAGATCGCTGTAGCGTCCGGTGCCCAGGACCGCGCCGATATCAAGGACTTCGAGCAGGTTGAACTCGAGATCGCGGACATTGGCGATGTAGTGTCCCAACGCGGTTCCCTTCAGGTGGCTGATCGGCCCTGATCGGGCCCAGTCTCTCCGAGCGGGAAGAACGTACGCAACCGTAACCTGCGGTGGGAGGGCAGGCTTACGGCGACTATGTTCCGTTCGCGCCGGGCAGGCCGAGCAGCAGCCCGCCCGTGCCGCCGAGCCCGGGGGCGCCGGCCCCGCCGCCGTCGCCGCCGTTGCCGCCGTTACCGATCAGCTGAGCGTTGCCACCGCTGCCGCCGTTGCCGCCCAACGCGCCGCCATCGCCGCCTTCCCCGCCGTTGCCAAACAACCCGGCCTGGCCGCCGGCCCCGCCGTTGGCGCTCGATGCCCCCCCGGCTCCGCTGCCGCCGGCGCCGCCGTTGCCATAGAAGAACCCGGCATCGCCGCCACGCCCAGCGCTACCCGCGGATAAGGCTGCCCCGCCGGCACCACCGTCGCCGAACAGGAAGGCCCTGCCGCCGCCGCCACCTCCGCCGAGGAAGCTGCTGGCGCCAGCACCGCCGTTGCCGTAAATCAGCCCGCCGTTGCCTCCAGAGCCACCGGCTCCCATGCCGTTGGGGCTGACACCACCCGCGCCGCCGGCCCCGATTAGCACAGCGGAGCCACCGATACCGCCGGCGCCGCCGCCGCCGCCGCTATTGCCGCCGGCACCGCCGTTGCCGAACAGCCACCCGCCGGCGCCGCCGGCGCCGCCGTTCGCGCCCAGGGCGCCCACGCCGCCGTTGCCGCCGTGGCCCAGCAGTCCGGCGGCGCCGCCGTTGCCGCCGGGGCCGGCAGCGGGCGAGAAGCCGTTGCCGCCATTGCCGATCAGGAGTCCGCCGGCCTGGCCGTTGGGGTTCGCCGCCGTCCCATCGGCGCCGTTGCCGATCAGTGGACGGTTCAACAGCGCCAGGGTGGGCGCGTTGATGACGTCGAATAGCGGCTGCAAGGGGCCAAAGTTGGTGGCCTCCGCGGCGGCGTACGCCTGCGCGCCGCCGGACAGGGCTTGCACGAACTGGCTGTGAAACGCCGCGGCCTGGGCGCTGAGCGCCTGATAACACTGGCCGTGCGCGGCGAAGACCGCCGCGACCGCGGCCGACACCTCGTCGGCACCCGCGGCCGCCACGGCGGTGGTCTGGGCCGCCGCCGCCGAGTTGGCGGCGTCAAGCATCGACCCGATGCGGGCCAGGTTTCCCGCCGCCGCCGACACCAATTCCGTATTGGCGACCACGAACGACATCTCGCACCTCCCAGCGTCAGCGACCGGGAAATCTTACCGTGATTCGGCAGCCGTGGTTGCCTTTTCGCCACCCAATTTCGGGGACACGGGCGCGGAATCCGGGCCCGGCGTGCGGCCGTTGCGGTCCCGGTTGCCTTGTGCCAGTGACCAATTCAATCGCATACCGCAATGCAATCGAGATCTTTGGCGATCGCCGCGTCCCTACACTCGGTTCATCCTGACGAACCCCCACCCGCCCCGTGAGGCCGCCGGAATGACCTTGACCGCTTTCGAAGTGACCGCCTCCGAGGTCTCCGTTGACCGTGTCGCATGCTCGATCGCCCGGCCGTTGACGTGGTGGGCCGCTCTGTGGTCGGTGGTTTCCGTGCGCTGGGCGGTGACAGCGTTGGCCCTGTTTTTGACCGGGCTCGCGGCGCAGCTGAACGGGGCACCCGAATCGGTGTGGTGGACGCTGTATCTGGGCTGCTATCTGGCCGGCGGCTGGGGTTCGGCGTGGGCGGGCGTGCGGGCATTGCGCAACAAGGCCCTCGACGTGGACCTGCTGATGATCGTCGCGGCCATCGGTGCGGTCGCGATCGGGCAGATCTTCGACGGCGCCCTGCTGATCGTGATCTTCGCTACCTCCGGCGCGCTCGACGACGTCGCCACCAAACACACCGCGGACTCGGTCAAAGGCCTGTTGGACCTCGCGCCGGATGAGGCCGTGGTGATCGACGGCGACGGCAACGAAAAGGTGGTGCCGGCCGGCGATCTGATGATGGGCGATCGGGTGGTGGTGCGGCCGGGAGAGCGGATACCCGCCGACGGCGCGGTGCTGTCGGGGTGCTCCGAGGTTGACCAACGCTCGATCACCGGCGAAGCGATGCCGGTGGCCAAGAGCCGCGGCGACGAGGTGTTCGCCGGCACCGTCAACGGGTCGGGGGTGCTGCGGCTGGTGGTCACCCGGGACCCGTCGCGGACCGTGGTCGCCCGCATCGTCGAGTTGGTGGCTGAGGCCTCGGCAACCAAGGCCAAAACACAGCTGGTCGTCGAGAAAATCGAGCGGCGCTATTCGCTGGGCGTGGTGGTGGCGACCCTGGCGCTCATCGCTATCCCGCTGCTGATGGGCGCCCCGCTGCAGCCGGTGCTGCTGCGCGCCATGACGTTCATGATCGTAGCGTCGCCGTGCGCGGTGGTGCTGGCCACCATGCCGCCGCTGCTGTCGGCGATCGCCAACGCGGGCCGGCACGGGGTGCTGGTCAAGTCCGCGGTGGTGGTCGAACGCCTCGCCGACACCACGGTGGTGGCGCTGGACAAGACCGGCACCCTGACGTGCGGCACCCCACGACTGACCACCGTGCAACCGCTGCAACCCAATGTCGGCGCCCAAAGGCTACTCCAATTGGCCGCCGCCGCAGAACAATCCAGCGAGCACCCGCTGGGGCGGGCGATCGTCGAGGAGGTCCGCGGGCGCGGCATCAGCATCCCCGCGGCCGAAGACTTCCGCGCGCTGCCGGGCCGCGGGGTGCGCGCCACGGTGGGCCGCGATGTCGTCGAGGTGTGCAGCCCGCACGGCTATGGCGGCGCGCGGCTCCCGGAGCTGGCCCCGGTGCTGGACGCGGGCGCCACCGCCGCCGTCGTCGTGGCGAACGGCGTCGCCGTCGGTGTCCTCGGACTGACCGATCGGGTTCGTCCCGACGCCGCGGCGTCCGTCGCGTCGCTGACGGCGCTGACCTGCGCGCCTCCGGTGCTGCTCACCGGTGACAACGCACGCGCCGCCGGACGGGTCGCCCAGCTGGCCGGGATCACCGATGTGCGTGCGGCATTGCTGCCCGAGCAGAAGGTCGACGCGGTTCGTGGCCTGCAGGCCCGCGGTCATCGGGTGCTCGTCGTCGGCGACGGCGTCAACGACGCCCCCGCCATGGCCACGGCCCGCACGGCCGTGGCCATGGGCGCCGGCGCCGACCTCACGCTGCAGACCGCCGACGGCGTCACCGTGCGCGACGAGCTGCACACCATCCCGACGATCATCGGCTTGGCCCGGCAAGCTCGCCGGGTGGTGACCGCCAATCTCGCCATCGCGGCCAGCTGTATCGGCGTGCTGGTGGTGTGGGACCTGCTCGGGCAGCTGCCGCTGCCGTTGGGGGTGGCCGGTCACGAGGGATCCACCGTGCTGGTTGCCCTCAACGGCATGCGGTTGCTGACGAACCGCTCGTGGCGGGCAGCGGCGACCGTGCGCTGAGTACGCTGGCGAGCGGTGACCACCCGAGATCTCACTGCCCGCAACTTCACCTCGACCGTCAACGCCAACACCAACGTGCTGGTCTACTTCTGGGCACCGCTGTGCGCACCGTGTGACCTGTTCACGCCCACCTATGAGGCGTCGGCGCGCAAGCACTTCGACATCGTGCACGGCAAGGTCAACTTCGAAACCGAGCAGGAGCTGGTCAAGGTCGCCCAGGTCCAGCTGTTGCCCACGTTGATGGCGTTCAAAAAGGGCAAGCTGGTCTTCAAGCAAGCCGGCGTCGCCAACCCGCGGGTGATGGACGATCTGGTGCGACAGCTCAGGGCCTACCAGTTCCAGGACGACTCCCCCACGAACCAGCCGGGTCTGTTGTGATCGCGGCCCCGGAACAAGACGCCGGCCCGCGGCGTTGGGTCCTGACGTGACCACCCACAACCTGACCGCCGCACAGTTCAACGAAACCGTCAACGGCAACGACATGGTGCTCGTCGACTTCTGGGCGTCCTGGTGCGGCCCGTGTCGGGCATTCGCGCCGACGTTTCAGGCGTCGTCGGAGAAGCACCCCGACGTCGTGCACGCCAAGGTCGACACCGAAGCCGAGCAAGAGCTGGCGGCGGCCGCGCAGATCCGGTCCATCCCGACGCTGATGGCGTTCAAGAAGGGCAAGCTGCTGTTCAACCAGGCCGGCGCGCTGCCCCCGGCGGCCCTGGAGGACCTGGTACGGCAGCTCAAGGCCTACGACGTGGACGCCGCTTCGGCCGAACACGCCTGAACCCGCAGGCTTTCTTACGCTACTTTGCCAGGGTGAGTTTGGTCCTCCTGGAACACCCGCGGCCCGAGATCGCCCTGATCACCCTCAACCGGCCCGAGCGGATGAACTCCATGGCGTTCGACGTCATGGTGCCGCTCAGAGAGGCCCTCGAAACGGTCACCTACGACAACTCGGTGCGGGTGGTCGTGCTGACCGGCGCGGGTCGAGGATTCTCCTCGGGCGCAGATCACAAGTCCGCGGGCACGGTGCCGCACACCGAGCGGCTGACCCGGCCGACCTACGCGCTGCGCTCCATGGAGCTGCTCGACGACGTCATCCTGGCGTTGCGGCGGTTACATCAGCCGGTGATCGCCGCCGTCAACGGCCCGGCCATCGGCGGGGGGCTGTGCCTGGCGCTGGCCGCCGACATCCGGGTGGCCTCGACCACCGCGTACTTTCGGGCCGCCGGAATCAACAACGGATTGACCGCCAGCGAACTGGGGCTGAGCTATCTGCTGCCCAGGGCCATCGGATCGTCGCGGGCGTTCGAGATCATGCTGACCGGTCGCGACGTCACCGCCGAGGAGGCCGAGCGGATCGGGCTGGTGTCGTGTCAGGTACCCGAAGGCCAAGTGCTGGACACCTGTTATGCGATCGCCGCCCGGATCGCGGCGTTTTCGCGGCCGGGAATCGAGTTGACTAAACGCACGCTGTGGAGTGGACTGGACGCTTCCAGCCTGGAGGGGCACATGCAGGCCGAGGGCCTAGGGCAGCTTTTCGTCCGGCTGCTCACCGCCAACTTCGAAGAAGCGGTTGCCGCGCGTGCCGAGAAGCGGCCGCCGGTTTTCACCGACGACAAGTAGCACGACACGGAGGGAGCGAATGTGATCACCGCCACGGACCTCGAGGTCCGCGCTGGTGCGCGCATCCTGCTCTCACCCGGCGGCCCCGATCTGCGGGTGCAGCCCGGCGATCGGATAGGGCTGGTCGGACGAAACGGCGCGGGCAAGACCACCACGCTGCGCCTCCTGGCCGGGGAGTCGCAGCCCTATGCCGGGTCGGTCACCCGCAGCAGCGAAATCGGTTACCTGCCACAGGATCCCAAAGAGGGTGACCTTGACGTGCTGGCCCGCGATCGGGTGCTGTCGGCCCGCGGGCTGGACGTGCTGCTCACCGACTTGGAGAAGCAGCAGGTGTTGCTGGCCGAGGTCGCCGATGACGACGAGCGTGACCGCGCCATCCGCCGTTATGGTCAGCTCGAGGAGCGTTTCGTCGCGTTGGGCGGCTACGGCGCCGAAAGCGAGGCCAGCCGAATCTGCGCGAGTCTCGGGCTGCCGGAACGGGTCTTGACGCAGCCACTGCGCACGCTGTCCGGGGGCCAGCGCCGCCGGGTGGAGCTGGCGCGGATCCTGTTCGCCGCCTCCGACAGCGGTTCAGCGACCACGCTGCTGCTCGACGAGCCGACCAATCACCTGGACGCGGATTCTATTGGCTGGCTGCGGGATTTCCTGCGGGCACACACCGGCGGGCTGGTCATCATCAGCCACAACGTCGACTTGCTCGCCGACGTCGTCAATAAGGTCTGGTTTCTCGACGCGGTGCGCGGCGAGGTCGACGTCTACAACATGGGCTGGCAGAAATACCTGGACGCCCGCGCCACCGATGAGCAGCGTCGTCGCCGGGAACGCGCCAACGCCGAACGCAAGGCCGCCGCGCTGCGCGCGCAGGCCGCCAAGTTGGGCGCTAAGGCGACCAAAGCCGTTGCGGCGCAAAACATGGTGCGCCGCGCCGATCGGATGATCGCGGCGCTCGACCAGGAGCGGGTGGCTGACAAGGTGGCCCGGATCAAATTCCCCAGCCCCGCCGCGTGCGGCCGCACCCCGCTGGTAGCCAGCGGGCTGAGCAAGGCCTACGGGTCGCTGGAGGTGTTCACCGGCGTCGACCTGGCGATCGACCGCGGCTCACGGGTGGTCGTGCTGGGACTCAACGGCGCCGGCAAGACCACGTTGCTGCGATTGTTGGCCGGGGTAGAGAAACCCGACACCGGTGCGCTGGAACCCGGACACGGTCTGCGGATCGGCTATTTCGCGCAGGAGCACGACACGCTCGACGACGACGCGACCGTGTGGCAGAACATCCGCCAGGCCGCACCCGGATCCGGTGAGCAGGATCTGCGCGGCCTCCTGGGTGCGTTCATGTTCAGCGGCGCGCAGCTGGACCAACGGGCGGGCACGCTGTCGGGCGGGGAGAAGACCCGGCTCGCGCTGGCCGGCCTGGTGGCCTCCGCGGCCAACGTGTTGCTGCTGGACGAACCGACCAACAACCTCGACCCGGCCTCCCGGGCGCAGGTGCTCGACGCGCTGCGCGGTTATCGGGGCGCGGTGGTGCTGGTGACCCACGATCCCGGGGCGGCCGAGGCACTCGACCCGCACCGCGTGGTGCTGTTGCCCGACGGCACCGAGGACTACTGGTCCGACCAGTATCGGGACCTCATCGAGCTGGCCTGAGGGGCCGCAGGCGTGTACGTCGAAGAGCCCCTTGACGGCAGCGGGTTCTTACTCTAGGTGTGTAGGTGCCTGGGTGTGACACAGCGTGGAGGCACCGATGCGAAAGTCGACGAAGACACGCGATCAGCTGTTGCACGAGTTGCGCAACGCCTATGAGGCCGGTGCCAGCATCCGCAACCTGGCGGCCACCACCGGCCGGTCCTACGGATCCGTTCACAGCATGCTGCGCGAGTCGGGCACCACGATGCGCAGCCGCGGCGGCCCCAACCACCGTTCTCGGCAGCGGTGATGTACCGACTGTGACTCTGCCGACGCCGAAACGGCGTGTCGCGTCGGCAGATTCGCAGTCGCCGCGGCTAAGACCGGCGCACCGAGTTTTCCACCAGGTCCAGGACGGCGGAGAGCCGCTGCGGGTCCTCGCCGGACGCCAGCCGGGCCACCAATCCGTCGAGAACCAGATCCAGGTAGCACTGCAGCACGTCGCTGGGCACGTCGTCGCGTACCCGGTGGGCCTGCTTCTGCCGGCGCAGTCGATCGGTGGTCGCCGCCGCCAGCTCCGCGGAGCGCTCGGCCCAGCCGCGGTGGAACGCGGGGTCGGTGCGCAGCTTGCGCGCGATCTCCAACCTGGTGGCCAGCCAGTCGAACTGGTCGGGTGCGGCGAGCAGGTCGCGCATCACCTGGATGAGACCCTCGCGAGACGCGACGTCGGCCATCCGCTCCGCGTCCTCGTGCGCCAGCGCCAGGAACAGCGCGTCCTTGTCCCGGAAGTGATGAAAGATCGCACCACGCGACAAGCCGATCGCCTGTTCCAGGCGCCGGACCGTGGCTTTGTCGTAGCCGTATTCGGCGAAGCAGCGACGGGCACCGTCGAGGATCTGGCGACGGCGGGCCGCCAGACGGTCCTCGCTGACCTTGGGCACGGGCGGCCGGTCAGCCCGACTTGAGCATGTTACGCAGCACGTACTGCAGGATGCCGCCGTTGCGGTAGTAGTCGGCTTCACCGGGGGTGTCGATGCGCACGACGGCGTCGAACTCGATCGTGGCGCCGCCTTCCTTGGTGGCCCGCACGCGCACCGTCTTGGGCGTCTGGCCGTTGTTGAGCGCGTCGATACCGGCAATGTCGAACACCTCGGTGCCGTCCAGTCGCAAGTCCTTGGCCGACTTGCCCGCCGGGAATTGCAGCGGGATCACACCCATGCCAATGAGGTTGGAGCGGTGGATGCGCTCGAACGACTCAGCGATCACCGCCCGCACCCCCAGTAGCAGGGTGCCCTTGGCCGCCCAGTCCCGCGACGAGCCGGAGCCGTACTCCTTGCCGCCGAGCACCACCAGCGGAATGTTTTGTGCCGCATAGTTTTGAGCCGCGTCGTAGATGAACGCCTGCGGGCCGCCTTCCTGGGTGAAGTCGCGGGTGTAGCCGCCGGAGACGTCGTCGAGCAGCATGTTACGCAGCCGGATGTTCGCGAACGTGCCGCGAATCATCACCTCGTGGTTGCCGCGCCGGGACCCAAAGGAGTTGTAGTCCTTGCGCGCCACGCCATGGTCGTCGAGGTATTGCGCCGCCGGGGTGCCCGGCTTGATGGCCCCGGCGGGGGAGATGTGGTCGGTGGTCACCGAATCACCCAGCAGCGCTAGCACCCGGGCGCCGGTGATGTTGGCGACCGGCGCGGGTTCGGCCGACATCCCCTCGAAATAGGGCGGCTTGCGCACGTATGTCGAATTGGGATCCCAGTCAAAGGTGTTGCCGCTGGGGGTGGGCAGGTTGCGCCAGCGGTCATCGCCCCGGAACACGTCGGCGTAGTTGTTGGTGAACATTTCCTGGTTGATCGCCGAGGCGATGGTTTCGGAGACGTCTTGTTGCGACGGCCAGATGTCTTTGAGGAAGACGTCGTTGCCGTCGTTATCGGTACCCAGCGGCTGGGTTTCGAAGTCGAAGTCCATGGTCCCCGCCAGCGCATAGGCGATCACCAGCGGCGGCGAGGCCAGGTAGTTCATCTTCACGTCGGGGTTGATGCGGCCCTCGAAGTTCCGGTTGCCCGACAGCACGGCGGCCACCGACAGGTCGTTGTCGTTGATCGCCCTCGAGATTTCCTCGGGCAGCGGCCCGGAATTGCCGATGCAGGTGGTGCAGCCGTAGCCGACCAGGTAGAAGCCCAGCTTCTCCAGATACGGCCACAGGCCCGATCGGTCGTAGTAGTCGTTGACCACTTGCGAGCCGGGCGCCATCGTGGTTTTCACCCATGGCTTGGCGGTCAGGCCCTTTTCGACGGCGTTGCGGGCCAGCAGCGCCGCGCCCAGCATCACCTCGGGATTGGACGTGTTGGTGCACGAGGTGATGGCGGCGATCACCACCGCACCGTGGTCGAGCACGAATTCGCCGAGTTGGTCGGACTTTACCGGCACCGGCTTGCTCACGCGGCCATGGGCGTGCGCGGCGGCCGAGTGCACGACGCCGTTGTCGTCGTCGGCGAACGTCAGTTGCCCCGGGTCGCTGGCCGGGAAGGTCTCCTCAACCACCTCGTCCAGCTTGGAGTGGTGGGTGGGTGCGGAACCGTCGCCGACATAGTGCGAAATCTGCTCGCGGAACACCGACTTGGCATCCGACAACCTGATTCGGTCCTGCGGGCGCTTCGGTCCGGCGATCGACGGCACCACGTCAGACAGGTTGAGCTCGAGGTATTCCGAGAACGCCGGCTGGTGTGCGGGGTCGTGCCACAGGCCCTGCGCTTTGGCGTAGGCTTCGACCAGCGCGACCTGCTCCGCCCTGCGGCCAGTGAACTTGAGGTAGTTGATGGTCTCCTCGTCGATCGGGAAAATCGCTGCGGTGGAACCGAATTCGGGGCTCATGTTGCCCAGCGTGGCCCGGTTGGCCAGCGGCACCTCGGCCACGCCCTCGCCGTAGAACTCAACGAATTTGCCGACGACGCCGTGCTTGCGCAGCATCTCGGTGACGGTCAGCACGACGTCGGTGGCGGTGACTCCGGGCTGGATCTCACCGGTCAACTTGAACCCGACCACCCGTGGGATCAGCATCGACACCGGCTGGCCGAGCATCGCGGCCTCCGCCTCGATGCCACCCACGCCCCATCCGAGCACGCCGAGGCCGTTGACCATGGTGGTGTGCGAGTCGGTGCCCACGCAGGTGTCGGGGTAGGCCAGCCCGTTGCGGGTCATCACCACACTGGCCAGGTACTCGATGTTGACCTGGTGCACGATGCCGGTGCCCGGCGGCACCACCTTGAAGTTGTCGAACGCGCCTTGTCCCCAGCGCAGGAACTGGTAGCGCTCACCGTTGCGCTGGTACTCGATTTCCACGTTGCGCTCGAATGCGTCCGCGCGGCCGAACAAGTCGGCGATCACCGAGTGATCGATCACCAGGTCGGCGGGCGCCAACGGGTTGACCTTGTCCGGGTTGCCGCCCAGCTCGGCGATGGCCTCACGCATGGTGGCCAGGTCGACGATGCACGGCACACCGGTGAAGTCCTGCATCACCACGCGGGCCGGCGTGTACTGGATCTCGATGCTGGGCTCCGCCGTGGGGTCCCAGTTCGCGATCGCCGCGATGTGGTCTTTGGTGATGTTGCTGCCGTCCTCGTTGCGCACCAGGTTCTCGGCGAGGACCTTGAGGCTGTAGGGGAGCTTCTCGGTGTTGGGGACGGCGTCGAGACGGTAGATCTGGTAACTGTTATCCCCGACCTGCAGGGTGTCGCGGGCTTCGAATGAGTTCACAGATTCCTTGCTGGTCACATCAACTCCCGGGGATTTAGTTCTCCCGCCGACGGGCCGTGTCGACGGTGCTTGGGCTGCCTTCCGAACAATGACGTCACTTTAACAGTACGCTTGTCCTGTTTGGAACCCCGGCGCGAGCCGCCGTCGCGCAGCATCAGGGTGAGGCGTCGCGTACCGTGCTGTTAGCCGTGGGTGCGAGAGGAGCGACGCGATGACCGGATCCGACGTCTCGTTGCCGCAGACGATCCCGTTCGTGCCGGCATACATTCCGGAAGACGTCGACATGACCGCGGTCAAGGCTCAGGTCGCCGCGACCGGGGTCAGCGCGCCGCCGGCGGCCATGTCGGGACTGCTCATGGTGGTCCAGCGGGCGCACGACGAGGGCATCGACCTCAAGATCGTGTTGCTCGACCACAACCCTCCGACCGACACCCCGCTGCGGGACATCGCCACCGTCGTCGGCGCCGACTACCGCGACGTCACGGTGTTAGCGCTCAGCCCCAACTACGTCGGCAGCTACAGCACGCAGTTCCCACGCGTCACGCTGGAGGCGGGGGAGGACCATTCCAAGACCGGCAACCCGGTGCAGTCGGCGCAGAATTTTGTGAACGAGCTGAACACCCCGGAGTTTCCCTGGAGCGCGCTGACCATTTTCTTGCTGATCGGCGTGCTCGCGGCGGCCGTCGCCACCCGGATCATGGCGCTGCGCAGTAGGCGATCAGCAACGTCGACTGCCATGGCCGTACCGCCTGCCGAAGAACCAGACCTCAGCGTCTAGCCTGGTCAACTCCCTTCTCCAGGGTCGACGGGCCGGCGCTTCGACTTGTGTGGCAAACCAGTCAGATAACCGTTCGGTCACATTAACTGCACGTCCAGGGTGCACTTTGTGACACAAGTTTCTTTGGCGTCAGATGTGACGTACGGTGCAAATGATGCTTGTGATGCCAATGGCGCCTTCAGCGAAAACTGTGCCGCCCGTCTGCGTTGAGCCATAGGAGAGTCGAATGAGACGCACCCGGCGTGGCTCTGGTTCGCGCTCGGCCGTCCGGTACGTGCGGCCTGCTGTCGTGAGCCTGGCGCTGCTGGTCTGCGCGCCGGAACTGACGCCGGCAAACGCCGATCCGGGCGCCGACGGCATCGCGGTCCTGATCGCCGCCGTCGCCAAGGCCAATCAGCGCCTGGAGGACCTGAGCGCGGCCGTCGAGACGGAGCAGGAGAGCGTCAACAAGGCGATGGTCGAGGTGGAGGCCGCGCGGGACAACGCCGCGGCCGCCGAGCACGAACTGCAGGCCAGCCAGCAGGCGGTCAAGGACGCCACTGCCGCGATCGACGCGGCTCAGCGACGGTTCAACGCGTTCGCGGCCGCCAGCTACATGAATGGGCCGTCGGACAGCTACCTGACCGCGAACGGCCCAGACGACATCATCGCGGCCGCGACCGCCACCAGGACGATGACCGCCGCCGCCCGGGCGGTGATGGTCAACCTGCAGCGAGCCCGGACCGAGCAGGTCAACAAGGAATCGGTGGCGCGGCTGGCTAAGCAGAAGGCCGACAAGGCCGCCGCCGATGCCAAGGCCAGCCAGGATGCGGCGGTGGCGGCGCTCACCGAGACCCGCCGCAAATTCGACGAGCAGCGCGAGGAGGTCAATCGGCTGGCCGCCGAGCGCGACGCGGCTCAAGCCAAACTCGACGCGGCCAGGCTGGTCGCTTGGTCGTCGGCGGGCGGGCAGGGTGCGCCGCCCTCGGGCGGCATGTGGGATCCCGGAGCCGGGCCGGCCGGTGGCCGCCGATGGGATGGCTGGGATCCCACGCTGCCCATGATTCCCAGCGCCAACATCCCCGGTGACCCGATCGCGGTGGTCAACCAGGTGCTGGGGTACTCGGCGACGTCGGCGCAGGTCACCGCCCAGATGGGGCGCAACTTCCTGCAGCAGTTGGGCATCCTCAAGCCCACCGACACCGGCATCAACAACGCTCCCCGAGGCTCGACCCAAGGCCGGATCCCCCGGGTGTACGGACGGCAGGCCACCGAGTACGTGATCCGTCGCGGGATGTCACAGATCGGGGTTCCCTACTCCTGGGGTGGCGGCAACGCGGCCGGCCCGAGCAGGGGCATCGACTCGGGTGCCAACACCGTCGGCTTCGACTGTTCGGGCCTGGTGTTGTACTCGTTCGCCGGGGTGGGCATCAAGCTGCCGCACTACTCGGGCTCGCAGTACAACCTGGGCCGCAAGATCCCGTCGGCGCAGATGCGCCGCGGCGACGTCATCTTCTACGGCCCGGGCGGCAGCCAGCACGTGACCATCTACCTCGGCGACGGGCAGATGCTCGAGGCCCCCGACGTCGGCCTGAAGGTCCGCGTCGCGCCCGTACGCACCAGCGGCATGACGCCGTTCGTGGTGCGCTACATCGAGTGGTGAGCGAAAGGCCATGAGCCACCGCCGATTTCGGCTGATCAAGCTGATCAACCTGACCTGGATCGCCACTGTCATGGTCGGGTTGGTGATCGCGGGGGCGGCACCGGCCCCGGCCGAGCCCGGCGAGTGGGATCCCACGCTGCCCGCCATCGTCAGCGCGGGCGCCCCGGGAGATCCGCTCGCGGTGGCCAACGCGTCGCTACAGGCCACCGCCCAAGCCACCCAAACCACGCTCGATCTGGGGCGGCAGTTCCTGAGCGGGCTGGGCATCAACGTGGGTGGCGGCAATTCGCCCGCGTCGTCGGCGGCCGGGGCGAACGCCAGCGGAAGCCGGATTCCGCGGGCCAACGCCCCGCAGGCCATCGAGTATGTGATCCGCCGCGCCGGGTCTCAGATGGGGGTGCCGTATTCCTGGGGCGGCGGGACGCTGGAGGGCCCCAGCAAGGGTGTCGACTCCGGCGCGGGCACCGTCGGGTTCGACTGCTCGGGGTTGATGCGCTACGCCTTCGCCGGGGTGGGCGTGCTGATCCCGCGGTTTTCCGGTGACCAGTACAACGCCGGCAAGCACGTTCCGCCGTCGGCGGCCAGGCGCGGTGACCTGATCTTCTACGGCCCGGGCGGCAGCCAGCACGTCGCCCTGTACCTGGGCAACGGTCAGATGCTGGAGGCATCCGGAAGCGCCGGCAAGGTCACCGTCAGCCCGGTGCGCAAGTCGGGCATGACGCCGTTTCTGACCCGGATCATCGACTACTGAACTCGGGGTGCGGCGACCGCGGCGTCGACGGAATCCGAGAGGCCTGGAATAGTTGAACGCGGGCACGTCGCTGCCCCTCGACATCGGTCGTGCCAGCAGTCGTGTCCGAAAGAGCTGTGGAGGGTTTTGATGACATCAGCAGGCGGGTTGCACCCGGGCGTCAGCGGTTACCCGGGCCCGGGTGGGCCGGCCCACGAGACACCTCCGGGCGGCGCGGATGCCCTGGCGGCCGAGGTGCACACCCTGGAGCGGGCCATCTTCGAGGTCAAGCGGATCATCGTGGGCCAGGACCAACTGGTGGAGCGGATGCTGGTCGGCCTGTTGTCCAAGGGGCACGTGTTGCTGGAGGGCGTGCCGGGGGTGGCCAAGACGCTGGCGGTGGAGACGTTCGCGCGCGTCGTCGGAGGGACGTTTGCACGCATTCAGTTCACCCCCGACCTGGTGCCCACCGACATCATCGGCACCCGCATCTACCGGCAGGGCCGGGAGGAGTTCGACACCGAGCTGGGTCCGGTGGTGGTCAACTTCCTGCTCGCCGACGAGATCAACCGGGCACCGGCGAAGGTGCAATCGGCGCTGCTGGAGGTGATGCAGGAACGCCACGTCTCCATCGGCGGCAAGACCTTCCCGCTGCCCAACCCGTTTTTGGTGATGGCCACCCAGAACCCGATCGAGCACGAGGGCGTCTACCCGTTGCCGGAGGCGCAGCGCGACCGATTCCTGTTCAAGATCAACGTCGGCTACCCGTCGGCGGAGGAGGAGCGCGAGATCATCTACCGGATGGGCGTCACCCCACCGCAGGCCAAGCAGATCCTCAACACCGGGGATCTGGTGCGGCTGCAGGACATCGCGGCCAACAACTTCGTCCACCACGCGCTGGTGGACTATGTGGTCCGGGTCGTGTTCGCCACCCGGGTGCCCGAGCAGCTGGGGATGAACGACGTCAAGAGCTGGGTCGCGTTCGGTGCGTCGCCGCGTGCTTCGTTGGGCATCATCGCCGCCGCGCGTTCGCTGGCGTTGGTGCGGGGGCGCGACTACGTGATCCCGCAGGATGTCATCGAAGTCATCCCCGATGTGCTGCGGCACCGGTTGGTGCTCACCTACGACGCGCTGGCCGACGAGATCACGCCGGAGATCATCATCAACCGGGTGCTGCAGACGGTCGCCTTGCCGCAGGTGAATGCCGTTCCGCAGCAAGGCCATTCGGTGCCTCCGGTGATGCAGGCGGCGGCCGCGGCCAGCGGCCGGTGACCGAAAGCAAAGCGCCGGCGGTCGTTGCTCCGCCGTCGCTGCTGCGCGGCGACATCGATGACCCGAAGCTGGCGGCGGCGCTGCGCACCCTCGAGCTGACCATCAAGCACAAACTCGACGGTGTGTTGCACGGCGACTACCTCGGCCTGATCCCGGGGCCGGGGTCGGAGCCGGGCGAGTCGCGGCTCTACCAGCCCGGCGACGACGTGCGCCGGATGGATTGGGCGGTTACCGCGCGCACCACCCACCCGCATGTGCGGCAGATGATCGCCGACCGGGAACTGGAGACCTGGCTGGTGGTGGACATGTCGGCCAGCCTGGACTTCGGCACCGCGGTCTGTGAGAAACGAGACCTCGCGGTGGCCGCGGCGGCCGCGATCACCTTCCTCAACAGCGGTGGCGGCAACCGGATCGGCGCGCTGATCGCCAACGGCGCAATGATGACCCGGGTACCGGCGCGCACCGGGCGCCAGCATCAGCACACGATGCTGCGCACCATCGCGACCATGCCCAAGGCTCCGGCCGGGGTCCGCGGCGATCTGGCGGTCGCCATCGATGCCTTGCGCCGGCCGGAACGCCGCCGCGGGATGGCGGTGATCATCAGCGATTTTCTGGGCCCGATCAATTGGATGCGTCCGTTGCGGGCGATCGCGGCCCGCCATGAGGTGCTGGCCATCGAGGTGCTCGATCCGCGCGATGTCGACCTGCCCGATGTCGGCGACGTCATCCTGCAAGACGCGGAATCGGGGGTGGTGCGTGAGTTCACCATCGACACCCAGCTGCGCGACGACTTCGCCCGGGCCGCCGCGGCGCACCGCGCCGACGTGGCTCGCACCATCCGCGGGTGCGGGGCGCCGGTGCTGACGCTGCGCACCGACCGTGACTGGCTTGCCGACATCGTGCGGTTCGTCGCTTCGCGGCGGCGTGGGGCATTGGCGGGGTCCCAGTGACGGTGCCACTGCTGGGGCCGATGACGCTGTCCGGCTTCGCGCACTCCTGGTTTTTCCTGTTCCTGTTCGCCGTCGCCGGGCTGGCCGCGCTCTACATCGTGCTGCAGCTGGCGCGCCAGAAGCGAATGCTGCGGTTCGCCAACATGGAGTTGCTCGAGAGCGTGGCCCCCAAGCGGCCGTCGCGCTGGCGGCACGTCCCGGCGATCCTGCTGGTGCTGTCGCTGGTGCTGTTCACCATCGCGATGGCCGGGCCGACGCATGACGTTCGGATTCCCCGTAACCGCGCGGTGGTGATGCTGGTCATCGACGTGTCCCAGTCGATGCGGGCCACCGATGTGGAACCCAACCGGATGGTGGCCGCTCAAGAGGCCGCCAAGCAGTTCGCCGACGAGCTGACCCCGGGCATCAATCTCGGATTGATCGCGTATGCGGGCACCGCAACGGTCCTGGTGTCACCGACCACGAACCGGGAGGCGACCAAGAACGCGCTCGACAAGCTGCAGTTCGCCGACCGCACCGCCACCGGCGAGGGCATCTTCACCGCGTTGCAGGCCATCGCCACCGTCGGCGCGGTCATCGGCGGTGGTGACACCCCGCCGCCGGCGCGCATCGTGTTGTTCTCCGACGGCAAGGAGACGATGCCGACCAACCCGGACAACCCCAAGGGCGCCTACACCGCCGCTCGCACCGCCAAGGACCAGGGCGTGCCGATCTCGACGATCACCTTCGGCACCCCCTACGGCTTCGTCGAGATCAACGGACAGCGCCAACCCGTGCCGGTGGATGACACGACGATGAAAAAGGTCGCCGAGCTTTCCGGCGGAAACGCCTACAACGCCGCAACGTTGGCCGAACTCAAAGCGGTCTACGCGTCGCTGCAGCAGCAGATTGGTTACGAGACCATCAGGGGTGACGCCAGCGTGGGCTGGCTGCGGCTGGGCGCGCTGATGCTGGCGCTGGCCGGACTGGCGGCGTTGCTGATCAACCGCAGGCTGCCGACGTAGCCGCGCGAGCGTAACCTCGCTGCGATCCAACCCCAGAGCTCAGTGGCACCGACAACGTCCGCGAGCGAGCCGGTTTCGGTGTTGCCGCGTCGAGACGATAGGTTGTCGGGGTGACTGACGCAGCCCCTGGAGCTCGACCCGCGTTCGTATCGCGTTCGGTGCTGGTCACCGGAGGAAATCGGGGCATCGGGCTGGCCGTGGCGCGCCGCCTGGCCGCGGATGGACACAAGGTCGCGGTGACCCACCGGTCGTCTGGCGCCCCGGAAGGGCTGTTCGGCGTCGAGTGCGACGTCACCGACTCCGACGCCATCGACGCCGCCTTCAAGGCCGTCGAGGAGCACCAGGGCCCGGTGGAGGTGCTGGTGGCCAACGCGGGCGTGACCTCCGACATGCTGATCATGCGGATGAGCGAGGAGCAGTTCCAGAAGGTCATCGACGCCAACCTGACCGGGGTCTTCCGGGTCGCCAAGCGCGCGTCGCGCAACATGATCAAGCAGCGCTTCGGGCGCTTCATTTTCATGGGTTCCGTGGTCGGGTTGACCGGCCTGCCGGGACAGGCGAACTACGCCGCCTCCAAGGCCGGGCTGGTCGGCATGGCCCGATCGCTGACCCGGGAGCTGGGCTCGCGCTCGATCACCGCCAATGTGGTGGCCCCTGGCTTCATCGACACCGAGATGACCCGCGCCATGGAGCCCAAGTACGTGGAGATGGCGCAGCAGGCGATTCCGTTGGGCCGCATCGGCAACGTCAACGAGGTCGCGGGTGTGGTCAGCTTTCTGGCGTCCGAGGACGCCGCTTACATCTCCGGCGCGGTGATCCCGGTCGACGGCGGCGCCGGCATGGGCCACTGAGAGGAAACACACATGGCAGGACTGCTCGACGGCAAACGGGTCCTGGTCAGCGGGATCATCACCGACGCCTCGATCGCGTTTCACATCGCCCGGGTGGCCCAGGAGCAGGGTGCCCAGCTGGTGTTGACCGGCTTCGACCGGATGCGGCTGATCCAGCGCATCGTCGACCGGCTGCCGCAGAAGGCGCCGCTGCTCGAACTCGACGTGCAAAACGAGGAGCACCTGGCCACGCTGGCCCAACGGGTGAGCGAGGCGATCGGCGAGGGCAACAGGCTCGACGGGGTGGTGCATTCGATCGGCTTCATGCCGCAGAGCGGGATGGGGATCAACCCGTTCTTCGACGCCCCCTACGAGGATGTGTCCAAGGGCATTCACATTTCCGCGTATTCGTACGCCTCGATGGCCAAGGCGCTCCTGCCGATCATGAATCCCGGCGGTTCCATCGTCGGAATGGACTTCGACCCGAGCCGGGCGATGCCGGCCTACAACTGGATGACGGTCGCCAAGAGCGCCCTCGAGTGTGTCAACCGGTTCGTGGCGCGTGAGGCCGGCAAGTATGGTGTGCGCTCGAATTTGGTTGCCGCCGGGCCGATTCGGACGTTGGCGATGAGCGCGATCGTCGGTGGCGCGCTCGGCGAGGAGGCGGGCGCCCAGATACAACTGCTCGAAGAGGGCTGGGATCAGCGCGCCCCGATCGGGTGGAACATGAAGGATCCCACGCCGGTCGCCAAGACGGTATGCGCACTGCTGTCCGAGTGGCTCCCGGCGACCACCGGTGACATCATCTTCGCCGACGGCGGCGCACATACCCAATTGCTCTAGGCGGCAATGGAATTCGATGCCATCCTGGTGCTGTCCTTCGGCGGGCCGGAAGGGCCCGAGCAGGTGCGGCCGTTCCTGGAGAACGTCACCCGGGGCCGCGGGGTGCCGCCCGAACGGCTGGAGGCGGTCGCCGAGCACTACCTGCACTTCGGTGGGATATCACCGATCAACGCGATCAATCGCGCGCTGATCGCCGAGCTGCAAGCGGTGCAGGACCTGCCGGTGTACTTCGGCAACCGCAACTGGGAGCCGTACGTTGAGGATGCCGTCATCGCCATGCGCGATGACGGCATTGGCTCCGCGGCCGTGTTCACCACCTCGGCCTGGAGCGGCTATTCCAGCTGCGCGCAGTATGTCGAGGACATTGCCCGGGCGCGTCGGGCGGCCGGCCCGGGTGCGCCCAAGCTGGTAAAGCTGCGGCCCTACTTCGACCATCCGCTCTTCGTGGAGATGTTCGTCGACGCCATCGCCGCCGCCGCCGAAACCCTGCCAGCCGACCTGCGCGCTGACGCAAGGCTGGTGTGCACCGCTCATTCGATCCCGGTGGCCGCCGACCGGGGCTGCGGCCCCAACCTCTACAGCCGCCAAGTCGCTTACGCCGCAAGGCTGGTCGCGGCCGCCGCGGGATATCCCGACCACGATCTGGCTTGGCAGTCGCGATCGGGCCCGCCGCAGGTTGCCTGGCTGGAGCCCGACGTCGCCGACCGTCTCAGGGCGCTGGCCGAGGCGGGCGTCCGTGCGGTGATCGTGTGCCCCATCGGATTTGTTGCCGACCACATCGAGGTGGTGTGGGATCTCGACCACGAGCTGCGTGCACAGGCCGAGGTGGCGGGGATGGCGTTTGCCCGTGCCGGCACCCCCAACGCCGATCGGCGGTTCGCCCGGCTGGCCGTCGGTTTGGTCAACGAACTGCGTTGCGGGCGTGAGCCGGAGCGGGTCGGCGGCCCGGATCCGGTGCCGGGTTGTCTGGCCAGCATCAACGGTGAGCCGTGCCGTCCGCCGCACTGCGTCGCGGCCCAAGCGACGGTCAATCCGACCAAGCCGAGCGCAGGATCGCGTTGACCGCGGCCATGCGCGCCGAACGCACGACGGCGGTCAGCGGGCGCAGCGCATCGTGGGCGATCCGCGCTTGCGACGATGAATGGGTGCCCAGCGGGGTCCGACTCGGCCGGGAGCTCACCGCGATGATCGCGTCGATGTGTGCGGCATGCTCGAGCACCCGCAGTGCACGCGAGGGCGCATGGTCGGGAACCCGGTGTTGCCGCGACGATTCCAGCAACTGCTCGACCAGGCCGCGCGGATTGGCGATGTCGCTCGATCCCAGCCCGATAGCGCTGAGCGCATCGGCGGCCGAGCGCACCGCAGACCGCAGCGCGTATTCGGCGTCGCCCAGCTCGTGGTGATCGGGCCCGGGTGCGCCGGGCAGCGAGTACACCATCCAAGTCAGCGCACACAATTCGGGTGCGGTTGCGTCGTCGTAGCGGAATTCGGGCACCAGCCCGATCGCCGCCACGGGATCGTCTGGGTTGGTGACGATCACCGCCTCGCCCGCGGCGAGGGCGTCCCGCTCGAACTGTGTTCCCGCGCACAGCCCGCGCACGTCGCCCGGCACCGGCAACACCACGGTGAGCGACGGCCCGGTGATCGCCCCGCGGCCGGCCGCGGTCCGCAGCGTCTGCAACAGTGACACCGTTGGGGAGTCGTGCACGTCGGGCCACGGCAGTCCGGTGTGGCCGGCAGCGACGGCGTCATACGCCGTCACGGATTGCGTTGGCGCCCACAGTGATAACGCGTCCAACACGTCGTCGGGCGCGGCCTTGCCGGCGAGCCAGGCGTTGGCCCACATCGACAGCGAAACGCTGGGACACCACATGATCTGGCAGTGTAGTTGTTCGACGCCGTTGTCGCGGATCACGCGTATTCTGTGCGCATGCCCGTCGCTTTGATCTGGCTCATCGCAGCGCTGGCGCTAGCCGGTGCGGAGGCGCTGACCGGCGACATGTTCTTGTTGATGCTCGGCGGCGGCGCGTTGGCGGCGTCGGCTACCAGCTGGCTGATGGATTGGCCGGTATGGGCCGACGGAGCGGCGTTCCTCGTGGTCTCGGTGGTGCTGTTGGTGTTGGTTCGGCCCGCGGTGCGCCGGCGGCTGCTGTCCGCCAAAGAAGTGCAGCTGGGCATCAAGGCTTTGGAGGGCAAGAGCGCGCTGGTGCTCGATCGCGTTGCCCGCGATCAAGGCCAGGTGAAACTCGACGGCCAGGTGTGGACGGCACGCCCACTGAACGACGGCGACGTGTTCGAACCCGGCGATTTGGTCACCGTGGTGCACATCAACGGGGCAACCGCGGTGGTCTTCAAAAACGGCTAACTCGAGAAAGGGATTCCCGTGCAAGGTGCGGTTGCCGGCCTGGTGTTTCTGGCCGTTCTGGTGATCTTCGCCATCATCGTGGTGGCCAAGTCGATTGCGCTGATTCCGCAGGCCGAGGCCGCGGTGATCGAACGGCTGGGTCGGTACAGCCGCACCGTCAGCGGGCAGCTGACGCTGTTGGTCCCGTTCATCGACCGGATCCGCGCCCGGGTGGATCTGCGCGAGCGGGTGGTGTCGTTTCCGCCGCAGCCCGTCATCACCGAGGACAACCTGACCCTCAACATCGACACGGTGGTCTACTTCCAGGTCACCATGCCGCAGGCGGCGGTCTACGAAATCAGCAACTACATCGTCGGTGTCGAGCAGCTGACCACCACCACGCTGCGCAACGTGGTCGGCGGCATGACGCTGGAGCAGACGCTGACCTCCCGCGATCAAATCAACGCCCAGTTGCGCGGGGTGCTCGACGAAGCGACCGGCCGGTGGGGATTACGGGTGGCGCGGGTGGAGCTGCGCAGCATCGACCCGCCGCCGTCGATCCAGGCGTCGATGGAAAAGCAGATGAAGGCCGACCGGGAGAAGCGGGCGATGATCCTGACCGCGGAGGGCACCCGGGAGGCCGCGATCAAGCAGGCCGAGGGGCAGAAGCAGGCCCAGATCCTCGCCGCCGAGGGTGCCAAGCAGGCCGCGATCCTGGCCGCCGAGGCCGACCGGCAGTCCCGGATGCTGCGCGCCCAGGGTGAGCGCGCCGCGGCCTACCTGCAGGCGCAGGGGCAGGCCAAGGCGATCGAGAAGACGTTCACCGCGATCAAGGCCGGCAGGCCGACCCCGGAGATGCTGGCCTACCTGTACCTGCAGACGCTGCCGGAGATGGCGCGCGGCGACGCCAACAAGGTATGGGTGGTGCCCAGCGATTTCAGCGCGGCGTTGCAGGGGTTCACCAGGCTGTTGGGCACACCGGGGGAGGACGGGGTGTTCCGGTTCGAGCCGTCCCCGGTCGACGAGGTGCCCAGGCACGCGGCCGACACCGACGACGCCGAGGTCGCCGACTGGTTCTCCACCGAGCCCGACCCGTCGATCGCCCGGGCGGTGGCCAAGGCCGAGGCGATGGCCCGCAACCCGGTCGACAATCCACTGGGGACAGCGCCGGGGTTGACCCAATAGGGTCCCCACGATGGCTCTGACCTCGCCGAAAGCCTACGCGCTGCTGGCCGCGTTGCAGGCCGGTGACGCGGTGGCGTGTGCGATTCCGCTGCCGCCCATCGACAAGGCTTTGGACAGGCTGGAAGTCCCGCAGGGCGTCCGCCCGATGCTGCCGGCGGTTAAGGCGGCGTCTGCGGTCGGTCTGCTGTCGGTCACCCGCTTTCCGGGCTTGGCGAGGCTGACCACCGCAATGCTGACGTTGTATTTCGTGCTGGCCGTGGGCGCACATCTCCGGGTGCGGGATCGGGTCGTCAACATGATTCCGGCGGCGTCGCTGCTGACGTTGTTCGCGGTGATGACGGTGAAAGGGCCGGACACCGTTTAGTCCAGGCGTAACTCCACCATCGGCAGCGGCGCGCCGGTGTCGGGGATCGGGGATTCGAGCGTCTCTACGAGCACCGGCTTGAGCCGCGCCCAGGCTCGGCCGTGGCGGCCACGGTAGGTCGCCAGGGTCCGGTCGGTTTCATCTTGGTCGAGGATGCGCGCGGTGGCGGGCGCGGGCGCGTGGCTGCCGGCATAGACGCGCACCCGCGGGTTGGCCTCAATGTTGCGGAACCACTGGGCTTTCCGCCCGAAACCGGAAGCGACGACATAGGTGTCCGGGACGGGGTGATCGACGACTTCCAGCACGGCGTAGCGGCGCGCGCCGGATTTACGGCCGATGTGCTCGAGCATCAGGATCCGTGAACCGAACAGCCCACCCGCGCGTGCCTTGTAGATCCAGATCGGCGCGCGCATCAGGCTGCGTGAGCGCATCAAACGTGCGCCGAGCTTGGCCAACCACGACATCCTTCATCCCTGCGTTCTCAGGGAACCTGGCGCTGTCATGATGTCACGCATCGTGGCCGCGTCTCCCGGGCCCACCCAAACGCCGACCCCACCCAGGTAAGCCGTCATCAACAGAACACGGCCCCGCCGCGGGGCCGGCGGCTGCCCCGTCGCCGGTACGGGCACCCCCAAACCCGCCCGGCCCCGGACCCAGCGGGTGGAGCGGCCCAGTTGCAGTGAACCTGAAGAATCAGGGCCCGGGCGGCACGGGCGGCACGGGCGGCGTTAAGCCGGACGTAGGCGCCGGTGGGGTGCCGGCCGCCGGGGGCGGCGGTGGCGGGTAGCTCACCGGCGGCGTCGATGACAGCACCGACGGATAGGGCGGCGGCGGAAGCTCGACACGGACCTTCAAGGTGAGGCCGGTGACCGCGAAAGCGGCGATCGCGCCGAGCGCCAAGCCAGCAAGCCCGGCGCCGGCCACCACGGCTGTGGAATGCCGTCGACCGGGGTCGGCTGGGGTGGCGGCGGTGTTGTCGTGGGTCATGTGGTTCTCCATGTCGTCGGATGGATCGGGAAGAAACTCGGGTGCTTTGGCCTCGCCTCAGCCGCGCACGATAACAATGGGCCCATGGCCGATCGTTCGCGAACGGACGGCGGCCGCTCGGTCGCGGCCGCGACCGATCAATTTCCGGCTGTACTTGGCTGCGGCGGCGGAGTGAATGGCCAGAGTGATGGGTGGTATTGGGGCGGCGGCGTGATTTTGCTGGATGTCGTTGGGACACGCCCGGCCGTGGCCGCTGAGGCCGGGCCTTTTGGCATCGTTGGTCACTGAATTCACTCGCGTAACATTGGATTTACCCTTCAATGGTGTGGCATACGCCAGCCAACCGTGATAGTATTCGAACATGCGTTCGAGTAGCCGGGAGGAGATTGTCGCGGTGTTCGACGCCCTCGACACCGCCCTTCACCGGGCCCTGGACCTCTCGATCGACACCCTGACCACCCCCGAATGCCTGGCCATGCTGGAACGCTGCGAAACGCTGCGCCGCCGCCTGCCCGCCGTCGAGCACCCGTTCATCAACAGGCTCGCCGACCAGGCCGACCCGAGCGAACTGGGCGGCAAACTCCCCTTCGCGTTGGCCGAGCGGTTGCGCATCACCCGCGGCGAGGCAGCCCGGCGCATCGGCGAGGCCGCCGAGCTGGGGCCGCGGCGCGCGCTGACCGGAGAGGTGTTGCCGCCGCTGCTGACGGCCACCGCCGAAGCCCAACGCGCCGGGCGTCTCGGACCCGACCATGTGCGGATCATCCGCGCCTTTCTGCACCAGCTGCCCAGCGGGGTGGACCTGCCCACCCGGGAGAAAGCCGAAGCCGAACTGGCTCAGTTGGGTGGCCGGTTTCGGCCCGACCAGCTGCACAAGCTGGCCGCCAAACTCGCCGACTGCCTCAACCCCGACGGCAATTTCAGCGACACCGACCGGGCCCGCCGCCGCGGCATCATCCTCGGCAAGCAGGGCGCCGACGGCATGTCGGCGATCACCGGCTACCTCACCCCCGAAGCCCGCGCCACCCTCGATGCCGTGCTGGCCAAGCTGGCCGCCCCCGGCATGGCCAACCCCGCCGACCCCACCCCCTGTGTGGCCGGCACCCCGTCACAGGCCGCCATCGACGCCGACACCCGCAGCGCCGCCCAGCGCAACCACGACGGCCTGCAGGCCGGGCTGCGGGCGCTGCTGTGCTCGGGGGAGCTGGGCCAACACAACGGGCTGCCCGCGGCGATCATCGTGTCCACCAGCCTGGCCGAGTTGCAATCGGCTGCCGGGCACGCGCTCACCGGCGGCGGCAGCCTGCTGCCGATGAGCGAGGTGATCCGGCTGGCCGCCCACGCCCACCACTACCTGCGCATCTTTGACCACGGCCGCGAGCTGGCGCTCTATCACACCAAGCGGCTGGCCTCCCCGGCCCAGCGAATCGTGTTGTACGGCAAGGACCGCGGGTGTTCCTTTCCCAATTGCGATGTGCCGGGCTATCTCACCGAGGTGCACCATGTGACCGATTATTCCGAGTGCCGGGAGACCGATATCGACGACCTCACCCAGGCCTGCGGCCCCCACCACCAACTGGTCACCAGCGGGGGCTGGAGGACCCGCAAACGCAAAGACGGCACCACCGAGTGGATTCCGCCGGCCCATCTTGACCATGGACAACCCCGCACCAACAGCTACTTCCACCCCGAAAAACTCCTGCACGACCACGACGACGAGGACGACGACCCGTGAGACCGACACCAGCGATAAGTGCAGGCGCACAACGTGGTTCGCCGAGCCGGACGACCGGTCGGATGATGTGCGACCAGACCGCCGCCAACCACATCGGCTCAGCGCGGCGCTATCTCGGTGACGACCGTCAAGCTCCACCTGTCGAGCCATGGCTGCACGAGCTCGGCGACCGAAAACGTCGCCGGGGTCGAGCACCCGGGATTGGGGTCGTCGGGACGTCCACCGCGGATGTGGATACCGACCGCGGTTGCGGTGCCGTCGCTGTGGATGAGGTACACCGGCCCGCCGGAATCGCCGCACTGGCTGGCCGCCAGGAACGCCACCTTGCTCTCGGTGACGTCGGTGATCTGCCCGCATTCGGCAGTGCCGGTGCGCATGCCGAACTTGCACAGCTGCTGGCCGACTCGCAGGTCGGAGGTGACGCCGGTGACCGGTAGCGATGCGGCGATCGCCGACGTCCGCGCGACCTTGTCGGAATCGAGCAGGATCAGGCCGATATCGTGCGCTTCCCCGCGAAGTCCCTCGCTGACCGTTTGGCCAAACGTCCCCACCGTCACGTAGCGGCCGGTTCCGGCGTTCATCGATGTCTTGCTCGCCTGGCCGGGCTTGTTGCAGTGACCGGCCGTGAGAACACCACTTTGACCAGCCCGCGTGCGCACCAAAAACCCTGCCGTACAACCCATTCCCCCAGAGCCGTCGGCATAGATGACGGCGATGCCGGTGCCCGGGCTGAGGGCGCTTGCGGCCGGCAGGGGGATGAGCGGCCGCGCCGGCTTGGGCGTCCTGCCCGGCATCCAGAGTGCCGCGACAAATGCGGCCGCGCTCAGCAGCGCGGCAATCGACAGTCGCCAGCTATACATTGTCGGACGATCGGGCGGGAAGTGGTGCACATCGGTGCCCGCGAACACGTATTCCCGCGGCTCACGATCCCGCCTGACCCGGGTGGCCAGGACGGGCCACACCGCCACCGCCAGGCACAGCAGCGCCCCGGCCAGCAGCACGACGATGCGAGCGAGCGACGGCTGCGACGCCAAACTCCCGGTCATGATCTCAGTCGTCGCCGGGGACGGACACGGAACACGTGATGCCGGGCGCACGACGAATCCGCCGGTCCAAGGTGACTAACGGCGCAGCCAGCATCTCCGCGAGCGCCACGTATGCGGCGTCGTAACTGGACAACGTGGCGCGCAGCTGCCATGCACGCGTCGAAAGCACGTCGTATGGCCACAGATCGATCGCCAGGTCGACCAGATCGACGTGCGCTTGAGCCGCCTGGTCGGCACTGATGGTCCCGTTGAGTTCCTGTCGCGCAATGATGTTGGCGCACTCATACGGCAGCAACGTCGGCGCGTACAGATCGGCGTCGGCCATCCGGTGCGCGGCCCAGCGGCCGTCGTCACCGGAATCGAGCAAGGCGGCCACCACCGCGGATGCGTCGCAGACGATCCGGTCGCTCACCGGCGATCGGCGTCCTTTGCGGCCAGAATGGTGGCCGCGTCCACGCGCACGCCGGTCGAGTTCACGCGCGCACGGGCACGGGCGATGACCGTTTGGGTCGTCGGCTTGTCCGCGGTCGCGATGAGCAGTCCGCGCAGGTATTCCTGCAGTGACTGCCCGGCTTGCGCGGCTCGCGCCGCCAGCTCGTCGCGGACCTTGTCGGGGACGTCACGTACCGTGATGGCCACCATGCATGCATAATAGCAGCAACGCAGGCATAATAGTGCACCGCGATGCGGATGGCGTCAGTGCGTGACGGCCGGCTCGCGGACGGGCTCGTCGGCCTCGCACGGCGACGCGCGGTGGTGCTGGCGCCGATGGTGGCGGATCTCGAAGAACAGCCCAGCCAACCCCACGGCGCCGGTACACACCGACGCCAGGATCAGCAGCGGGTTGCCATCACCGGCGAGTGCGTCGCCCAGGATCACCACGGCGGCGGTTCCCGGGAGCAGACCGCCCAGCGTGGACAGCGTGTAGGGCAGCACCCGCACGCCCGATGCGCCGGCACCATAGTTGAGTGCCGCAAACGGTACGGCAGGGATCAACCGCAACGACAAAATCGTGGGCCACCCCCGCTCGCGCAGACGCTCGTCGAGCCGGTCGACCGCGCGATGGCGCACCAGGCGGTTGAGCCGCCAGCCGGCCGCGCGCACCAGCAGCATCGCGATCAACGCGCTCGCCGTGCTGGCGGTCACCGCGATCAGCACACCCCCCAGCGGCCCGAACAGCAACCCGGCGGCCACGGTGAACACGGTGCGGGGAAACGGCACCACCGTGGCCACGACGTGCACCAGCAGGAACGCCACCGGGAACCAGGGGCCCACCGACGTCGCCCAGTCGCGCAGCTGCACCGCCGTGGGGAGCGGGACCAGCAGGGCCACCGCCAGCAATGCCGTGATTCCCGCCACCGTGCCGACGACCCGCGGCAGCGATAGCTGACGCGCAGCGGCACCCAGCGCGAGTCCGATACTGCGCGCGGCATCGGTGCCTTTGCCGATGGCGGGAGCCGTCACGTCTGCCAAGGGTACGGGGCGAAGGTGAATATCTCGTTTCCCCAGGCTGGCGTTTCTCGTCACACTCGGGTGTCGATCCGCGGCCCTGGCCGCCGAGCCAAGGGGGTCAATCAATTAGCCTGATTAGTTAGGTGGCAACCCCGAAGCAACCCGAAACAACGTCGTCAAGTGCTGCGGAAATAGGAGCGGTCGGTGTCCGTTGACGTACCCGAGCTCGCCGAGCTAGAACAGGTTCGCCGGCGATGGCGCCGCGCGGTGGCCGGCGTGCTTTCCCAGAGCACCCGAAGCGATCCAGCCGAGCTCGGCGACCAACCCGAGCGGCTGCTGAATTGGCCAACCTACGATGGTTTCGTCATCCGGCCGCTCTACACCGCCTTCGACGAGTTGCCGGAGGCCCCGCTGCCGGGGGACTGGCCGTTCGTACGCGGCGGTGACGCGGCGCGCGACGTCAAGTCCGGGTGGAAGGTTGCCGAGGCGTTTCCGGCCAACGGCGCGACGGCCGGTGATGCCAACGCGGCGGTGTTGGCCGCGCTCGGTGACGGGGTCAGCGCGCTGCTGATCCGGGTGGGGAAGTCGGGCGTGGCGCCAGGCCAGCTCGAGGCGCTGCTGGCGGGGGTGTACCTGAACCTGGCACCGGTCATCCTCGATGCCGGTGCCGACTACCCGGCGGCGAGCGAGGTCATGCTGGCGCTGGTCGCGAAGCTGGCTCGCGACCAGCGCACTACGTTGTCGATCGACCTGGGCGCCGACCCGCTGACGGCGGCGCTGAGCGGGCGTCCCGCCCCGGCGATCGAGGAGGTCACCGCGCTGGCGTCCCGGGTGGTCGCCGAGCCAGGCGTGCGGGCGATCACCGTCGACGGACCCGGCTTCCACAACCTGGGCGCCACCGCGGCCTGGGAACTGGCGGCCACCGTCGCGGCCGCGGTGACCTACCTGCGGATCCTTAGCGACGCCGGGATCTCCACCGGGCAGGCCCTACGGCAGATCAGCTTCCGCCTCGCCGCCGATGACGACCAGTTCATGACGCTGGCCAAGATGCGGGCCATGCGCCAACTGTGGGCCCGGGTCGCCGAGGTCGCGGGTGACCCGGACGCCGGAGCAGCCACCGTGCACGCGGAGACCTCGCTGCCGATGATGACCCAGCGTGACCCGTGGGTGAACATGCTGCGCTGCACGCTGGCCGCCTTCGGCGCCGGCGTCGGCGGCGCCGACACCGTGCTGGTGCATCCGTTCGACGTGGCGATCCCGGGCGGCCTTCCGGGCACCTCGGCCGGTTTTGCGCGCCGGATCGCCCGCAATACCCAGCTGCTGCTCTTGGAGGAGTCGCACGTCGGCCGGGTGCTCGATCCCGCTGGCGGGTCGTGGTTCGTCGAGGACCTCACCGAACAGTTGGCGCAGCGGGCCTGGCGACATTTCCAGGCCATCGAGGCCCACGGCGGATTCGTCAACGCCCAGGATTTCCTGGCCGACCAGCTCGGCGAGCTCGCGGCGCGCCGCGCCGAGGACATCGCACACCGGCGCATCGCGATCACCGGCGTCAACGAGTTTCCGAATCTTGCCGAACCCCCGGTACCGCCCAGCGATCCGGCCGTCACGCCCGCCGGTGCAGGCACCCTGGTGCGCTACGCCGCTCAGTTCGAGGCGTTGCGGGACCGGTCAGATGCCTACTTGGCCCGCACGGGTACCCGACCGAAGGTGCTGTTGTTGCCGTTGGGGCCGCTGGCCGAGCACAACACCCGCACGACGTTCGCGACGAACCTGCTGGCCTCGGGCGGCGTCGAGGCCAGCAACCCGGGAACGGTCGATGCCGCCGGTGTCGCCCACGCCGTCGCTGAGGCGGTTTCGGATGCCGCGTCGCCCACCGCGGCGGTGATCTGCGGCACCGATCGGCGCTACCGAGACGAGGCCGCGGGCGTCGTGCAGGCTGCCAAAAACGCTGGAATAGCACGGGTCTACCTGGCCGGACCGGAGCAGGCGCTGGGGGACGCCCAGCCGCGGCCCGACGAGTTCTTGACCGCGAACATCGATGCGGTCGAAGCCCTGTCGAACCTGCTCACCCGGTTGGGAGCGTAGCCGCCATGACGACGAGCACACCCCTCCCGGCCAGCCTGGCAGGCAGTTTCGCTGATGTCCCGTTGCACGGTGACCGCAGCGTGCCGCCGCCCACCGAAGCCGCCGTGGACAGGCATGTCGCGGCTGCCGCCGCGGCCCACGGATACCCGCCCGATCAGTTGCCCTGGCATACGCCGGAAGGCATCGTCGTCAAACCGGTGTACATCGCTGCCGACCGGCGCGCCGCCGAGGCCGACGGCTACCCGCTGCACAGTTTCCCCGGCGAGCCCCCGTTTGTGCGCGGCCCCTATCCCACGATGTATGTCAACCAGCCGTGGACCATCCGCCAATACGCCGGATTCTCCACCGCCGCGGACTCCAACGCGTTCTACCGCCGCAACCTGGCCGCCGGCCAGAAGGGGCTGTCGGTGGCCTTCGACCTGGCCACCCACCGCGGCTACGACTCCGACCATCCCCGGGTGCAGGGCGACGTCGGAATGGCCGGGGTGGCAATCGATTCCATCCTCGACATGCGGCAGCTGTTCGACGGGATCGACCTGTCGGCGGTAAGCGTGTCGATGACGATGAACGGCGCGGTGCTGCCGATCCTGGCGCTGTATGTGGTCGCCGCCGAGGAGCAGGGGGTGTCGCCGGAGCAGCTGGCCGGCACCATCCAGAACGACATCCTCAAAGAATTCATGGTGCGCAACACCTACATCTATCCGCCAAAGCCGTCGATGCGGATCATCTCCGACATCTTCGCCTACACCAGCGCCAAGATGCCGAAGTTCAACTCCATCTCCATCTCCGGCTATCACATCCAAGAAGCCGGTGCCACAGCCGATTTGGAGCTGGCCTACACCCTGGCCGACGGCGTCGACTACATCAAGGCGGGCCTGGACGCCGGCCTGGACATCGACAGCTTCGCGCCCCGGTTGTCCTTCTTCTGGGGCATCGGGATGAACTTCTTCATGGAAGTCGCCAAACTGCGGGCCGGCCGGCTGTTGTGGAGCGAGCTGGTCGCGCAGTTCGCGCCCAAGAGCGCCAAATCCCTTTCGCTGCGTACACATTCGCAAACCTCGGGGTGGTCGCTGACCGCCCAGGACGTTTTCAACAACGTGGCCCGCACCTGCATCGAGGCGATGGCCGCGACCCAGGGGCACACCCAGTCGCTGCACACCAACGCGCTGGACGAGGCGCTGGCGCTGCCCACCGACTTCTCCGCCCGGATCGCCCGCAACACCCAGCTGGTGCTGCAGCAGGAGTCGGGCACCACCCGGCCGATCGACCCGTGGGGGGGCTCCTACTACGTGGAGTGGCTGACCCATCGGCTCGCGCAGCGGGCCCGAGCCCACATCGCCGAGGTCGCCGAGCACGGCGGCATGGCGCAGGCCATCAGCGACGGCATCCCCAAGCTGCGCATCGAGGAGGCCGCCGCGCGCACCCAGGCCCGCATCGACTCCGGTCAGCAGCCGGTGGTCGGCGTCAACAAGTACCAGGTGGCCGAGGACCACGAGATCGAGGTGCTCAAGGTGGAAAACAGCCGGGTGCGCGCCGAGCAGCTGGCCAAACTGCAGCAGCTGCGGGCGAGCCGGGACCAGGCGGCGGTGCGGGCCGCCCTGGCGGAACTGACCCGCGCCGCCGCCGCCCCCGGGCGCGCCGGGCCCGACGGGCTGGGCAACAATCTGCTGGCCCTCGCGATCAACGCGGCCCGGGCCAAGGCCACCGTCGGCGAGATCTCCGACGCACTGGAGCAGGTCTACGGCCGTCACCAGGCGGAGATCCGTACCATCTCCGGGGTCTACCGTGACGAAGTCGGAAAGGTCCCCAACATCGCAGCCGCAACCGAGCTAGTGGAGAAGTTCGCCGAGGCCGACGGTCGCCGGCCCAGGATCCTGATTGCCAAGATGGGTCAGGATGGCCACGACCGCGGTCAGAAGGTGATCGCGACGGCGTTCGCCGACCTCGGTTTCGACGTCGACGTCGGATCGCTGTTCTCCACCCCCGAGGAGGTGGCCCGCCAGGCCGCCGACAACGACGTGCACGTGGTCGGGGTGTCCTCGCTGGCCGCCGGCCACCTAACGCTGGTGCCGGCGCTGCGTGATGCGTTGGTTGCGGTGGGTCGACCCGACATCATGATCGTGGTCGGCGGCGTCATCCCCCCCGGTGACTTCGACGAGTTGTACGCCGCGGGCGCCGCCGCCATCTTCCCGCCCGGCACGGTGATCGCTGACGCCGCCATCGGCTTGCTGCACAAGCTGGCCGAGCGGCTGGGGTACGCGCTGGACTAGCGCGGGCGATCCATTGACCCGAACCCGTTGCGACCGTCATTCCGCGTCGGCTAGTCTCTGCTTCGACCTTGGGGCGTGGAGGGTGAAATTGGCGGTGCCGACTAATCGACGCTGGGCAGCGCGGGAATCCGCGTGAAATACGCTCAACTCGCCGACAAACGCGCGCGGGTGTACGTATTGGTGTCGACCTGGTTGGTCGTCTGGGGTGTCTGGCATGTGTATTTTGTGGAAGCTGTTTTTCCGAATGCCATCCTGTGGTTGGAGTATTACGCGGCCAACTATGAATTCGGATTTGTACGTCGCGGGCTCGCCGGCGAACTGATCCGCAGGTTGCCTGGCGATCATTTCTTCGCCGGTGCCTATACGATTCTGTGGATGTCCATCACGGTGTGGCTGATCGCCCTTGCCGTCGTGATGTGGCTGGTTCTTTCCACGGGCACCAGGTCCGAGCGCAGGATAATGCTCGCCCTGCTCGTTCCGGTGCTGCCCTTTGCCTTTTCTTACGCCATTTATAATCCGCATCCGGAACTCTTCGGGATGACCGCGCTGGTGGCCTTCAGCATCTCTCTGACCAGGGTCCACACCCCTCGAACCCGGGTGGTGCTCGGTACGCTGTACGGAATCGCGATGGCCGTGCTGGCGCTGGTACACGAAGCGATTCCACTGGAATTCGCGCTCGGCGCGGTGCTCGCCATTGTCGTTCTGTCGAAGGATGCGACGCCCGCCGCACGGCGAATCTGTACTGTGTTGGCTATCGGCCCGGGGATCGTCTCAGTATTGTTGCTCGCTGTGGTGGGGCGTCGCGATATCGCGGACCAGTTGTGTTCCCATGTCCCGCACGGGATGGTCGAAAATCCGTGGGCGGTGGCAACGACACCGCAGCGAGTTCTCGATTACATGCTCGGTCGTGTCGAGAGCCGCGCGGACTACCACGACTGGGTGTGCCAGTATGTGACCCCGGGGTTTAACCTCGACTGGATTACCTCCGCAAAGCTGGTAATCATGGTTGGCTTCCCCGCACTATTCGGTGCGTTCCTTCTCGGGTTGCTGTTCTTCGTTGCCACGACTTGGATGATCCGCTATGTCTCCGCCGTTCCGGTCAGAACCTTCCTTGCCGAACTGCGCGGCAATCTGGTGTTGCCGGCGCTGGCATCGGCATTGCTAGTTCCGCTGTTCATCACGGCCGTCGATTGGACTCGCTGGTGGGTGATGATCACACTCGACGTGGCCATTGTCTACATCCTGTACGCGATCAACAGACCAGAGATCGAGCAACCGCCGTCGAGGAGAAACGTGCTGGTCTTCGTCTGCGTTGTGCTGGCGCTGGCGGTGATACCGACCGGGTCCGCCAACAACATCGGCGGCTGAGGCACCCCGGGGCCACTCGACGGCGGGCACGGTGACGTAGGCCAACCGCCGCTGGCATGCTAGGGACTCGATGACATCCCAAAACGACGACACGGTAGCGGAATTGGCCACGGCGGTGCGCGGCGGCGACCGCGCCGCGTTGCCGCGGGCCATCACGCTGGTGGAGTCCACCCGAGCTGACCACCGGGAGCAGGCGCAACAGCTGTTGCTGACATTGCTGCCGGATTCCGGAAACGCCCACCGGGTCGGCATTACCGGCGTGCCGGGCGCGGGCAAGTCGACCACAATCGAGGCGCTCGGCATGCACCTGATCGGGCGGGGGCATCGGGTCGCGGTGCTGGCGGTCGACCCGTCGTCCACCCGCACCGGCGGATCGATTCTCGGCGACAAGACCCGGATGTCGCGGCTGGCAACGCATCCCGACGCCTACATCAGGCCGTCGCCGACCTCGGGCACCTTGGGCGGTGTGGCAAAGGCCACTCGGGAGACGATTGTCTTGTTGGAGGCGGCCGGTTTTGACGTGATCCTGATCGAAACCGTCGGTGTCGGCCAGTCCGAAGTTGCGGTGGCCAACATGGTCGACACCTTCGTGTTGTTGACCCTGGCCCGCACCGGCGATCAGTTGCAGGGCATCAAAAAAGGTGTGTTGGAGCTCGCCGACATCGTGGTGGTGAACAAGGCCGATGGCGAGCACCGGAAAGAGGCGCGGCTGGCCGCGCGGGAGCTTTCCGCCGCGATGAGAT